>NZ_CP102285.1:4070961-4749455 GCF_025151045.1 Parabacteroides johnsonii DSM 18315
TGTCTTTTTTGCATATCTACAAAATAAAAATGAGGGTGTGCCGAAAGTTTTCATGCTTTTGGGCACACCCTCAGATATATTAATATCTGTAATGTTCGGCCTTATAAGGTCCTTCGACCGGCACTCCGATATAATCGGCTTGCTTCTGTGTCAACTTGGACAGTTTGACGCCGATGCGCTCCAGGTGGAGGCGGGCAACTTCTTCGTCCAGGCGTTTCGGTAAGCGGTAGACACCTACTTCGTAAGGCATTGTCCACAAATCCATCTGGGCTAATACCTGGTTGGTGAAGGAGTTGCTCATTACGAAAGAAGGATGGCCGGTCGCGCAACCCAAGTTCACCAAGCGGCCTTCTGCCAGCAGGAAGATGGAATTGCCGGTCGGGAATGTGTACTTGTCGACCTGCGGTTTGATGTTGGTGTGCTTGATGTTCGGATAGTTCACCAGCTTATCGACCTGGATTTCATTGTCGAAATGGCCGATGTTGCAAACGATGGCTTGGTCTTTCATTTGGGCCATGTGTTCGATGGTGATGATGTCGCAGTTACCGGTGGTCGTAACGAAGACGTTACCTTCCTTGACGGCTTCTTCCATCGTCGTCACTTCGAAGCCTTCCATTGCAGCCTGTAAAGCGCAGATCGGGTCGATCTCCGTAATCAGGACACGGGCTCCGTAAGAGCGCATGGAGTGGGCACAGCCTTTTCCTACGTCGCCATATCCGGCAACCACCACGACTTTACCGGCGATCATCACGTCGGTAGCGCGCTTGATACCGTCGGCCAGTGATTCACGGCAACCGTACAGGTTGTCGAATTTCGATTTCGTAACGGAGTCGTTGACATTGATAGCCGGAACCAGCAGTTCGCCTTTTTCCATCATCTGGTACAGGCGGTGCACGCCGGTAGTCGTTTCTTCGGAAACACCTTTCATTTCGGCGATCGTGCGGTGCCAGCGGGTATTGTCTTCAGCCAAGATACGGTTTAAGGTATCCAGGATAACCTGTTCTTCGTGATTGCCACCTTTGCGGTTGATCGTTTCGGCATCGTTCTCTGCACGGTAACCCATATGAACCAGCAGGGATGCGTCGCCACCATCATCCACAATCATGTGCGGACCTTTGCCGTCGGGGAAACGGAGCGCCATGTCGGTGCACCACCAGTATTCTTCCAGTGTTTCACCCTTCCAGGCGAAAACGGGAACACCATCGGCAGCGATGGCTGCGGCGGCGTGGTCCTGTGTAGAGAAGATGTTGCAGCTTGCCCAGCGGACATCTGCTCCCAACGCAACTAATGTTTCGATTAACACTGCGGTCTGAATCGTCATGTGCAGTGAGCCGGTGATACGAGCTCCTTTCAGAGGTTTTTGATCGGCATACTTCTTGCGAAGTGCCATAAGTCCCGGCATTTCGTGTTCGGCGATCTCGATTTCTTTACGACCGAATTCAGCCAAACTCATATCTGCCACTTTATAAGGCAGATTAGTTGGAAATAATTGTGACATAAATTGATACTAAATGATTATGGAGCAAAGGTAGTAATATTTTTTTTATTTTAGTCTTTTTCGGAAGGAGATGGGAGGAAGTGTGGTCTTCCTTGTAGTGTGTTTGGATTTTTGTGTAAGTGTAATCTGTTTTCGACAACGTCGTGTATATATTCGACAATGTCGTGTATATGTTTGACGTTGTAGAACATATACACGACATTGTCGAAAACAGATTAGACGCCCGTCTAATCGGAGCCGGATGCTTATGCAGGCGTGATTCCCTGGTCGGCTAATAACTTCAAGCCCAAGTCCTTCAGTTTGAACTTCTGGATTTTTCCGCTACCGGTCATGGGGAAAGTGTCGACGAAGAATATATACTTCGGAATCTTATGCCGGGCGATCTTTCCGCGGCAGAAATCCTTGACGATATCTTCCGTCATGGTGACACCTTCGTGCAGGATGATAAAAGCTCCCACTTCCTCACCGTATTTCTTGGATGGAACAGCAGCGACCTGTACATCTTTCACGCCTTTCAGGTGATAAAGGAATTCTTCCAGTTCACGAGGGTAGATGTTTTCTCCTCCCCTGATAATCATATCTTTGATGCGTCCGGTGATGCGGTAGTTGCCATGTTCGTCTTTCACGCCCAGGTCGCCACTGTGCAGGAAGCCGTCTTTATCGATGACTTCGGCTGTCGCGGCAGGGTTGTTGTAATAGCCTTTCATGGTATTGTACCCCCGGTTGCACATTTCACCTTGTACGCCTACCGGACATTCTTCACCCGTTTCCGGGTCGATCACGCGAACTTCGGTAAATTCGTAATCACGGCCTACCGTATTGTAGCGTACTTCCGCCGGATCGTCGATGCGCGAGTGCGTCATACCGGGCGATGCTTCCGTCAACCCGTATACACTGGTCACACGCATGAACATTTTTTCTTCCACCTGTTTCATCAACTCTACGGGGCAAAGGGAGCCTGCCATGATGCCGGTGCGGAGGGAGGTCAGGTCGAACATGCTGAACATCGGATGATTGAGTTCGGCTATGAACATGGTCGGAACGCCATAAAGGGCCGTGCACCGTTCTTTGTGGATGGAGGCGAGTACGACCAGCGGATCGAATTTTTCGACCATGACCTGTGTGCATCCATGTGTCAAGACGTTCATGGAGGCGAGCACGACACCGAAACAGTGGAACAGAGGGACGCAGCAGCATAGTTTGTCGTCTGCCGTGAATTTCATGTGTTCTCCTGTCAACAGCCCATTGTTGGCAATGTTATAATGCGTCAGCATAACCCCTTTGGGGAAGCCGGTTGTGCCGGATGTATATTGCATATTCACGACATCGTGCGGGGTCACCAGCTTTTTGGCTTCCACTAACGTTTCGTCACTGACGTTTTCACCTAAAAGCAACAGCTCGGGAGTGTTGTACATCCCTCTGTATTTCTCCTGTCCGATGTAAACTACATTCTTCAGTACCGGGAAACGTTTGCTTTTCAGGTAGCCTCGTTGCGATTCTTTCAGTTCGGGCAGCATGGTGTACATCATGTCGACATAACTGCCATCAAACACCCCGTCGGTGATGCACATCGTATGGATATCCGCATTCTCGACCAGGAATTCCAGTTCGCTCTGCTTATAGTTGGTATTGACGGTAACGGCCACTGCTCCGATCTTGGCGGCGGCATACAGGAATGTAAGCCAGTCCGGGACATTGGTTGCCCAGATACCGACATGCGTGCCATGTTTGATCCCGATCGAAAGCATTCCTTTTGCCATCCGGTCTACACGTTCGTTGAATTCCTTCCAGGTGAAACGGAGGTCGCGGTCGGAATATACCAGATATTCTTTATCGGGTGTCGTTTCGGCCCAATGCTCCATCCACTGGCCGAGTGTCCTGTCTTGTAATTGTATTTCCATAGAGGCAGCAGATTAATAGGGGGTATAGATGACTCCGAGGATTTTCGCCGTATTGTCGGCGGCGGCATGTACATGGTGGGCGACGATGGAATCGTAGTAGATGCTGTCTCCTTCCTCCAGGATATAGGTATTCTTGCCATAGTTGATTTCGAGGACGCCTTCCAGTACATAGATGAATTCTTCCCCTTCGTGTGTGGAGAGTACGAAATCCACTCCGTCTTCACTCGGAGCGACATCGATCAGGAACGGTTCCATATGGCGGCCCGACTTGTCTTGTGACAGCGAATGGTATTCCATGTGCTTGCGTGCCTTGCTGTCGTTGTTGCTGAAACCGATGCTGTTCGTGTCGTTGCTATCTTTCTTGCGGCAAATGACGGGGCCCAGTTCGGACTGGTCGTCCAGGAATGTGCCCAGGCGTACGCCTAATACGCGGGCTATCTTAATAAGTGGGGCGAGAGACGGAAAGTCTATATTGCCCTCGATACGTTCTATTTGTTCGATACTCAGACCTGAGCGTTCAGATACTTCCTGGGTAGAAAGTTGCTTGGATTCACGGATGCTTTTGATTTTAGCTCCTATGATTTTGTTATTTCCCATGAGCATTATATGTTTATTGTTTGTTGAATCTTTTAATTTGTAACAGAATGGCGCAAAATTACATTAAATTTTCATTAAACAAAGGTGTTAGGTAAAAGAAAAAAGGATGATCCCCGTGGAGACCATCCTTTTGTAACTTCCTGCGAAGAAATTGTTTCTTACTTTCTGATGCCAAGTTCTTTGATGATAGCACGATATCTTTCGATATCTACCTTGATCAGATAATCCAGTAAACGACGACGTTTACCAACCAGCATCTTCAGAGCTCTTTCAGAGCTATGGTCTTTGTGATTAGCCTTCAAGTGTTCAGTCAAATGTGCGATACGAACTGTGAACAGTGCGATCTGGCTTTCTGCAGAACCTGTGTTCGTTGCAGATTTACCATACTTTTCGAAAATCTCTTTTTTCTTTGCTGAATCTAAAAACATGATTCTTGTGTACTTTAATAAATTAATACTATGTTATCTAAGCGGGGACAAAGGTAGGGATTCATTTTTGATTGACAAATCTTTTTATGTATCTTTTTTTATTTTGAAGTGTCAATGTCATATACTTCTCGCAAATTTATTGTATTTTTGCGGCCAATAAATTAGTTTTCAATGCAAAAGATTAGAAACATCGCGATTATCGCGCACGTAGACCACGGTAAGACAACGCTCGTGGATAAGATGTTATTAGCCGGTAAGCTTTTCCGTGAAGGACAGGCAGAGCCGGATCAGTTCCTGGACAATAATGACCTGGAACGCGAACGAGGGATTACGATCCTTGCCAAAAATGTATCTATTAATTATAAAGGTTATAAAATCAACATTATCGATACTCCGGGACACGCCGACTTCGGAGGTGAAGTGGAACGCGTATTGAACATGGCTGACGGTTGCTTGTTGCTGGTCGATGCTTTCGAAGGACCGATGCCTCAGACTCGTTTCGTGCTTCAGAAGGCTATCCAGTTAGGCTTGAAACCGATTGTGGTCATTAATAAGGTAGACAAGCCGAATTGTCGTCCGGAAGAGGTGCAGGAAATGGTGTTCGACCTGATGTTCAGTCTTGATGCAACGGAAGAACAGCTCGACTTTCCGACGATCTACGGCTCTGCCAAGCAGGGTTGGATGTCGGAAGACTGGAAAGAGCCGAAGGAAGATATTACCGCTTTGCTGGACGCTATCATCCAGTATATTCCGGAACCCGAGGTATTGGAAGGCTCTTCCCAGATGTTGATCACTTCGTTGGACTATTCCAAGTATGTAGGCCGTATCGCTGTGGGGCGCGTGCATCGTGGCGAACTGCGCGAAGGACAGGACATCATGCTTTGCAAGCGTGACGGTTCGATGGTGAAATCGAAGATCAAGGAAATCGACGTTTTCGAAGGGCTGGGGCGTACGAAAGTAGACGCTGTCCAGTCAGGCGATATCTGTGCGATTATCGGTGTGGAAGGTTTCGAAATCGGTGAGACGATTGCTGATGCCAATGATCCGGAACCGCTGCCGACGATCGCTATCGACGAACCGACGATGTCTATGTTGTTTACGATCAACAATTCTCCGTTCTTCGGGAAAGATGGCAAGTTTGTGACATCCCGCCATATCTATGAACGTTTGATGAAAGAGTTGGACAAGAATCTTGCCTTACGAGTGGTGCCGACAGATTCTGCCGATTCCTGGTTGGTGTACGGACGTGGTGTCCTTCACTTGTCTGTCCTGATCGAGACCATGCGTCGTGAAGGTTACGAGTTGCAGGTTGGCCAGCCGCAGGTTATTATCAAGGAAATCGATGGCCAGAAGTGTGAACCGGTTGAACAGTTGACAGTCAATCTGCCGGAAGAATGTTCCAGCCGTATCATCGACATGGTAACCAAACGCAAGGGTGAAATGACGATGATGGAAAGCAAGAACGACCGTATGCATCTGGAGTTCACGATCCCTTCCCGTGGTATTATCGGTTTGAACAATGCTGTTCTGACTGCATCGGCCGGTGAAGCGATTATGGCACACCGTTTTCTCGAATATCAACCGTGGAAAGGTGAGATCGAACGCCGTACGAACGGTTCTATCATCGCGATGGAAACGGGTACTGCCTATGCGTATGCCTTGAACAACTTGCAATCCCGCGGACGTTTCTTTATTTCCCCTCAGGAAGAAGTATATGCCGGTCAGGTGGTTGGTGAACACACGAAAGACAATGACTTGGTGGTTAACGTGACGAAGTCGAAGAAACTGACCAATATGCGTGCTTCCGGTTCGGACGATAAAGTATCTTTGGCTCCTCCTACGGTGTTCAGCTTGGAAGATGCTTTGGAATATATCAAAGGCGATGAATATGTAGAAATCACCCCGAATAGTATGCGTATGCGTAAGATCATCCTTGACGAACTTGAACGTAAACGTCAGGGAAGATAAGGATCATCACGACATAATCGCGCCGATAATGCAAATCATAGCTGGATTTGCGTTATCGGCGTTTTTTGCTTTAATTCCTATTTGTATTCAAACGTGGTATGGTTATCGATTGTCAAATTAATAATGAATAATATCAAAAAGTAAGGGGAGGCATTTGCGTATACTGATTATTTTTGCCCTATTAAGTAAAAAACTTTAAAGGAAAATGAAGAAAAAAGTATATACAGCGTTCGTATGTCTTTGTTGTACCGTGGCGTCTCTCTCTGCCCAGAAGCGCGTAGTAGAATTAACAGATCCGAACGAAAGTTGTACGAGTATTGCTGTCGGCAAATTGGCGACGACTGATGGTTCAGTCATGACCTCGCAGACATGTGACGGGACTTCGCGTACTTGGATGGAGGTCGTGCCTGCCCAAAAGTGGGCGGATACTGCAAAACTCGATCTTTATTGGGATCTCCGTCATACGGAAAGCAAAAACGATCGGTTGGGAGTGAAACTGAAAGGTTCTATCCCACAGGTACCTTATACATTCGCTTACTTGAATACCGGTTATCCTTGTATGAACGAGAAACAGCTGGCGATGGGAGAAACGACTATCGTTGGCCGTAAGGAACTGCGCAGTCCGAAAGGCTTGTTCCATATCGAAGATTTACAGGGGATTGCTTTGCAACGTTGCAGTACGGCACGCGAGGCGGTTTTGCTGATGGGACGCTTGGCAGAACAATATGGTTATCGTGATGGCGGGGAATGTCTGACGGTTGCCGACAAGAGGGAACTTTGGTTTTTCGAGATTACAGGTGCGGGTCCGGAAGATATGGGGGCTTTGTGGGTCGCCCGACGCATACCGGACGACCATGTGACGGTTTCGGCTAATACACCTCGTATTTCCGATGTTGATTTCGGGGACAAGGATAATTATATGTATAGTGAAGGACTGAAGGAGAAAGCACGGAAGTTAGGGTATTGGGACGGAAAAGAACCTTTCAAGTTCTGGAAAGTAATCCATGAAACGGGGAAGAAGCCTTTTACTGTCCGGGACCTTTTTGTTTTGAAAACGTTGGCTCCTTCTTTGAACCTGACGATGGATATGGAGGAGCTACCTTTGTCTGTCAAGCCTGAACAGAAAGTTTCGTTGGCGGATATGAACCGTTTGCTGCGTGAAACATATGAGGGTACGGAATGGGACATGACGAAAGATATAATGGTAACGAAGAAGATTAAGGATAAAGACGGAACCGAGCGTGATACGACATATAAAAGCCCGTTGGCTCAAAATTGGATGACGAACGATATGTTTGAATTCCTGAACGCGCAACGTGGTGAAAAGAAGATAGAAAAACAGCGGACGATATCGGTTGTTTGGTGCGCTTATTCATTTGTGATACAATGCCGTGACTGGTTACCGGACGAGGTGGGCGGTGTTTGCTGGTGGTCGGAAGATAATCCGGGCGAAAGTCCCAGGGTACCCTTATTTGCCGGGATGACAGATGTCCCCGAAAGTTTTAAGGTTTGTGGACATAAGCGTTACCGTCCTGATGCTGCCCTTTGGACTTACCGGCGTACGAACCGTCTGGCCCAGGTGAGTTGGGGACATGGCCGCAAACTGATTGAACCTGCCGTCCTCTCTTTCGAGCAGAAGGCGGCAGACGAAATGCCTCTGATAGAAAACAAGGTGTCGGCGCTTATGCGGGAAGGCAAGAAGGACGAAGCCCAAGCTTATCTTACCCGTTATTCCTTCGATTTTATCTATTCGACTTTGCGTTGTTGGGAGGAAATGGAGGGACAGCTTTGGCATAAGTTCGGACGGGGGTTCTGATCGAGATCTCTTTTTAGTGCGAGTTTTTCTTGGCTTTTTCCCGCTGCTTTTCGATTTCTTTCCGGTAGGAGAGTGGGTTTATGCCGGTTTTACTCCTGAAAAAGTAAGAAAAATAGTCGGCCGATTCGAAATTGAGCTTCATTGCGATGTCTTGGATTGACATCTCCGTACTGCTCAGCAAATCTTTGATCTTGCTTAGTTTCAGTTGCAGCATGTATTGGTGGGGAGCGATCCCGGTGTATTGCTTGAATGATTTCCTAAAATTGGAATAGCTCATGTTGATGGATTCGGCAATGTCTTCCGGTGTGAACTTGTCGTAGATGTTTTCTCGCATCAGTACGCATGCCTCCTGTATCTTCTGCATGGAGACCGGTCCGTAATCCTGATTTTTGTTGATCGAATAGATCAAGCCGATCGTATGCATCGTAATTCCTGCTAAAACAGCCTGGAATCCTGACTTCTGTGCCCTGGCACAGTCAAGCATTTCCCCGAAATGCTTGACAATTTGGTCGTTCATGCCGATATGAAATATAGGATTTGCACGATTAATAATTCCATTTAATAATTTTTCAAAATAATCACCTTGGAAGGTTACGTAATATTCATCCCAACCTATGTTGGCAATAGGTTGATAGCTATGCCATTGTCCGGGGAAAATAAAGAAAGCGTCTCCTTTTGATATTTTCTTTTCAAGGCAGTTGATGGAAGTAAAAGTTCCCTCTCCTTTTACAATATATACAAGTGCGAACTCATCAATGATTCTGCCTCGGTCGGGATTAAATGTATATCCGATAGGGTGACCTTTAAGGGGATAACTGCCTTTTGGATCAATAGACTGAAAGCCTATGCCGCTAATAGACATTCCCCAGATGTTCTCATCATTATTTGTCGGTAAGTACTTTATGACATTATGTTTACTGCGATCAAAATCCATTTGGTGTTTATTTTGAGTATTTCAGAATAAAATGTTTCTCTCTTGGAAGATTACATTTATCTCTGTTTACAAAGGTATTAAATTTATTACATCTGTCAAAAAGCAAGGGAAAAATATCATTTTTTCATGATTATAAAGATAATAAAGGCAGACATTTGTGAAAATAAATATCGTTTAACCTAATAAGTTTGGAGATTATGAGAAATCGAATTCTATTTTTGCTATGTTTCCTATGTGTGGGATTGCAAGCATTTGCCCAGATTTCTATTTCAGGAAAAGTGGTTGATGCAGGAGGGCTTGAGCTTCCAGGCGTAAATGTGATGGTAAAGGGAACGACTATCGGTACATTGACCGATGGTGATGGAAAGTTTACGATTCCAGATGTTCCGGGTGGCAGTAATGCCGTATTGGTATTTTCTTATGTCGGTTTCCAGACACAAGAAATAAAAGTAGGGAATGCTAAAAATCTAACTGTGAAATTACAGGAAGATAATATGGCATTGGATGAGGTTGTGGTGGTTGGTTATGGCACATCCCGTAAAAAAGATTTGGCAGGCTCTATTTCCAGCGTTAAATTGGATGATTCCCCGTTGACGCAGTTGGCAAACGTAAATGCTTTGGTTGCATTGTCAAGCAAGATTCCGGGCTTTAATTATTCTCCGACGACAGATGCCGGTGGTGATAATACGGCTTCAATGACGATTCGTGGTATGAATTCTATTATTACAGGTCCTTCGGAAGCAAGCTTGAACAAACCGTTATTGGTTGTCGATGGTTCTATCTTTAATGGTAGTATCAACGAAATTGCCATGACGGATGTTGAATCCATTGATGTCCTGAAAGATGCCAGTTCTGCTGCTATCTACGGTTCACGTTCTGCAAATGGTGTAATTATTATTACAACAAAACGTGGTCGTTCTTCCAAGCCGACGGTTAATCTGGATGCTTATTACGGAATTCAGAGTTGGACGAGAAAACCGCAGATGGTAACGGACCAAAATGAATTTTTGAATCGTCGTCGTGAAGCGATGATTGCTGCCGGTTCGATTGATCCGAGCGTAGGTTTAGACGCCGCACAGTTATTGAATGCAGAAGAACTGGAAGTCTACAACGCTGGTGGTTGGGTTGATTGGATTGATGAGGTCTCTCAAAATGCGCAGATTCAGAATTATAATCTGAGTATTTCGGGAAATGCTTCGGATAAAGTGAATTATTATCTGTCAGCCGGTTATATGAAACAGGATGGTCTGATTGTAGGTGATGATTATAAAAAGTTGACTTTCATGGCTAAAATGGATGCAAAAGTTACTGAGTGGTTGACGGTTGGTATGCGTGCTTCTTATTATAATGCCTCTAATCCTGGTCAGATCGCAAACATTCAGTCTGCAACATGGTTGTCGCCTTATAGCCATAAGTATGTACGTTATGATGGTTATACTGATTGGTATGAAAGATATGCAAATGGTAATGTTGCCAGTCCGTTCTGGAGTTCTTCCGAAACTACTTCCTATTTGTGGACAGATCGCGATAAGAAATATGATAACCTGAATGGAACAGGATTTGTACAGATCGATTTCCCGTTTGTAAAAGGTCTGAGCTATAAGTTTACCATGAATGCTGTAAAGAATACGAGCAATATTGATATGTTTGTAAACCCTCAATATTTTTTGGATACAAGAAAAGTAGAGGAACTGGCTGATCCGTATAAATATACGGCGGAGGCAAATGGTAAATCGGAGATTAACCAGACGTATGCGTGGACCATGGATAATGTGTTTACTTATACGAAAGATTTCGGAAAGAACCATTTGGATGCGATGCTCGGTTATACGCGTGACGCCACTCATCAGAATCAGTTGAAGACTGCTTATAGTGGTTTCAAACTGCCGACTGTATTAGGCTCGTACGGACAAAATTTGGCAACGACTCAGCAGATTAACAAGACATTGAAGGAATGGCAGAATGTCGGTTATATGGCTCGTGTCAATTATAACTATGCAAATAAGTATTATCTGACGGCGAACTTCCGTCGTGATGGTTTCTCTGGATTTGCAAAAGGTAGTAAATGGGCTAACTTCCCAGGTGTGTCTGCAGCTTGGACATTGTCCCAGGAAGATTTTATGCAGAATGTAATTCCGGGATTGAGTTTCTTGAAGCTGAGAGGATCCTATGGTTTGACCGGTAATCAGAGTATCGAAGCCTATGCTACATTGGCTACAGTCGCTTCCGGTTATACTTGGTATGATGCATCTTCTTTGTATATCTATCAGAATTCGTTGGCAAATGAGGAATTGACTTGGGCGACAACTAAAACGGGTAATTTCGGTCTTGATTTCGGATTCTTGGACGGACGTATTTCCGGTTCTATTGATGTTTATAAATCAAAGACAAACGATATGCTGCTGAACCGTTCATTACCTTATATGACCGGTTTTTCGGAAGCAAAGTTTAATGCGGGGGAAGTGATGAACCGTGGTGTCGAATTGGCTTTGAATACAATCAATATAAATGGGGACGGTAAAGATAATTTCCGTTGGGAAAGTGGATTGACTTTTTATCGTAACAAAAACAAGATTGTTCACCTTTTTGGTAAGGATGCTAATGGCAAGGAAGCAAACGATACGGGTAATGCGACAACAAATGGCTATGAGACTGCTCGTGCATTGGTTATAGGCGAGTCGATCAATGCAGCATGGGACTTGAAAATGTTAGGTATCTTCCAGTCTCAGGCTGAGATTGATAACTATGTAGATGCAAATGGTAATAAGATTCAACCTGATGCTGTACCTGGTGATATCAAATTCCTGGATTATAATGGCGATGGTAAGATCAGTACGGATGACCGTCATTGTATTGGCGATATGGATCCGTTGTTCACGATCAATTTGAGCAATACGTTAAGTTGGAAGAATTTTTCTCTGTATTTCAACTTCCGTTGGGATGCTGGTAATAGTTCTCATTTTATCGGTAGTGACCCGTTCGGTAATTACCATAATACGGCAACGACATCAGGTGCTCAGTTGAAAGTAGCTCCATGGAGTGAAAATAATCCGACAAACGACCATCCGCGCCTAGGGTATGTAAACACCTATTCCTATTATTTCTGGTCGCAACGCCAGTATTTGAAACTGAAAGATTTAAGTCTCTCTTATACATTTGACCAGCCGTGGGTAAAAAAAGCTAATATTCAGAATTTACGTCTTTATCTGAGTGGTACGGACTTGTTCACTATTACTGGCTGGTCTGGTCTGGATCCTGAAACAGGTGGTACGATTGCTGCAGGGCCTGGTAGTTCTCGCTATGGAAGTAAGCCTGCTTATCGGACAATTACAATTGGTGCTAATATAACATTCTAAAAATGAACGGATATGAAAATTAAAAATATATTATTAGGAACGGTTGTTGGCTCTTTGTCCATGTGTGGATTAGTTAGCTGTGACAATGATTTCCTGGAAGAAAAGTCATATGAATATACTTCTTCGACATCTTATAATACACCTGCAGAATTGGATATGGCAATCGGTTTTCTGCATGGTCGCATCCAGTATTTGTTTTTTGGTGTATGGGGTAATCATAACTACTTTATGACAGGTATGGGGCTGGACACCTTTGCTGCGACAGACCAGAATTATATTACAAGTAACTGGAAGACGTTTACTCCTGACGAACCGGGCTATTCACGTCACTGGTATGATAATTTATGTCAGATCATTCAACAGTCGAATGTTATTATTGAAGCGATCGATACCCGTGATATCAAATGGGATAGCGAGGCACAGAAAAAGGAAGTTCGGGCTGAAGCGATTTTTTTCCGTGCATGGGCTCACCGGTGTTTGGCTGGAATGTATGGTGATTCTCCGATTATACTGGAACCGGCTCGTTCTGCGAAAGTGGATTATGAACGCTCTCCTCGTATCGATGTGTGGAAACAATGTGTTGAAGATTTCGAATGGGCAGCTCAAAATTTACCGTTGACAACAACGAAAAACGGTCGTATCGTAAAAGCGGCAGCTGACCACATGCTGGCTGAAATGGCCATTTGTATCGGTGATTATGATAAAGCGATTGCGGCGGCAAAGCGTGTAATCGATGGAACGGACGGAGATTATCATCTGATGACGGAACGTTTCGGAACCCGTGCGGGTGAGGCTACAGACCGTTATGGCAATCCTCATAGTTCTTATTGGGACTTGTTCCGTATGGGGAATTTTAATTATCAGGAAGGAAATAAGGAAGCAATCTGGGTCGCTCAATATGATTATGAAGGACGAATCAGCAATACCGGTGGCGGTGGTGTTGTAAGTTGGGGTTCTGCTCCTGCAAAATGCCATATTGAACAGGCTTTTGTTTCCAATTTCTATAACGTGGATAAGAAAAGGACTTTATCGAATGGTGAAATTATTCAGATATTCGGTTGGGGGGCCGTAACCTTTACGAATAGTAAGGCAGACTATGACGCGAATAAGAATAAGTCGAATGTGGCAACCGACTCGACAGGGTACGGTGGTGGTGGAACTTGCCACCCGACTGAATGGTTCTTGGGTGATCTGTGGAATGGCTGTGGTAGTGATGTTCGTGGCTCTGAAGAGATGATTCAGCGTAATCTGTATCAATCGGGCGGCAAGCCATGGAGGCAGGCTATTGATGAAGCGAAGGCCTTATATGAATCTAAAAAAGCTGCCGGTGATCCGGATGCCGATCTTTATAAAGTAACGGCTAATGATACGGTCACTCTTTTCCCGCGTATTTGGAAATTCGGTACGGATAAACATGTAGATGGTGACTATCGCCGATATGATCCGGATTGGTATGTAATTCGTCTGGCTGAAACTTATCTGTTGTTGGCAGAGGCATATTTGAATAAAGGAGATAAGGCAAGTGCAGCAGAAGCTATCAATGTTGTTCGTGCCCGCGCCAAAGCTCCGTTGTGTACGGCTGCTGATGTGACGATAGACTATATTTTGGATGAACGTGCCCGTGAACTGTATGGTGAAGAGCATCGTGCGGTGACATTATCCCGTTTGTCAACTAAGGAAAATCCGATTTTAGTACAGCGTACACGTAAATATGGATATCGTTTCCCGGCCGCAACAAACGAACTGAAAGATGCAGGTCCTAATATTCAGGATTATCAATGGCAATATCCAATACCATTACAGGTAATCGAAGCGAACTCGGGTGCGAATTTCCCGCAGAATGAGGGGTATTGATCTGAATTATCTGTATAAACTAATAAAGGCCCGGTGGCAGAAAAGCTTCCGGGCTTTTACTTTGTATCGGAGTTAGGCGGTACGGATAAATCCATAATACCAATAGGTGTTTCCGTATTTTTGGCGGAGTACATGATCTGTATTCGGACGCTGTGACATCAGTACACCGAAATCTTCGAAAGCTTGCCTGCAGATTGGGCTAACCGGGTAGTTGCGGGTGGCCTCCAAATGAGGAAACATGAGGTCAACCACTAATAGAGCTTCTTGATAATGAACTGGTATCGTTTCACTATGTGGAAAGTATTGCTGGAATAAATTATAGAAACCTTTTAGATCTTTGCTCAAAAGAACGCCGCATAATAGATAGTCGAGCGCTTTGCGGTTGGTAGTATCGGCTTTTACCGCTTGTGTCAGAAGAATCAGAGGGGAAGATGCATCGATAATGAAATCTTCCTTGTAGGCTTCTTTGAATGTTGTTAGAGAGGTGGAGAGTCGTTTGGTCCGTTCTTTTATCCATTGTTTGTGACAGGTGGAGGTCTGTAATATGTCCATATATTTCTGGGCTAGGGGAAGATTCCCGAATTCTGTTTGCCAGTCGATCATCCTTCTGAGTCGGGAGAAAGAGAGACCTTGCGGGGACATGGCATTTGCTTGTGCAAGTTGATGGAGAGCTTCGTGTTTTAGTCCGAGGGAATAGGCGAAAAGACTGTTGAAATTAGCTCCGTCTAATTCATTTGCCGGAAAATAGATACGGTCTGCCGATTGTACCGGATAGTGGAAGAGTTGTTCCGGCAGGATACCTTTCTCACTGAGGGCAAGCATCAGGTAAGGATGATAATAGGCTTCGCTAATGTTACAGGTATGGATTGTTTGCAGTACCTGGTCCCATTGTTGTTCTTCCGCATGCCGTTGTATAGCCAGGCGTTTCTCCCTTTCCTGATTAGGGGAGGAGTAAATGCTGTAACAGCTGAATGCGATTAACAGAAGGGGGAGTGCGAAGGAGATATAACGGTTCCCTTTTCGGTCGGAGAGGAAGACAGAACAGAGCGGAATCAGGAACAAGGCATAATATATGTAAACATATCGCATTCCATATTCCGGATTGATGAAGGTGTACAACTGATTGGTCGGGGTGTAATAAATAAAATTTTGCCATAACAGAGGCCATGCGGTAACGAGTATCAGATTTATAGCCGGTAATATAGGAAAGCCTTTTTGTTTGAAGGAAATACGTTCGAAAACAACTCCATACAGATATAATAAGAGTAAGCTATTTTCTGGTAAAAGGAGATACAAGAAAGGAATAGCGATCAAAGCGCTGATATGCCGTATGATTTTGTTCTGGAGGAAAAGATAAAAAGCGAGTGTCAGAAGGAACAGATTGTATTGTAATAGTGCAGATAAGTTCCAGGCATATTGATAGATGCAGAACATAATAACCGGAATGATGATTACCCATCTATGCTGTGTGGCATTCCATTGCCGCAAGTAGAGTAGGGTAATAGCTGCAGTAATCAGAAGCAAACTTGTTTCCACGAAAAGTCCCAGTGAGAGCGGGTGGTAGAACTGGGACAAAAAATTAGTTAGCAGACTGTTCCATCCTGCTGGAGCAAGTAGATAACCTGACAGGTAGTCATTTGTCGCCAGGAATAATTCGCCTGCTTCTTGATAACGAGTATATTCGGGATAGAACATATATTCGATAATGAGTGCATAAATACTTGACAGGATCAGAAGTATGATGTTTTCTTTTTTCATTTTTATGTATGTTTTAATCGGTTACGGTATGATCCAGTTGGGATCTGGTGATTGTGATTTTATCCTTGATAAATTCCGGGATGTTGAATGACTTCATCCGGAGGTTGTTCTCGTCAGGATCTTTCTGCGGGAGCAGGAACGGTTTACTGAACTTTCCGTTTTTATTTAGGTGGGCGATAAAGAAACGGGTATAAAGTCCGTCCAGACGCCGGCTGCTGAATATGATCCATTTTCCGTTTGAAGACCAGGAGTGATAGCTTTCCACGTCCGGGCTGTTTAGTATATCGGTATTTACGGAAGCAGAATCTTGTAAAGATATCATTTTCAGATCTGCTTCCTTATGCCAAATAGGGAAAGTTGCATAATCTGATTCGGTGAAAAGTAGATATTGGTTGTCTGGTGAGATGCGGGGAAATGAAGCGCTTTTATTGTGTGCTGTATAGATCGTGTCTATCGTTTCTCCGAAAGAACCGCTATCTGGATCAAAGGAAACACTGCAAATGGAGTATTTGACCTCTCTCAACCTTTTAGGTAATTGTTTGGCAGGGGCTGTACAATAATATAGGCGTTTCCCATCAGGAGCCCATGCTGGAAATGTCTCGAAAGATTCCGGACTGTTGAAACGAGGATCTGTTATGACTGTGTTCCGGACCGGATCATATAAGATCAGATCTGATTCCAGATCGTAGACCTCTATAAGGTTCGGATTTCGGCTATAAAAAGACTGACGGGTGGCATTGGTTGAAAAAATGATGTATTTGCCGGATGGATGCCAATGGGGATAAGTTCCTTCTTTGGACGATCCGAGTTGCGATAATTGCACTTTGACGGGCTGGTTATTTTTAATGATGATTGTCCCTCCCGGAGTAGTCCGTGCATGAAACATGAAATCGGTAGGTGAATAATTGCAGAATGAATGGCAATTTACACATCCTTTTTCAGTCATATTACTGGAAATGATAATCTCTTCTTTGAAACAGTTTAAGGCTCTTTGTCGTATATCCATTTCGTGCCATGATTCGTAACCAGGTTCGACCAGTCGGTAGGCGATATATGGATCGATAGAGTCTGTGGTAATATAAATAGGAAAAGATTTGTATTGTACACCTTCCGGATAAGAATTGTTCCAAATAGATATGGATATATCTATCTGTTTTCCAATATTGCGCGAGATTATATGCCGCCACTTTTTTAAGGGTATATCGATTTTGTTTTTCCCTTCAATGCTAAATAATGGTTGGTTATTATTGGAAAAAATAGCTTTTATATGAGAAGAATTTTTGACTGTAAAGTTTAAAGGTGCAATATTGATAGGAATACTTATTTCTTTATAATCTGGAAAGATATTCGGATAGGTATTTTCCTGCTTTGATGCAATTCTATTTTCGGTGCATCCAGTGTAGATAAAGAAGGCTAATAAAGTAAATAATAATTGTTTCATATCTCGTTCTGTTAATAATAGCACTTTGCAAAGATGTATCAAATTTTTAATTATAAATATCAAAAGCATAGATAAAATTTGTGAGAACGTAAATATTTTTGTCCGTTGTGAAAGACACATGGGAACATGCATTAATCTTATTTATGTAAATACCGTATTATGATGAACAGATACAAATTCTTTATTCTTAGCCTCACTCTGATATGTGTGGCAAGCCTGTCGGCCAAGGATTATTATGCCACGGATTTTGGTGTGATAGCAGACGGCAAGACTTTGAATACAAACTCCATTCAGAAAGGAATCGACTTTGTGAACAAACTGGGTGGAGGACGCCTGGTCTTTACTGCCGGTAATTATCTGACGGGATCAATTTATCTTAAATCGAATGTGACACTTCATCTTGAAGAAGGGGCGACTCTACTGGGATCGACCAATCCCTGGGATTACGAAAAAGATTCGTATATTCGCTGGATGTCTATGATTTTCGCAGTCAAGCAGCAGAATATCGGTATAACGGGGAAGGGGACAATTAACGGGCGTGGTTTTCAAACCGCCAACAATATGGTGGACTATATCCAGCGAGGTATCTACGAAGACCCTCTGAAACTGGGTCGTCCGAACGAGACGAACCGTCCGCAGAATATTTATTTCCGCGAATGCGAGAATGTGACGATCAAAGATATTACCCTGCGGGATCCGGCAAGTTGGAACCAGACCTACGATCAGTGCAAAAATCTGTATATCGACGGCATACACGTCGATAGCAAATCCTATTGGAACAACGACGGGATCGATGTTGTGGACTGTGACGGCGTCGTGCTGAAAAATTCTTTTCTTGATGCGGCGGATGATGCCCTTTGTTTCAAATCGCACGATGCGAACAGTATGTGTCAGAATGTGGTGGTCGAGAACTGTGTAGGCCGTTCGAGTGCCAGCGGATTGAAATTTGGAACAGTGTCCCGTGGTGGTTTCCGTAATTTCAAGGTGAAGAATATTAAGATATACGATACGTATCGTTCGGCTATCACGTTTGCCGCGGTTGATGGTGCCTTGATCGAAAATATAGAGGTAGATGGTGTTCGCTCCATTCATACGGGAAATGTGATCTATCTTCGTATCGGCGACCGTTGGAGTGCAGGGAAGAAACCGGTCATGAAGAATATCACGATCAAAAATGTCTATGCCGAGATCCCGATGGATAAACCGGATGCCGGATATAATTATGAAGGGCCGATTGAAGACCTTCCGCGCAATATCTCACCTGCCAGCATTGTCGGATTGCCGGAATATAAGATTCAGAACGTGACGCTTCAGAATATCGAGATCGTTTCTCCTGGAGGCGGTAATCCTTACTACGCTTATCGTGGACTGACACCGGCCGAGTTGGACAGTATTCCTGAAATGGCGACTTCCTATCCGGAGTTTTCGCAGTTTAAGGAATTGCCGGCCTGGGGTTTTTACATTCGCCATGCTGAGGGAATCATTTTTGATAATGTGACGTTTAAGGCTTTGAAAAAAGATTACCGTCCGGCTATCGTGATGGATGATGCCGGGAAGGTGACCTTTAAGGATGTCCGGTTTGTCGAGCCGGAGAGTGAGGGAAAGAAACAGATATTCCCTTATAAGTCTAAAGTGCTAAAATGATAGCGTGATATCGGATAGGAAGGATGTATAGGATTAAAAAACAAAAAAGTGAGACAACATGAATAAGAATAAGTTATTTGCAAGTGTGATAGGACTTCTGTTTTTTGTGGCGGGGCTTTCGGCAAAAGATTATCAAGTTGCGATGTTTGGGATCAAATCTGACGGGGTGACACTCAATACCCGTTCCATTCAGCGGGCTGTTGATTATATAAGTGGACAGGGAGGTGGCCGGCTTGTTTTTTATGTGGGCCGTTATCTGACTGGTTCAATCGAACTGAAGTCGAATGTGACGATCCGTATCGAAGAAGGAGCCACTTTAGTTGCAGTTCCATCCGTTTATGATTTTAAAGGAGTAGGGGGATGTAATGCGATTATTTACGCAGACAAGCAAAAAAATATCGGTATCGGTGGAAAAGGTATTATCGATGGGCGTAGCATCGCTGTGCAGGCAAGTGTGGAAGAGCAATTGCAGAAAGGCCATATCGAAGGAAATGTATCCGGTTATGCACCGGCTTTGATCTGTATGGAAGGCTGCGAGGATGTAAAAATTGAACAAATCACCCTACAGGATGCAGCAGACATAGCCGAAATATATAAGGATTGCCATAATGTGACAGTCGACAAAGTCGTTGTGAATGCAGGTGCATCGGACCGGAAAGCAATTTCGATCTCTGGGTGTGATGGAGTGAAGATGACAGATTGCTACTTCAATATGACGGGGAATCCGTTGGAGAGTGCTGGGACATCCCGCAATCTAATATTTACAAATTGTGTAACACCAGACGGCAAAGCTGTCTCAAGCGATCAATAAAAGGAGGAAAAAATTATGCAGAGGAGATCATTTATCAAACAAAGTGTTTTATGGACAGCTGGTTGTGCTGTCGGTAGCCGTATGCCGTTGTGGGGTTCGGTCAGTGTAACCGATGAGATGAAGGGGACGGTCTTGCGTTCCGGTGAGCTATATAAATTATTTCGTGATCCACAATCTATTTATCGTCCGTTTGTCCGTTGGTGGTGGAACGGGGATAAGGTGGAAGCTGACGAGTTGAAACGTGAACTGCACATATTGAAGGATGCAGGTATCGGAGGGGTGGAGATCAATCCTGTAAAATTTCCCGGTAATGATACGGATGATTTGGGAAAGAAGTCGCTGCCCTGGTTGAGTGACGAATGGATCGATATGTTGAGGGTGGCTTTTGACGAGGCGAAGTCGCTTGATATGACCTGCGATCTGATTGTTGGTTCCGGTTGGCCGTTCGGGGCGGAGTTCCTGACGGGAGATGAACGGGCGGATGTCGTAGTAAATTATTCAGAGAAGCTGAGTGGGCCGATCGATTATGAAGTCTCTCGCGACGGTCTGTTCTGTGCGGCCGATCCTGCTATCAGTTCTCCTTTTCTCGGAAGGAAGATGGAGCTGGTTTCCTTGCAACTGGTTCCCGAACCGTTTGGCAGTCTTGACCAGGCTATCAACCTGATGGGTAAAGAGGTGGATGGGGCGTTCAAGTTTAAAGTGCCCGATGGAAAATATGTCTTGTTTGCCTTGGTCAAGATACGCGGTTTCCTCGAAGTGATCAATGGTGCTCCCGGTGCTACGGGACCGGTGTTGAACCACTTCAACAAGCCGGCCGTACAAAAATATCTGAACAATATGTCGGACAAGATTCAGAACCGTTTAGGCCCGTTGTCCGGCAATATCCGTTCTCTCTTTACTGATAGCATGGAACTGGAAGGCTCGAATTGGTCGTATGATATGGCGGAGGAGTTCAAGAAACGCCGGGGATATGATGTGCAACCGTATCTACCTTTCATTCTATTTAAGATGGGCAGCATGGGGAATGTGTTGACCTATGAGCCGAAGGTCCAGTTCACTCCCGAACTGGATGATACGATCCAGCGTGTACGCTATGACTTCGAATATACGAAAGCCGAACTGCTGCGCGAGCGTTTTACACAGACTTACCTGGACTGGTGTAAAGGGTTGAATGTGAAATCGCGTGCACAAGCCTACGGACGTGGTTTCTTCCCGCTCGAAAGCAGTCTGGACTATGATATTCCGGAATGTGAATCCTGGACGATGACCTGGTTACGCCATCGTTTGGGTGAAGAGATGTCGGAAGAGGACTACCGCCGGGGCCGTGCTTATACAATGGTCAATAAGTATGTGTCTTCTGCCGCCCATTTGCGTGGAAAGCGCCTAGTGAGTTGTGAGGAAATGACAAATACCTATACCGTGTTCAATATGACATTGGAGCTATTGAAGATCGGTGGTGACCAGACGGCTATTTCCGGTGTGACGCATTCTATCTTCCACGGTTTCAACTATTCTCCTAAAGAAGCTCCGTTCCCCGGATGGATTCGTTACGGGGCTTATTATAACGAGAATAACAACTGGTGGCCGTATTTCAAATATTATACCGCTTATAAAGGCCGCATGGCTTCCGCCCTGCAACATGGAACCATGTATGCGGATATCGCGATCTTGCATCCGATAGCCGATATGTGGAGCACCTTGGGAATGCAGAACGAGCCGTTCCCTGCCACTACCAATGTGAAATATAAGACATTGGTATGGGAGGCGATCCATAAGAACGGCAGCGGTTGCGACTATGTTTCTGAATCGATCATCCGGGATGCTGAGATGAAAGACGGTTACTTATGCTATGGTCCCCGCAAATACAAAACGCTTTTCCTGATCGAGGTGGAGAGTATGGAACCGGCTACCGCGCGTAAATTGTATGATTTTGTGACCTCAGGAGGACGTATCTTCTGCATCGAGGCTTATCCGCATAAATCAGTCGGCCTGAAAGATCATGACAAGCATGATAAGGAAGTGCAGGGATGGGTGGAAAAGATGAAGCAGATGGACGGGCGTTTTATATTACTCCATAAACCGGAAAAAGACTTTGTCGGTTGGTACCAGGGGGTACAGAAGGACTATGGATTGACATCGTATATGACTATCGAAAAACCTGATCCTTATCTGATGCAGAACCGTTATCAGGGTGATAACAGGGAAGAAATGTTTTTCTTCAGTTATGCGCACCGCTATAATTCGCATCAGACCCGTATTTCCTTTAGCAACGAGGTTGTAAAAGGCCGTCAGGGTTGGGTGTGGGATCTGGAAACGGGCGAACGGTACCGGTTGCCGCTGGATGTTGCCAACAGTTTCCTGTTCGACTTCGGTCCGGCTGATTCTCTCCTGATTGTGTTTGATAAGCAGAAGAGAGGAAATGATTACAAGCCGCTTCCGGTTTCCGGTGAGGATTTGAAAGATCTTTCGTCTGACTGGGATGTAGAGTTCCGTCACAGCCGTGAGAATACGGTACAGAATACCCATTTCGACAAACTGAAGGATTTAAAGGATACGGACTATGTGAATTTCTGCGGTACAATTGTCTATAGAAAGAAAGTCAATGTCTCTTCATCTGCCGGAATGGTGCTTAATCTCGGATTAGTGCATGGTGTATCGGAAGTATTCTTGAATGGGCAGAGCTGTGGTGTCAAATGGTATGGCCGCCGTATCCATCCGGTCGCAGCCCAATTGAAACAGGGGGAGAATACGGTTGAGGTACATGTCGTAACTGTTATGGGAAACTATATGAAGACGTTGAAGGATAATAAGATCGCTCAGGCATGGACCCGGAGGCAGGATGTAGTCCAATCGGCGGGACTGGTCGGACCGGTCACCGTTTATAGAGTTAAGAATTGAGAATTAAAAATTAAGAAATTAGGAATTTGAAGAGCTATGAATGTGATTAGGAAAATAATGATCCTGTGCTTACTGGTGGAAATGGTGGTTCCGGTGTGGGCAAAAGATTACCAGATGACTATGTTCGGGATCAAGTCGGATGGAACAACCATGAATACCCGTTCCATACAAAAGGCGATCGACTTTATTTCCGAGAATGGGGGAGGACGTCTGGTGTTTACTGTCGGACGTTATCTGACCGGCAGTATTCATCTGAAGTCAAATGTGACGATCCATTTGGGAGAGGGGGCCGTGTTGGTCGGTTCCACCAATCCTTATGATTATGATATGGAACTGAAAGCTTGGTATGGCTTGATTCTGGCTAACAAGCAGGATAATATCGGTATCACTGGCAAAGGGGTGATTGACGGTCGCGGACGTGAGCTTGCCAATAATTTCATCAACCAGGTTTATTCAGGGGTGATCAGGGATAAGTTGCAGTTGGGACGTGTTGCCAACCGTCCGAAACTGGTCTATTTCCGCGAATGCAAGAACGTGGAAATAAAAGGGGTGACGATGATGAACCCGGCATTCTGGACACAGACTTACGACCAGTGCGAAAATCTCTTGATCGACGGTATTACGGTGCATAGCCGTGCTTACTGGAATAACGACGGGATGGATATTGTCGACTGTAACGGTGCATTGATTCAAAACTGTTATGTGGATGCGACAGACGATGCGATCTGTCTGAAATCCCATAGTGCCGATGCTGTCTGCCAGAATATCGAGGTGCGCAACAATACGGTCTGTTCAAGTGCAAGCGGTATTAAGTTCGGTACGGCTTCGACGGGTGGTTTCAAGAATATAAAGATTATCAATAATACTGTATTCGATACGTTCCGTTCGGCCATAACGATCCAGGCGGTTGATGGCGGACAGGTTGAAAATGTGGTAGTGGATAGCCTCCGTTCCATCAATACCGGAAATCCAATCTATTTGGTGGTGGGAGAACGCCGTGAAGGTCGTCGTAGCCGGATGGACAACGTGCATATCTCGAATGTTTATGCCGAGGTCCCGGCAACAAAACCGGACGCAGGATATGACTACGAAGGGCCGACGGAAGATAATCCGCGCAATGTCTCGCCTTCCGGCATTGTCGGCTTGCAAGACAACAAGATTACGAATGTCTCCATAGAGAACGTCGAGATCGTTTATCCAGGCGGCGGTAACCCGTTGTATGCTAAAGTTGGGCTGAACGAACTGGACAAGGTGCCGGAAATGCCGAAGGCGTACCCTGAGTTCTCTCAGCATAAGGAGTTACCGGCTTGGGGCTTCTATGTCCGTCATGCCGATGGCGTCACTTTTAGGAATGTGAAGTTGACAGCCTTGAAGAAAGACTATCGTCCGGCTATCGTTCTGGACGATGTGCATAACGGTACATTTACGAAGATTAAAGTGGTTGAACCGTCTGCCGGAAAGAAGGAAAAAATACATGCTTACAAGTCTACGAAGATAAAAAAATAGAACGTGTATCCGCGTATTCCGCATGTTCTGCCCTATACACCTTTTTGCTGGTGAAATTTGTGTTTATATGGTTGTATAATACGTTTTTATGCCTAAAGTTTTGTAGGGCGGAACTTTTTTTACATGCGGTTTTCGATACTACTCCGGTCTATTGGAGAAACATTGCAAAAGTCATTTTGATTCCTCTTCCATAGGGATAACGGATCTCTATTTTCATATTTCTTGTTTTCCGCAGGATGAAAATAGATAAAATTGCCTTAATAGCTTGTTATATAGTGATTTTTCCTTTACAATCGGAAGCAAATGAAATTCACATTCTGTTTTTTCTCATAGTTAAATGTTTAGTTATACAAAGAAAAAGGGAGAAAAGATTTTGAACCTTTCCTACCTTTTATAGATCATTTTCGTGATGAAAACGGTTTTAGAAATACCCGTGCGTTTCCACATCTCCGTATTTAAGGGCTATTTCTACCCGTTTGACTGTGAATGTCTTTTCTTCTTCGGACTGGAAACATATGCGGTTATATCCCTGTTTGAGGATTTTGTCGGGGAGGATAAAGGCATATTCTTTTTCTCCTTTTTCCAGCCCGCGTTCCCTGTCGTATAGGTAAGTATAGGCTGGCATTTCTTTCTCAACCGCTTCCCCATTTACCGTCAGTCGGCAGATTATCGGATGATTAGTGCGAATGAATAGGATTGCTTCTTTCGGATATCCTTCTTCTACCGAATCGCCGATATAAAGATCTACCTCTTTCTGCTCGTCCTTGCCTATTTTTAGTGGGAGTGGAGAGTCTGGCTTTATATTATACTGTATAACCCCGTCAGACAGCGCATAGATCTTATTCCGGCCTTTTAAAGTTTCCAGCGAACCTAACTCTTGTAGCAGTTCCGGCATCATGATCCGGCAAACTTGGCCACCGTCTTCTAGGTATAGCTTCCCGTCATGCTCGGAGTTGAGGGCACCGAAATAGTAATTGAACAGGTAGATCCCGTCTGCTCCCTGTGAAAGGATATGAGAACACATCCCCCTGTGCATACCGTGTGACCAGAATTCCCGTGGGCGGTAGCCTCCGTCGTCAATCGAACTGTAGAACGGAATGTTGAGATCTTTCCCCATTTCTTCTCGGAACTTGGCTACCGGCATGGCAGGATCTCCCCTCCAGTGAACACCTGTACTGATAAAGTCTAGCAGTCCGAGGCGCAGCCATTCACGTATATCCAGACCTTTCATCATGTTTTGTTCGACTGTTGGCGCTACACGTGCGGAGAGCAGGATCTTTCTGCCTTGTTTGGCTGAGACTTCATCCACTTTCTGACGGATGTCTTTCACCAATTGTGTCATCAGCGGTGCGTTCTGTGGCCCTGTGCCTGACTTGAAGTAAACGATAAAGCGCATGAAGTCGAGATCGTATCCGTCGATTATGTCGGCGTAATTTTCCAATTGCTCGGAAACAATCGCCAGCTTACGGTCGCGCACTTCCTTTATGGCAAAGTCAAAAGCTCCGCCGCTGTTATAACCTTGTGTCGTGTCGTTCAGCCAGTATTCTGGATGCTGAATCCAGAAATCGGTGTACGAGATCGGACAATGGGTAGTTGTATCATTGAAATGTAAGTCGTTCATCCGGTAGGTGATGAAGGCTTCCATCCCCTTCTTCTTAGCCCTCTTTAAAGTGTAAGCGACCAAGTCTGTCCCTTCTTTTTCCAGGTTCTGATGGTTTCGGTAGTATTTTCGGAAAGAATTATACTGAGCTGTATCACAACCACAATCCAACGTTCCGTCCAGATCGTCTCCCATCACATGGCCATATTTGGAACGGACATAGAAGAAATCGCTGCCGGAGCACATCATATAGGTCGTAACCTGTGAGTTCGCCACCATATCGACGCAGGAGTCCAGGTCGGCAAGTGTAAGCGGACGATACTTGAACCAGCGGTTTCCTAACAGGTCGGAACCATCGTTATTATGAATGATCCGGAATGTTCGTTCGGGTACTTTTTTTACATCGGGTGCACAGGCAAAGAAAGCCTGTGCACATAAAAGAATCGAGAGATAGTTAATTATAAGTGATTTCATGGTGTGTCGTGTGTTTATTCGATTAACGAATAAGGCTTTTCCTCTGCTGTGAACAGCCTTTTCTTATTAGGGTTCGAAGTCATTTGGAAGACCAGTTCACCTCCATTCATGATGTCCTGATGGGTGATGTACGCCTTTGTATAAGGTTTACCGTTTAGGGTAACGGATTTGATGTAACGGTTCTTGTCGCTGACCTGATCCGCTCTGACTGTAAATGTTTTTCCGTTTTCTAGGTTTATCTGCATGTAAGGCAGATAAGGAGCTCCGATGACATACTGGTCGGTACCGGGGCATACTGGATAAAAGCCCATGGCCGAGAAGATGTACCAAGCGGACATCTGGCCGCAGTCGTCGTTGCCGCATAAGCCGTCGATATTGTTGCGGTACATACGGTTCATAATCTCGCGAATCCAGTATTGCGTTTTCCACGGTTCGTCGGTCCAACTGTATAAATAGGGAATGTGGTGGCTTGGTTCGTTACCGTGGACATAAGTGCCGAGTAGACCTTCCCGTGTCACATCTTCGGTTTGGGCGAAGAACTCGTCTGGCAGATGCATGGTGAACAGGGAGTCCAGCTTATTGATAAAGCTGCGGTTGCCACCCATTAAGCGGATCAGATCGGATGGAGCCTGCGGTACATAGAAAGAATAGTTCCAGGCGTTTCCTTCGATAAAACCTTGTCCGTGTGTGCTGAGCAGGTCGATATCTTTCTTCCAGCTACCGTCTTTGTAACGTGGACAGGCGAAGCCCAGACCTGGTTTGAACACGTTCTTATAAGAGAGTGCACGCTTCTTGTAGGTCTCTGCTGTCTGCCGGTCACCCGTTAGGAGTGCCGTGTGGTAGACCGTCCAGTCTTCATATGCATTCTCCAACGTGATGGAAGCGGAAGTGGGGGAGTTGTCGAAAGGGACATATCCTAATTGTTTGTACTCGTCTGTATGATCATAATAAGGTACGTTTGAACTGCTGACCATTGCTTTGACTGCCTCCTGTTTGTCGATCGGCAAGCCTTTGGTGATGGCATCGGCTAGAACGGAAACCGAGTGGTAGCCGATCATACACCAGTTTTCGTTACCCATATGCGACCAGACCGGTAGCAGGTGATGCACACTTTGGCTGTAATGGGCGAGCATCGATTTCACAAGATCCGTGCTGACATCCCGTTTGATAATGTTGAACAACGGATGCAAAGCTCGGTACGTGTCCCAGACAGAAAATACGGTATAGTTCGTAAAACCTTCGGCCTGGTGAATATTGTGATCAATCCCCCGGTATTTCCCGTCTACATCCATATAAACGGACGGGTTGATCATCGTATGGTACAAAGATGTATAAAGCATGGATAGCTGGTCGTTACTGCCTTTCGCATCGATTACAGACAACGCGTTTTCCCATTTCCCATTTGTTTCCTTGTGGATCGTGTCGAACGATTTTCCGGTGGTTTCCGCTTGCAGGTTCTTTAAAGCTCCGTCTGTTCCGACAGCCGAAAGAGCTACTTTGATTTCGAGAGGGGCGCTTCCTTCCTTGAATTCGAAGTAGGAAACGACTTTACGCCCTCCGATCTCCGGGAAGTTCTCCGCTGTATTGAAACGCCGGAATCCTCCAGGGTAGTTGACTTTCTCCCGGTCCGTATATCCGTAATGGGTAATTGGTTGGGAGAATGAGATAGCAAAATAGGTATAATTTACGCGACTCCATCCGTTGGTAATACGGTAGCCCGTAAGCAGGGTATCGTTTTCGACCCGGAGGTTTGCCCATAACACTTTGCCATCATAATTGTAGATACCGTGGTTGAGGTCGAGGATCAGTTGTTTTTTCTGATCGGCTGGATAGGTATATTTATGAATACCGACCCGTTCGGTTGCTGTCAGTTGTACATTGATTAGATCGTCGGACAGTTGTACTTCGTAGTAGCCTGGGCGGGATATTTCGGTGTCATGGCTGAATCGGGAACGATAGCCACTGTCCGGATTATCGGCCGTTCCGGGGTTGATCTGTAATTCTCCGGTGAAAGGCATCAGCAGGATATCACCGAGATCGGAATGCCCTGTTCCGCTGAAATGCGTATGGCTGAAGCCGACGATGGAGCTGTCCTTATGTTGGTAGCCGGCACAGTATTCATACGCGCGAGGTTGATAAACTCCATCGATGTTATGAGGAATGGTATCGGTGTCAGGACTTACCTGTACAATGCCAAACGGAGCACAGGCACCGGGGAATGTATGTCCCATCCCGTTTGTTCCGATGATTGGGTTTACCTGATCAGTCTTTTGTGCCATAACCGGCATGGTCATGCAGACAAGAGCGACAAACAGTGATTTCATTTGTTTTTGCATATACGTGTTTTTCTTATTTTCTGGAATGTTCAAAAGTAATCAAAGTCGTAAATATGCACATGTATTTTTTGTCGGATTTATTTAGATATTTGGCTAAATGGTGAAAAGCTACAACGCCTCTGGGGATTTGACCAGTTGGAGAACCTACTGAGGTCCGGCAAAGAGGTTGATATGATTGTTGTCGTTTTCGTTAATGAATATAAATCACAGTTTTAATTTTTACGAAAGATACATATAGTATCCATATAAGAACAAAAAAGGCCGCCTCTTTTTATAGAGACAGCCCTTTCAGATATATGGAATAAGTTTGTTATTATTTAACCAATGCAGCGAATTCGCTGTTAGTTGCATACTTTGCAAATTCCAGGTCGATAGCAGCTTCTTTAGCCATAGCCTTGTCTGCAGCGATAGCAGCTTTCAGGTTGCTGATAACTGCGTTAGCATCGTTTGTACGAGCAGCTACGATAGCTTTCAAGTAAGAAGTTGTAGCGTCAGGTTTAGCAACTGCGTTCAAAGTCTGAGATGCTTTGCTGTAATCCTTAGTCAGGATCTGAGCCAGTGCAGCGTTGTTAGACTTAACTGAACCGAAAGAGTTGGCAGCCTTAGCCCATTCACCCTGCTCCAAATACAGAACACCCAAAGCTTCGCCTAATTCAGCAACGCCTGCAGCGCTACCGAACAACTGCTGAGCCTTAGCCTGGTCACCCTTAGTCAAAGCGATCAAACCTAAATTCATGTTAGCTTCAGGATTAGCTTTTACAGAGTTTGATTTGTTGAACATCTGTTCTGCCTTAGCCAGGTCGCCGGCACGGAATGCCATCATACCGATGTTGTTCCAAGTGCGGTAGCAGTTAGGATACAGTTCAGAAGCTTTTGTATAGATAGCCATCTTTTCTGAATCATTGTTAGTCAGAGTTGCAGCGTACAGAATTTCTTCGATGTTCAGTTCAGAAGGATTGCTCTTAGCCAATGCGCTGATTTCGTCGTCAGACTTACCGATGATTTCGATGTTGGCAGTTAAACGAGAACGACGAAGTTGCGGCAGGATTGTTTCAGCCAAGTCAGAGTAAACAGCAGAGATGTTCTTGATTTCTTTTTCTCTTGTTTCAGGATCCTGATACATAGAGATAACTCTCAGCACGAGGTCTTTATCCTGCAGGTTGGAAGCCTGTACCAGTTCTTTGAAGCCTTCCCAGTCCTGAGCGGTGTAACGAGCGTCAACCGGAGCGTCAACCTTCATTTTCTTCAACTCTTTAGCCAGATATTTACTTGTGTTGCCTTCACGGCGTTCAGCCAGGCCGGTGTTCAGTTTAACACCACCGTCAGGAGAAGCGTAAGCAGAGATTTCGATTGCTACGTTCTGGTTAGGAGCTTCGTCAGCGTTCTTAACAAGTTCTTTCCATTCTTTGATTGCATCAGAGTTCAACTCTTTAGCACGCAGATTGGCCTGCTGGATAAGGAACATGATGTTTGCGTCGTGAGCTTCTTTGATGATACGCTGGAATTTGTCTGCTGCGATAGCTGCGTTAGCAGTAGCTGCGTCAGCCAATTCAGATGTAGCGATCACACCTTCGCCGATTTTTACGTCCGGCAATTTAACTGTCTTGTTCTTGATCTTTGCGTCGAAAGTCAGATACAATTCAGATTTTTTCATTTCCGGTTTGTAAGTGAAAGCAGATTTCATGGTTACGTTAGCACCTGCTTTCTGCGGGATAACCTGGTTGTTACCCTTTACTTTTTCACCTTGGTAAGTGTAAGATGTTCCCCATGCTTCACCACCGGCATAACGAAGAACCGGAGTTACGGTTACGACTGCTTTTTTGTTGAACCATTTTGCAGGGAATGTGGCATTAATAGTCACAGGAACTTTGCCTCCGATGGCCTCAAGCGGCTGCGGTTCAGCTTTGATGTACTCTTCAGCTAACGGTTTCAACTTGTTTGAACAAGAAGAAAAAGTCAGAATTGCTGCCAATACAAGGAAAGGCATTAAATACTTTTTGTTCATAATTTGATGTAAGTTTAAAATGTTACTATGTTTATATATTCACTTTCAAATATCCCTTAGCCATCAAAGTGCAAAACTAAAGCATTTTTTTGTTATGAAGAGCAAACAAGAGATAAAATCTTTCTAATTAATACTTATTAATGAATCTTGTCTTCCTTTTTTCCGGCCTGATGTCAAAACAGATAGGAAATGAATCTGGTGAATCCTTCTGAATTTCGTTTGACCCTTATTGTCAAATTTTAATCAAAACAGAGCTTTTTGAGTATAAAGTTTGTTATTATAAACAATCTTCACAATATACACGCCGGCCGGAATCGAATCGATCGGCAAGGTCACCTGTTGTCCGGTGATGGAATAATTGCGTACAGGCTTTCCGGTGAGCGAAACCAAAGAGAGCGAAGCTTTGCTGATGGGATCAGCAAAGTCGATGTGGATCGTATGCCGGTATCTGTCGACAGATAGGCTAACATCCGTTGTCGCCTCTATGTGCTCGTTGGCTGTTCCACCTCCTTCGTTCGGATCCATTCCGGTGCAGATAGGAACCGTCACTCCGACAGGATCGAGCCAATATTTGAGCTGCTTACTGCTATCGGCAGGCTCGGACCAGCTTTTTTGTATAGAGAAAAAGAAGTCTTCGACCGGATTGAGGCAACTGGAAGCACCGCCTGTCAAGCCTCCGATGACACGGTTGTCGCTATCTAAAAGGGGAGAACCGGACGAACCACCGGCTGTACAGCCTGTCGTCCAGCGGCCTACCTTCCAGTGTGAATTTTCATTGAAGTCGGTAACCTGTATTTTATAGGTTGTCAGTTCCACGTTTCCCTCGGCAAGGTTAAGCCTCTTGAGCGATCCGCCCGGATGGTGGATACATGTATAAGGAGCTGTTCCCGCATCCTGTGCGTTCCAGCCGGCATAATAGGCCCGGTAATCGGCAGGCGGTGTGTCCTGCAATTCCAGTAACGCCATATCTGTTAATTCGTTCACGGCTCGGAAATGAGCCGAGGCGATTGTCTGGTCGGTACGTCCGGGTTCAACCGGACTGCATTGGAGGCTGTTGTAATTGAAGTAACAGACGATATTACCCGCCACCTCTTCATAATCCGGATTTTTGACTTGGAATTGGTTGTTCAGGCAATGTGAAGCCGTAAGGAGGTAAGGTTTCCCGTCATTTGCCGTGTTGTTGATGAGCGTTCCCGTACAACCAGTCGTCCCGTTGATGATCATCAGGACAACACTGCGTTCGATAGCGTCGTAGCGAGTTGTCGAATCCTGGTAACAAGCTACGGCCGGCATACATTGGAAAGCCGCAAAGTCGGGCTGCGGTTCCGAGATTCTGAACTTCCGGTAGCCGTGGTTCACCTCGCCGACCGCGAGCTTTCCGGGAAAAGCGGCTTCCATCGGTTCTTGGTATTCGATGATTAGTTCGTCTCCTTGGATCGGGGCGACGGGCAGAATGCTGCGTTCCGAATTGTTCAAGTGGTTGAATGAGCCCAATACTTCCGATTGGTCGTTATTGTATAGGAATACGCGTGCGCCTTTGGGCAGATGGTATTCGCTGAACATTACATTGAGGGAGAGCGCACCTTCGGAACGTATACCAAGCCGCCAGACCTTTGTCCCGTCGGGCAGTGTGAAACGGACTCCGGAATTCTCCGGTCTATAGTCCGTCATGAATTTATAGGCAAAGCGGAATCCACTCCTGAGGCCGGTCGCTTCGAGCGAGTCGAGCCGGAGCTGTTCCGCTAGGTCGAACGGGGGCATTATGATAAACATATCCTCTGTCAGGCTTTTGGTGGCCGTGAGAGGGAGCGGTTGCCCTCCGTGACTGATCTGTGCCTTGACGGAAACACTAAGAAACAGGCATAATCCGAAATATATTATAATAAGATGTTTTGCCATAGTAGCAGCAAATATACGATTTTAAGGAAATAATCAGCTATTTCAGATTCATTTTAAAATTGCTCCTGATATTTGTCCTGTCGAAAGATTAGACAGATAAGAAGTAGAATTGTAAAAGAAGAATCAAATGAAGAAAATTTTAGCCCTATTAGTTTGCCTGCTTATCGTAAGTATAAGCGTTCGCGCGGACGATGACCGTCCGGTTCGTTTTGACCAGCTGCCCGTTAAGGCACAGGCATATGTAAAGAAATATTTCCCGCAGGAAAAGGTGGCGTTGGCAAAGATGGAAAAGGATTTCTTTGACAAGAAGTATGAAGTGATTTTTGCCAGTAGCAGCAAAGTGGAGTTCTTTAAGGACGGAACCTGGAAAGAAGTGGATTGCAAATATTCTGCTGTTCCCGAAGCCGTTATTCCCGAAGCCATTTTGCACTATGTAAAGGCCACTTATCCCGATCATAAGGTCGTTAAGATCGAAAAGGAAGATCGGGGATATGAGGCGAAACTTGCTAACGGTATGAAGCTGGAGTTTGACAAGAAGTTTAACTTGATAGATATAAACAATTAATAGAGAACTGATTTAAATAGAAACAGTATGATGAAGAATGTATTTTTACTTGCGGCACTGTCTTTGTGCCTGTTCCAAAGTTGTGACAATGATGACGACGGACCGATTCCCAGCTATGTGAGTGCCGAGACCAAAACAGCCTTCGACGAAAAATATCCTTCGGCAAAGGATGTGGAGTGGGAGACGCGTAACGATTATTTGGTTGTGGATTTCAAACAAGATAAAGTAGAGAAGGAAGCTTGGTTCGACAATAGCGGAACCTGGTATATGACGGAAACGGATATCCCTTTTGTACGACTACCTGATGTGGTGAAGACAGCTTTCCAGCAAGGCGAATATTCGACTTGGAAGGTGGACGATGTGGATATGATCGAACGCCGGGATGTCGAGACTGTCTATGTGCTCGAAGTGGAACAAGGCAATAGCGAGGTGGATCTTTACTACTCCCCGGATGGTATCCTGGTGAAAACTGTTCTCGATGCGGGTGGAAACGATGGGTATGAAGATTTCATCCCGTTCCAACCTCCCTTTTCCGTAGAGGCTTACATCAAAGAACATTATCCTTCTGCCCGCATCTTGGATATCGATCGGGAAAAAGGTATGACAGAAGTTGAAATATTAGATGGAACGGCTTGTCGTGAACTCCTTTTCGACGACGGAGGTGCTTGGGTGCAGACTAAAACGGAACTTCGTATTTCCGCACTGCCGGATGTGGTAATGGCTGCTATTAAGGCTTCGCAATATGCAACCTATAAGATCGACGATGCTGATTTCATCGAGACCCAGACTGGCGAATGGTATCTCGTTGAACTGGAATCCGGTAAGCAAGATGTGAAACTCCGCATAGACACTACCGGAAAGATATTGTAGAAACCCGTCCTTATCGTTTTCAGGTTCATGGGAGACAATTGGACATGGAATCCAGCATATCGGAGATAATCCGGCTTTGTTTTCCAGCCGCCAAACAGGTGATAGCCCGTTCCCATGTCCAAAACTTAGCATTTGCAGCCGTGCAGGAGATGCGCAGTAGCTTCCAAAGCGATTAGCGTTTTGGAGCAACGGACGTTGTTGCTTAATCCAATTCCAACTTGATGACCGTTCCGTATGAAGGGACATTCCTGAATGCTTCTTTCAGGTCATACTTTCCGGCATAAACGTGGGCACAGATTAAGACACCGCCATGCGTAAAAAGGCATACTTTCTGCAAGCTGCTTCTCCTTATTTCGTCCAGGAAATGACTGACCCGGTTGTATTGATCTTGCAAAGATTCGCCCGAGGGAGCCGGAATGTTGATCCAGTCATTGAACCAGGCTTTCGATCGAGGATCGGAGGATAGTTCGTCCCACGATTTCATTTCCCATTCTCCGAAACTGATTTCTTTGATGCGGTCTTCCTTTTCTGCGTCCGGGTAGCCACAATAGGCGGCGAGGCGGGTGCAGCGTGTAAGCGGGCTACTCCACACCTTGTCGAATGTATGGCCGGATAAGGTCTTTTTTACGGCTTCTGCTTCCTTCTCGAACGTGGGGCGGAGGGGAACGTCGGTCTGTCCGTATGCATAGCCGGCGGGAACGTTGACGGAAGTATGTCTGACCAGATAAATTTCCATGTAATATGTGTTTTATATGAGTGTTGTATAAATAAGGGCTATCCCCAGGTAGAAGCTCAATTCACAAAGCAAGAAGGTCGCTCCGCAGCAGTCACCTGTATAACCTTGTATTTTCTTTTTCATCAAATAGGTGAGGGAACAGAAGACGAGAATAGGCAGTAGGCCTGCCAGGTAATAGACGGGTTCCGGCAGCCAGAACATCGGAATAAGAGCGGAGAACAGGCAAAATGTATATTCGCTTGTTGTCATCCGGCTGTAAACCGTTTTGTTTTTAGCCTCTTCTTCCTTGCGTGCATAGGGAAGCCTGTTAATGATCATTCCGGCAACTCCTTTGGAAAAAGGATCGCCTGCCAGTATCGCACTTCCGGCAAGAGCCAGTGGCAGGCTGCTCAATAACGTATATAGAAGCGCAAAATAAAGAATCAACCCGATCACTCCGTAGCTTCCTATATGTGAATCCTTCATGATGGAAAGGATTCGTTCGCGAGAGGTCCCTCCCCCGAAGCCGTCGAAAAAGTCGGCAAGCCCGTCTTCATGAAGGCAACCGGTTATCAGCAGGCGGGTGACGATTGCCAATAACACGGCAACACTTGTCGGCAGGACCAGTGAAGTGGCATAAAGCACGATCACGGAAAACCCGGCAGTGAGCCAACCGACCAGCGCCCAGCGGCTGACTACATTCTTGAAATATTCCGAAGGCACTTCAGCTAGCCGCCAGAAAGGGAGGCGGGTGAAAAAGATGAAAGCGGCGAGGATATGGAGCATGGTTGATAATTAAAGAATGAAAGAATTAAAAGTATTTGGTGATGGAGGCCTGTTGGAAACTGTGCATCTCGTTGATCATACGGACTGCTGAGTCTACAATCGGATAGGCGCATACGGAACCGGAACCTTCACCCAGGCGTAAGCCGAGATTTAGCAGCGGCTTAGCTTGTAAGATATCCAGTACACGTTTGTGCCCGGCCTCGTCCCCGCAGTGTCCGAATATACAATAAGGAAGCATTTCCAGATACAGGCGTGACGCAGCCAGTACGCAGTTCGTCATGATAAAGCCATCCACCAGGATGACCATCTTTAACTCGGCTGCACGGAGCATGCCTCCCACAGCCATCACCATCTCATAGCCGCCGAAATAGCGGATCACATCCAGCGGGCTGTTATCTCCCTTGTAATGAGCGAGCGCCTTTTTTAAGACATTATATTTATGTTTGACCCCTTTGCTGTCCAAGCCGCTTCCGGCTCCTACGCAATCGATCAGCGGGATTCCCGTCAGACAAGTCATCCACATACTTGATGCAGCGGTGTTTCCGATTCCCATCTCTCCGAAACTGATCACGTTGCACCCATTGTCGTGGCAATCTGTGACAATGTCGGCACCATATTGGATGGCCAATTCCATCTCATCCTGTGTCATGGCCGCTTCATGCAGGAAGTTGCGGGTCCCTTTCCTGATTTTCCGGTCGATCAGCTCCGGGATAGCAGGGAAATCAAAATCCACACCACCGTCGACAATCTTGATTTCGAAGCCGTGTTGGCGTGAAAGGAAACAAATGCCCGCTCCTCCGTTCAGGAAGTTATGTATCACCTGGCGTGTCACTTCTTTGGGTGATTGGCTGACTCCTTCGTCGGCGATCCCGTGGTCGGATGCATATATAACGTTGACCGGATGATGAAGCTCCGGGGATAATGTTTGCTGGATCAGGCCGATTTGAAGTGCAATTTCTTCAAGCGTACCCAGTGACCCTTTGGGCTTCGTCAGATTATCGATTTTGTCCTGCAAGGCTGTGGCAATAGCGATGTCAGGTTTTTGAATGTTGAAAGAGATCATTGTATCGTGTTTTTATTATTTTACCTTCAATGGAATACCGCTCACCATGAGAATAACTTCGTCGGCACGGGATGCGATGTATTGGTTAAGCCAACCTTGCAAGTCCGTGAACCGGCGTTGCACCGCATCGGGAGAAACACCGCCTAACCCGATTTCGTTTGTGACGAAGATCAGATAGGCATCTTGCTCTGTAAATTTATTAAATTCTTCTTTTAACTCGGCGAGGGAACGATTCGTGTCGCCCTCATTGTCGAAGAAAAAGTTCGTTCCCCAGAGAGTGACACAATCGATAACGACGACACGGCCGTCCAGATTGTGGAGACTCAGGTATTTTTCTTCCTCGATATTCGTCCATTCCGGTCCTCGATCGGCCTGATGGCGAAGCACACGCTCGCGGAACTCTTCGTCCCAGACACGTGATGTCGCCAGGTAAACTGGATGGGCCGTCAGTGACAAAGCGAGCTTTTGTGCATATCCGCTTTTTCCGGAACGTTGGCCGCCTGTCACTAAAACGATATGCTTTTTCCCCATTGTCTTATTCTCCTTTCGGTTTATTGCGGGCAGCAGCACGCTTTGCCTTGTTGAGCGGGTTGTTCTTGCTTGTCTTGCGTAACGCTGCTGATTTCGGGGAAGAAGCCAGGCGTTGTGCAACGGCCGACCGTCCTAATGATTTGCCGAATTTGGGGCGCAGCGCTTCTTTTAGCATCTCTTTGTCGATGCCGGTCGTCTTTGTCTCTTTTTTTGTGCTTTCTCCATTGCGTGCAGCATGACGGGCCGCTGCATATTTATTGTATTTTACATATTTGCCGGGGCGCAGGCCTTTTGAGCCGGTTGCCGGGGAAGCCACCTTCTTTTCGGATGCCGTCGTAGGCAAGGGCTTTGTCTTCTTCGCCTTTTTTTCCTGTCCGGCAAGTTCCAGCTTTTGAATATTGATCCGTGCGGAAGAAGTTTGTTTGCCTGTATGCTTTCCGATTTTAACTTGTATATCATCTAGCATGACAATATCGCCTTCCGTCACTTTCTGCCCGACTTGAGGCAGGCTGCCGTTTACGGTGACACGCCCTTCTTCGATGAATTTGTCCGCTTCCCTGCGTGAACAAAGGCCGGAATCACTGATGAGTTTATTTAATCTTACTTCCATTCTATACGTATTTATTTAGTGGATAATTATTGATATTAAACAAACAATAAGCCCCATGGCAAGTTCGGCATTGTTGTTTATTTTGATGGCAATCAACATGTCTTCTGTTGTGAAAGCCCGTTCGTTAGTCCCGATGTAAGGCTTTTCCACCGGTTTCCCGAAATAGTCGTGGGTTCCCCCGAATCGGCAATTTAAGATAGCGGCAAGGGCAGATTCCGGATAGCCTGAATTCGGGCTGGCATGAGCCGGACCGAAACGCTTGACGAAGTCCATTTTGTTTAAATTGCCGGAGACAGCCAGCATCAGCCATGCAGTCAACCGGGCAGGAATATAATTGGCAAGATCGTCGAGCCTTGCAGCAATCTGTCCGAATTCTAAATAGCGTTCATTTTTGTAGCCGATCATCGAATCGAGCGTGTTTACCATCTTGTAGGCTATCATGCCGGGGAGCCCGAGCAGGGCAAACCAAAACATAGGAGCTATCACACCGTCGCTCAGGTTTTCTGCGAGCGTTTCGAGGGCAGCGGCCCGTATCTCTTGTGGGGAGAGGCGGGATGTGTCGCGGCCTACGATCCGCCCGACCTGTCTGCGTCCTTCTTCCGTGCTGCGGTCTACTGCTTCGAAAACGGCTTTCACTTCTTTGATTAGCGTTTTTCCTGCCAGGCAGTAAAAGACACCTATCCCGACTAAAATCGAAGCGAACAGCGGGTAAAAGTACCCGGCAAGTGCCAGTATCCGTTCGCAAAGCAAATAAGTACCGGCAACCAGTACGAGCGCCATGACACCTCCTTTGACAGCTCGATCATTCCCTTTGTTCAGTGTCTTTTCTCCTAAGGAAATCACTTTGCCGAAGCCCACAACCGGATGTGGCCATCCTTCAGGATCGCCCAACAGACGGTCTGCCAGCCATCCACCGATAAACGGGAGGGCTTTTGCCATATAAAACGATTGCTGAAACCAATAATACATATTGGTGGCAAAGGTAAAAATATAATTCCAGTTATGGAATCCATCGCCTATATTCCTCATGATTTACCGAGGTAAAATTGGAGGCGGAAAATATGTTCTTTGTTCTGATACCGGTAGGAAATGTGCAGCCCGTATTGGCGGCAGATCGCTTCGGCTATGGCGAGGCCTAGCCCGGTCGATTCCTTTTTCTTGCTCCCCTGGTAGAAACGTTCGAAGATATGTTCGCTGTCGAGTGGTTCGGTTTGTCCCGTGTTGGCAAGAGTCAGCGAGTTGGTTTGGATCGTGACACGGACGTGCCCTTTTTCCTTGTTATGGATAAAAGCGTTTTTCAGAAGGTTGGAGACGAGTGCTTCCGCCAGTGTCTCGTTCATCGTTATCGTCAGCCGGCCCTGTTCCTCCAGTGAGATCTGTGCTTCGTAGTGGCTGAATATCTCTTTGTAATCATCCAACAGCCGTTTGACAATGCTGTTGATTTCGACCGGACGGCTGTCGGTGAATTGCCCGTTGTCGATCCGGGAGAGGAACAGCAGGGATTTATTCAGCCGGACGATGTAGTTCAGTGTATGCTTGGTTTTGAACAGTTCTTCCATTTGCTCCTCCGTCAGTTCCGTATTGTCGAGCAGCCATTCGATGCGGTTGTTACAAACGGCGAGCGGTGTCTGGAGTTCGTGCGATGCATTGCCGATGAATTGCTTCTGCTGTTTGAATAGCTGTTCCGAACGTTCGACGGCCTGGGCGGCAGCTTCGTTCAGTCTGCGGAATTCCGGGATATGGGTGTCGTTGGGAACAGGTTCGTGCTGCTTGCCCGGCAAATAACTGTCCAGCCAGTGCAGTAGCGCGTATAGCGGGCGCAGGCTCCGGTAGAACACCCAGATGCTGACTGTAAGCAGGGTAACCAGCAAGACGATATAAAGAAAGAGAATCCAGTTGGCGACGGCTTCCCGTAAGTCTTCTTTTTCAAAAGAGGGAGTCGAGACTTCTAACAGGAAATAATTGTCGTCTTTGTCGGCGAAAATGGTTCGCAGCACGCGTGCCGGTTCGGTTTCTTCCTTTTCCTTTATATAGATGTCGGCATCGTAGTATTCGATCGCTGGGTATTGTCCGGCCTCTTCCCGAGTGATGGGACGGATGGAATAGCTATTGTTGGTCCCGTCGTTTTTTGAAGGAAGCTCTTTGCCGGCAAGCGATCGGATGATGATCGTCTCGGAGTAGTCTTCCAGCGCATCGTCTACTTCGTCGTTGATTTCGTCGATCATGGTGAAGTAGAAGAAAACTGTCCATACTGTCAGGACGATCAGCAGCGCCAGAGACAGGCGGATCAATATGCGGTAAATCAGTTTCATGTCTGCCGTGCCTTATTCTTCTTCGTTGATGACTAATTTATATCCGAAGCCGTAGATGGAGCGGATCTCGATTGTCGCACCTGCTTTCTTTAGCTGCTGTCGCAGGTTCTTGACCTGTGCGTAGACGAAATGGAAACTGTCCGCCTGGTCGACATGGTCGCCCCAGACCGCCTCGGCCAGTACGGCCTTGTCGATGATATGGTTCGGGCGGTTGGCAAAATAGAACAGGATGTCATATTCTTTCTTGAGAAGTTCCAGCTCCTTGTCGCCAACGAATACCCGGAAACTGTCCGGTTCGATCCGCAGGTTTCCCAGCTGGAGGGAACGCGAACCGTCTCCACGCTGTCGTCTCAGTACGCTTTTGATCCGGGCGTTGAGCTCGGCCAGATGGAAGGGTTTCGGAAGATAGTCGTCCGCTCCCTGTTCCAGTCCCAGGACCTTGTCCTCGATGGAGTCGCGGGCAGAGATGATGATGATGCTTTCCCGCTTCTGCTGCTCCTTGAGCATTTCCAACAGCTTCAAGCCGTTCCCGTCCGGTAACATGATGTCGAGCAGGATACAGTCATAGCTGTAGTCCGCTATTTTCAGGCTCGCTTCGTAGAAAGTGTCCGCTGTTTCCACTACATATCGCTCTTTTGCCAATGTTTTCTGCATCAGTTCTCTGAGCGAAGGTTCGTCTTCAACTATTAATATCTTCATAAATATCGCCTTATCTGTATCCAAAGATACAAAGCGAATTTAAAATAAACTTGAAATGATCATTTTAAAAAGGCAAACAACTGTCGAATCTCATGATTTTTAATTAAGTTTGCCAGTCCGTTCAAGGATATGATTTTAAAACCAATATTATAAATTAAAATACAAACGCTATGGCAACAACTCCTTTCAAGTATCAGGCTCCGTTCCCATTGGGCCCGGATACAACAGAGTATTATCTGCTTACAAAAGATTATGTTTCGGTTTCCGAGTTCGAAGGAACTCCGGTTCTGAAAGTAGCGAAAGAAGGTCTTACGGCAATGGCCAATGCCGCTTTCCGTGATGTATCCTTTATGCTTCGCCGCTCGCACAACGAGCAGGTGGCTAAGATCCTGAGCGATCCGGAAGCAAGTGATAACGATAAATATGTGGCGTTGACTTTCCTGCGTAATGCAGAAGTTGCTGCTAAAGGTGTACTTCCTTTCTGTCAAGATACCGGAACGGCTATCATCCATGGCGAAAAGGGACAGCAGGTATGGACCGGCTACTGCGACGAAGAAGCGCTTTCGTTGGGTGTTTATAAAACCTACACGGAAGAAAACCTGCGCTATTCGCAGAACGCTCCCCTGAATATGTATGACGAAGTGAACACCAAGTGCAACCTGCCGGCCCAGATCGACATCGAAGCTACAGAAGGCATGGAGTATAAGTTCCTGTGTGTGACAAAGGGAGGTGGTTCTGCTAACAAGACTTACCTGTATCAGGAAACAAAGGCGATCCTGAACCCGGGAACTTTGGTCCCATTCATCATCGAAAAGATCAAGACATTAGGTACGGCTGCTTGTCCTCCTTATCATATTGCAGTGGTGATCGGCGGTACTTCTGCTGAAAAGAACTTGCTGACGGTGAAGTTGGCTTCTACACATTATTATGACGAATTGCCTACGACCGGTAACGAGTATGGTCGCGCTTTCCGGGACGTCGAACTGGAAAAAGAAGTGTTGGCCGAAGTGCATAATATCGGTTTGGGCGCACAGTTCGGTGGCAAGTATCTGGCACATGATATCCGTATCATCCGTCTGCCGCGCCACGGGGCTTCTTGCCCGGTCGGTTTGGGTGTCAGTTGCTCGGCTGACCGTAACGTGAAATGTAAGATCAACAAAGACGGTATTTGGATTGAGAAGTTGGACAGCCATCCGGGCGAACTGATCCCGGCTGAACTGCGCGAAGCAGGTGAAGGCGATGCTGTCAAGATCAACCTGAACCAGCCGATGGCAGAGATCCTGAAAGAACTGGATAAATATCCGGTAGCTACCCGTCTGTCTCTGAATGGCACAATCATCGTAGGTCGAGACATTGCTCATGCCAAACTGAAAGAACGCCTGGATCGCGGTGAAGACCTGCCTCAGTATATCAAGGATCATCCTATCTATTATGCCGGTCCGGCCAAGACTCCGACCGGTATGGCTTGTGGTTCTATGGGCCCGACGACTGCCGGCCGTATGGACTCGTATGTTGGCCTGTTCCAGAGCCATGGTGGCAGCATGGTCATGTTGGCGAAAGGTAATCGTAGCCAGCAGGTGACGGATGCTTGCCAGAAGTATGGCGGTTTCTATTTAGGTAGTATCGGTGGCCCGGCTGCTATCCTGGCCCAGAATAATATCAAGAGCATCGAATGTGTGGAATATCCCGAATTGGGCATGGAAGCGATCTGGAAGATCGAAGTAGAAGACTTCCCTGCATTCATCCTGGTAGACAACAAGGGTAACGATTTCTTCAAACAGATCAAACCGCGTTGTACTTGCAGTAAGTAAGGCGTGTTTTACGTTCATATAAAAAGGGAGGGAGTGGAGAGATTCATTCCCTCTTTTTTGTTGAAGGTCGATATTTTTTATTTGATTTTTCCAATTGAATATGTGCTTTTGTAGTAAATCATTGATAGTTATGTGTGAATATACATAAATAGAAAAATGGTTCTTTCCAATGGGAAAACAGTGAGGATAAATGTGGAAGTCAGTAAGGTGGTCGAACGTATTTATTTGGAAGGCTGGAAAAAGGGGGTTATCATACCATTTGGGGATAAGGGAACTTTTATGTAGCTAATCCGGACGGAAGTGAAAATTTTGTTGATTTCAACCGTAAAGATAGAAGCTATAAGATGGCTCTCCCGAAGAATAGCTGTTTCAGCCGGAAAAAGTTTGAAACAAAAGTTACGATGTTTAATGCATAGCTTTACAGTCCAAAACCCGTTGGTAGTTTTCCCGGAAGCGATGCTTGTCATTTCCCAAAAGGATGTAGGTTTGTTTGAAATAGGCTATACCCTTTTTGTTTGCAGCCTATATCCTTTTTCCGGATAAGTTATAGGTCATTTTGATTAAATGTTGCGGACAGTTATTGTTATTTCATTCACCTCTTTAATCTGTACTTTGTTTTTCAATGCTTATAAAGGGTGAAGGCAAGCAGTTTTTGCCTTCACCCTTGTAGTTTGCCTTCACCTTGTGTTTTTCTGTCTGTATGAATAGGTGGCAACGAAAAACGAGGTGAAACTGAAATCCCTGGGTGAAGGCGGAAAAGGATAGTGTCTTCACCTAGGGATTGCTTGAAATATATGGTATACAAATAAAAGGTGAAGGTTGAAAAGAAAGTTGCATGTAAAAAACAGCTCCCGTCCCCCAAAATATGGGGCGGGAGCTGTTTGGAATTATACACGTAATGTATTTTACTGATTCTTAATCCTGACGTTCGCGGCGAGGACCACGGTCGCCACGATCCTGACGGGGACCACGGTCTCCACGTTCCGGTCTCGGACCGCGTTCGGGTCTCGGCGGACGTTCCTCATAACCTTCCGGTTTCGGCAGCAACACTTTGTGAGATAATTTGAATTTACCCGTCTTAGCGTCGATGTCTACCAACTTGACGCTGATAGTATCACCTTCTTTCAAACCTGCCTGTTCAACTGTTTCCAGACGTTTCCAGTCGATTTCGGAAATGTGGAGCAAACCGTCTTTGCCCGGCATGAATTCAACGAATGCACCGTAAGGCATGATAGAAGAAATCTTTCCTTCGTAGATTTCGCCGATTTCGGGAACAGCAACGATAGCTTTGATGGAGCGGATAGCCGCATCGATTGTTGCTTTGTTTGTTCCGGAGATTTCGATTTTACCCACTCCGTCTTCTTCTTCAATAGTAATAATGGCACCCGTCTTTTCCTGAATACCCTGGATGATCTTACCGCCCGGACCGATTACCGCACCGATAAATTCTTTACCGATCGTCATCGTTTCGATTCTCGGAGCGTGAGGCTTCAGATCCGAACGAACTTCCGGCTGGGCTTCCATGATCTTGCCCAGGATGTGCATACGGCCTTCTTTTGCCTGTGCCAATGCGTTTTCAAGAATTTCGTATGACAGACCGTCTACCTTGATATCCATCTGGGTGGCAGTGATACCGTCTTTTGTTCCTGTCACCTTGAAGTCCATGTCGCCTAAGTGGTCTTCATCTCCTAAGATATCGGACAGGATAGCGTAGTTCTGACCTTTGTTTTCGGAGATCAGACCCATTGCGATACCGGATACCGGCTTCTTCATCGGAACACCCGCGTCTCTCAATGCCAGCGTGCCGGCACATACGGTTGCCATTGAAGAAGAACCGTTAGACTCTAAGATATCGGAGATCACGCGAACCACGTAAGGATAGTCTGTCGGGATCATCCGTTTCAATGCGCGGTGAGCCAGGTTCCCGTGACCGATTTCACGACGTCCTACACCGCGGGAAGCTTTTGCTTCGCCTGTAGAGAACGGAGGGAAGTTATAATGTAATAGGAAACGTTCTTTTCCGTGGTTCAGTACATCGTCGATCATCTTTTCATCGGCTTTTGTACCTAAGGTGACAGTCGAAAGCGACTGTGTTTCACCACGTGTGAAGATTGCAGAACCGTGAGGACCGGGCAGACAATCTGTTTCGATCCAGATCGGACGGATTTCAGTAGTCTTACGGCCATCCAGACGCTTTCCTTCGTCCAAGATAGCGCGGCGCATTGCTTCTTTTTCTACATCGTGGTAGTAGCGGCCGATCATTTCAACCTTCTCGTCTGTCAATTCTTCTTCAGAGAATTGAGCTTTATACTCTTCGACAACAGCTTCGAATGCTTCGGCACGCTGATGCTTGTCAGTGCCGGATGTTGCAACGGCATAAGCCTTTGCGTAGCATTTTTCGTGTACATCTTTACGCAGTTCGTCGTCATTAACTTCGTGGCAGTATTCGCGTTTAACCAGTTTGCCGCAAGCTTCGGACAGTTCAAGCTGTGCCTGGCACTGTATTTTGATCGCTTCATGTGCGACTTTGATCGCTTCCAGCATTTCCGATTCCTGAACTTCGTCCATTTCGCCTTCCACCATCATGATGTTGTCAAGCGTAGCACCCACCATAATATCAATATCTGCTTTTTCCAATTCAGAGAACGTGGGGTTGACTACATACTTGCCATCGATGCGTGCGACACGGCATTCGGAGATTGGCCCGTTGAAAGGAATATCCGATACGGCCAATGCGGCGGAAGCCGCCAGTCCGGCCAGTGCGTCCGGCATATCTTCACCGTCTGCGGAGAATAATATGACATTTACATATACTTCAGCATGGTAATTATCCGGGAAAAGAGGGCGGAGAGCGCGGTCAACCAAACGGGAAGTCAGAATTTCGTAGTCGGAAGCTTTACCTTCTCTTTTTGTAAAACCTCCCGGAAAACGGCCAAATGCCGAGAATTTTTCTTTGTACTCTACTTGTAACGGCATGAAGTCAACACCCGGGTTTGCATCTTTAGCGGCGCAAACAGTAGCCAGCAACACAGTGTTGCCCATACGCACGGTAACTGCACCGTCCGCCTGTTTTGCCAATTTCCCGGTTTCGATGGTGATGGTTCTTCCATCAGCCAATTCGATCGTCTTGTTAATTGGATTAAGCATAATCTTTTTCTTATTTTTCTATCTGTAAAATTGGTGCAAATGTAATGAAAGTTTGTCTGTAAACGTGTGAAAATGAAAATAAAAAACATGAGAAAAGCTCTTTTTTATAAAAATAGCGGGAAGATTTAGCGAATAATAGTGCCACAATTGTAAATTAATGTATATTTGCAGCGGATTAAAACAAGAAGTAAAGATATGATGAAACAAATATCCACACGACTGTTGACTGTTTTAGGACTGTGCATGTTCTTATTTTCAGCTTGTAACAACTCCTCGGATTTCACGGTGAAGGGAGTCGTGGCGGGAGCTGACGGTCAGCTTATGTATTTAGAAAATGTCGGAATCTCGAATGTGGTGACACTCGATTCCATCAAGCTGGCTCCCGGCGGGAAGTTCAAGTTTACGGAGAAGCGTCCTGAGTATCCGGACTTTTATCGTCTGCGTCTGAATAACCAGTTGATCAATTTCGCAGTCGATTCGACCGAAACCATTTCCTTCGTCGCTGATGCCGGTACTTTCGCGACTTCCTATTCTGTGGAAGGTTCTGAAAATTCAAAGGCGATAAAGGCGATCACTTTGGCACAACTGGATGCAAACCAGGCTATCAGCCGCTTGCGGAAGGAGTATGAAGATAAGATGATCTCAGATACGACCTATCGCACGAAGGTTTTGGCTGCTGCCGACGCCTATAAAGAAGTCGCCCGGAAATATATTTATTCGGCACCGATGTCCACGGCAGCCTATTTTGCTTTGTTCCAGCAGATCGATGGCTTGTTATTCTTTGATTTGTATGATCGGAAGGATGTCAAGGCATACGGAGCTGTTGCAACCAGCTACGATCACGCTTATCCGGAAAGCCCGCGTTCGAAACATCTCTACAATCTGACACTGCAATCCATGAAGGTCTTGCGTGCTCAACGTCCTGTTGACTATAGCAATGTGGAGACAAAGGAAATTTCATTCCTTGATATCGAATTGCCGGATGTCCGGGGCGAAGTGGTAAAACTCTCTACGGTTGCTCCCGGAAAGGTCGTTTTGATCAACTTTACGGCTTATCAGACGGAATGGTCGCCGGCTTTGAATATGGCATTGGGTGAATTGTATACAAAATACCATGATCAGGGACTTGAGATTTATCAGGTGTCGTTGGATAGCGATTTTCATTTCTGGAGAAACGGAGCGTCCAATTTACCGTGGGTAACTGTCCGCGACCCGCAGTCTGTTTATTCGCAGGTGGCAGGTTTGTACAATGTAAAACAATTGCCCGCCCTTTTCATCCTCGACCGTAAAGGAAACCTGGTTAAGCGTGTTGAAGACGTGAAGAAACTGGAAACAGACGTAAAAGCAGTACTTTGATTTATGATTTATGAATTATAATTTATACGTTGATGAAATCATAAATCATAATTCATAAATCATAACATGTTGTAAAACACTTCGAAAGGATTTGCGTTCTTAAAAAGATCGTTTATCTTTGCAAAGTCTAAAATACAGAGAAAGAGGAGTTCCGGCCAAGCAGTTGGTCGGGATTCTTTTTTTATTGTGCAGTAATCAATAATAACATTTTAAATAAATAGGAGGATTTAGTATGGCAGTGAGCTATATGACGAAAGATGGTTATGATAAGATTTTAGCTGAAATCAATTATCTGGAAACCGTGAAACGTCCGGAAATATCTGCCCAGATTGCAGAGGCCCGTGACAAAGGCGATTTGTCTGAGAATGCTGAATATGACGCAGCAAAGGAAGCACAGGGTATAATGGAAGCAAAGCTTGCCCAGTTGAAGGGCTTGATCTCTAACGCCCGCCTGATAGACGAATCCCGTGTCCAAACAGACGAAGTTCAGATCCTGAACAAAGTGAAGATCAAGAACACAAAGAACAATGCAGTCATGACGTATACTTTGGTCTCTGACTCGGAAGCAAACCTGAAAGAAGGTAAGATTGCAGTCAGCACTCCGATTGCGCAGGGGCTGATGGGGAAAAAGGTAGGCGACATTGTGGAAATTAAAGTCCCATCCGGTATGATGAGTTTTGAAATTATGGATATATCGATTTAATAATATAACATTATGGCATCTATATTCAGTCGAATTGTGGCGGGTGAGATCCCTTGCCATAAAGTAGCGGAAGACGAAGAGTTTTTCGCTTTTCTGGACATCAATCCGGTTGCGGCCGGCCATACGCTGGTGATTCCGAAAAAAGAGATCGATTATATTTTCGACATAGAAGATCCTATGCTCGGACGTATGATGGCATTTGCCAAACGGGTGGCCCGTGCACAGGAAGCTGTTATTCCTTGTAGGCGGGTCGGTTTGGCCGTGATGGGACTGGAAGTTCCTCATGCGCATATTCATTTAATTCCGATTCAGAAGGAGTCGGATATGTATTTTGGTGGAAAGAAAATGGAGGTTACTCAGGACGTGCTCGCAGACACTGCTGCACAGATAAGAAATGCCTTTAAATAAATGAGGTAAAGTCTTTTTGGTATAAAAACTTTATGTATATTTGTGACCGCTTCTTCCTCTGTATGATAATATTGAGAGGAAGGAAGCGGTTTTTTTATAAAGATTCATTAGTGGTTTTTACTCATAAATTTGTTAACCTTAGAAGAAAGGCCCTCCTTGTGAAAGGACGGCCTTCTTTTTTAAACACACAATCATTGTAATATGCAATTTAATTGGGGATTTTCTTAATCGACTTTGGTTATGGAACCGCTCCCGACATTGCCGTCCCCGAAAACCTTGTTTGTATGGCAGGAGCATAAAAGCCCTGCCATGAGTGTGAATACCAGTATAAATGAATATGATCTTTTCATGATTCTGTTGTTTATTATAGACTATATGTTGAAGAAATTGCTCCAGGGAAATGTGCTCCATCCGTTTATTCCGGTCTGATAGACATAGAAGAAACATAATATTACGGATACAAACCATAAGATCAGCAACGTCCATTTTGCAGTGTCAGGCAATGGCTTTGCTTTGAACAGTTGCATGCAGATTGCATATACGAGGGCAAAGATCGGAATGCCGATTAATAAAATGAAATCGATGCATCCCATGATGGTCAGCGAAATAGGCGTTCCTGATATCAGGTCGGCCCCGAACGGTGACAATTGATATAGGAAACCTGTACCTCCGACAATAAGAGCAAAGGTGACGACAACCAAAATGAAAGCGGCAAGCAGTAATGGCGGTAGCAGGATGATCCCGATCAGTATGGCCAGGAATTTGAGGATGAAACCTACCACTCCGACAAACAAATCTGCCAGTTTTTGCAGAAAGCTTCTCGGCTTGTCGGAACTCATATAATCATTTACATTATTGCTAACCTTTTCGAAACCATCTGTAACCGTTTTGCCTATGTTTTCGAGGGTGACACTTTGCCCGCGCATCATCAGCTTGTCGGCTGCGGTCCGTGCCAATGGCATTACCAGCCATAATATAAGGTATAGGATAATGATCGGTGCATAGGGAATGAAAAGCAGGATGATCATGGCAAGGCGCACAGCCGTCACGTCCCATCCCGTATAAGCGGCGATACCACCGGCTACACCTCCCAATACCCGGTTATCCGGATCGCGCATCAGCTTTTTCGGGCCTCTGGGGATCTCCTCTTCCTGGAAAGCTTGTGCCTTGGCTTCTTCCTTGTATTCTTTTTCTTCTTCACCTTCGAACAATTCTTCCGGCTTGCCCATGCGTTTGATTACCTCTTCGACATGTTCGATCGTGATCACTTCATGCCCCAATCGAACCCGCTCATTGAACAGTTCGGAGATACGCATTTCAAAATCGTTCATAATCTCTTCCGAACCTTCTTCCTTGCGGAAGTGGATGCGGAGGTTTGCCAGATATTTATCGAGCAGTTGGTATGCATCTTCGTCAATGTGGAAAACCGTTCCTCCCAAATTAACTGTCAGTGTCTTCTTCATTGTTTTCTGATTTTAATTGTTTCTGATGTGGTTGATTGTATCGTTCAGCTCCTGCCAGGATGTTTCCAGTTCACCGAGGAATTCTTCTCCTTTCGGGGTAAGTTGGTAATACTTGCGAGGCGGTCCTTGAGTAGATTCTATCCACTGGTAACTTAATAGTTCACTATTCTTTAATCTTGTCAACAGAGGATATAGGGTACCTTCCACAACAATCAATTTAGCTTCCTGTAACTTCTGGATAATGTCAGAGGTATACGCCGGCTCTTTTTTGAGAAGCAATAGAATGCAATATTCCAATGTTCCCTTTCTCATTTGTGATTTTACGTTCTCTGCATTCATTTTTATTTTGTTTTACGCTACAAATATATGTATTGCCTATGTACTATGCAATACATACTACTATGTTTATCCTAATTTAACATTAATATTGCACAAATCCGGCGTTTTTGTGTAAAAAAGAGGCTAATCTCATGACAAATAGAATAGAAAACAGTACTTTTGCAGGAGCAATTCAAAACAAAGAATTATGATTTACTACCATTATGCCGAGTTGGTTCATCGACAGGCAGAAAAATATGGTTCCCGCACTGCATTGAAATATCGTGATAATGCAACTGGGAAATGGTTAAAAATATCTTGGAAGGAATTCTCTGAAAAAGTTATGCTTACGGCTAAGGCAATGGCCGAATTCGGGATAGGAGTACAGGAGAATATCGGGGTTTATTCACAGAATATGCCGCAATGTTTTTATACGGATTTCGGGGCATATGCGAATCGTGTGGTCTCTATTCCGATGTACGCGACGAATTCTCCGGGGCAGATCGAGTATATAATCAATGATGCTCATATACATACATTGTTTGTTGGCGAGCAGTTGCAGTATAATAATGCATTCAAGGTGCAGAAAGAATCCCAATACCTGAAGCGCCTGGTTGTGTTTGATCAGGCTGTCAAGTTGAACCCGGAAGACAAGACCTCGATTTATTTTGACGATTTCCTGCGGCTGGGCGATAATGCGCATGCCGAGACAACGGTGAAGATCCGTATGAACGAAGCGGTGCCGGAAGACTTGGCCACCATAATATATACTTCCGGGACGACCGGCGAGTCCAAAGGGGTCATGCTCCATCATTCCAATTATCTGGAAGCTATGCGTATCCATGATATCCGCCTTCCGATGGTAACGGATAAGGATCTTTCCATGTGTTTTCTGCCGCTGACTCATATTTTTGAAAAAGCGTGGTCTTACTATTGTTTGCATAAGGGAGTGACGATTGCGATCAACCAAGATCCTAAAATGATTCAGAAGACATTGCCGGAGGTGCATCCTACGTTGATGTGCAACGTTCCCCGTTTTTGGGAGAAGGTATATGCCGGCGTGCATGAAAAGATCAACTCGTCGTCTCCCACCATGAAGAGAATCTTTTTGGATGCTATCGAGACCGGGCGCAAGTATAACCTGGAATATAAAAATAAGGGCATCTCGGCTCCTTGTGGGTTGAAGCTGAAGTTCGAAATGTATAATAAGACCGTTTTCAATTTGTTGAAACGGGTGTTAGGGATCGAACGCGGCCGTTTTTTCCCGGTGGCCGGTGCGCCGCTTTCGGATACAGTCAATGAATTTTTGCAGTCTGTCAATATTCCGATTGTGTATGGCTACGGTTTGAGCGAGACGACGGCAACCGTCTGTTTCTATCCTGAAATCGGATTCCAGTTCGGCTCGATCGGCGATGTCATGCCGGATGTACAGGTGCGAATCGATCCGGAGAATAGCGAAATCCTGGTAAAAGGCAAGACTGTGATGTCCGGCTACTATAATAAACCGGCTGAAAATGAAAAGGCGTTTACGGAAGACGGTTATTTCCGTACGGGAGATGCCGGAAGGATGGAAGGAAACACGTTGTTCTTCACCGAACGTATCAAGGATTTGTATAAAACATCGAATGGTAAATATATCGCCCCACAGGCAATTGAAATGGTTATGAGCGGTGATCAGTATATCGAACAGATTGCCGTTATCGGCGACCAGCGTAAGTTTGTCAGTGCGTTGATTGTTCCCGTTTATTCGTTATTGGAAAAGTATGCCGAAGAAAAGGGGCTGGCTGTTGGTAGCCGGGAAGAGCTTGTTCGGAATAAGGAAGTCCTTCGCCTGATCGAGACACATATCGAGGAAAATCAGAAGAACCTGGCTTCTTATGAGAAGATCAAGCGTTTCACCTTGTTGTCCGAACCCTTTACGATGGGGTCTGAACTGACGGATACGCTCAAGCTCCGCCGTTCAGTTATTTTGAAGAAATACGCGGATTCGATCGAGAAGATGTACGAAGAAGCTTCAAACCTTTCCTGATCGTCCTTGATAAACGCACCGATGACAAAAGCCCGACGGAAATAAACTCCCCGTCGGGCTTTTGTCATTTCGGTAGAAAAAAGAGGTGTCTTATGTACAAATAGAAATGTTAAAAAATATTACCCTTGCTACTAATTCTGAATATATGGGGTAGTAATCCGATTTATATGGGGTAGTAGTGACATTTTGATAGTCAGGAAAATTGAGTATCTTTGCCGGACAAATTTAAAAACAAGAATTTTTATGATCACATCAGACCAACTACACAATGTGTTGGAGCGCGAGCAAGCGCTGAGGGGGTATCTTTGACATAGATGGTAAAACCATCCAGTTAGAAGAGGAAGAGTTACGCACTCATGATCCCGGTTTCTGGGAAGATGCCAAACGGGCGGAAGTCCAGATGAAGAAAGTAAAAGAACTGAAAAAGTGGATCGAACTTTACAACGAGGTTCATGCTGCAGCGGAAGAATTGCAGTTGGCTTATGATTATGTAAAAGAAGGGATTGTCAGCGAAGAAGAAGTTGACGAGGCTTATGGCAATGCCATCCAGTTGGTGGAAAGCCTGGAGTTCCGCAATATGTTGCGCCAGGAAGCCGACCAGATGAGTTGTGTGCTGAAGATCAACTCCGGTGCCGGCGGTACGGAAAGCCAGGACTGGGCTTCCATGCTGCTCCGTATGTATACGCGCTGGGCGGAGGCGAACGGATATAAGATTTCCGTAGCCAACTACCAGGAAGGGGATGAGGCTGGTATCAAAACAGCGACTCTCAACATCGAAGGCGACTATGCTTACGGATATTTGAAGGGCGAAAACGGCGTGCATCGTCTGGTACGTGTGTCTCCTTATAACGCGCAAGGTAAACGAATGACTTCATTTGCTTCTGTCTTTGTCACCCCGCTGGTCGACGATACGATCGAGGTGAAGATCGATCAGGCGGCTATCTCTTGGGATACTTTCCGTTCGGGAGGTGCCGGTGGGCAGAACGTGAACAAGGTGGAGTCCGGAGTGCGTCTGCGCTATCAGTTTAAAGATCCTTACACGGGCGAAGAAGAAGAAATCCTGATCGAGAATACGGAAACCCGCGACCAGCCTAAGAACCGGGAGAATGCGATGCGCCAATTGCGTTCAATTTTGTACGACAAGGAATTGCAACATCGTATGGAAGAACAGGCAAAGGTGGAAGCGGGAAAGAAAAAGATCGAATGGGGTTCCCAGATCCGTAGCTACGTGTTCGACGACCGTCGTGTGAAAGACCATCGTACCAACTACCAGACCTCCGACGTCAATGGTGTGATGGATGGCAAGATAGATGATTTCATCAAGGCTTACCTGATGGAATTCGGGGCAGAAGAAACTGCAGAAAAGTAAGTATTCATGGGACGCAGATGGTGCAGAAGACACTGGCTGCGCCCCGCTTTCTTCTCTTGCTTGAAGAGTCTTCCCCATGCTTCCTCTTTCTTTCAAAGAGTGATTATATCCTTACTTTAGACGAAGATCCGGATGCTGATTATAATGGAATAAAAAGGATAAATGCATTACAATGGATGATGGCTTAAAAAGAGAAGTTTTTCTGTGAACATTTGCATATCTCGATTATAAATCGTAATATTGCACCCGATTTCAGAGCAGTACTCTGAGCAGGTCCTATAGCTCAGTTGGTTAGAGCACCTGACTCATAATCAGGGAGTCCTTGGTTCAAGCCCAAGTGGGACCACTTTTATAAACCTCCAATTATCTAACACATAGATGGTTGGAGGTTTTATTTTGTCTGAATTGTTTGCTAAATTAATTTCGGTATGATCCATCCGTTCCCCGGAATGCGTTGTTCCTCCTTACCCAAAGTATGCAGGCCAAAGAGCAAGCTGCGCATGCCATAAAGACAATGCCCGTTGTGGCCATCGTATCGCCTAGCCCGACTAAAGGGGATACCAATCCTCCAAACCCGAACCCGACCGCACCCAATAAAGCTGAAGCTGTGCCGGCATGTTCGCGTTCGCATTCCATTGCCAAGGCGGTGGTTGAGGTGAAAGAAAAGCCCATCATGAAAAGTAGAGCAATCAGCAATCCCTCGTATATCCAGAAATTACAATTTAGGTTCATGGCTATACATACGATAGCGGAAAGGATAAGCATACCTATGCTGCTGGCGAATGTACTGTTTTCCGGCTGGCGGAATCTGACGGATAAGCCGGCGGCTAACCCGATCGCAACTGCATTGGCTGCGAAGCAGATGCTAAACCCGAAAGCGGAAAACCCGTAATATTCCTGCACAATGAAAGGAGAAGAAGCTATGTAAGCAAACAGCACACCTTGTGCGAATCCGAATTGAAGGACGTAGGCCACATAACGCCGGTTTCGCAATACACGGCCGAAACTGGCAAATACGTTACGCCATTTTGTTGCCTTGCGTCGTTCTTTCGGTAACGATTCTCGGAATAGCCGGCATCCTAATAGTAGGATGATTCCTAATGCCAGTAACACCCAGAAGATCCCTTTCCAGCCGATCCCTTCCGTCAATCCTCCTCCGATGATCGGGGCGGCTACGGGAGCGACTCCATTGATGGCCCCGATGATCGCAAGTGTCTTTGCCAACTCCTTACCGGTGAACATGTCTGTCGCGACAGAACGGGAGATTACGATACCGCCGGCACCCGCAATCCCTTGTAGCAAACGCAGCACTACAAATATCTCGATAGTGGGAGCAAAGATGCAGCCTATCGTGGCAATAATAAAAAGATACATGGCAGCCAACAATGGTGAACGACGCCCGTACTTGTCACTTAGCGGTCCGAAAAAGATTTGTCCTGTCGCTAGTCCGATCATACTGGCTGTCAAACCCAATTGTACCAATGATGGTGTTGTCCTGAAATATTCTCCCATTGAAGGCAGGCTGGGGAGATACATATCGGTGACAAACGGCCCGAATGCCGTCAACATCCCTAACAGGGTAAGGAGAAAAAGTTTGGAGTTCCCATTGTTACTTTGTATGTCAATCATCTTTTTTCTTTTTTATCTGATAAAACATGCAAAGGTACATTCAAACGGGTAAGTACGATTGTCTAAAATATCAGTTTCTTTGGTTATTATCGGTAGCTTTTCAATACCGGATTCCCACTTCTTCATCTTCCCATTTGTCACAAAATACGGAAACGGGAAAATTGTTTTTATTATATTTATATGTGTAAGTAACGGAGGAGCGGTTCCCCTCGCTGTTTTCGGATGTGATCTTCGTTATATTATGGTGATGGTTCAAGAACTGAACATTCTTAAAGTCATAGGAGTAGACATGGTTATAATACCACCAGCCTAAGAACCACATGGGAAATTCCAAATGGCTGATACTGCCGGAGGCATTGTCGTATTCATACGTGTATTTTACTAGCAGGTTGGATTCATTGTCGTATATTTCCTGTCTGAGCAGTTGCCGGGTGGCAGGATCGAAAGTCAGAAAGGCATATCGGTCGCCTTCCTTGATCTGTTTTTCTCCATTTGCCCCCTGTTGGAAAATACCGGTGAAGGAAACTTTGATGGGTAAACCGTTTGCATCGAGTGCCACCTCTTCTCGATAATCTATGTCCATCGACGGTTCACCACCGTGACTGACCTTGTAAGTCTTGTCTCCGGTTTTGGCAAAATGTACCCAGGCATGCCCGTCGGCTACATCTTTAGGAGGCGTGTAGGATATGCTGACAAATTCTCCGTCTTCATAATTGAAGTGAGCCGCTTGCCCGTCCGGATATTGGATCCCGGCAAACTGGTTGCCGGAGTAGGCGAATGAGGCGGTAACCTGCCCGTTTGAAAGAAGGACACTGGGCCGCCCATCTATGCCTGTCAGCTTGATGTCGTCATTATCACTGCAGGAAGATAGACACAATCCGGCCATCAACAAGATAGCGGATGAAATAGTCGAAAGTAACTTGTTCATAATAATATCTGGTGTTTGTTTCTAATATGATGAATGGGGCGGAAAAAGGGTTGCATCATCCTGTCTATTTTCTTTGCGGATGTTTATAATTTGCTATTTTTGTAGAATGCTATAACCATCCGGTGGCTCGGATATAAAAAAGTAAGAAAATGGAAAAAGCGAATGTTACTTTGTATACGGTCATCGGAGATCCTAACCGTATCGTGAAAGCAATTCAGGAACGTTTTAAAGAGATGGCCGAAGAGTTAGTTTGCGAAGATGAAACGGTCGACCTGACTTTACCGGATGGAACACATGTCATCTTCTCGATCAAGCACCGGCGAAGCAAGCCGGATTTTATTGCTTCCCATACATCCGGTATGGCCAATTATTTTTCGCAGGTGAAGACGCCGTTAGCTGAACTGAAAGAAAATGTCTTGTGTCAGATACGTGTGTTCAACTGTGTGACGGGTATCACTTTCGATCTGAACGACAATGAAGACCGGACGAACTATATCCTGAACCGTTTGTTTGAGATTGCCGGAGACGTGAACGGTTTTCTGCTCTATCCGAGCATGCAGATCTTTACGAGTGAAGGAAAACTTCTCTTCTCTGCCAAAGGCGAAAGCCAGTTGACCGAGTTTATCCCGGTCGGGAATGCCGATTTTCTGGACGGGAACCGCCCGGAAGAAGCTCAGGCAGATGTGGAAAGACGTTTGCGTTCTATCGCGTTGCTTGAAGAGAAGCATATTCCTTATATGGAATATTTGCGTAGCGAAGTATTGGAAAGCGAAGCCCGTTTGAGAAGCCGGAAGGAGATAGTGCAACGAGCCGCCGCATTGTTTGCCGTAGCCGTCTATTCGGAAGTCATACTCTCAGAAGGCTCGGGACGGGAAGAAGCTCTGTTCTATTTTAAAAAGATGGAACAATTGTACAAGATAGAATCTTACTTGTCACCGGCCGAAGCCGCTTATATCGATAATCCCGATCCGGAAGAACAAGAGTGCATTCAGTTCGGATGGCGCTACGAATGTGCAGGTGTCTTGCTTTGGGCGGCAGGCATTGTAGATGATTTGCCCTATCCGTCCGAGATTATCGATGTCCCAGTCTTGGCTGCTATTTTCTGGCAACATAAAGGCTGCTCTGAATTGCTTTCAAAAGGTTTTCCCCGTTCGCAGTCCGAAATATTGGATGCTGCCGATATTACACTTCGGTATGATTGGGCTTGTGTGGAAGCACGAATTCATGGAAAAGAAGCTCCGGCTTCGTTGAACGGGGGTGTTGTCATGGAACGGCATTATGCCTTTAACTGGATTATCGGAGCGAATGGCGGTGCAGGCTGGGATGATATCCAGCCGAATACATGATGTATGATCATCTGCCGTTCACTACGAAATTCCGTATCTGGCATTCCGTACCCTGTGAGGCGGGGTTCTTCTTTTTTGATATACGGAGAACCAGTTTGTGATCCGTGTCTTTCAGTTCCGTTTCTAGCATGTAGACCCAGGGGATATAAAGATTGTGGCTCCATTCAGTGAAAGTGTCCAGTTCTTTGAACGGGGCGCCGTCGACACTATATTCCAAAATTCCTGCAGAAGGTCCGCTGACGCAGAAGATGCCGATCGCTTTCCCTTGGAAATCCAGTGTTAGTCGGTCTCCTGGACGTGTAGCTTCTAACATAGGAACATCGACAAAGCCGTTCCGCTTGCCGGCCTTGTTGTCGGGATGCCAGTTGTCTACTAATTTCCAACCTTTGTTTAAGTGGGCTTTTTCGAGAGCAATGAAATCTCCGTTATAATAACTATAGGGATCCAGTGGCTTGGCCGGGATTTCGTGTGCCTCGATCGTTCCTGCCGGTGAAACTCCTTTCCACATCTCATCGAAAAGGTGGCCGATGGCAGCAGCATAAAATTTATGTCCGAAAGGTTTCGGATGAGTGCCGCCGAAATCGTCCCAGGTAAATTCGCCGTCTTGCATTCGTTCACCGATCTCCTGGCAGAGATTGATCGAAGGAATAAGGTAGTGGTTCGCCACCCGTTCGTGATTTAGGATGACATCTGGCATCTGACGGCGGGCGATCATTGGGATAAACGGATCATAGATGAAGTGCAGCATCACGATATCCATTTCTGGATTGCTTTCCAAAGCATGGCGCACTTCCCCTTCCATACCGCGCACCTGTTCGAGGGTACTGAATCTGTTCGTGTCGTCGTTTACGGCGGCTTCGACGAAAAGAAGGTCGACTTTCCCCTTCGAAAGGATATCATGCTGCAGGCGGAAAGAACCCGGAGTCGTCCCGGTCGAACCGATGCCTGCTTCTACCCATTCGAACTGTGTATAAGGGAAACGTTGCTGTAGCTGTTGTTCTATCATATTGCGCCATCCGTTCATTTCCGTGATGGAGCCTCCCAGAAAAGCGACCCGTGCCCGGCGTTCTTTTTCGAATTTACGGAACGAATTCTGTAAACTTCCGCGTATATTATAATGTATGTACTTTTCGTACTCCGGCTGCTGGCGAAGGATGAAGTCTACTACCGGTTCCGGATTGTCCAAACTATGTGGATGATGGTCGCACCCTTTCTTTAGGATAACTTCCACCGGACCTCCTGCCGCAAGGTAGCGCGAACGTACGACATCCATGTTTTCCTTGTAGGGGACGGTCTGATCGCTATCGCCGCATACACTGATGATCGGTATGCCTGCGGCTGCAATCGGGGCGAGGTTGTCGATCGGGTTCCCTTTGAAATGTTCCATTCCGGCATCTGTCAGGTTCCATTCCTTCAACAGATCATTCCACAAAGCCGTGTTTTTTCTTCCCGGCCAGCTAAACACGTCGCAAACAGGAGCGTCTACATATATACAAGCCACTTTCTCTGTATTTTGGGCCGCCCAGTTGAAGACGAACAAACCGCCGCGGCTGAATCCTTCCAGTGTGACTTTTTCGGAAAGATTGTAAAGATCCGTCATATTCTCATAGAATTCGGTGCCCAGAGAAACAGCTCTTGGACTTCCATATAGATGAGTTACGTCGTAATAGACAATGTGGAACCCTTTTTCCAATAATGCTTTGTCCACACTTGGAAAAGCGTCGAAGAACGCTGGACGCCAGATCCATGGATTTCCTTTGGCAGCTTTTTTAGGAACGACAATGGTTGCCTGGCGATCCTTGAAGGTGAAATCGTAGCGGTCACATCCGTTCCATTCGCCTGTTTTTTCATGGGCCTGGGCGACCAGACCGGTTATCAGGGACAGAAGTACCAGATAAATAATCTTTTTCATAATAATCATGGTATTTATAAAGTTTACATTGGAGGGGCAAACGTACATAAAATGCTTATTTTATGCAAATCAAACCTCTAAGAATCAGGGGTGGGATGTGAAAGAAATAAAAATACTTCGTGTATTCGCACACACAAACTTGTGTAGAACAAAAAAAATGCCTTATATTTGCCCCGTATTATGAAAAACGAATATTAATATCATGAACACATTTCAAAAAGCAAGTGAGAAAATGACAAATTACAGATGGACAATCTGTGCGATGTTATTTTTTGCAACAACAGTGAATTACCTCGATCGCCAGGTTCTTTCTTTGACCTGGGATGAATTTATCAAACCGGAGTTCCATTGGGATGAATCCCATTACGGTACGATAACATCAGTTTTCTCAATTGTGTATGCAATCTGTATGCTGTTTGCCGGCCGTTTTATCGACTGGATGGGTACGAAGAAAGGATATCTTTGGGCTATCGGTGTTTGGTCGTTCGGAGCCTGTCTCCATGCCGGTTGCGGTATTGCAACCGAACATTATGTCGGAATGAATAGTGCAGCCGAATTGATTGCAGCGACAGGAGATGTTGTTGTGATATTGGCAACCGTGAGTATGTATTTCTTTCTGGCCGCCCGTTGTATTCTGGCATTGGGTGAAGCGGGTAACTTCCCTGCTGCCATCAAGGTGACGGCTGAATACTTCCCAAAGAAAGACCGTGCTTATGCGACTTCGATCTTCAATGCCGGTGCTTCTATTGGTGCTTTGGTCGCTCCTATCTCTATTCCCTTGTTGGCAAAAGCTTGGGGTTGGGAAATGGCTTTTATCGTGATCGGTGCGCTCGGTTTTGTCTGGATGGGTTTGTGGGTATTTATGTACACGACTCCGGAGAAGAGCAAACATGTGAATAAAGCTGAGTTGGAGTATATTGAACAGGATAAAAACGAAAAAGACGTTGTTGTCGTTGAAGAAGAACACGAGAAGAAGATCGGTTTCTTGCAATGTTTCACGTTCAAACAGACTTGGGCCTTTGTTGTCGGTAAATTCATGACGGACGGGGTTTGGTGGTTTTTCCTTTTTTGGACTCCTTCTTACCTGAATACGCAGTTCGGTATCAAGACCTCCGATCCGTTGGGCATGGGGTTGATCTTTACTCTGTATGCCATCACGATGTTGTCTATTTACGGAGGTAAACTACCGACGATCTTTATTAACCGGAGTGGGATGAACCCGTATGCTGCCCGTATGAAAGCGATGTTGATTTTTGCTTTCTTCCCGTTGCTGGTACTGTTGGCGCAGCCGTTGGGTACGATTTCACCGTGGTTCCCGGTTATCATGATCGGTATTGGTGGTGCAGCTCACCAGTCATGGTCTGCCAATATTTTCTCGACTGTCGGTGATATGTTCCCGAAATCGGCTATTGCAACCGTTACGGGTATTGGTGGTATGGCCGGAGGGGTCGGTTCTATGATTTTACAGAAAGTGGCTGGGAATTTGTTTGTTTATGCAGATGCAACTCAGATGACATTTATGGGCTTCACTGGCAAGCCTGCCGGTTATTTCATAATCTTTTGTGTATGTGCTGTTGCTTATTTGATTGGTTGGATTATCATGAAGATTTTGGTTCCAAAATATAAAGTGATCGTTCTTGAATAATTGACATAGAGAATATATAGTTATAAGGAAGAAGGAGGATGTGCCCGTGTGGATGCATTCTCCTTTTTTGTTATAGGAAAGCGGCTGCTTTTCCGAATACGTTCAGGAACGACTGGTTGACCAGTGTTTGATCGGTTTGGCTCCGGGAAAGAAAGGGGATCTGGTGGGAATATGGAAATGGAAAATCCATCTCTTCCAAGATCTTGTTGGATATATTGCCAAGGGCTTTGACCACTCCCAATGTCGGCATGACTTTGTCTTTTTTCAGCGAGATCGCCCGTATCTGGTTACAGGCTCGTTGGAAGAATGTCTCACGGTGATCCTGCATGACGTCTTCGCGGATCATGGTTTTGAACGCCTGTTCCATAAAATCGTTTTTGAAGGTGGTCGGTAGCAAACGTTGTTCCAAGAAATCATGGCGATAGTATTTCTGTATGCTTTCGAAAGCTTCCTTATCCATGATGTCTCGTGCATTCCCATCCATCTCGCTGAAGATCGAACCGCCGCAGAACATGAACAGGTGCGTATCACTGAACATCTTTTCCGGGTTTGCGAGTAGAAGCACTTGCGATAGGAGGGCTCCGATGGAGTAGGCGAACAGGTTGATGGATGCATCTTCTTTGAAAAGTGGATGCTTGCCTTCTTTTATTTCCAGTACTAGTTGCCACAGGTTGTAGATGGATTCTCTGCCGGATGCGTAAAAGCGTAACGGGTTGTTGGAAAGCCGGCTGCTGAGTGCAACGTTGGCAAACGTGGAATTGCTGAGGTCATTGATCTCGCTTTTCCGGATATTCGCCCACGATAGGGTTTCCCTCGGATTACACCAGCGGCTGGGTGTACGGTTCATATGGAAAGCGATCGGAAAAAGAATGACTGGTTTTCCCGTATTTTGGGCCAGATATTCCGCCCAGGTCAGATATTTTTCCCATGTACGTTCGTTCAAACCATGCAGTAGGATGATCGCCTTGTCCCGTTTTTCTTTTTCGGAAGGTGCAAAGACGGTATAAGTGAAGGTCTTGTTTTCCTGGATATGATTGTCGGTTACCGGACAAAAATCGGTGCCGGTAAGTTCTTTTTGGAATTCATTGATCTCGCTGGCTCCTATTGTCTGGGTAAAGCGGAAGGGAATGATCTCCAGATGGCTGTCTGCCAAATCAGTTTTTTTGTCATACGAAAAAAGACTGTTGAGTTGCTGTGTACGAATCGAAATATCCATATGCTTTTTGAATTGTTTCTTGCAAACTATATATAGAAAACAGTCATTTAAAATAAATGGTTTAGGCTGTTTGGGGTGAGGTCGGAAAGTTGGGGAAAGGAGTGAAATTTTGTCCTCTTTTTGTTTTGTTCTGTGATAACGGAAAACTCTCCGATGCTCACTTGCATCCCTTTCTTGGTTTGGTGTATAGTGGAAACCTGAGATCATAGTTTCCTTATCCAGATGGAGAACCAATTCTTGCTTGCCTTTCTGAGCGAAGGTGAAAGTTAATCTCCTTTGCGACAGGTCTATCTGTAGTCCAGTAGGTGTCCCAGTTGCCGTCGTTTACCTTGCTTGTTCTGAACTTTCGGTTGCTTTGCTGGTATGTACCCATTGGTTGCAATCCGGGTCGGTTGGATTGAAAGTTGATGCATGTGTGTTTCCCTATCCCCATTCCAGATCGTTGAATGTGTTCGGCCCTAAATGAACAAAGGCATATGTCTCCATTTTGGGCCATTCCACCTGTTCCGGAGTCGGAATGGGTGGAATGGGGGTAGGGGTTGTGACCTCTTTGTGGGAAAAAGAGGCTTAAAAACCGAGCTCCTACAGAAAAAGTAAATTTGTGCTTTCCATTATTTTGTTTTTGAATTTGTGGCTGATTCGTCAAAGATAAGAATTTCTTCTTTTCTTATTGTCTATCTTTCGATAGGCTTGTTTTACCTCTGTCCTGCCATTTTTATTTCTTTATGTCCTAAAAAAGGGGGGAAAGATCTCACATATGCGTACCATATATATCCATTTTTTTGAGAGAAAAAAAGATATAAAAAACCTTCCCAAACATTTGCATAAAAGAAATCTTCGTTCTACTTTTGCACCCGCATTCGAGCGAGAGTGGCCGTGATTGACATGATGCGAAGTAGGTAACGGTGATAGGGAAGGATGAGGTTAGCGAGGCTAAGCGAGATGTCCGACCACCCGGAGGGTTTCGAAAAAAAAACTTTTCAAATTTTCTTCTAAAAAATTTGTCAGTTTAAAAAAAGTCCTTACCTTTGCAGCCGCAATCGAAACGATAGCGATAAGTTCTTTGAAAATATTACATATCAACAAGTAGTACAAGAGACGTATAGAAATACGAAACATACCGTCAGTGACTACGATAAAGACGAGATTCTGAGCGAAGATATAAAACAATTTCAACAACGAAGAGTTTGATCCTGGCTCAGGATGAACGCTAGCGACAGGCTTAACACATGCAAGTCGAGGGGCAGCATGGTAAGTAGCAATACTTATTGATGGCGACCGGCGCACGGGTGAGTAACGCGTATGCAACTTACCTATCAGAGGGGGATAGCCCGGCGAAAGTCGGATTAATACTCCATAAAACAGGGGTTCCGCATGGGACTATTTGTTAAAGATTCATCGCTGATAGATAGGCATGCGTTCCATTAGGCAGTTGGCGGGGTAACGGCCCACCAAACCGACGATGGATAGGGGTTCTGAGAGGAAGGTCCCCCACATTGGTACTGAGACACGGACCAAACTCCTACGGGAGGCAGCAGTGAGGAATATTGGTCAATGGCCGAGAGGCTGAACCAGCCAAGTCGCGTGAAGGATGAAGGATCTATGGTTTGTAAACTTCTTTTATAGGGGAATAAAGTGTGGGACGTGTTCCATTTTGTATGTACCCTATGAATAAGCATCGGCTAACTCCGTGCCAGCAGCCGCGGTAATACGGAGGATGCGAGCGTTATCCGGATTTATTGGGTTTAAAGGGTGCGTAGGTGGTAATTTAAGTCAGCGGTGAAAGTTTGTGGCTCAACCATAAAATTGCCGTTGAAACTGGGTTACTTGAGTGTGTTTGAGGTAGGCGGAATGCGTGGTGTAGCGGTGAAATGCATAGATATCACGCAGAACTCCAATTGCGAAGGCAGCTTACTAAACCATAACTGACACTGAAGCACGAAAGCGTGGGTATCAAACAGGATTAGATACCCTGGTAGTCCACGCAGTAAACGATGATTACTAGGAGTTTGCGATACACAGTAAGCTCTACAGCGAAAGCGTTAAGTAATCCACCTGGGGAGTACGCCGGCAACGGTGAAACTCAAAGGAATTGACGGGGGCCCGCACAAGCGGAGGAACATGTGGTTTAATTCGATGATACGCGAGGAACCTTACCCGGGTTTGAACGTAGTCAGACCGACCTTGAAAGAGGTCTTCTAGCAATAGCTGATTACGAGGTGCTGCATGGTTGTCGTCAGCTCGTGCCGTGAGGTGTCGGCTTAAGTGCCATAACGAGCGCAACCCTTATCACTAGTTACTAACAGGTCGTGCTGAGGACTCTGGTGAGACTGCCAGCGTAAGCTGTGAGGAAGGTGGGGATGACGTCAAATCAGCACGGCCCTTACATCCGGGGCGACACACGTGTTACAATGGCATGGACAAAGGGCAGCTACCTGGCGACAGGATGCTAATCTCTAAACCATGTCTCAGTTCGGATCGGAGTCTGCAACTCGACTCCGTGAAGCTGGATTCGCTAGTAATCGCGCATCAGCCATGGCGCGGTGAATACGTTCCCGGGCCTTGTACACACCGCCCGTCAAGCCATGGGAGCCGGGGGTACCTGAAGTCCGTAACCGCAAGGATCGGCCTAGGGTAAAACTGGTGACTGGGGCTAAGTCGTAACAAGGTAGCCGTACCGGAAGGTGCGGCTGGAACACCTCCTTTCTGGAGCCAGAGTCTCATGAGAAAGTAGTAATTTCAATGAGGTATGTTATTCTCTGGTACTACGGTTGAATATGTATAAAATATGATCTTAACCGGGCATGCCGGTATAGAGAAAGATGAGGCTGAGGTATTTATCTCAGGCGCACAACAGTTGACAGTCCTATAGCTCAGTTGGTTAGAGCGCTACACTGATAATGTAGAGGTCGGCAGTTCAACTCTGCCTGGGACTACCAAACAGTTGACAGTTGAGAGTAAACAGTTGAAAGGTAAACAACTTTCCACTCTGCACTCTGCACTTTCAACTCTCTACGGGGGATTAGCTCAGCTGGCTAGAGCATCTGCCTTGCACGCAGAGGGTCAACGGTTCGAATCCGTTATTCTCCACACAAGATGAGTGATTATTGATTTATTAATTATTAATTATTCATTAAACATAAGATCTTTGACGTATTGGACAACTTCAAAAAAGTAAAGTAACAAAAAAAGTAAGAGCAAGCTAAAGATATATCAATCCGACACGCAAGATTAATTATTAATTGTTTAATTATTAATTTTGAAAACTGTGTCAGTGATAAAGAAAGTAAGCAAGGGCAGACGGTGGATGCCTTGGCTCTCGGAGGCGATGAAGGACGTGATAAGCTGCGATAAGCTTGGGGTAGGTGCAAATAACCTTTGATCCCAAGATTTCCGAATGGGGCAACCCGGCTGGTAGAAGGCCAGTCATTCCGTAAGGAAAGCGAACGTGGGGAACTGAAACATCTAAGTACCCATAGGAGAAGAAAACAAAAGTGATTCCGCAAGTAGTGGCGAGCGAACGCGGAACAGCCCAAACCGATGTTGTTTAGGCAATATCGGGGTTGTAGGACCACGCCATGGCAAGCGATTAAGGAAGTAGAACGTTTTGGAAAAAACGGCCGTAGACGGTGAAAGCCCAGTATACGACTCTTTAATGAAGCCTAGTGGTATCCTGAGTAGCGCGGAGCACGAGAAATTCTGTGTGAACCAGCGGGGCCCATCCCGTAAGGCTAAATACTCCCGAGAGACCGATAGCGAACCAGTACTGTGAAGGAAAGGTGAAAAGCACCTCGAACAGAGGAGTGAAATAGTCCCTGAAACCGTCTGCCTACAAGCGGTCGGAGCAATCTTTTGATTGTGACGGCGTGCCTTTTGCATAATGAACCTACGAGTTACTTTCTCCGGCAAGGTTAAGGACTTCAGGTCCGGAGCCGAAGCGAAAGCGAGTCTTAAAAGGGCGGTATAGTCGGAGTGAGTAGACGCGAAACCAAGTGATCTACCCTTGGTCAGGATGAAGGTTGGGTAACACCAACTGGAGGTCCGAATGGGTATACGTTGAAAAGTGTTCCAATGAACTGAGGGTAGGGGTGAAAGGCTAATCAAACTTGGAGATAGCTCGTACTCCCCGAAATGCATTTAGGTGCAGCCTTTATATAGTATATAATGAGGTAGAGCGACTGATTGGATGCGAGGGCTTCACCGCCTATCAAGTCCAGATAAACTCCGAATGCGTTATATATATTTATAAGGAGTGAGGGCGCGGGTGCTAAGGTCCGCGTCCGAGAGGAGAAGAATCCAGACCATCAGCTAAGGTCCCCAAATAACAGTTAAGTTGAACTAACGAAGTCAGACTGCAGAGACAGCTAGGATGTTGGCTTGGAAGCAGCCATTCATTTAAAGAGTGCGTAACAGCTCACTAGTCGAGGAGTCTGGCGTGGATAATACTCGGGCATAAACTGTTTACCGAAGCTATGGATCTCGTATGAGATGGTAGGGGAGCATTCCATGTACGTCGAAGGTGAGGGATGACCCTTGCTGGAGTGCATGGAAACGCAAATGTAGGTATAAGTAACGATAAAGGAGGTGAGAAACCTCCTCGCCGAAAGACTAAGGTTTCCTGATCAACGTTAATCGGATCAGGGTAAGTCGGGACCTAAGGATAAGCCGAACGGCGATTCCGATGGAAGAATGGTTTAATATTCCCATACTACTTTATGGAGCGATGTGGAGACGGAGAAGTGACAGTCCTGCCATCTGACGGAATAGATGGTTAAAGGGTGTAGATGTAGATCGAAGTAGGCAAATCCGCTTTGAGAGTCGAACCTGACAGTATGTCGCGTACTTGTACAAGGCAATATGGACGTAATCAGGCTCCCTAGAAAATCCGCTAAGCAAATTCATAAAGTACCCGTACCGTAAACGGACACACGTAGTTGGGTTGAAAATACTGAGGCGCTCGAGTGATTCACGGTTAAGGAACTAGGCAAATTGACCCTGTAACTTCGGGATAAAGGGTCCCTGCAGAGATGTGGGGCGCAGAGAATAGGTCCAGGCAACTGTTTAACAAAAACACATGGCTGTGCGAAATAGAAATATGAAGTATACAGCCTGACACCTGCCCGGTGCTGGAAGGTTAAGAGGAGAACTCATCGCAAGAGAAGGTTTGAATTGAAGCCCCAGTAAACGGCGGCCGTAACTATAACGGTCCTAAGGTAGCGAAATTCCTTGTCGGGTAAGTTCCGACCTGCACGAATGGTGTAATGATCTGGACACTGTCTCAACCGTGAGCTCGGTGAAATTGTAGTATCGGTGAAGATGCCGATTACCCGCGATGGGACGAAAAGACCCCGTGAACCTTTACTATAGCTTTACATTGAATTTGGGCAACTAATGTGTAGGATAGGCCGGAGACTATGAAGCAGGCACGCCAGTGTTTGTGGAGTCGTCGTTGAAATACGGCCCTTTGGTTGTTTGAGTTCTAACTCGCAGAAGCGAGGACACTGTATGGTGGGTAGTTTGACTGGGGTGGTCGCCTCCAAAAGAGTAACGGAGGCTTCTAAAGGTACCCTCAGACCGATTGGTAACCGGTCGTAGAGTGTAATGGCATAAGGGTGCTTGACTGGGAGGCCTACAAGCCGATCAGGTAGGAAACTAGAGCATAGTGATCCGGTGGTTCCGCATGGAAGGGCCATCGCTCAAAGGATAAAAGGTACTCCGGGGATAACAGGCTGATCGCTCCCAAGAGCTCATATCGACGGAGCGGTTTGGCACCTCGATGTCGGCTCGTCACATCCTGGGGCTGGAGAAGGTCCCAAGGGTTGGGCTGTTCGCCCATTAAAGTGGCACGCGAGCTGGGTTCAGAACGTCGTGAGACAGTTCGGTCTCTATCTATCGTGGGCGTAGGATATTTGAGGGGCTCTGACACTAGTACGAGAGGACCGTGTTGGACAGACCACTGGTTTACCGGTTGTACCGCCAGGTGCACCGCCGGGTATCTAAGTCTGGATTGGATAAGTGCTGAAAGCATCTAAGTACGAAGCCAGCCTCAAGATAAGATATCCCTGAGGGTCGTTGTAGACTACGACGTAGATAGGCTACAGGTGTAAGGGCAGTAATGTCGAAGCCGAGTAGTACTAATCGCCCGAGACTTTCGTATCATGGATAGGATTGATATATCGCTTAGGACGATCCGAAGTTGGGTCGTTAGCTCAGGAGTTATGTAGCTTAACTTGGGGTTGTCCGGTCAAAAATCTTAATATAAAAGTTATTAAGGTGGTTATAGCGTTGGGGATCCACCTCTTCCCATTCCGAACAGAGAAGTTAAGCCCAACCACGTCGATGGTACTGCGTAAAAGTGGGAGAGTAGATAGCCGCCGTTTTTAGAAAGTAGAGTTAAAGAGCTCAAAAGAGAAAAGGAGTTAGTCGTAAGACTGGCTCCTTTTTCTGTTTCTGCTTTTTCGATTAGACTTCTGCCGGAAAAGACTTCACGGGAAGAACGGATATTTTCATGTGTAAGATGTGTCGTGTTATTGGGATAAGATGATACATCTTATCGCGTAGGGGGAATTGTTTTATTTGTTAGATTACTGGTAGCGTACAGCTGTACCTGCGGCAGTAACCATTAGCATGCTTCCGCTTCCTCCAACTGTTTCGTAATCCAGATCTATAGCGATTACAGCGTTTGCACCCATCTGTGATGCCTGATCACTCATTTCTTTTAAAGCGGTTTCTTTTGCTTCACGTAATACGCTTTCGTAAGAACCTGCGCGTCCTCCGACAATATCCCGGATACCTGCGAAGAAGTCTTTGAATACATTTGCTCCGATGATCGTTTCACCGGATACGATTCCGAAGTACTGGGTGATTTCTTTTCCTTCAATCGTGTTAGTTGTTGTAAGTAACATAGCTTTTTAATTTAATCGTTTAGGAACAAATATAAGATAAAGGGCGAACCAGTTATTGATTCACCCTTTGTTTTTATGTTTCTTTATATGAATTTATTTTACTGGTTGATCGGTCATGATAAATTCTAACTTGCCGCCTTTTATGACGTCGGTGTGGTTGATGAATGGGGTGTCGAGGACTTTACCGTTCAGTTTAACCTCTTTGATATATTTGTTGGCTGCACTATTGTTCTTTACCAGGATTTCGAATATACCGCCTTTTACATGAATAAGCGCTTTGTCGATCATCGGACGGCCCAATGTATAAACCGGAATTCCTGGAGCAACCTGATAGAAGCCTAAAGCACTCATTACATACCAGGCGGACATCTGTCCGCAGTCCTCATTCCCAATGATGCCGTCTGGCTCGTTGGTATAGAAATTCTGCATGATCTGATCCAGGCGTTCCTGTCCTTTCCAGGGAGCGTCCGTCCAGTTGTATAGATAAGCCATGTGATGGCTCGGCTCGTTACCGTGTGCATATTGGCCGATCAGACCAGTAATATCCCCGGAGGCTTCTTCACCATCAACTTGAGAAGAGGTGGTGAATAATGTGTCCAGACGTGTCTCTAATTCCTTCTTACCACCGATAGTGGTGATGAAGTTGTCCATATCATGTGGTGCAAAGAAACTCCATTGGAAGGCATTCCCTTCGGTATAATCGCTCTTCATATGGGAAGAATAACGAGGATTGAACGGTGTACGGAAAGAACCATCACCCATCACTCCACGCATCATCTTGGTCTCCGGATCTAAATAACGCTTGTAGTATTCCGCCTTTGCCGCATACTCTTTAGCCAGTTCCGTATTTCCTGCTTTAGCAGCGATCTGAGAGATACACCAGTCATAGTAGGCCATCTCCAATCCCCAGGAGACAGATTCGGGAACCGAGTCGGCTGGGACAAAGCCGTATTTCTCCTTATAATAAGGGTGACGGGTAATCAGATCCAGCTCACGTGTTCCTTTAAATTTCTCTGCCAGATCGTCCCGGTAGACAGAAGAACGGGCTCCTGCTTCAGCCCAAACATTCAGATCACCTTCTGCCAGCTCTTTAGTCACTAAGTCCGCCAGTACGGAGACAGCCGGATAACCTACCATGCAACCTGTATAGCTGGAAGCTAACGGCCATTTCGGAAGGATTCCCCCTTCTTTATATCCTTGCACGAGCACTTTCCCCCAGTCGGCAGCCCGTTCCGGTTGGATGATTGTCATCAGCGGATGCAAGGCGCGGAAAGTATCCCAAAGCGAGAAGACGGAATAGTTCACATAACCCGGTTCCGCCCGGTGTACCTTCTTGTCCATCCCTAAATAGCGTCCGTCCACGTCCTGATAAGCATAAGGTGCGATCATCGTGTGGTAGAGAGCCGTGTAGAAGTTCACCATCACTTTCGGATCGGAGCTTTCAATCTGGATATCATTTAAAGCCTTGTTCCAGATATGCGCGGATTCAACTCGTGTAGCATCGAAATCCCATCCCGGTAGTTCGGCCAGCATGTTTCTTTCCGCACCGTCCGTATCGACAGGAGAAATTGCTACTTTTACATACAGCGGTTTGTTGTTCTCCGCAAATTTGTAATGGAATTTCAGGTCGCCCGGTGTGTTAAGACGCAAGAACAGCGAATCCTTCCGTAAATTCCCGTCAATATACTGGTATAGCGTTTCGATCGGTTCCGAGAAGGTGATCCGGTAAGAAACGGCATGGAAATGTGCCCATCCCTGCGTCCTGATAGTCCCTTCCACCGTCGAATCGTTTACAAAAAGATATTCGTTCCCTACTAACTTATGCCCCCAGTTTGGTTGCAGCACATGGCCGAGATCGAGAAGGACACGGCGGTCCTTCGGATTATCGTATGTGTATTTATGGAATCCGACACGATCTGTACTGGTCAACTCCACATTAATCCCGAAATTATCAAGACGCACCGCATAATAGCCCGGCGTCGCTTTCTCTGTCTCCTTTTTGAAGGTAGCTACCGGCCTGATCGAGTCACCGCCGGAGAAAGGAAGGATCGCTACATCTCCCAAGTCGCCGATACCCGTACCTGACAGGTGCGTATGGCTGAAAGCATATATCTGGCTATCATCGTAATGATAGCCGCTACTGGCGTCCCAGCCCATGATATGTGTATCGGGACTGACTTGTACAAGAGCAAACGGACGGGTAGCACCGGGAAAGGTATGCCCGTGAAAGCCTGTCCCTATAAATGGGTTCACGTACTGGACCTCATTGCGTAGTTGTTCCTCGCCGGACGGTTGGCTACAGGCTGCCAAAAGCCCGAGCACTGCAGCCTGAAGGAATAGGATTGTTTTCTTCATGTTATATTATCTGTGTTTTATCTCCTAAACGAATAAATTATTATTTTTGACTTTACAAATATAATGAAAAAGAACAATATACGCGTATATCTTATTTCATTTATATTTGATAATGCTTATCTTTGAAGCGCTAAGTCTAATTTAATCCTATTTTATGATGAAGACAAATATGGGAAAAGTTTTTACTACGCTTCTTTGTATGATGATGTGTTTATCACTTTATGCGCAGGGATTTACTCCTGACATGGTGGTCGGTTTGTGGAACTTCTCTGCTCCCGACGCTCCTTACGGTTATCAGGAAGGGACTTGCCAGATCAAGAAAACTGGTGAAAACCTATCCGCCGTTTTCACGATCAGCGGTATGGAAATGACTGTGAAGGAAATCAAGAAAGAGAGCAATACCTATAAATGCAATTTCTATGTAGATGGAACCTATGTTTCACTCATTTTCAAACAGGAAGATAAAAATCAACTGGTCGGGAAAGCAAATGCAGAAGGTATGGTAATCCCTATTACATTCACTAAAATAATCAAAGCTGTTCAAGCGCGATAATCCGTTTTTTATTTATGTTTACTGTCATTGGTATTATGTTCGCGGGTATTGCCGCAGGCTATCTTTTGCGTAAAATCGAGTTTTTGCAAAAGATCGGCAAACCTATTTCTTATACGATCCTTTTGCTTCTTTTCCTTTTGGGAATATCTGTCGGTGCGAATAAGGATATTGTGGATAACCTTGCCACATTGGGTGGTCAGGCTTTCCTGCTTGCCTTGGCAGGTACGGTAGGGAGCGTGCTTGCCGGCTGGGGAGTCTATCATCTGTTTTTTAAAGAAAGGAGCCGAGGATGAAAGGAAGCTTGATCGTTGTAGGTTTTTTTGCGCTCGGTTGCGTGTTGGGATGGAGTGGCCGGTTACCCGATGTCGTCATTGAAAACGACATTACGGTATATGTTTTATATCTGCTCATGTTTCAGGTCGGGCTTAGTATCGGTAGTGATAAGAAGCTAAAGGATATTCTCGGCAGTATTCGTCCGAAACTGCTTTTGGTCCCTTTTGCCACGATTGCCGGGACGTTAGTATTCTCGGCTTTGGTCAGCTTGTTGCTTACGCAGTGGAGTGTTTTTGATTGTCTGGCGGTAGGAAGCGGTTTTGCCTATTATTCTCTATCATCTATTCTGATTACCCAATTGAAGGAATCTTCTTTGGGTGTCCAACTTGCCACCGAATTAGGGACGATTGCTTTAATGGCGAATATCATGCGAGAGATTATGGCCCTTCTCGGTGCGCCTCTTTTTGTCAAATATTTCGGCCGGTTGTCTCCTATCTGTGCTGGAGGTGCCACGACTATGGACACAACTTTACCGATCATTACCCGCTATTCGGGGAAAGACCTTGTTTTTATTTCAATTTTTCATGGAATTATTGTCGATTTTACGGTACCGTTCTTTGTGTCGTTTTTCTGCTCGTTTTGACAAATTTGTATGGGCAGATGAAGATTAAAAAAGGAGGTGTGTCAAAATTCCCTTGTCCCCGCGCTTGACGCGGGGCCGCAAAAGGACAGACCTTATCAATCAGATTTTTATAGGGCTGGCTTTAATGCGATCCCGCGTCAAGCACGGGAACAGGATAGTTTCGACACTCCTCCTTTTTTATTATTTCTTATTAACCTCTTTCAGCATCTCTTTTACTGCCTCTTCTAGCTGGTGGTCTTCACCTTTTAGCTGTGATTCGGGGGAGTTGTAGACCTCAATGTCAGGTTCGAGTTGCAGATTCTCAAGGTAACGTCCTTGCATATCCTTCATGCCGACCTGTGGGATTCCGAAGACGATCGACGGATCAATCTGCGATTCCCACCATACGGCAGTCATCGTGCCTGGTACAGGAGCACCGATCAGTTTGCCAAGTTTCAGAGTCTTGTATGTCCAAGGAAAACCGTGTGCATTTGAATAATTATCTTCACACATCAGCACGCATGACGGTTTCAACCATCTGTTGAAAGGATCATTGCCGATGAATTGTCCACGCGGCATAAATTTGGCAAACAGTTCTCCGCTCAACAGGATTGCCAGGTCCTCGTGCAACCAGCCACCGCCATTATGGCGCGTGTCGACGATGATCGCCTCTTTCTCACGGTAGCGGCCTAACATATCGGAATAGATTTCGCGGAAACTTTCGCTGTTCATCCCCTTGATATGTACATATCCGATTCTTCCGTTTGACAATTTCTCGACCATCTGACGCTTTTGTTCCACCCAACGTTTGTAAAGTAAATTAGACTGTACACCGTAAGTGATTGGTTTCACTTGTTCTTCGAAACGCTCTTTAGTTGTCGGGTTGTAAACGGACAGCAATACCTTCTTGCCTGCCTTGCCATTTAATAGCGGATAATAATCTTCGCCGCTTTTGATGCTTGTTCCATCTATCTTTTCGATGATACAGCCCGGTTTGATCTTGCTGTCGGCTTTTGTCAGTGGGCCTTTGGCGATGATCTCTTCAACCTTTAAGCCGTCGCCTGTGTATCCGTTGTCATAAAATGCGCCCAGGCTGGCTGTGGCCGGAGTAGAGGAAGCGGAGTAGTAACGGGCTCCGGTATGCGAACCGTTCAGTTCGCCCAGCATTTCGGAAAGCATTTCTACGAAATCGTAATTATTGTTGATATGAGGAAGGTACTTTTCGTATGCTTTTTCATATCCAGCCCAGTCGATACCGTGTATTTCCGGATCGTAGAATTTGTCTAATACCTGACGCCAGGTGTGATGGAAGATATATTCGCGTTCCTTTGCCGGACGGTATGAAAATTCGGCTTTGAATGCGATCGGAGCCGTTTTGCTGTTTTTGACCTCGATCTTTTTCAGCTGACCTCCTGAAATGAGGAAAATATTTTCACCTTTTTTGTCTGCGAACATACTGCCACCGCCGACACCTTTGATCAGCAGTTTGGTTGTGTTTTCTTTGAAATCGTGTTCCCATAAATCATAACCGCTTTCGAAAGCTGCACAATAATAGAGCTTGTCGCCTTTAGGAGTCAAGACGGCATCACCTAAGAAAGAGGAGTTGACAGTCAGTCGCATGATACGGTCTTTGCGGTTTGCCAAGTCGAATTTGAGCGGTTCGACAGTTGGCTCTTCCTTTTTGTCTTTATTCTTGTCCTTGTCTTTGTCTTTATCTTTTTTAGCGTCTTTATCCTTGCCTTTATCTGTATCGCTCTTTTGATCTTGTTTTTCTTCGTCCAGTAGTGCTTGTTCTTCTTTGGAAAGACGGAACTTATCATATGCCTCACCGTCGAAGAACATGATGTAGACGTCGCCTTGTGCTCCCCAGCTGCCATGACTGCGGTAACCGGCCCGGTCGGATGACCAGATCATCGCTTTCCCATCCAGCACCCATTTAGCGTTGTTGTCGGAATAGCCGCTTTCGGTCAGGTTGGTCATTTCGCCGCTGCCGTCTGCTTTCACTAAAACGATGTCCGTATTGTTCCATCCGCCAACTGCGATGTATTTGGCAAGGAACCATTTGCTGTCGGGTGACCATTGGTAATGTTGGTCACCATCGGCATACGAATAGTTGTATTTGCCATCCAGGACAGTACGTACCTGTTTGCTTTTTAAGTTAATCACGCGTAAAGTCGTACGGTTTTCCAAGAAAGCTACTTCCTTTCCGTCGGGAGAATACATCGGCTGGAAAGAGGTCTGAGAAGTTACCACCAACGGCTCTTCCTTCAATTCCTGTGCATAGGTGAAGTATTTGTCGTCCTTGCGCACCAGGCTGCTCTGATAAACTCCCCAGGTTTCACCCCGTTCGGCCGAGTAAACCAATGAGCGTCCGTCTGGGCTGAAATCGAGATCGCGTTCTTGCTGCGGGGTGTTGGTGATCTGTTTGGTTGTTTCATAGTCGACCGAAGTCACATATACATCGCCACGCACGATAAAGGCAACTTCCTTTCCATTAGGAGAAATTGCGATATCGGTGGCCCCACTTGTCTTGAGTTGGTGGATCAGGTCGTTCTCCACCTTGTCCGAAATGATCCGGACATCCACTTTCTTTGGTTGTGCGCCCTCTTTGACCGTATAGATTTCACCGTCATACCCATAACAGAGGTTACCGTTACTGTCGGAAGTCAGGAAACGGACGGGATGCGTGGTATGGTTGGTTATCTGCCGGCTACTTTTGCCGGTCAGGTCGTTCTTGAATATATTAAAGCTTCCTTTTTCTTCGCTTAGGTAGTAGAAGGAAGAACCGTCTGCCGCCCATACCGGATTGCGGTCTTCTCCCTTAAAGGAAGTGATCTTTTGGAAGGAACGTTCCGGACCGAGCGTGCACAACCAGATGTCGCGCGTGATAGATGACTGGTGGTGTTTGCGCCAGGGGTCTTCGTATCCTTTCTTGTCCTGGTATAAGAGTTTGTCGCCCTTCTTGTTCAACGCCAGGCTCTCCATCGCCAGGGAGGAATAGAGCTCAGGGCGCCCGCCGTCCAAGCTGATCCGGTAGATTTGAGGAAATTGTCCGGACGGGAACTGGCTGTCTTTTGTATCCTGTTGGATGGCTGCCGAGTAGAGGATATGTTTCGCATCGCTGAACGTTTCCGGATATTCGTTTGCGGAGTGGGTGGTCAACTGCTTTGGGCTGCCTCCTTCCTTGTCCATCACGAAGATGTCGAAATTTCCGTTCCGGTCAGAAGCGAATACGATCTTGCTGCCGTCAGGTGACCAGACCGGGCGCGTATCGTGAGCCGGGTGGGTTGTTAACTGGGTAGCTTTGCCACCGTTTGCCGGAACAGTGTAGATATCGCCTTTGTAAGTAAAGGCAATCGTTTCACCGTTTGGAGAAATTGCCGGATAGCGCATCCATAGCGGATCATTTTCGGCCAGCACGTTTGTCGTAAATAGTAGTGCTGAGGTCAGAATAAATAATGATTTCATGCTTCGCGTTTTTATGTGCGTAAAGATACGGTATTATTATAAAAAAAGAGATAAATAAACTAAATAGTAGTCGTTTAGTAGTTTATTTCTATCTTTACGAACCCAAAGTGAGGGACGACAGAGGTGAATATGCACGAAACAGCGATACATAGCAATACTATAGAAAAACTTAAACGTGGTTCTTATGAAGCATTCGATACATTATATAATATGTATGCGGACTCTTTGTACGGTTTCGCCTTACTGCATACGAAATCTGTTGTCCAGGCGGAAGATATCGTGCAGGAGACGTTTCTCAAGCTTTGGAACATGCGTGCCTCCTTGTCTGTTGAAGGTTCTTTCAAATCCATGTTGTTCACGATAGCCAAGAACCATGTGATCGATGTTTTTCGCCGACAGATTAACCGTCCAGATTTTGAAGATTACATTCGCTTTTGTGAAGATGAGAACTTACTAGATAATGCTACAGTAGAAAAAATATATTATGATGACTTTATCGACAAGTTAGCGCTTGCCAAGCAAAAACTGACTCCCGCGCAGCGAAACATCTTTGAAATGAGCCGTGAAGAAGGAATGAGCAATGCCGAAATAGCTGCCCTTTCGGATATCTCCGAGCAAACGGTAAAAAACCATTTGTCTGCCGCATTAAAATCTCTGCGCGAGGAGCTCCGGAAATATAATTACTTGTTTGTCCTTTTTATATAGAAAATCAGAAAACGCCTTCGTTTCTCTGATGATTTCCCTATTTTTTTCAGGTATTCCATTTGGGAGAAAATAAATTTTCATGCGGAGGAAAATAAATTTTCTCTTGCATGAAACAAAAAATATGCTTTAGAGCATATAAAAGTGTCTGGTACTTTTTCGATACATCTTCGTGTAACTATAAACAATCGACAAATTATGACCGATTTATTTAATAAATTATATTCTCAATTCTTAAGCGGAAAGACCAATCAGAAAGATTTCGAGGACTTCAAGGAGTCCTTGAATCATCTTTCGGATCAGGAACTATCCGAAAGAATGGAATCATTTTGGAATGAGAATACTATTTATCCGCCTATGGAAGCCGTCCGTAAGCGGGAAATTCATCGGAACCTTCGTTTACAGATAAATCCTCCTAAAACATCCATTCGCTGGTCACATATCGTGGCGGCGGTAGCTGTGATTGCAGTCTTGTCCGTTACGGCGTGGAATTTTTCTCTTCTGCACGAACTGCAAAAAGAGAATACTTCTTTCTTGGCGGAAGTCCCGGCTGGAGATAAAGTGCAGTTGACATTGCCAGACAAGAGCTCTGTCAAATTGAATTCGGAGAGTTCTTTGTCTTATGCCTATGTCGATGGCAAGCGTGTCGCCCGCTTGAAGGGCGAAGGCTACTTCCAGATTTCCAAAGATAAGAAACATCCGTTTGTCGTGCAGGTCGGCAATTTGAATATCGAAGTGTTGGGAACTTGCTTCAATGTCTATTCGTATGAGGATAATGACTTTGTAGAGACTTCTTTGATTGAAGGTTCCGTGCGCCTCTATGATTCTAAATCTCCTTCTGAAAGTTTTATCCTGAAGCCGTCGCAGAAAGCGATCTATTCGAAAAATAGTGGAAAAATCAGTTGCCACAATACAGACAATATAAAAGAAACAGCTTGGACGCAAAATCATCTGGTGTTCGAATCGGAGAAGTTGGGTTCGGTGTTCCAAAAGATCGAAAGATGGTATGGAGTGCATATTGACCTGCTATGCCCGGAGATTGCGAACGACCAGATTTCCGGCTCTTTCAAGGATGAGCAACTCCCGTATGTCATGGAAGCTTTGAAATTCCAGTACGGATTTAATTATGAGATCACAGGAAACAATGTTACGATCAATAAGTCTAATCAATTAAAAATAAGATAAGCCTATGACGATGAACAACTGAAATCGAAAAAAAGTGTTTTTAAAAATCAATTGTTTAATTCTAACTTAAGTCTATTAATCATAGTCATGAAGAAAGTATTTCGGAGTGCAGCACTCCTGTTATTGTGTACGACTGTGTACGCACAAGACATTACGCAAACGATGTCGATGAATTTGCAAAATGTCACATTGAAAGAGTTTTTTAAGAATTTGGAGGCTCAGACTTCCTTCTCGGTTGTCTATCGGGATGTGATCCTAAGCGAAGATGCCGACGTTGTCGTTTCGGCTTCCAACCGCCAATTGAAAGACATCCTGTCTCAAGTACTGGAAAAATACGGCCTTTCTTACAAGGTGAGCAACAAGACGATCGTCATCGTCAAAGCCGAAGCGCAGGCTCCCGTGAAGAATCAGAAAGCCAAGAAGATCACCGGTGTCATTACCGATGAGACCGGTTTCCCCGTAGCCGGAGCGAACATCGTTGTTAAGGGAACGACCAACGGTACCGTCTCGGACATGGATGGTAACTTCTCTTTGGAGGCTGCTCCGGGGGAAATGTTGGAAATCTCCTATATCGGTTTCTTGCCAATGGAGGTAAAGGTCGATAACAAAAATAAGTTCGACATCCTGATGAAAGAGGATGCTCAAGGCCTGGACGAGGTTGTTGTGGTCGGTTATGGTACGGTGAAGAAAAGAGACTTGACAGGTTCTGTCGCTTCCGTAAATGCTTCCAAGATCGCAGCTGTCCCGACCTCCACCGCGTCGGAAGCGTTGCAAGGACGTATTCCGGGTGTGGTCGTTTCTAACTCCAACTGGTCACCGGGTTCGACTCCGAGCGTGATGATCCGTGGTAAACGTTCGATCACGGCAAGCAATGATCCGCTGTATGTGATCGACGGTGTTCCCGTTACCGGTGGTATCGGCGAAATCAGCCCGTCGGATATCGAGTCTATGGAAGTGCTGAAAGACGCGTCGGCAACGGCTATTTATGGTGCACGTGGTGCGAACGGTGTTATTTTGATCACGACCAAGCAAGGTAAATCAGGCAAGACGCAGATCGATTATAACGGATATGTCGGAGCACAGACAATCCTGAACCAACTTGATTTCTGGGATGGTCCGGAATATGCCGAATATACGCGCGAGGCATATCGCAATACGAGCAATAGTGCGATCCGCTACAATTCAGATGTGGCTTCAAGAGACCAGGATTTGGTTTGCCCGGGATTTACGCGCGACCCGTCGATCATGGAATCGGTCATGATGGGTTGGGGGGAAGATGGTGTGTACAACCCGTCCCGTGTGCGTACGACCCGCTACATGGATCATGTGACTCGTACAGGTATGGTGACCGACCATCAATTGAGTATCCGCGGCGGTGGTGAACGGACGAACTTCCTGGCTTCTGCCACTTACAATAAGAATAACGGTATTTTCAAGGATGAGGATTATGAACGTTATTCGATCCGTTTGAACCTGAACCATGAAATCAACAAATATGTGAAGATCGGGGCGCAGACGCAATATTCGCATGCCATTCAGCAGCGCGGAGCCGGACTTGCCGGTGGCTGGCGCTTAAGCCCGTTGGCACAGTTGTGGGATGAAAACGGTGAGATTATTCCGTTACCGGGTTCTTATAATGTATATAATACGATGATGGACCTTGTTCCGGGTGCTGTAGACCGTCCGTTGAAGACTACCCGCTATTTAGGCAGTTACTCTCTGGACATCAAACTGCCGGTCGACGGTTTGAAGTTCCGTTCGAACTTGGGTATTGATGCCCGCACCGTACAGGACTATGAGTTTCGTTCCGCCGAAACCAGTAATCGGGGTATGGGGACTTCATATGCAAGGAACGCTGTGGACAAATACACGATGTTTACATTGGAAAATATGCTTTTCTACGATAAGACGTTTAATGACAAGCACACATTGGGTGTGACTTTGTTGCAGTCCATCCAGGAAGACAAAAAGGAGAGTGTGAATGTTGCAATGGAGAACCTGCCGGCTGATAACCTGAAATATTATGATTTGGGATCAGGATTGGTGACTAACACGATCGGCAGTTCGATGATCAAGTGGAATATGGCTTCTTTCATGGGACGTATCAATTATAACTATTTGGGACGTTACCTGTTGACGGTTTCCGCTCGTTATGACGGTTCTTCCCGTCTGGCCGACGGACACAAGTGGGTGCTTTTCCCTTCTGCCGCATTGGCATGGCGTATCAATGAAGAATCTTTCATGGCGAATACTTCCGGATGGTTGGATAACCTGAAACTGAGACTTGGTTTTGGTAAGACCGGTAACTCGGCCGTAGATCCTTACCAGACGAAAGGTACATTGTCGTTGATCCGTTATCCGTTTGATAATGGTGGAACTCCGACGATCGGATATGCTCCGAATGCGATGGCCAATAGTCTGTTGACGTGGGAAACGACGGATCAGTGGAACTTGGGTATCGATTTTGGTGTGTTGAGAGGACGTATCAACGGTACGATCGACTTGTATATGCAGAACACACATGATCTGTTGCTGAAACGCCAGTTGCCGGTTGTTTCCGGCTTCCCCGATGTGTTGTCGAATGTGGGTAAGACACGTAATAAAGGTATAGAAGTCTCTATTAACTCTATGAACATCAATACGAAAGACTTCCAGTGGACAACTGATTTGATGTTGTCTTCCAACAAGGAGGAAATCGTTGAACTGTATAATGGCAAGAACGACGATATCGGTAGCAAATGGTTTATCGGTCAGCCGGTGAATGTTCACTATGACTACCACAAGGTGGGTATCTGGCAGAACACGGAGGCAGATCTTGCCGAGATGGCGAAATTCGCTGCCAACGGAACGGATTTTGCTCCGGGTGATATCAAGATTGAGGATGTGAACAATGACTATAAGATTACGGATGCTGATAAGCAGATTCTGGGTAACCCGCGTCCGAAGCTGATTGCCAGTATGGTGAATACCTTCAACTATAAAGGGTTCGACTTGTCGGTCTTTTTATATGCGAGCTTTGGCGCTATGCTGTATAACGATATTTATGCGGTGGAACATTGCGGACGTAATGGTGGTGTGAAAGTGGACTACTGGACACCAAACAACCCGACGAACGCTTATCCTCGTCCGAGTATCGACGAAGAGCGTCCGATCTACATCACATCCACTTATTATGAAAAGGCGGATTTCCTCCGTGTGAAGACAATGACGATGGGATATACGTTGCCGAAGAGCCTGACTCAGAAGTTTATGGTTGAGAAACTGCGCGTTTACTTCACGGCACAGAATCCGTTCATCTTTACCAACTATACAGGTATCGACCCGGAAGCGGCCAAAGTCAATGCGGCAGGTAATCCTGAAACAAATGGTAGTGGTTTCGGTACTCCGAGTATCAGCTCTTGGATTTTTGGTATAAACTTGACTTTGTAATTTTAATCTTAATAAATAAGGAATGAAAATGAAATCTATATATTACTATATGCTGGCAGGCCTGACGCTTTCTACATCAGGTTGCAGCAGTTGGTTAAGCGAAGACGATGCTCCGGTGATGTCGTACGATTATTATGAAACGGAAGCCGGGGTAAATGCCGCCATTACGGCAGCTTACGGTTTCCTCCGCTGGGGAGTCGGCGGTGAACGTTTCAATGTTCTGACCGAATTAGGAACTGACTTGTTTACGGAAGGTGAAGATGGTAGTAACCGTGAATCGTATAATAAATATGCGACACAGCTGAATCCGGACGACGGTATTCTGTATGAGATGTGGGAAAACCATTACAAAGGGATTAGTGATGCCAATATCGCCATGCAGAAGATTCTGGATTCCCAAGACTTGTTGGAAAGTGTGAAAATACAAAGTTATGCCGAAATGCAATTTATCCGTGCTTATTTATATTTTGATTTGGTGCAACAGTTCGGACGTATTCCTTTGGTAACGGAAGGTAGTTTCGAGATTCGGACGGATTTCAAGCGTGCTCCGGTTGCAGATATTTATAATGTCATCATCAGTGATTTGCGTAATGCTGCCGAAAATTTACCGGAGAAGGCTTCGGTTTTGGGACGTGCCACACGGTATTCAGCTGCCCATCTGTTAGCGAAGGTTTATCTGACTCGTGGCAGTGCGGTCAAGGATGCGCGTGGTCAGAAAGCGACGGATATGGACAGTACGCTTTATTATGCAGAGCAAGTGATCAACAGTGGGGCTTACTCTCTGCAAGAAAACTTCTCCTCTCTGTGGGATATCAAGAATCAGGGGAATTCCGAGACCGTGTTTGCCGTGCAGTTTACAACAGAGCCTATGTTCAATGGAGATGGTAACAAACAGCATCTTTATTGGTTGTCTTGGTATGAAGACCAGCCCGGTATGTTGCGTGACATTGAAAATGGTCGTCCGTTCCGCCGTCATGTGGCTACCAAGAAGACTATGGATGATCTGTACGACCGGCTGCATGATTCTCGTTTCTACAAGAGTTTCAAGTGGGTATATTATGCCAATAATGTGAATACCTTGCCTGTTTGGGAATCCCTGTCTTATGACGGCTCTGTTTACTTCAATCCGGATCCTTCAAAAGGACAGATTTCCGGTCAGCTGAAATTCCAGCATGGCGATACGGCTATTTATTATACGATGGAAAAGACCGGATATGAATCGAACAGTGATGATATGCGTAAATTCCGTGCCAACTATACTTATTCTTATTTCCCTCGCGAAATGCACTCGATCCGTTATTTCCCGTCATTGGTGAAATATCTTGATCCGAGCCGTCCTTCCGTATCCGAAGAAAAGGGATCTCGCGAATGGGTGCGTATGCGCTTGGGAGAAACATATCTGTTGGCTGCGGAAGCTGCTGGCCGTAAAGGAGATTTCGACAAAGCTGCTGAATATATCAATGTGATCCGCAAGCGTGCCGCTTGGGCTGAAGGTGAGCAGAAAGACCAACAGATCTGGCTTTTCGAAGGTGGAGTGAACGATACGCAGAGCACGTATGACGCATTGAAAGTTTCCCCCGCCGACCTGCAGGGTGATTTTATCGAATTTATCCTGAACGAACGTGGGCGTGAATTGTTGGGAGAGACCAACCGTTGGGAAGACTTGGTTCGTTGTGAACTGTTGTATGACTGGGTGAAGAAATACAATCCGGATGCAATCTACATCAAACCGTATCACAAACTTCGTCCTATCCCGCAGAAACACATCGACCGTTTGAACCCTGTCGGCGAACTCAGCGAAGAACAGAATGAAGGTTACTATTGATGTCTGTCGTTAGAGATTAAGCGATATAAAAAGTAGGTATTAGTTAAAAAGTGGCCGGCTACGATGGAATAGATGATATTCCGTTCGTAGCCGGCTTTTTCTGTGTTTTTTCTAAAGAACCTTGAAAAAAGGAGGGAGGAATATCGGTTTTTTGAATCTTCTGTTTATCTTTGTCGTGTACAGTAAGCTAGATAAAGCGTTATCGCTGGTACAACTTTGGTGGTGAACACGAAAGTTTATATATTATCTCTTGATTGAAACCTCGAAATTTCTGAATAACTAGTGGATAGTATGTGAATTTTGTTCGCGTTTTTTCTTGTCATGCAAAGTGGGTGTTTATGCACTTGTGTATTCAAGATAAAAAACGTGGGTAATTATCGCATACAACTAGTTATAGGTTGTTCGAGGTCCTTAATCGAGTGTATGTTGTTAATTCCCACGTTTCTTTATAATAACCATCCTGTTTGAGATATTGTTGGAAACATGGGGCGTTTTCGGGTAGAATTTAAGTAAATATGGAATTACCTTTATCTATCTCAAATCTTCAGGAGCAATGGTTGCTATCCTTTTTGAAAAAACTTGATCCTGTCAATATTGCTGAGCTTTTTTGGCAATTGCGACCTTATGTCGTTTTGCATCATGTGGAATTTAAGGAGTCTTCATTTTCTTTTTTATCAGTTGGTAGTATTAATTTTGTGGATATTGTTGGTTTTGTTCGGGAGGAGGATACTTTAGGCATTCTGTTGAAGAATGGCCGCTTCTATTTATTTTCTGCAGCAAGCATGGACCGGCAGTGCATATCGGTTTGTGATCCTGAATTTTATAAGCAAACGGGGAGATTGTTGTCCGGTTGGTCTTCTTTTGTCGCGAAACAGCAATTATTGTGGTGGAAAATAAAGGAATATCTGCGCAGGAATATACTTTGAGGTTTACTTTTTTTACCTTTGTCGGCAGACTAAACGATAATAGGTATGAAGAAGAAACTTATCTTTTCTTTATTGGTTCTGGCTGGTGCCCCTTCACTGTTGATGGCGGCGGATGAAGCGCGTCTGTTGCGTTTTCCGGCTACGAACGGCAATGAGATTGTTTTCTCGTATGCGGGCGACCTCTACAAGGTCCCGGCTACGGGTGGCGAAGCCGGGCGCCTGACTTCGCATGTGGGGTACGAGATGTTTCCCCGTTTTTCTCCGGACGGCAAAACGATTGCATTTACCGGGCAATACGATGGTAATACGGAAGTCTACACTATGCCGGTGACGGGTGGGGAACCGTTGCGTGTGACCTATACGGCAACGAACAGCCGGGATGACTTGGGTGACCGTATGGGGCCGAACAATATCGTGATGACCTGGACGCCTGACGGCAGCCGGATCGTGTATCGTAACCGCATCAGCGACGGTTTCAGCGGAAAGTTGTTCACGGTGGAAAAGGAGGGTGGCTTGTCCGAAGTTATTCCACTTCCCGAAGGCGGATTCTGCAGCTATTCTCCTGATGGTAAACAACTGGCTTATAACCGTGTCATGCGGGAGTTCCGTACCTGGAAATATTACAAAGGCGGGATGGCGGATGATATTTGGATTTATAATCCCGATAGGAAGACTGTCGAAAACATTACGGACAATCCTGCCCAGGATATTATCCCTATGTGGATCGGCGATGAAATCTTTTTCCTTTCCGACCGTGACCGGACAATGAATATCTTTGTGTATAATACGAAGACCAAACAGACGGACAAAGTCACAGACTTTACCGAATACGATGTGAAGTTCCCAAGCGCAAACGGTAATATGATCGTTTTCGAGAACGGTGGCTATATTTATAAGATGGATGCCGGGAGCAAAAAGCCGGAAAAGGTGAACATCACCCTGACTTCCGACAATATCTATGCCCGTAGCGAAATTAAGGATGGGGCCGGTTATCTTACTGAGGCCAGTCTGTCACCTGATGGTGAACGTTTAGTGGTGACTGCCCGCGGAGAAGTGTTCAACTTGCCGGTTGAAAAGGGAGTGACAAAGAATATCACCCGTTCTCCGGGAGCACATGACCGTGATGCGCAATGGTCGCCCGACGGCAAATTCATCGTCTATATTTCGGATGCCACCGGAGAGACGGAGCTTTATATGCAGGATGCCACCGGAGGTGAGCCCGTCCAGCTGACAAAGGACAATGATACTTATATCCGTAGTTTCGAACTGAGTCCGGATTCGAAGACACTCGTTTATACGGATCGTAAGAATCGTGTTAACTTGTTGGATATTGCTACAAAACAGGTGACCACCTTGTTGCAGGATCCGATGGGCGAACCGCGGGGCGTGACTTTCTCGCCGGATAGCAAATGGTTGACTTATACCCGTACAGGGAACAATGAATATAGCATCGTTTATGTTTATAATCTGGTTGATAGGAAAGAATATCCGGTGACGGATAAGTGGTATGATTCTTCTTCTCCGGTATTCAGTACGGATGGTAAATATCTGGTTTTTGCATCTGCCCGGGACTTCAATCCGACCTACGGATCACTGGAATGGAACCATGTCTATAATAATATGTATGGAGTTTATCTGGCGATGTTGTCCAAAGACACTCCTTCGCCTTTCATAGAGAAGGACGCGGAAGTTGCTGTTGCCAAAGAGGAATCAAAGAAAAATACACCGGCAAAGAAGGAAAATATAAAGAAAGACGAACTTGCTACTGCTGTTGTCAAGATCGATTTCGACGGGATTACGGACCGTATCGTCAAGCTGCCGGTGAGCCCTTCCTATTACGGGAATTTCTATTCGGACGGAAATAAAGTTTACTACTGGGGACGTGGCGGAACGAAAGTATTCGACCTGAAGGAGCAGAAGGAAGACGTGGTGGCTGACGGTGCTTCTATGGGTGTCGAACCCGGTAGCAAGAAAGCGCTTTTCTTCAAGAAAAATGCTCTTTATGTGACAGATATCCCTTTGGGAAAAGCAGACCTGAGCGATCCGGTGAACCTGTCGAATATGAAAATCACGGTCGATTATCCGAAGGAATGGGCACAGATTTTCGATGAGGCATGGCGGGCCTTCCGTGACGGTTTCTATCTGGAGAATATGCACGGGGTAGATTGGAATGCGGTCAAGGCAAAATATCAGGTGCTTGTCCCGTATGCCAAAACACGTCTGGATTTGAACTACATCATCGGTGAGATGATCGGCGAACTAAACTGTGGTCATGCGTATGTGAATCCGGGTGAGGTGGAACGTCCCGACCGGATAAAAACGGGTATGTTAGGTGCTGAGATCTCTCGTGACAAGAGTGGTTTCTTCCGTTTGGAAAAGATTCTTCCGGGCGCTTCCTGGAGCAAGTCGTTGCGCTCTCCACTTGTCGAACCGGGCATCGAGGCGAAGGTGGGTGAGTTTATCGTAGCAATCGACGGCGTGCCGACAAACTGTGTGAAAGATATGTATTCGTTGTTGGTCGGCAAGGCAGATGTCCCGACGGAAATTTCGTTGAACAGCAAACCTCAGTTGGAGGGAGCACGCAAGATCGTGATCAGTCCGCTGGAAGAAGAATATTCTTTGTACCACTATAACTGGGTACAGGATAATATCAAGAAAGTCGACAAAGCGTCGAACGGCAAGATTGGCTATATCTATATCCCAGATATGGGACCGGAAGGACTGAACGAATTCTCCCGCTATTTCTATCCGCAGCTTGATAAGGAAGGTCTGATTATCGATGACCGTGCCAATGGCGGCGGTAATGTTTCGCCGATGATCCTTGAACGTCTTTCACGCGAACCATACCGGCTGACGATGCGTCGTGGTTCGGCTCGTATCGGAACTGTTCCCGATGCTGTGCAGGTAGGTCCGAAAGTATGCTTGATCAATAAATACTCGGCTTCCGATGGTGACCTCTTTCCATGGGGCTTTCGTGCATTAGGATTGGGTAAACTGATCGGGACGCGTACGTGGGGCGGTATCGTCGGTATCAGCGGCTCGTTACCTTATATGGATGGGACGGACATCCGCGTACCTTTCTTCACAAGTTTCGATCCGAAGACAGGTAACTGGATTATCGAGAACCAGGGTGTCGATCCCGATATCCTGATCGATAATGATCCTGTTAAAGAATGGAACGGTGAAGACCAACAGCTTGACCGTGCCATCCAGGAGGTCATGAAAGAACTCCAGAACCGCAAACCGCTTCCGGGAGTTCCGACACCGAGAGACTTTAGTAAATAATTGACAATTAATGATGAGGTGTGCCAAATATTGGTATTCATGGGACGCAGATAACACAGACGAGCGCAGATTAACGCAGATATTATTAATTATCAGTAAAATAAATCTGCGTCCGCCTGTGTATTTTGTGTTATCTGCGTCCAGTGATATCAAATTGACACACCCTCATTGGATTAGTCGTCATTGTCCGTTATCAATTGTAAATTAAAAAATATGGAACGTTTTGCCGCAATCGACTTTGAGACTGCTAATGGGAAACGTAGTAGTATTTGTAGTATCGGGATTGCCATTATTGAGGATAATAAGGTGATCGATTCTATTTACACGCTGGTCCGTCCGTATCCGAACTTCTACACCCGGTTTACCACTGCCGTTCATGGTATAACCATGCAGGACACGATCGATTCTCCTGACTTTGAGGAAGTTTGGTCTGAGATTGCCGGCAAATTGCAGGATATTCCTCTGGTTGCCCATAACAGCCCTTTTGACGAAGGTTGCCTGCGGGCTGCTCACGAAGCCTATGACCTTGCCTATCCCAAATATCAGTTCTATTGTACCTGCCGCTTGTCAAGGCGCATGTATCCTTTCTTGGTCAACCACCAACTACAGACTGTTGCCGCTCATTGTGGATACGATCTGACCTATCATCACCATGCAATGGCCGATGCTTATGCCTGTGCGCATATCGCGGCAACCATGATGCGGGAAAAGGGAGTCGAAAGGCTGTGTGATTTATGATTTACTCACCGGCAATCTTGTTCACTACGACCGCAATCGCTCCATCGCCCGTCACATTGCAAGCGGTCCCGAAACTATCCATTGCGATATAAAGAGCAATCATCAGCGCCTGTAATGTCTCGTTGAACCCTAACATACTTTGTAGCAATCCGAGTGCAGCCATGATAGCGCCTCCCGGTACACCGGGAGCTGCTACCATCGTGACTCCTAACATCATAATGAATCCGGCAAGGGAAGTAAAGGTGACGGGCTCACCTGACATATACATGATTGCCATCGCACAGGCGGTGATCTTCATCGTGCTGCCTGCCAGATGGATAGTGGCACAAAGGGGAATGACAAAGATCGCGATGTTCTCCCGTACTCCGTTCTTGACCGCCTGTGCCAATGTTACAGGGATGGTGGCGGCTGAGGACTGTGTCCCCAATGCGGTTGCATAAGCCGGAAGCATGTTTTTCAGTAACCTGAGCGGGTTTTTTCCACTCACGCTGCCAGCAACAGTGAACTGGATAAGCAGCAGCAAGACATGCAGGACAAATATTACAATTATCACTTTCAGGAACATGGTGATTACGCTCATGACTTGCCCGCTCACCGTCATGTTTAGGAAAATGCCGAAAATATGAAGTGGCAATAAAGGAATGATAACTGCCTCGATCAGTTTCGTAATGATTTTCTGGAAGTCGGAAAAGGCTTCGTGTAATACTCCTCTGTCGATATAAGACAAGCCGAGTCCGATGGTGAAGGATAGCAGTAAAGCTGTCATGACATCCATTGGTGGTGGCATGGCGACTGTGAAGTAGGGTTGCAACATGAAATCTTCGGGATTTTCCATTGCCGTCAACTCCGTGTTGACCGGTAGGATGTGGGGGAAGATTGCCGAGCTGCTGAAATAGGTAAAGAAACCGGAAAAAATAGTCGAACCATACGCGAGCAGTGCAGTTAATGCCAGTAGCCTGCCGGCCCCTTTGCCTAATTCCCCGATGGCCGGTGTCACCAACCCCAGAATAATGAGCGGGATTGAAAACGACAGGAAGTTGCCGAACAAAGAATTAAATGTAACAAAGATGCGGGCGATCCCGCCGGGCAGGAACTGCCCGAACACAACACCGGCTGCGATGGCAATAACGACCTTAGCCAGTAACGACACTTTCAGTTTTTTCATTTTTTCTTTTTATTTTGAACCCGATTGCAGCAATCGTGATGCTCATCAACGGGCTGATTAGATTAAAGAAACAATAAGGAAGATAGGTGAATGTTGCCACTCCGAGGATTGTGGCCTGTGTCATACCGCAGGTATTCCATGGGATCAGTACGGAAGTGACCGTGACGGCGTCTTCTACCGTACGGCTCAGCAGACGGCTTTCATATCCTTTCTTCTTATAAATGTCCTTGAACATATTTCCAGTCAGGATGATGGAAATATATTGGTCGGCCGTGCAGATGTTGAGGAACAGCCCCGATGCGACTGTCGACGCTACCAGTCCGACCGTCCGTTTCATAAAGCGCAGGAATACAGAGGTGATACTGCCTAACATCCCGCTTGCGGCCATTGCCCCACCGAAACACATGGCACAAAGGATCAGCCAAATCGTATTCATCATGCCCGACATGCCTCGCGTGGCAACCAGGCTGTTCAGATCCGGATTACCGGTTTCTATGCCTGTGCTGCCGTAAAATGTCATGAACAGGCCCTTGAAATTGGATTGGATAGTCGAGGTTGGTAAATTGGAGATTTCTTGCAATAGATGTGGCTGGAAGATCAACGCGAACATGCCTGCCAATGCTGCCGAGATGAACAGCGTGATGATTGACGGAACTCTTTTGGCAATCAGGATGCCGGTGATGACCGGCACGATCAGTAGCCACGGCGTGATGTGGAACGTGTTGTTCAGGGCGATCGAGTACTGTTCGATCTGGTCCGTTGCTGTCGCCTCATGTGAAAAACCGGCTACCGTGAAGATAACGAGCGTGACCAGCATGGAGGGAACTGTTGTGATCATCATGTAGCGGATATGTTTGAAAAGAGGTGTGTCCGTCACCGACGAGGCGAGGATGGTCGTGTCGGAAAGCGGGGATATTTTGTCCCCGAAATAGGCTCCTGAAATGATTGCTCCGGCAATCCATCCGTCGGAGAAGCCTTGTGCCTGTCCGATTCCTAAGAGGGCGATCCCGATAGTGGCGATGGTGGTCCATGAACTTCCCGTCATGACCGAGACGACCGCACAGATGAGGCAGGTCGACGCCAAGAAGAAACTGGGATGAATGATCTGCATCCCGTAATAAATCAGGGTGGGGACGACACCGCTTATCATCCAGCTGCCTGACAGAGCCCCAATAATCAGCAAGATGATCAGAGCCGTCGCAACACCGGTGATATTATTGACCATCGCCAGTTCCAGCGCCTTCCAGCGTACTTTGCTGTAGGTCATGGCAATTAAGCAGCAGATAGCGGTAGCGGTAAGCAACACGATCTGGCTGCCGCCACTGAGGGCATCGCTGCCGAATGTGCGTATTGTCACAAATAAAAGGGTTACCAAAACAAGTATGGGAACCAAGGATAGTAAAGGCGAAGGAATCTTCGTCGGATTATGCTCCATTTCTCAATAATACTTATTCTATGTGTTTACTTTGCAAATTTAATAGAAATGCCCTGAAGTGCTTCTATTATGTAAGTGATTTTAAGAACGTATTAATGATTTTGCAGTAATAACTCCTTCAACTCTTTTACTCCTTCCGATGCTCCTTTCCGTATGAAACAGATATCATCGCGATAGGCTTTTACCTCTTTCGGATCGATGAGATAGATCGGCTGGCCACGGCGCACATAGTTCAGCAGTCCGGCTGCCGGATACACGTTGAGCGAAGTCCCGATCACCACAAAAATGTCACAGTCTTCCACCAGGCGGATCGCCGGGTCGATCATCGGAACCGCCTCGCCGAACCAGACGATGAAGGGGCGGAGTTGTACCCCATGAGGGTCCTTGTCTCCAATATGTAGGTCTGGATTTTCGGGCGATATATCATAAGTCGTATTCAAGTCGCGAACGGAGCAGGCTTTCATCAGTTCACCGTGCAGATGAACCACATGGCTGCTTCCTGCTTGTTCGTGCAGGTTGTCAATGTTCTGAGTGATAATATGGACGTCGAACTCTTGTTCCAGGTCGGCGAGCCCGATATGCCCGGCGTTAGGTTTTGTGTTCAATAATTCTCGGCGTCGTTGGTTGTAAAAGTTGAGTACCAATTCCGGATTGGCAGCAAAGCCTTCCGGGGTTGCCACATCTTCTACCCGGTATTTCTCCCATAGTCCGTCCGAGTCACGGAAAGTCGAAATACCACTTTCGGCGCTCATCCCGGCACCGGTCAGTACGACTAGTTTCTTTTTCATAAGGCAGTTGTTCTATATTCTTTACAAATATAGAAAAGAAAAATCATTCCGGCTTCCCAATATTCTCTGATTTTAAATAGGCGAGCGGTGTATTAGGATGTTTTTGCATAATAGTTTGGGCATGGATTTTTATGCAACCCATGCCCGGATCAGGTCTGTTTGTAGACGATATGTGTCTGTTATCCTAAATTATTCAGAATGTCCACCTTCCCTTCATTTACCAGGCGGTAGATCATTTCACCGAACAATGTGTTGACCCAAGCAAACCAGGAGCGGGTGAATTTGGCGGGATCATCCTTATAGAACGATTCGTGCATAAATCCTGTGTTTGCATCCGTGTCGCGTAACATCTTGACACATTTGCGGATCTCTTCATTGTCGTGTGTCGTGTTACAGCGCATGATGATACTCATCGGCCAGATATATCCGAAACCGATATGCGGACCACCGATACCTTCGCCGGCTTTGCCTTGGAAGAAATAAGGGTTTGCATCGCTGAGCACCAGCTTGCGGGTGTTCTGGTAGACCGGATCGTCCATGTCTACGCACCCCAGGTACGGTAGCGCAAGCAGGCTCGGAACATTGGCATCATCCATAAACACATGATTGTGGAAGCCGTCTACCTCGAATGCATATACTTTGCCATATTCCGGATGGTTGACAATACCGTATTTCTCGACTGCTGCTGCCACTTCGTCCGCTAATGAATCGCAACGGCGGGCAAAATCGTTATCGTTTTTAATCTCGCGCATCATTTCGGCCAACTGGCGGAGTGATGTGATGGCGAACAAGTTCGACGGGATCAGGAATCCGAACAGAGTTGCATCATCCGACGGACGGAATGACGAAACGATCAGACCGACCGGATTGACCGGGCTACCCCAACCGTCGTTCAGCAAGGTATCGCCTTGGCGGTCTGTCTTGCGTCTGAACTGATACGGACCGAGGTTGTCCTTACGCTGTTGTTCGATAAAGGTTTTGTAAACGGTCTTCATCGCTTTGTCCCAATCGGCATCGAAAGGGGAAGTGTCGCCTGTCTTTTTCCAGAAATGGTAAGCGAGGCGGATCGGATAGCAGAGCGAATCGATTTCCCATTTACGCTCATGGAGTTCCTTTTTCATGTCCGTAAAATCACTTTCCCATTCGCTGCCGGTCGGCCCTTCGTTGAAGCCGTTGGCATACGGATCGATGTTGATACACCAGGTCTGACGGTTGATGACGCCGGCAAGCATGGTTTTCACTTTCGGATCGTCGTTTGCAAATTGGATATGCGGGAATACCTGTGCCGACGAGTCACGGAGCCACATGGCATGGATATCACCGGTCAGGACGAAGGTGTCGGGCTTACCATTCACCATCTTGTGTTCGCAAGTCGTATCCAATGTGTTGGGAAAACAGTTTTCGAACATCCAGGCGAGCTTCGGGTCTTTCAGCTTTGTCTTTGTGGTGGCGATTGCTTTTTCAACGGCTTCGGATGTGAATTGCCGTTTGCCCGGTGCCGGACGTTTACAGACATATTGCATAGTGGAGGCAGCTCCAGCTAATTTGTCGTCGGCTTTTTCAGCCATACGGGCGAATGAGTGCTGGCCAACCATAAGGCTTGCCAACGAGAGGCCGCCTGTTTTCAGAAAGTTTCTGCGTGTTGTCATCTTGTTTGCTATTTATTTGATGTTATTGATTTCGGAAAAAAGTTCGACCATGCAAGCGTTGTCCAATAGCCATTTATGCTCTTTGGTCTTGATACCGGTCCAATCGTTGTCGAGGAATCCGTTTACATCGCGGGTATGATCCCATGCATAACGTGCATTGTCCGCCATCGTCCGGATATACTCAGGATGATGGTCTACCTCATAGAGGGCTGTCAAGCCGCGCAGTAAGATCACGTTAAACCAGGGGCTGGCGGTGTAGAAGCGGGTTTCCGTGCCGTCTACGGCTTTGCGCACTTCGGTGAAACGTTGGTAGGCGCCTCGGGCGGTTTCCTGTGCGTCTTTCAGATAGGCTTCGTCGCCTGATTGCTGGTAGAGCAGGACGCCGGCTTGTATCATCTGTCCACTGTTGTAAGTATATTTGGCCTTGTCCACGCTTCCATCCAGGCGGACATTATCCCAATAAACGAAATCTTCCGGGTCGCGGAGATTGTTCTTGGTCCAGTCGTATGTCTTCTTGGCTTGTTCGAGGTAGGCATTGTCTTTCGTCAGGTTGTACAGTTTCATGCAGAGGACGGTTGCGGGTGCATTGGAACATGTGTTCTTGGATGTCTTCTTCTGCTCGCACCAGTAGATGCCGCCACCCAGCACGTCATCCCATCCGCTGTATATATAATTGTATAGAGCCTGTGCCTTTTCCAGATATTTCTTGTTCTTCGTCAATGCGTATAGGTCGCAGAAGTCGATCGCCAACCAGTCGTTGTCGTCATAAAAGCGGTCGCTCTCCCCATTGAACATCGGATAGCTCTGGTAGCAGAACGGTTCGCGTATGTTATCCCAATACTGTTCCAGTCCCGGCAGAATCCTTTCTTCCAGTACTTTCAGGTATTTTTCGTCTCCGGTTGTCTTGTAGAGTGCGATCCCTCCCGATAACATCCCGGAGTAGGGCCAGAGAAACGATACCTCCTGATTGCGTTTCTGTTCGGCTCCTTCCGCCAGATACGTGACCTGGTTGTTGGGATTGGCCGGATACGTTTCCTGCAACAAGCCGTATTTCTCGACGTTATATTTGTCCAGGATGTGTGTGAACATGGAATCGGCGATAGCGAGGTCGCGACCGGCAGAAACAGTTTCTGTTGCGTTTTGGCAGGAGGTGGTCCCCAATAGGCATCCACAAAGGGATAAAATCGAAAATAATTTTTTAATCATGGTCTAATAGAATAAGTTATTTGTTTGCAAAGATACTATTCTTTTGAAAAAACGAAACCCTGGTGGTAGGCAAATACGACCGAGGCCTGTTTTTGTGTACAGCTTTTGTCTTATTATCAAAATGACACTACTATCCCTCCTGTTTTGAAATAATAGGGCATCTTTCGGAAATTACCCGCAAGGGTAATATTTTTTAACATTCTATTTGATAGCAAATACCCCTTTGGAACTGTCGAAATGACAAAATGTAAGTTCGGATAGGCCTGATGGGAGACTATCATGTCTAAGATGAGTTATCGTTACATAAAAAAGTCTTCTTGTTTGCTGTTTATGTGGTTAAAAGCATTACATTTGTAGTTCATAATTAGTTGAAAAGAAAAAGAATGGATAAAATTAGTTACGCACTTGGCTTAAGTATCGGGAATAATTTCCAGAACTCAGGCATTAATAATCTTCAGGTTGAGGATTTTGTAAAAGGTTTGAAGGATGTGCTCGGCGGGGCAGAACCTGAAATCAGTTACGATGAAGCAAAGCAGGTTATCAACGATTACTTCATGAATCTTCAGAAAGAAAGACTGGAGCTTAATAAGAAAGCCGGGGAGGAATTCCTGAATATCAATAAAGGAAAAGCCGGAGTCGTTACGTTACCCAGCGGTTTGCAGTATCAGGTGTTGAAGCAGGGCGAAGGGGCCAAGCCGGCTGCTTCCGACAAGGTAAAATGTCATTATCATGGTACATTGATCAACGGAACAGTATTCGACAGCTCTGTTCAGCGTGGCGAACCCGCCGTATTTGGTGTGTCGCAGGTGATCCCAGGATGGGTGGAAGCGTTGCAGTTGATGCCGGTAGGTTCTAAATGGCGTCTTTTCATCCCTTCCGACCTAGCCTATGGCGAGCATGGTGCGGGAGATGCGATCGAGCCGAACAGCGCATTGGTTTTCGACGTAGAATTATTGGATATAGTAAAATAATAGAATAGAGAAAAATGAAAAAGATTAGTGTATTGGTTGCTACAGCGATTGTAGCTATGGGTATTACATCATGTGGTGATTCACACAAAAGTGCATCTTTGAAGACTGCCGCAGATAGCGTGAGCTATGCCATCGGTATCAGCACAGGTGCAGGTTACAAAGAAAATTTAAAGACTTTGCCGGGCGATCCTGCTAACGTTGATGATCTGATTGCCGGCTTTATCCAAGCTATCAAGGGTGATTCCTCTGCTATGAAGATGACTCCGCAGGCTGCTCAGGCTTATGTTCAGACGTACTTCATGGAAGCTTCTGCAAGAGATGCGAAGAAGACGAAAGAAGAAGGCGAAAAGTTCCTGGCTGAAAACAAATCGAAGAAAGACGTTTTCACAACCGAAAGCGGTTTGCAATATCAGGTCGTAACGGAAGGTACAGGTGATAAACCGACTGCTACGGATAAAGTAAAGGTGCATTACACTGGTACTTTGCTGGACGGAACCAAATTCGACAGCTCTGTTGACCGCGGTGAACCGATGGAATTCCCGGTTAACGGCGTAATCAAAGGTTGGACGGAAGTTTTACAGTTGATGCCGGTGGGCTCTAAATATATCGTTTGGATTCCTTCTGATCTGGCTTACGGCGAACGTGGTGCAGGACAGGACATCAAACCGAACAGCACGCTGAAATTCGAAATCGAATTGCTGGAAATTGTAAAAGACAAGAAATAATAGACTGTCGTTTTATACGATAATTAGCGGGCGAAATATGTTAAATAGCATTTTTCGCCCGCTTTTATTATTTATTTTGCACTTTTTTCTTTCACTATGATATAGTATTGAAATTAATTATATACTTTTGATACATTAAATCTAAAACAGGAAAGTAAAGTAAGCAAACAATGGAGAAGATAGACAAACTGGACCGGCAGATATTGAACATTATTTCAAAGAATGCCAGGATTCCTTTCAAGGATGTAGCCGAAGAATGTGGTGTTTCGCGTGCTGCCATTCATCAACGGGTACAACGCATGATTGATATGAATGTGATCGTTGGGTCAGGCTATCATATTAATCCGAAGATTTTAGGTTACAACACTTGTACTTATATCGGTGTAAAACTGGAACGCGGTTCGATGTACAAAGACGTGGTTCCCGAATTTGAAAAGATTCCGGAAGTGGTCGAATGTCATTTTACGACCGGTCCGTACACGATGTTGATCAAGTTATACGCACGCGACAATGAACACCTGATGGAGTTGCTGAATACGCAGATACAGGAAATACCGGGTGTGACCGCTACGGAAACCCTTATCTCTTTGCGTCAGAGTGTAAAACGTGAAATCCCTATTTGCGATATTTCCGAATAAGAAAAATAGAACGTATAGGCCCGGCCTCGAATGAGTTGCCGGGCTTTTTTATATGCTATACAATTTATATTTTTGCAGAAAAAGATAAAGCAACGATGTCAAAATATTTGTCTATACTCTTTCTGTGTTGTCTTCCGGCCTGGCTATGGGCCGGGGAGAATTATCGTTTTCGCGTCTATTTGAAAGATAAGGGTGATGACGGTTACCGGGTGGAGGAACCTGAAGCCTTTCTTTCCAAGCAGGCGATCGAGCGGAGAGCTAAAAATGATATCGCCGTCACGGATGCTGACTTTCCCATATCCCGGTCGTATATCGACATGTTGTCTGAAACGGGTGTGATCCCGGTTGTGCAAAGCAAGTGGTTTGCGACTGTCGTGGTGGAAAGTCCCGATAGTACGGTGGCCGAACAATTGCAACAGTTGGCAATTGTCGATTCCGTCAAGTGGATTTGGAAAGGGAACTTGCGGGTCCCGGCCGAGGAAAAGGGAGAAGACCGTTTCGTGCCGGAGGATGAACCTCTGTGCAATGAGTATGGTTATGCTCATAAACAGATCAAGATGTTGAATGGGACTAAATTGCATGAAGCCGGTTTTCAGGGTGAAGGAATGCGGGTGGCCGTGATTGATGCCGGTTTTATGAATGCGGACCGGATATCGGCTTTCGATTCGCTCAGGTTGTTGGGAACGCATAATGTCGTCTTTCCCGGTAAAAGCGTGTTTGTCGGGGACGACCACGGGACAAAGGTCCTTTCCTGCCTCGCTGCCGATATTCCGGGTGTGATGGTCGGGACTGCTCCGAAGGCTTCTTATCTGCTGCTTAAAAGTGAGGACAGCGATTCCGAATATCCCGTCGAGGAAGACTATTGGACTGCCGCAGTTGAATATGCGGACAGTGCCGGTGTGGATGTCATTTCTTCGTCACTCGGGTATTTTGCTTTTGATGCGGATGAACTGTCGTACGAGCAGGCTGCTTTGGATGGCAAGACTGCCATGATCAGTCAGGCAGCTCACTTGGCTGCCGATAAAGGGATACTCGTATTTTGCAGTGCCGGTAATGAAGGAAACGGCGATTGGGAAAAGATCACGTTCCCATCGGATGCGGCCGGGATCTTTACGGTCGGTGCGATAGATGAAGATAAAAAGAAAAGCGGTTTCAGCTCCATAGGCTTTACTATTGACGGGCGTGTGAAACCGGATGCCGTGGCGTTAGGTACGAGTAGCTGCGTGATAGGGCCGAACGGCAGTGTCAGGTATGCGAACGGGACCTCTTTTGCCACGCCTATCCTTGCAGGGATGGGAGTTTGCCTCTGGCAATCACTGCCTTGGTTGAATAACCGGGAGATGATCGAGCTGCTGCATCGCTCGTCCAGCCAATATAAACATCCGGATACGGAGTTAGGTTATGGTATTCCTGATTTCTATAAAGCATATAAAAAGGAAAGGAAAAATGGGAAACGGGCAAAATAATCAGAACTGGGAGCGGCAGGAGTTTTCTTTGCTGGAGCTGAATAACCGGGTGAAAGAGGCTGTCCTGAATGCATTCCCGGAAACGTGCTGGGTGCGTGCCGAGATGAGCGACGTGCGTCAGAATGCTGCATCCGGGCACTGTTATCTGGAGTTTATCGAGAAGAATGCGATAACCGGACAACTGGTGGCGAAGGCGCGTGGCTCTATTTGGGCGAAGACGTTCCGGATGTTGAAGCCTTATTTTGAGATGGAAACCGGGCAGATGTTTGCTTCCGGCCTGAAAGTGCTGGTGAAGGTGTCGGTCGAGTTCCATGAACTCTACGGTTATAGCCTGACTGTGTTGGATATTGACCCGGCCTATACACTGGGAGACATGATCCGGAAACGGCTGGAAATCATCCGGCAATTGAAGGAAGAAGGTGTCTTCACTTTGAATAAAGAGTTGCCGTTCCCGACGTTGCCGATGCGGATCGCTGTCATTACTTCGCCTACGGCTGCCGGATACGAAGACTTCCTGAACCAGTTGTCTGGCAACAAGGCAGGCTATCCTTTCTACACGAAGCTGTTTCCGGCTCTTATGCAGGGCGAACGGACGGAAGAGTCCGTAATTGCGGCGTTAGACAGGGTGTACCGTTATGTCGACTGTTTTGATGTGGTCGTGATTATCCGGGGCGGCGGAGCTACTTCGGACCTGAATAGTTTCGATTCCTATCTGCTGGCGGCCAACTGTGCGCAGTTCCCGCTTCCTATTATAACCGGTATCGGGCATGAACGCGATGATACGATTCTGGATATGGTCGCCCATACGCGGATGAAAACGCCGACGGCTGTGGCCGAGTTTCTGATCGGGCGGATGGATAAAGCTGCCGGAGAGGTGGAAGAGTTGCAACAGGAGGTCTGTTCGTTGGCAACCGATATCCTGTCCAGGCAAAAGAACTTCCTGCAATCATTGGGAAGTCGTCTGCCTGTCTTGGCAATAAACCGGATCGAACGGAATCGTTCGCAGCTCCAACGGATGGGCATGCAATTGCCAACGGATGCCCATGCCTTTCTAAACCAATGGGCATCGAAGCTGGAAGCGATGCAAGTGCGTTTGGCAAATCGCGTGGAAAGTAGTTTGGCGGAACGGAACCGCTTCATTCAGTTGACCGAACAGTTCATCAAGATGGCTTCTCCCGATTATGTCTTGAAGCGAGGCTACAGTTTGACGTTGAAGGACGGAAAGATCATCAAACAGGCTGACGGATTGGCCATCGGCGACGAATTGGTAACCCGTTTTGCAGACGGTGAAGTACGTTCGACAGTACTGAATAAATAAATCATAAATCAAAAATCATAAACAAAAACCCCCATCATGGCAGAAACATATAATGAAGCAGTAGAGAAACTACGTAAGATCGTCGCCGACATCGAGGACGGCGATCTGGACGTTGACATTCTTTCTGAAAAGGTAAAGGAGGCGACCCGACTGATCAAACTGTGTAAGGAGAAACTTTACAAGGCAGACGAGGAAGTCAAGAAAGTATTGGAGGAACTGGAATAATGAAGAGATATGTCCTGATAGTCGCCGGAGGCCGCGGGTTGCGTATGGGAGGCGATTTGCCGAAGCAGTTTATCCCGATGGAAGGAAAGCCTGTCCTGATGCATACGTTGGAAGCTTTTCATCGCTGGGATGCGTCTGTCGGTTTGATCCTGGTGCTTCCGGAAGATCACCAACCCTATTGGAAGATGCTTTGCCAGGAGATCGGTTGTAAGGTGCCGCACCGGATAGCGAACGGAGGTGAGACGCGTTTCCATTCCGTCCGGAACGGATTGCATTTCCTTTCGGATGAAATCGGAAATCTGTCTGGAGGGGATGAAAAGACGTGTGTCGCCGTTCATGACGGGGTCCGTCCTTTTGTCGCTCCCGAAGTTATCGACCGGTGTTTTGCCGAGGCTGAAGTGTCGGGTGCTGCTATCCCGGTCGTGCCTGTGGTCGATTCTCTCCGCGAGTTTTCCGGTGAGTCGAGCCGTCTGGTCGATCGTTCGCGTTATCAGGCGGTGCAAACCCCGCAGGTTTTCGATTATGATTTGCTTTTGAAAGCGTATGAACAACCTTACTCGGAGTTTTTTACTGACGATGCTTCAGTTGCGGAGGCTTTCGGACATACGGTCAAGACTGTTCCGGGAAACCGGGAAAATATAAAGATTACGACTCCGTTCGATCTGTTGGTGGCAAAGGCGTTACTTGCAAAATAAATATTTGTATATGCTCGATCTCGACAAACGTTCCATCATGTATCTGCCGGGCGTCGGCCCGAAAAAGGCGGAAATATTGCAGAAGGAAGCCGGCATTTCTTCGTATGAAGACCTGTTGTTCTACTTTCCGTACAAATACATTGACCGTAGTCGTTTTTATAAGGTTGCGGAGGTGACTGGCGATATGCCTTATATACAGTTGAAAGGGCGCATCTTGTTTTTCGATACGGTAGGCGAGGGGCGTACAAGGAGGTTGATCGGGAAATTTACGGACGGGACGGGGACGATCGATCTGGTTTGGTTCAAAGGAATTAACTATGTTATGGACAAGATCAAGACTGGTGTCGATTATATCGTGTTCGGCAAACCGACTGAGTTCGGGCATATCTATAATATCCCTCATCCGGATATAGACACGCTGGACCAGGCGGATAAGGTAGCCAACGGGCTGACACCGTTCTATAATACGTCCGAGAAGATGAAAAAGTCGTTCCTCAATTCGCGGGCGGTCCAGAATTTGCAGTACACATTGTTAAGCGGTTTGAACTGGACGCTGCCTGAAACACTTCCTCCGGCTGTCTTGAACCGTATCCGCATGATGCCGTTTCCGGAAGCAATACGGAATGTGCATTTTCCGGAATCGGTCGATAAATTACGGAAAGCCCAACTGCGCCTGAAGTTTGACGAGTTGTTTTTCATCCAGCTTAACATTCTTCGTTCTTCCAACCTGCGCAAGCTGAAGTTGAAAGGGATTGTCTTTCCTTCCGTTGGAGATTATTTTAATACGTTTTATAAAGAATATCTGCCTTTCGAGCTGACGAATGCGCAGAAACGCGTTGTCCGTGAGATTCGTGCCGATATGGGAAGCGGACGGCAGATGAACCGCCTTTTGCAGGGAGATGTGGGAAGCGGGAAGACTTTGGTGGCTTTGCTCTCTATGCTGTTGGCGGTCGATAACCATTGTCAGGCTTGTATGATGGCGCCGACGGAGATTCTGGCGACTCAGCATTATGCGACAGTCATGGGCTTTCTGAAAGACATGGATATAAAAGTAGCCCTCCTGACCGGCTCGACGAAAAAGAAGGAGCGGAATAAGATATTGCCGGCTATCGCGAGCGGTGAGATCCAGATCGTGATCGGGACACATGCGCTGATTGAAGAGACAGTCGTCTTTTCCTCTCTCGGTCTGGCGATTATAGACGAACAACACCGTTTCGGGGTGGAACAGCGTTCCCGGTTGTGGACGAAAAATTCGATTGTTCCTCATGTCCTGGTGATGACCGCGACGCCTATTCCCCGTACACTTGCCATGACTTTATACGGTGACTTGGATGTCTCGGTGATCGATGAGTTGCCACCCGGACGTAAACCGATCCAGACCGTGCACCGCTATGATAATAAGAAAGCGCAACTTTACGACTTCCTCCGTAAGGAAATCGGACAGGGTCGACAAGTCTATGTCGTTTATCCTTTGATTGAAGGCAGTGAGAAATTGGATTATAAGAACTTGGAAGAGGGTTTCGAGACATTCAAAGAGGTGTTTCCGGAATATAAAGTATGCATGGTTCACGGAAAGATGAAAGCAGCCGACAAAGAGGCGGAAATGCAGAAGTTTATTTCCGGTGAAGCACAGATATTGATGGCGACGACTGTGATAGAAGTCGGTGTGAACGTACCGAATGCCTCCGTGATGGTTATCGAAAGCGCCGAACGCTTCGGCCTTTCCCAGTTGCATCAGCTTCGCGGCCGGGTGGGACGTGGGGCGGAGCAGTCATATTGCGTACTTGTCTCTTCTTATAAACTGAGCAACGAGACACGCAAGCGCCTGGAAATAATGGTGAGCAGCAACAACGGTTTCGAGATTGCCGAGGCCGATTTGCGTCTGCGGGGGCATGGTGACCTGGAAGGAACGCGCCAGAGCGGAGAGGGGATAGACCTTAAGATCGCGAATCTGGCTGCCGATGGACAAATCCTTCAGTATGCGCGTGATATCGCCCAGGAGGTTTTGAACGAAGATCCCGATTTGTTATCCGAACCTAACCGGATATTGAACGAACGCCTGAAAACTCTCTTTGCTAAGAAGGTAAATTGGGGAATGATCAGCTAATATGTTGTGAAACATGTTTTGTTTTAATCTTATGTAAATCAAAGGATAAAAAGTCTGCTTTTGCTTTTCTTTGGTTTCATTGCGGAAATTTTTCGTTATTGAATTTTGCCGGCTTATTCAAAATTACGAACTTTGACGGGATGACGGTGGAATAAACCATTCTATATCATGATTTTTCACCGTGGGATTACTGTCGAAAGTGATAAGAATAATGAAGATACGAGCATTACTGTTTATTTGTTGTACCACTATTCTGGTATCAGCTGTTGAAGCTAAAATAAAAGAAGATAAAGGGACTCCGAAGCAAATCGTTCATATTAAAAAGATGGATAAACGTGTTTCTGAATTGATGGCAGACCGTGTTAATATCCGGAAAAATATGGAACTGAAAGAACTCGCAACCCTCAGCGAGATCGAAATGGAAGAAAAGGAGAACTTGATGTTTCCCGCTGACGAATTGTACGGCTCCAATTGGGAGAACCGTTGGGTCGATCCGTTTCGGGGAACTGCGAAGGTCAATTTCCCGGATTCGTTTGCGATAGACTGTTCCTCCTTTGTCTATCCTATCGCCATTGATTCTATGGCAAGGATCACCTCTAAATATGGGCCTCGTCGCCGTCGTATGCATAAAGGGATAGATTTGAAGGTGTTGAAGGGTGATACGATCCGTGCCGCTTTTAACGGTAAGGTTCGTATTAAGGCTTTCGAACGTCGAGGATATGGCTATTATGTGGTGCTTCGCCATCCGAACGGTTTGGAAACAATCTATGGACATTTATCTAAGATTTTGGTGGAAGAGAACCAGATCGTACGTGCAGGCGAAACGATCGGATTAGGCGGTAACACGGGACGTTCTACCGGTTCCCATCTTCACTTTGAAACCCGCTTTTTAGGACAGGCCATTAATCCGGCTGAAATTATAGATTTCGAAAATGGTGTTCCTCACCAGGATACTTATGTTTTCCATAACATAAAGATTAACGGGCGCAGAAGCAATATCTATACTTCTTCTTCCGACCGGATGGTTTATCACCGTGTGAAGTCAGGTGATACGTTAGGCAAGATTGCCCGGATATATGGAACCAGCGTGAATGAATTGTGCCGTCTGAACGGCCTGAAAAGCACGTCTGTCTTGCGAATCGGACAGTCGATTCGTTGCAGTGCCGGCGCGGTCGCTTCCGCTAAAGCCGGGACATCGAAACCGACCGCTTCTGCGAGCGTAAAGCAAACCGTGAAGACTACGGTTGCGGCTGATGCTGCAGCTGTCGCTTCGATCAACCAGACTTCCAATGCCGGGCAGCAAGAGGCAACTCCGGTTTACCATCGTGTGAAATCAGGTGATACGTTGGGGGCTATTGCTGCTAAATACGGTACGACTGTTTCAAAGCTTTGTGAATTGAATGGCATTACGAAAACGACGATTCTGAAATTGGGCCGTTCACTTCGCTGTTCTTGATTAAGATTTGGTAAAAACGATAATGAAGAGCTGTCCGTTGTGTACGGATGGCTCTTTTTATTTCCGGCTAAAGTAGCCTCTCTTTTGGTCAGGTATGGATTTATCCCTATCTTTGTACGGATGTAAATGCTAAGAAAGTATGGCTGATACGAAGGAACAATTCGAAAGAGTAATATCCCAATGCCGGGAACTGTTTGAAAAGAAGTTGAAAGATTATGGTCCCTCGTGGCGAATCATGCGTCCGCAGTCGCTGACCGACCAGATATTTATTAAGGCAAACCGGATTCGCAGCCTTGAGATAAAAGGTGTGAGCATGGTGGATGAAGGGATCCGGCCGGAGTTTGTCGCAATCGTGAACTATGGGGTTATCGGCTTGATACAATTGGCAAAAGGATTTGCCGATACGACAGATATAAGCAATGAAGAGGCGTTGGCCTTGTATGATAAATACATAACGGAAACCAAAGAGTTGATGTATGCCAAGAATCATGATTATGGTGAGGCATGGCGTGGTATGCGTATCAGTTCCTATACGGATCTGATCCTGATGAAACTTTATCGTACGAAGCAGATCGAGAGCCATGGAGGCAAGACGATCGTGTCCGAAGGTATCGATGCCAACTATATGGATATGATCAACTATGCGTTGTTTGGTTTGATTAAGCTGGAGTATGGAGGGAACAGTTGAAAGTGGAGAATAAGGGAGGCGCTTTGAAGATATTGGCGGAATTGTGCCGTTTACTGATCGGAGTTGTATTTATCTTCTCCGGTTTTGTCAAGGCGGTCGATCCGGTGGGAGGTGCGATCAAGATCGGTGAATACCTGGCTTCCTTCGGACTGGACATGCTGCAACCTTTTACGGTATTGTTGTCTTTCAATCTTTCGGCAATCGAGTTTGCGCTCGGTGTCTGTATGCTGTTGGGAGTGTATCGGCGATATGTCTCTTTCCTTGTCTTGGCGTTTATGGCGTTTATGACGCCACTTACCTTGTATCTGGCTCTTTTCGATCCCGTATCGGATTGCGGTTGTTTCGGAGATGCGCTGGTAATCTCCAATTGGGAGACGTTCTTTAAAAATATCGTACTCTCTCTTGCCGCTATTGTTACGTTTATTTACAACCAGCGTTTATTCCAGTGCTTTACTTTCCGGGTGTATTGGTTTGTCGCTTTGTATGCCTACCTGTTCGGCGTCGGTTTCGCTTATTATAATTACAATCATCTGCCTGTAATCGATTTCCGTCCATATAAGGTCGGTGCGAATATACCGGAGTTGATGGAGATACCCGAAGGGGCTCCGCAGGATGAATATAAGTACACGTTCGTGTATGAAAAAGACGGCGTGAAGAAAGAGTTCTCGCTTGAAGACTATCCGGCAAACGACAGTAGCTGGACATTCGTTGATTCGAAGACGGAATTGGTCAAGAAAGGCTATCAGCCTCCTGTTGCCGCGTTCAATATTTATAATGGAGAGGGCGATGATGTGACGGAAGAAATCATCGGAAATCCCGGTCCTGTTTTGCTACTTGTCGCTCCGAAGTTGGAAGAGGCGGATGATGAACAGATGGATGAGATCAACGGTGTGTATGATTATGCACTCGAACATGATATTCCGTTCTATTGTGTGACGGGCTCTTCGCCTGAGGCGATCGATGCCTGGAGCGACAATACCGGAGCCGAATATCCTTTCCGGATGGCGGACGAAGTACTGCTGAAGACGATTATCCGTTCCAACCCCGGCCTGGTGCTGCTGAAAGGCGGTACGATACTGGGTAAATGGCATTACAACGATATTCCGGCTGAGGAGGATGTCAAGGCGGTTATGGATCGTTGCTTGGACGGGAGCAAGATAAAAAGTAAAGAAGATGGGGGCCTCGCAACCAACCTATTGACTTTTACCGTACCTTTGCTGCTCGTTTGGATGTATGACCTGCTGCGTTTCAGACGCAAACGGAAAGAAAAGAAATAACTATTTGTATTACATATTTAATTAATTAAGTCATGAGAAAGAATATTGTTGCAGGAAACTGGAAGATGAACACTACCCTTCCTGAAGGTCTTGCTTTGGCAAAAGGCTTGGACGAAGCTCTTAAAGGTAAAACTCCTAACTGTGATGTGATCATCGGTACTCCGTTCACTCATTTGGCAAGCGTTGCTGCTGCTATCGACACGAACAAGATCGGTGTTGCTGCTGAAAACTGTGCAGACAAGGAAAAAGGCGCTTACACTGGCGAAGTTTCTGCTGCTATGGTGGCTTCTACAGGTGCAAAATATGTGATCTTGGGCCACTCTGAAAGACGTGCTTATTATCACGAAACTCCGGAAATCCTGAAAACAAAGGTTGAATTGGCTTTGGCTAACGGTCTGACTCCGATCTTCTGTATCGGTGAAGTGCTGGAAGAAAGAGAAGCCGGCAAGCATTTCGAAGTGGTAGATGCTCAGATCAAGGGCTCTTTGTTCGACCTCTCTGCTGAAGACTTCGCTAAGATCGTCCTGGCTTACGAACCGGTTTGGGCTATCGGTACAGGTAAGACTGCTACATCTGACCAGGCTGAAGAAATCCACGCTCATATCCGTGCTACTCTGGCTGCTAAATATGGTCAGGAAATTGCCGACAACTGCACCATCCTTTACGGTGGTAGCTGTAACGCAGGCAACGCTAAGGAACTGTTTGCTAAACCGAACGTAGACGGTGGTCTGATCGGTGGTGCTTCTTTGGCTGTTGACAAGTTCATGCCGATTATCGAAGCGTTTGATAAATAATTGTCTTTCGTGAGGATGTGTCAAATATCGGTATTCATGGGACGCGGATGACGCAGACGAGCGCAGATTAACGCAGATATATTAATTATCTACAAAATAAATCTGCGTCTGTCTGCGTCTGTCTGCGTATTCTGCGCCATCTGCGTCCGGTAATATCAATTTGACACACCCTCATGATTACGATATCATAACCGACATTCCAATATGCAACGACTATCTTGTATCCTATCTTTATGTATGCTGCTTGGTGCATCTGTTTTGTCTGCCCAGACGGATGTCGATGGACAGGCGGAAGACATTATCGACGCCTTGCAGGAGAGAGTTCCCGGAAAAGGAACTGTTGTGGTGCGCGGGCCGGATGCTCTTCGTAATATGCTCGGCAAACGGTTGCATGGCGAAGGGGTAGAAAAGACTGATAGCACGGCCTTTCTGAAAATACAAGGCTATCGTACACAAGTGTTTTCCGGTAATAACCAGCGTAAATCCAAGGATGAGGCTTTCCGGAAAGAAAAAGAAATTAAGGAACTTTTCCCTGATGTCCCGACTTATGTGACGTACAATGCTCCGTTCTGGCGTCTGCGTATCGGTGATTTCCGTTCACACGAAGAGGCTTATCACATGCAACGTCTTCTGATGGATGCATTCCCGGCCTATAGGAAAGAAATGTACATCGTGAGGGAAGAAGTCAAAATCCCATTGAATTGAAATGAGTGAAGAAATAAACGAGAAGACTTTGCTGGCCCGCGAAGAACTGGCCGGCCATTATAAAAGTATTATCAATCTGCTTGGTGAAGAGGTAGACCGCGAAGGTCTGTTGAAAACGCCCGAACGTGTAGCCAAAGCCATGCAGTTCCTGACCAAAGGCTATCGTGAGGACCCGGCTGCCGTGCTTCGTGGCGCCATGTTCAAGGAAGAAGACTACAAACAGATGGTGATTGTAAAGGATATCGATTTCTTTTCTCTTTGTGAGCATCATATGTTGCCCTTCTTTGGAAAGGCCCATGTTGCCTATATCCCCAAAAAATATATTACGGGGTTGAGCAAGATCCCCCGTGTCGTGGATATCTTCGCCCGCCGTCTTCAGATTCAGGAACGATTGACCATGCAGATCAAAGACTGCATTCAGGAAACGCTCGATCCGTTAGGCGTGATGGTCGTGATCGAGGCACAACATATGTGTATGCAGATGCGTGGTGTCGAGAAGCAAAACTCCCTGACGACAACTTCGGATTTCACCGGATTCTTCCAACAGGCCAAAACGCGTGAAGAATTTATGAATCTGATCAAACATAACCGGTAACGACGTCGAAGATCAGAACAGGTCGGCATGAGTGTCGGTGTCGGTCATAATCAAGATAAGCTTCGTATCGTTTTGTTGCCATATCAAGAGCCAATCGCCTTTGATATGGCATTCCCATAGTCCTTCATAACTTCCGCTAAGTTTATGCGGGCGGTAGTATTCGGGAAGGGTTCCGGTTGCTTGCAATAGGTCGATAACTTCCCATAATAATTCAGGGTTAAGGTTTCTTTTCATACAGCGTTTGAAACTTTTGTCAAACTGCCGAGTCGTTTCAACTGTATACATTCTAACCTAATAAATGTTGTTTCAAATCATTCATATCTTTGGCTCTGTAAGTCCGTCCCGCCTTGATATCGTCCAAACCCTTTTGGATTCCTGATTTTTTCTTGCCGATACTCCAACCGTACTTCTCTGCCAGTTCTTTCAGCAAAACCATATCCATTTCCGGAAGGGATAGTTCTACTTTTTTGATTACTGTGTCCATATTCTTAGTATTTAATATGTTGTACAGGCAAAGGTAGTCAATTTCTTTGTATCAGCAAGTTTAAGACGGTCAAACTCAGGGCAACCACACCAAACTCATAAAGTGCCCATCTGCTTTTGCCGTCGATACGGACAAATATATATAAGTGTTTTGTAGAGAACAACTATCATACTATCATAATCTCCTACATATTATTTTAACACAATACGTTACAGTATGATAGTTGCTATTTTCTATTATCATTCATCTATCATAACTGTCATGATAAAAAACGTCAACATGCTGTGTATCAATCTGTATATAAAATAAAGACCGGTCAGAAATAGGTGCAGAATATGTTAAAACGGCTTCTTTTTTCATCAAGACCAGCTTTTCTTTTGCCAAAAACAATTAGGAAAGCTACTCGAGACCCGGATGTAAAAGACCCGGACATCCGGGTGTAGGAGAGGTGCAGACCCGGGTATTCGTGGATTCTTGCCGGAGGTGTGGGGATGTTTATTTGCTATGCAAAGGATACTTTTATGCCCTGTTTTTACATCTTGTCCGGCGGAAAAGGGCGTTTTTTCAAATGACCATTTTTTAGGAATGACAACTCGGCGTTTTTCGATTTCTATAAGCTCTTTTTTGACCAAAGCTCGTTTTACTATACTGACCGCCCGGTGTTGCAACTCCGAATATAAAAGGCTTATTCACCATATTCGTATTGTATGATGGTACTAACAACAAAAAATTGGTTGTCAGCACTCAATACAAGACCATCTCAGGTGAAGATCTGGATGCTCGTAATGACATGTTCATCGTTAAACCGCAGGCAGCTCCTGCCTCTTACAAATCTCTGCCTAAACACGTGCGTATCCAGGCTATCAATGGCGACTATGCTGCTGTTAATGCAAAGAACCAGGCTATCGCAGTTCGTGAAGGCGACTTGAGAGCTGATGCTTATGACAACTTAGACTTTATTTTCTGGTTGGATACTGCTCATTATGACAATGCTGCTCCTTATACTTACTATATCACGAAGGGAGTTAAAGCAACTGAAGAAGTCGCTGCAAGCAGACTGTATATGTGGAATTCTGTAGACTCTGCTGCTGCAAAGGATGCAAACAAAGAACTCCCGTACATCTATGGTACAGGTGCAAACCGCGTTATGTTCCGCACAGCTTCTATCATGGCTCAAGATACATTGTTGGTCCCGACTTTGGATGCTGCAGCCAAGATCGACACAGTTTCTGTTGCAGCCGGTAAATCAGCCGATGGCTTGAAACATGATGTTAAAGCAGGAGTTAAGAACTTCCAGTTTAGTTTCGAATTTGCAAGTAAAGATTCTGAAAATGAATATAATATCGTGTGTCAGAACAACAATGGTAAGAATTATGTTCATAACATCAATGGTGTATTGGCAATGGGTCCGAAAGAGGATGCAGTAGTTGTAAATGTTCTTAATGTTTCAGCAGAAGACGAAGAAGCTACCGGTAACGAAACTATCACAACTGACGGTGTGAAAGTGATCGCATCTGAAGGCCAGGTTGAAATTACCGGAGCTGCTGGTAAGAAGGTTGTTATCAGCAATATCTTAGGCCAGCCAGTTGCAAACACAGTTCTGACTTCCGACAATGCAACGATCGCTGCTCCGGCAGGTGTAGTAGTTGTGGCTGTTGAAGGCGAAGCTGCTGTTAAGGCGATTGTGAAATAAGATTGAATTTATAATCAAATAATTCTAAAATGTTTGGCCGCGTGCCGTTCAACCGGCAATTACCCTGTGAGAGGAGAACAAGCGGCCAGATTTAATATTAATAATACTAAAGTATATTGAATTTAAAAGTTCATGTAGCCTTTCCCCTGTGAAGGACAAGGGCATACAAAAAACAAGCCCCCGAAGATGATTACCGTCTTCGGGGGCTTCGTTGTCTATCTCTCCGGTAGATTGAAAATGCCAGGTATGGGAAATCCGATAACCCTAGTGATACACGCAAAGGTTAGAAAACCAGAATATAAGCCCTGTACTTAGTCTCTCTTGTGACTGGGCAGAGAGAAATATATCCTTCTCTTATTTTTCCATCTTTCATTTCAAGTGGATAAGCCTTTTTCATGAAGCAGTGTTGTTCGTAGGCTTCTCCCGGTTTGTTTGTGTAGGTGATGCGCATGTCTCCCCGGGCGTTGGGAGCCAGGTATTTTTGGCTGATGCGCAAAGCGACCATCCCCATTGTATAGCGCATGTTCACTTCTATACAAGGGTGTATGGCGAATTCACCGTTTGTTTTTCTGCGATAGACCAACATGTCCACGCCCAGATAACCGGTATAGATGTTTCCATATATCTGCCGGATTGCCTCTCCGACAGCTTCTTTCAGTTGCTGGAATTTGTCTCCGAAGTTCTCGACGAAGAAACTTTCCAGATAGGCCTGTTCACCCAATACGTTTCCGGAATAAGCTCCTTTCTTTTCAGCTCCGAATACGGAAAGCCCTTCATAGCGTACGTTCCCGTTTCCGTCCGAATAAAACTCCATCGCGAAATCCTGGTGTTTGTCCAGTGCACATTCTATGCTGACACATCCCTGCTTGTTAAGTGCCCCCTCGATCCAGACACGGTCTTTTGCGGTCAATTTGCGTTCCGGCAACCAGAGCAGTCCCCTGCCGGAAGACGAATAGGGAGTCTTCAGCACGAAAGGAGCATTTTGGAGGATCAGGTATTTTTCCACTTCCCTCACTTTTTTGCAGAATTTAGGCGACACCGGCACGTCCATATCAGGCAGGAGTTCCCGTATTTTGTCCAGACACCCGGCTGCTGTCTGACGGCTTGTCAACCGTGTGTATTCTTCTTTCCATTCCGGGATCGTAAGGTTCAGGCTGCCGCTCTTCCGGAGTTTTTCAAAAAGGGAATGGCTGTGCGGGGAAAGTCCCCAAGGAGCAGCTTGCATTTCGGGTAGGTTGTCCTTCTGCTGTTTGATCTCCTTGCGTGAGATTAGCTTGGCGAACGGTCTGAGCTCCTTCGGTTGTAAGGAGAAGAAACGTGGCGAAGCGATCTCTTCCGTAAAAACAAAATCTTCCGGGTCCGCGTACCAGACGGGAAGATAGGATAACTCCCTGATCATCCTTTGCACGTTTGCTGGCGGAGTGTAATTTTCAGAGCCTTGTAGTATGGCGGTTTCGTGTCCTGGATTGAAAAAATGTATTTTAGATTTCATATTTTAGTTTGATAATAGGATGTACCGGACGCAGATAACGCAGAATACGCAGATAAACGCAGACTTATTTATTGATTGTCAATAATATCTGCGCTTGTCTGCGTATTCTGCGTTATCTGCGTCCGGTAAAACCGTTTTGAGATTTTATTCGAGGTTTTCGTCGATGGCATCGATCTTTTTAATGATGAGTGCCATCTCGTTTTTCAGCTTGTCGATCTTGCGTTCCATCTCTTTGAGCAGGCCACCGCCGCCTTTGGAGGAGATGCTCAGGAACCCGATGTTGTTTTCGTAAGTTTGAAGTTCGTTCTTCATCCGTTCGTACATACGCATCAGTTTCTCCCGTTCGCCGTATAGTTTGCCTTTACCCCGTTCGCCGTTGCTCATGTCGCTGAGGTTGCTGCGGAAAGTCTGCATCTTACGGTCGTTCTGGTCAACCTTGAGACGGTCGAATTGTTGGTCGACTGCTTCGTGATATTCCTTGTAAACCTTGTCTTTCTCTTTGAAAGGAACATGACCGATCGTGTTCCATTCTGCCATATATCCTTTCAGGACAGCGAGTGCTTCATCATGGTCGGCTTCGTCGAGCGTGTTGATCTTTTCGATCAGAGCCTTTTTAGCAGCTAAATTCGTTTGCTCTACGCTCTTTTGGGAAGATGCGTTCTTGTTCTTCTGTTCGAAGAAATAGTCGCAAGCCGAGATAAAGCGTTTCCAGACGGCATCGGAATGTTTGCGGGCTACCGAGCCGATCGTCTTCCATTCTTTTTGCAAGGCGATCATTTTTTCGGTTGTGCTCTTCCAATCCGTACTGTCTTTCAATGCTTCGGCTTTTTCGCACAAGGCTTTTTTCAGTTCGAGATTCTTTTCCATCTCGTCCTTTATATTCTTGTAGAATTCGCTTTTGCGGTTGAAATAAACGTCGCAGGCGGCGCGGAAACGTTCGAATATCTTCACGTTCGATTTTTTCGGGGCGAAGCCGATCGTTTTCCATTTGTCCTGCAGGGCAATTACTTCCTTATTCTTTTCTTCCCAGTCTTTGAATGATTTCAAAGCCTGGAAATCGATGTTTTCTATCTGCTCGCAAATGGCAGTCTTGGCTTCCAGGTTTTCCTGTTCTTTCGCTTTCAGTCCTTCGAAATGCTCCTGATGGCGTTTGTTGATAATCGTGGAAGCGGCTTTGAAGCGGGACCACAGGTCTTCGCGCAGTTCTTTCGCTACCGGGCCGATTTCGCGCCATTGCTGGTGTAGCTTCTGAAGCTGATGGAAAGCGGATACGACATCCGGTTCCGTTTGCAGTTTCTCGACAGTTTCGCAAAGAGCCGTTTTCATTTCTAAGTTCTTCTTGAAGTCGTAGTCGCGGAACTGGTTATTTATCTTGATGATGTCATAGAACTTCTCGCTGTATATCTGATAGTTCTTCCACAGTTCGCTGACATGCTCCTGCGGAACGGCTTTCACTTCTTTCCATCTCTGCTGGATGTCCTTGAAGTCGTTATATAGTTTGTTGAAATCTTCCTGGCTTTCAGTCAATGCTTTCAGCTGGTCGATCAATTGGAGTTTCAAGGCATAATTGGCTGCTTTGACCCGCTCTTCTTCGGCAAGGATAGCAGCCCGTTTTTCTTTGTAGACGTTGAGCAGTTCTTTGATCTTGCTTTCGGTTTCGTCTTCGGGGGCGACAAAATCCTTTTCTTCACCGCCGGCTGTAAGGAATGCTTTCTTCAATTCGTCCACTTCGCTCCGGTGGATTTTGTAATAAGCCTGTTTGAGTGCTTCCACCTCGTTGCGTGTCGTGTCTGCCGCCGCTCCTACCAAACCGGTCAGTTTCTCCAGAATTTCTTCTTTCGACAATTTTCCCGTGGTCGCAACGGTCTCTTCACCTGCCGCAACTTCATCTGTTTTGACTTCTGCTTCAGATGTTTCTTCTGCTGCAACTCCGGCGTCCGGTGTTTCGTTTGTTACAACTGCCTCCGCCGTGTTTTCCGGTGTTGTTTCCGGAGCTTTAGTTTCTTCCAATTTGCCGTTTTCTTCGGTTGGCAAATTAGCTTCGTGAGTGTCCTTCATATTCAATCGCATTTAGGAAAAGGATAAATGTATCCTATATCAAGTCACAAATTAAAGTAAATATTTTGGGATTACAGCATTCGGGAGCAAATAATTTGCAGGTAGATGTCAAAAATAGGCACGGATTCGACCAAATTCGGTGAAATCCGTGCCTAAATATAATCCTGTTTGAAATTATCCTAAGAACGAGATCAATACGCCAGCAGCTACGGCGGAACCGATAACGCCGGAGATGTTGCTGGCCATGCAATATTGAAGTACATGGTTTTTGGGATCGTATTTCAAGGCTATCTCATTCGCAACGCGGGAGGCCATCGGTACGGCGCTCAGTCCGGTCGCTCCGATCAGCGGGTTGATCTTCTTCTTCGTAAAGAGGTTGAACAGTTTGACGAAGAGAATGCCTCCCGCAATGGAAAGGGCAAATGCCAGGAAACCACCGATTACGATACCGATTGTCGTGAAGTTCAGGAACGCCTCGGTCGTCATGGTCGCACCGACCGATAACCCTAAGAAAATGGTCGCTGCATTCATGATGCTGTTCGAAGCGGCGTCGAACAGGCGGAATGTATTGGTTCCGATCTCCTTGACCAGGTTACCGAACATCAGCATACCGATCAACGGTACTGCACTCGGAACGAACAGGGCCACGACCGTCGTCACTACGATCGGGAAGATAATCTTCAAAACACGCAAGTTCTTGATCTCCGTAGTGGACGGATATTTCTTTTCCTGCTCCTTCATATTGATGGACAGCTCTTTCTTTGAACAAAGCAGCTTGACAACCAACGGGATGATAACCGGAACCAGTGCCATATAGGAATAGGCGGCAATGGCAATCGGCCCTAACAGGTGAGGAGCCAGTTTGATGGTTGTAAAGATGGCAGTCGGTCCGTCCGCACCGCCGATAATCCCTAAAGCAGCAGCTTCCTTCGGCGTGAATCCCATCAGGATGGCTACCAGCAGCACGGTGAAAATACCCAGCTGGGCGGCCGCCCCGAATATGGACAAACGCAGGTTACGCAGCATCGGCCCGAAATCCGTCAATGCCCCCACACCCATGAAGATGATAGGAGGAAGGAACCCGGTCTTGATCAGCATATAGTAGATGAAATTCATCAGCCCCAACTCATGCGCAATGTCATGGAGCGGCATATCCCAAATGTTCTTCATCACCCCGTGCACGTTGATCATGCCGTTTTCGTCGGCCTGTATCACCCCCATATCGCCTCCGGGGAAGTTGGCAAGCAACACGCCGAACGCGATCGGTACGAGCAACAACGGTTCATACTGTTTTTTGATACCCAAATAAAGCAGTATGAACGCAATGGCATACATGATCAAGAACTGCGGTTCAGCAATGATGTTGCTGAACGCAGTCATCTCATATAGATTTTGAAATATCTCGTTCATTACTGTATCGTCATTAATACGTCATCTTCAGAAACCGCGTCACCGGAAGCTAAGCAGATCGCAGTGACTGTTCCGCCAAATTCCGCACGTACGGCATTATAGGTCTTCATGGCTTCCACATAGCAAAGCACGTCGCCTTCCTTTACTACATCTCCCACTTTCACAGGCGTGTCCGAAGCTCCTTTCACTAAGAAAAATTTACCTTCCAGCGGCGAGAGCACTTCTTTGCCGGCACCGGCCGGAGCCGTAGCGGGAGCGGATGTCGCGGCTGTAGCAGCCTGTGTTTCTGCCGGGGCGGTATTCGCCGTGTCTCCGAATGCAACGGTCACTTTGTAGGCCTGGCCGTTCACATCGACGGTCATGACCTGCGGAGTTGTCGGCATGGCCATTGTCACACTGGCCGGGGCAGCTGGTGACGGAGTGTCGACCGGTTGGGCAGCCGCTTGCTTTTCAGCTTTTCTCTTGGCTACGTCGGCTTTGAATTCCACTTTGGCCTTTCCCGAACGGTAGGCTTCGTATTGTGCCGGGTGCATGGCGTATTCGAACAGTTCTTCGTCGTCTTCGCCTGTTTCCCATTGTTTTTCGTTCATCAGCTTGCGATACTTGTCGAGTGCGTCAGGATAGTTGTCCTGCGGGTTCCCTTCGAAGAATTTGCGTCCTTCGGCTTTCGCTTTCTCGATAATTTCGGGAGCCAACGGACCTGGCAGACGTCCGGCTTTACCTAAGATCATGTCCCAGATATCGTCGGCGATCATGCTCCAGCGGGCTTTCCCTTTCTCCATCTGCATCACGTTCATGAGCGCCAGGTTCTTGACATACTGGCTGAACGGGGTGACCAATGGAGGATAGCCGACACGCGGCCATACATAAGCCACTTCGTCGAACAGCTTGATCAGCAATTGATCTTGGCTCATGAGCGGCTTGTTGTTCTTGATATTGCTCTTGTTGATGGTCTCCAAGTTCTTTTCGAGGTCGGACATCAGGCTTCCCATCATACCGCCCGGCAGCCCCGGACCGATCAGCAACGAGTTCATCAAACGGTTCTTCGGGCTGATATACAAACCGAGGAAGTCATCCATGAATTCCTGGATCAGGCTGCGGACTTTCATATACGCCTCCATGTTGATCTCCGATACTTTATAGCCGGCATCTTTCAGCATCGCCTGCACGGTCAGCAGGTCTGCATGGCCTGTGCCCCACGAGAGCGGTTCCATGCCTACGTCGATGTAGTCGCAACCAGCGTTGCATACTTCCAAAATCGAAGCCACATTGAATCCGGGGCCGGCATGGCTGTGATACTGGACCGGGATTTCCGGATGCTTGGCCTTGATGTTGGCGACGATCTGTCCTAAAGAATGCGGACGGCCGATACCGGCCATATCCTTGATGCAGATCTCGTCTGCTCCCAGCTCGATCAGTTCCATTGCCATCTTGGTGTAGTAGTCCACCGTGTGGATCGGGGAGTGGGTGATGCACAATGAGCATTGCGAGATCATCCCTGCCGCTTTCGCATATTTGATGGAAGGAGCGATGTTGCGTACGTCGTTCAAACCGCAGAATGTACGGGCGATATCTGTTCCCTGTGCTTTCTTCACCTGATAGAACAACTGGCGAACATCGTCGGGTACGGGACTCATACGCAGGCCGTTCAGCGCACGGTCCAGCATGTGGGTTTGTATGCCGGCTTCATGGAACGGTTTCGTCCATTCGCGTACGGCTTTGTTTGGGTTTTCACCGAATAATAAGTTTACTTGTTCGAATCCTCCGCCATTGGTCTCTACGCGGGCGAAGCATCCCATCTCGATAATGGCCGGTGCCACCCGTGTTAGCTGGTCTACGGTGGGGACATATTTTCCGGCAGATTGCCACATGTCACGGAAGACCAAACTAAATTTGATTTCTCTTTTCATGATATTCTATATGTATAAATGCTATTATAATTTCTCGATCTTGACGACTTTCCCTTTTCCGCCTGTCATAACGCTTACAGCCGATACGATTGCGGCGGTTGCCTGGTTCGTAATGCCGGCAGCCGGTGCAGCAGTCTGCCTTTGTGGTGTCGTTTGTTTTTTAACGATAATCTCTTCGGGCGCATATTTGTTTACCAGTACGATCAGGCCCTTCCCAAGATAGATAACGATCATCAGGATAGCAAAAACAGTGGTCATTCCTACGATCATTAACAAAAGTCCAGTTTCTATGTTTTCCATACTCATTTATTGACGGGAAAGCGTGCGGTTGGTGTGGCTGGCACAATCCTTCCCAAGTTAAAAATTCAGCTACAAAATTAGAAAAATGTCTGAAACTCACTTATAGATTCTTCATAAAAAATATGAAAAGGGTTCGGACTTTTCGTATCTTTGCCTCCCTGAAAACAATTTGTAATTAAATCATGGGAAACTTCTTTACATCACTATTCTCTTCCTCTAAGGCAGCAACGCCCGAAGAAGAAAAAAGCAAGAACGATCAGAAAAATTTCGATATTCTGAAATATGATGGTGTCCGCGCCCAGAAGATAGGGCAGGTGGCGTATGCCATCAAATGTTTTACCGGAGCGTTGAAGTTACAAGAAGATTTCGAGACGATGACGTATCTGGTCGCTGCCTATACGACGGCGAATAAGGCAGAGGACGCGCTCGAAGTGCTGAACCGTATGGTGGAGCTTGAGCCGGACCATATCAATACGCTGCTGACAAGGGTGAACGTGCTTTTCATGTTGGACAAGGATGCGGATGTGATCGCCGATTGCCGGCATATTCTTGAATTGGAAGAGACGAACCATCTAGCTTGGTTCCTGATGGGGAAGGCGAAGCGGACGACTTCCGATCCGCTGGGGGCTATTGCCGACCTGACGAGAGCGATTGCTTTGAAAGAAGATTTTACGGATGCCTATTTGATGCGTGCCCGGATATTGTTGTCGATGCAGCAGGCGACCGAAGCGCTTCCCGATGTGGAAAAAGCCATTACGCTGGCTCCGGAAGAAGAAACATCCTACCTGCTGCGCGGTCGTATCCATGAAGCGATGGGAAATATCGACGCTGCTACGGCCGATTATCAGAATGTGTTGGAACTGAATCCGTTCAACGACGAAGCGATGCTGCTGGTCGGCCAGCTCCTGATCACACAGGGACGTTTGGATGAAGCGATCACTTTCTTCGACGAAGCGATCGACCTGAAGCCGGATTTCGGCAAAGCATACGCCGAACGGGGGCGTGCCAAGAACTTGAAAGGGGATAAGGAAGGCGCTTTCGAAGACCTGAAAAAATCCATCGAACTGAACCCCGAAGGCGATGAGGCCCAAAAGTTGGAAGGGCAGCATACGAACTTCAACGATATGTATAAGGGAGGGATCTTCTGAAAAGATGTATAAGGGGGAAATCTTCTAAAAAGATGCCTGATAAATTGTATGTTCCGACAAAATGGAGTAAATTTGTATCTATCATAAAAAGAATTGGATATGACCATATTTGACGAGTATAAGACATACAAAGGCGAAGTTGAAATCTCTCCTTCATTGCTTTGGGAGTATGACCTGTCCCATTTTGACTGGTGGAAAACAAGGAAGGTGGTGGTTCAGCGCATCATCGAAAGGGGATGGCTGACAGATTTTTATGCCGCGTTCAAATTGTATGGCGGCATAGAAGGATTCAGGGAAATAATAAAGGAAGTTCCCAGCCTGTCTCCAAGGGACATGAATTTTGTCTGCGTTGCCTTTGACCTTAAAAAAGAAGAACTGAGATGCTATACACGGAAACTGTTGCGGGACCAACTCTTGAGCTCCTGAAGAAATTGGAAGCGGAAGCTGCCATGTCGGATTTTAATCTGGCTGGTGGGACATCTTTGGCCCTGTATTTAGGGCACAGGATCAGTGTTGATCTGGATCTTTTCACTCCGAAACCGTTTGACGCGAAGAGTATGGAGGAGTTCCTTGCAGCCAAGTATGGATTTCGTACTGACTTTATGGAAAAAAATACGTTAAAAGGCTCCATAGCCGGTGTCAAGATAGACTGTATAACCCACTCTTACGACTACCTTGAAGAGCCATATACAGAGTCGGATATCAGATTATACAGCATGCGGGACATTATTGCCATGAAACTTTCCGCCATTGCGGACAATGGTTCGCGCTTAAAGGATTTCATTGATATAGCTTTTCTTTCTACCCGCTTCCCTTTCAACTCCATGCTGAAAATGTATGAGTGTAAGTTTCCCAGTTCAAATGTCATCAGACCTTTCAAGGCCATAACTTACTTTGATGACATAGACTTTGAAGAGGATATTGTCATGCTGAATGGCAAATATGAGTGGAAACTTATCGAGAAAAGATTGATTGATATGACGAGGAAACAAGATAAAGTTTTTGAGTCGTTTCCGTTGTCCCAAAAGAAGCAAACCAAAATATGCCATGATTAACTTGTAACCTTCCGAAATATTACTTATTTACCCCAAAAAACAGGATATCAAAGTTATAACTACCGGATTTCGGCAAAGCATACGCCGAACGGGGGCGTGCCAAGAACCTGAAAGGGGATAAGGAAGGCGCTTTCGAAGACCTGAAAAAATCCATCGAACTGAACCCCGAAGGCGATGAGGCCCAAAAGTTGGAAGGGCAGCATACGAACTTCAACGATATGTGTAAGGGAGGGATCTTCTGAATGAGGAGGATGCTGATTTTACAATAACCCCTGTTTTTTCTATTTCACCCCGGATACGTCTGGTTTTCGGGGTGTCTTTTTGCAGGCAGTACGGTACATTTTTGTGACGTACTGCCTGTACGTCTGCGCGGTTTGTTTCCGGTATATGTGTTTTTGTCGATCCGGATCTTGTTTTCTCTGACAATCCGGTAAACCTTAACTTCCGGTGAGTTGGATATCCGGAGCCGGCTTGGAGAGGGTGCAGGAATATGGAGCGTATAAGGAACTTCGTCTTCGGATTTCCGGCAACTTTTTCCCGTGACGACCGTCTTCATTGTGCTGACGACCGTTTTCACGCTGGGTGAACTGCGCACTCCGGGGCGATGAAGACGGTCGTTATGGGAAAGAGCTGCGCACCTCGTGGAAAACACCTCCGGAAATGTTTTTTGAAGGATGCCAGAGAAACCTTTTGGAAAGGTGGTTTTGATAGCTTTTTTCTTGTTTATAGGGGCGTTTTTTACAATATCCCCAGGCTTCCCCCCCCGTATTTTTACCGATTCGGTATCAGGTCGGTCTCTCCTAAAAATAAACCTTATTGTCATTCCATGCTTATTGTACGGTTTTTCAAAATACCCGTTGGTCTGAATCGAAACAGTAGTGCATGAAATTGGGATTTCTACCCCATATATTTTAAATTACCCGCAGGGGTAATATTTTTTAAGAAACATGTGTTTGGATAAAGTATTGAAATATAAACTAATACAAAATTCGTTCGTTCGATAGGGGATATTGTATGTTTTAACATTTTGGTTTTAGGGAAGAGGCCTTTAGTCGTTGTCGGTGCTGACTTCCATCCGGTAACCCTTGCCTCTGACAAGTATGATCTTAAGATTCTCAAAACCTTCCAATTGCTTTTGTAACCGTTCTATCCCATGCGAGATTCGGCTTCTGTCGTTCTTTGATATCTCATCCGTCTTAATACCATATACATACACGAGTATATCGTGGTAGGTCAGCATGAAACTTTCTTTCTGAATGAAATGCTGGAAATAAAGCAGGCTGTCGCCGGATAACGAAACTTCTTTGTCGTCCTGTTTCAAGATGCCATGCTCTTCATCAAAAGAAATATTTCCCGGTAAAAGCGTCCATTGAATCTTGATTTGCGGTTCATGCATTTTTTCTACGATCTGTTCGACGTCGATACTTGCAGCGAGGTGAGATCGTCTATGTTTTTTCCGTACTATATAGATGAACAATGCTGTTCCGGACAACCAGACTGCGACAAGCATATAAACGGGCCAACAGCCAGCCAGCCATCGATAAGGCAAATGCACATAAGGTTGCAAAATGATTTTCTGTCCGGCATCCAAATCTTTCCGATAAGAAACGGCATCCAATGCTGTCGCTTTTCTGTAAAAAGCCTCCGGTCGGCTGATCGTCACTTTGTCTCCGACTGCACATTGTATGGCAACGGAACCTCGGATTTTCCGGTTGTCCAGTTCCGCTTGAAAAATACTGTCCAAATGGTGACGATTCGGATCATCGCTTATCAAACATATTTGCTCGTACCAGTTCCTCTTTTCCTCGCCTGAAATGGTATTGGGTGAAAGTCGGGAATCATATTGGAAAACAAAAGTTGTGATATACTGTTTTTTCTCTTTTTCGATCGCTTTGAAAAAGGCGATCCCGGCTTCTTTCAGGTTCGCTTTTTTGCGTTCGGATATAAACAGATGGCCGACAAAAACGATAAACAAAGATGATAGCATGTATGCACATAATAGAAAAGAGAAGTGCTTGTCGAAGCTATTTGCTGAGTTTTTGCTGGGATTATTCATGTTTTTTTTATTGATATAAGTTGAAAAAAGGTAGACGTTCGCCCTGTTTGATAATTGATTTTCTGCTATTTATGATTTTTCAACCTTTGTTCAACCAAAAAACAGCCCGTTTTTCTTAAATAACCATATCTTTGCAAGGTTACCTCCAAGAAGCTATGATCCTGAAAAAAGGTCTACAAATATAAACTTCTATTTTAGATAAAACAATGAAACGAACATTATTAAAATTTTTAACCGGCATCGTCTGCCTTACGGGAATATATTTTTGTGCCCAAACCGAAAAAGAAAACTTGACGGACTTGGCTTTGGACAATATTGAGGCATTAGCACAAGGTGAGAACACAAATCTTTACTGCTTTGGAGAAGGTGATATTGATTGCAAAGGAATAAAGGTGAAGAAACGTTTTGAAGGATTTCGATGAAAAACATCCTATTAGACATATTTTATATAGGAATTTTATTAGTCGTAGCCTCCTGCTCCCCTTCCAGTCCTTCCGGTTATTCGCGTTATGGGGTTTTTCCGGAAACAGACGAGGTGACAGTCGGTGAGACCGCCTTGGATTCCGTTTATTTCCGTTATCCTTATCGGGTGGAGATCGGAAACGGGCTGGCCGTTTTGTTGGATTTGCACAACGATAGTCATTATCTGTATGCTTTTACCTATCCTGATTGGCAGCCTGTCGCGCCTTTCGGGAAACGTGGGGAAGGGCCGGAAGAGTTGCTATCCGCAGATCGGGTGCGGTTGTGTGCGCCGGATTCGGTCTGGGTGTTGGATGCCAATCGGATGCAAATCACGCGCTGGTCAGTCGATGTGGCGAACCGGCAAGTCTCACGTGCCGAAACCGTTTCTTTAGATAAACGGTTGCTGCGCACTCTTGATTTCTGTAAGACTGCCAACGGTTTTCTGGTTGACGATTACACCGGTGAACACCGTTTCCATGAAATCGGGATAGACGGGCGGATTATCCGCAGTATGGGGGCGGTCCCGACCGAAGATGAGGGAAAACGGGAGAATCCGATGGCGTTGGCGCAAGCTTGGCGCAGTTTCATGGATTATGATCCGCAAGGAGGGATGCTGGCCATCGCGACCCAATTGGGCGAAGTGCTTGAAATCCACAATCTGAAAACCGGGTTTCATACTGTCCTCTACGGTCCCGGCGGAGAACCGGTTTTCTCTTCGCAAGGCAATGAGGCATTTCCGAAAGGCATCAAGGGATATAACGATGTGCAAGTCACGGATAAGCATATATATGTCACGTTCGACGGTATTGCTTTCAAGGAAAAATACCGGCAATACGAAACCGGCGAGAAAGGACTTGAAGGAGGTCGATACCTATATGTTTTCGACTTGCAGGGCAATCCGGTCCGGAGTTTCCATCTGAACCGTTCGGTGTTCGGGCTGTCCATCAATGAAAAAGACGGGATCGTCACGTGCACGACAACAGATATGGATAAACCGATTGTTACATTGAATTTGTAAAATGGCATGAATTATAAGTGGATAATATGGGTTGCTTTAGTTCTGTTCAGTTCCTGTAAGGAAGGGAAGAAAGAGCAATTTGCCCGTCTGGTTCAGGAATGGCAGGGGAAAGAGATCGTGTTTCCACAGGATATGGCGTTCACCCGTTTCGTCACCGAGTCGGTGGACTATCGGATACCCGATGCGGAATATAAAGTATTGGTTTACGTCGATTCGGTCGGGTGTACCAGTTGCAAACTGCAATTGCCGAAATGGCAAGAGTTGATCGCCCATGTCGATTCGGCAACAAACGGCAACATTCCGTTCATCTTCGTCTTCCAGTCGAAAGACGACCGTGAGTTGCGGTACATCCTGAAACGTGACAACTTCGACCGCCCGGTCTGTATCGACCGGAACAATCGGTTCGACGAGCTGAACCAATTTCCGCAAGATATCACCTTCCAGACCTTCCTGCTTGACAAGGACAACAAGGTGAAAGTAATCGGCAACCCGGTGCACAACTTGGCAGTCAGGGATTTGTATCTGAAACAGATAACCGGCATACAATATCAAGAAGCATTGCCCAAAACAACCCTCGAAACGGAACAAGCGGAATACGATTTGGGAACGGTCAAAGAGGGAACAACCAAGAAGCAAGCGGTCACAGTCCGAAATACCGGAACAAGCGTCTTCAAGTTGAAAGGTTTTACCACCTCTTGCGATTGCACCGAAGCAACCTGCGACTGGAAAGAACTGCAACCGGGAGAGAGCGGAACAGTTACGGTCAGTTACGAAGCGGAACAGCCGGGAGATTTTTATCGAACGGTAGAGATATATGGAAATATTCCCAATAACTCGCTGATGGTGAGTTTTATCGGGACAGTTAAATAGAACAATTAACAGGAAAAAGAAAGGAGTTCCTGCCTACCGCCTCACAAACGTTAGCAGAAACTCCCGGACTTTTCCTCATTCAATAACTAATAAAGAAGGAGGTGAGCACAAAAGTAGTAAATTTAGGAACAACAGCAAAAGGGTTGGGAATCACCCATTCCGGGAAATGAAACTGGACAAAAGATTCAAAACTAATTATAAGTCTATAAACCCCATCAAAATAATACGAAAATGGGAAAGAAAATCATCGGCGTTATCGCTTTTGCTGCAATCGCCGTAGCGGCAGGCTGGAATTATCAGCAGAATAAACAGGATGTTGAACTCTCTGACTTGGCGTTGGAAAACATCGAGGCGTTAGCAAGAAATGAAGGTGGAAAGAACAATAAGGCATTGGCGCAAAAGGCGAATGGAGAATATTGTTGTACTCCTTTAGACGGTAATAACTGTACTCAATCACCGGCCTGTTAGAAGGTAGGAGATATGTCAAAATTCAATTTGTAAGAAATATCTTATAAGATAAATTTTGACATATCTTTTTGAATACTTCTAATCATCAAATTATTTCAAATGGGAAAGTATATTTTTTTTCATGATAAACAGAGAGTCTGGCTTTTTGCTTGCTGGGTCTTTATCGCATTCGGTTGCCTTCCTAAGGAACAGAGGTTTGCATCTGTTCCTGGCATAGAAGTGGACGTAGCTTCAGATACAGAGTTAAAATTGTCAGAATACTTTGAGAATTTTCGAATGCTCAAGCTTCCGACAGATACTCTTATGGGAGAGATAAAAAGTATAAAGTGTGAAAATAATAAAATTTATATTTCTGATGGACTGACTCTTTTTATTTTCTCCGAAGAAGGGGAATTAATCTCTTGCTTTGAGAAAAGAGGTGAAGCTCCAGATGAATATTCTGGGATTTCAGATTTTGTGATAGACGGTGAAGATATTATAATATTGGATAGGAATCAACAAAAAACAATAACGTATGATCATTTAGGAAATAATATTTCAACATTTCATCTCGAATACTATGCACAAGCTATTTCACCGATAGTGAATAATACGTTTTTTTTATATAACGGATTTGATACAGGTCACAAATTGCATCGGATTAGAAATTGGAAAGAGGATTCCGTATTTTTGGAAGTAAATAAAGACCAAACAGGATACTTGTTCATATTCGCTCATCACAATTTTTATCAAGATCATGACTCTGTTTATTTTTTTCAACCGATCAATGATACTATTTACAAGTCTGTTGACGGCGGAAGTATGGACCCGCTTCTCTACATCGATTTTAAAGGGAAAAATATACCTACATCTTTTTTCAGTGATAAGAAATATGAAAACGTTAAAGATTTTTTCGACAATTTGCATAAGAGATCTTATGCCTATGGCGTTTATAGTTTTATAAGAAGTGAACGATTCACGATGTTCGGCAGTTTTTATCAGAAAAATAAAAAATTAACCTTATTCGATCATAAAAATAAATTATCGAATACTTTCGGTACAATTAAAGATGACGTTTGTTTCAAGGGTTTGACGATCCCTATATCCCAGTTTATTTATCATGCAAATAAGAGCGGTTCTATCATTGTCCCGCTGGAAGCTTATTCTGTAGTTGAATGGCGGAATACACACACACCGTCTGAGCCATTTGAAAGTCTAATCAATACAACTCGGGAAGATGATAATCCATTGCTTTTGATCTTCGATTTCAAACAATAGAGCCAACTTGCAAAAGTTATTTTTGTCATAAATGCACTGATTGACTGTTCTGCTGTTTAAAACGATCTAAAAGCTTTAAAAATGAATTTTGTCGGAATTGATGAATAAAAAAAGAAAGGAGTTCCTGCCTATAGCCTCACAAACTTCAGCAGAAACTCCCGGACTTTTCCTCATTCAATAACTAATAAAGAAGGAGGTGAGCACAAAAGTAGTAAATTTAGAAATAACAACAAAAGGGTTAGAAATCACCCGTCTCGGGAAATGAAACCGGACAAAAGATTCAAAACTAATTATAAGTCTATAAATCCCTAAAAATAAAACGAAAATGGGAAAGAAAATTATCGGCGTTATCGCTTTTGCTGCAATCGCCGTAGCGGCTGGCTGGAATTACCAGCAGAACAGAAACGATGTCAAACTTTCGGATTTGACATTAGCTGATGTAGAAGCATTAGCAGACAAAGAAGTTGGATGTGTAAATGGAACTCAGAATACCCGATACTGTTTTCTTTCCAACGGAAGATATAAATGTGACTCTTATTGGATTTGGAATTGTGTGACAGAAGTTAATAATTAAAATCAAATAGGTATTGAAAGTCTTTGCCATAAATGTTTAATACAATGGCAAAGACTATATTTGTTCTTGTTATAAAGATAGTTACAGTTATAATAAAGAGAAACGAAGATACTTTATTATTTATATTACATAAACCTGTTCATATGGCAATAAAATTACAAGCAAGCATTTTCCTCTTTAGTCTGCTTATACTGATCGGATGCCGGAATGTCCGGAATGAGAGTTCGGAAATAAAAGACGATCCGCAAATAATGAATGTATCCGGGCAAAAGCAGTTATACATGGGAGAGACAGACTATCCTACATCCGGAACGATCCGTTATTATGAACAGGATGGCAAATCCTATGTTGTTCAATGCAATGACAGGATGCGTACAATTGCTGTTTATGATTATACCACCGGTAAAAAGGTGGGGGAAAAAGATGTCAGCCGGTTATTGCCAGGAGGTGAATTGTTTGCCTATAACAGTGACACGATCGTTTCGACAATAGATGCCGACCCCTCGATCGTCTCCTTTTATTGTCCAGAAAACCGATCATCTATGAATGTTCCGGTTGTTGTGGAGGAACATCATATCGAACAGTATCCGCGCTGTTTTCCGGAAGGGGCTATTTTTATGAATGGAAAGTGGTATTTTTCCTGTTATAGATTAGGAGAATATCCGGAATTGATGGACAAAGGGAAAGATCGTCTTCCTGTATTGGAAGTCGATTTCCAAAAAGATAAATGGGAATTTATCGGAGGATATCCGGAGTTGTATGCACAAAACAATATGGGAAGTCTGAATTATTGGGTTCCTTTCATATGCGGGAATACGGAAGAAAACAAAATATTAATTGGCTACAGTGCGTCTCCGGACATACATATCTATTCGGTAAAAGAGCGAACAACAGAGTCTGTGTCAATAAAAAGCATTTATGCAGATACAATACCTCTGCCTTTGACTAAAAAAGGAAGAGACTATTTTTCAGATTCTGATTCTTATTATCACTTTGCGCAGTATCCCCACTACGGCCCTCTTTGTTATGATCCTTGGAAAAGACTATATTACCGGTTTGTCGGTATTGGATTAAATGACTGGGAACTGGATAAAAATCCATTGCTCCAGTACCAAAAGAAATGGTCTGTCATGATTTTTGACCGCTCTTTTAAAAAGCTCGGCGAGAAGGCCATTGGTGATAAATACAATACTATCTATCATTTTGTTTCACCAGAAGGTTTATATATCCTGGACAAAGACAAAAACGAAGATATTGCTACTTATTCATTATTCACCGTTAATTTGTAGATGATGAAACACTTCTTTTTATCCATACTGTTCTTTTTCTCTTTATCTTGCACCTTTTCTCCAAAAGATTTTCGGATTCCGGAAATAGAAAAATGGTTATCCTCGCATGAAAAAAGGTATGATTATTGCATTGTTATTCCCGGAGCAGGATGCGACGGGTGTATCTCTGGGGCGGAATATTTTGTTGTAGAGAACTATCAAAGAGCAAACGTCTTATATATTTTTACAAAAATAGAATCGGTGAAATTGCTTAAACATAAATTGGGAGATAATATCGTAAATGCCCCTAACGTTTTATTAGATGTGGATGGCACGTTCGATAAAAACGGGAATAATCCGAATGACATATATCCGGCCATTTATAACATCAGCCAAAATAAGGTTACGGATGTAAATTATATGTCACCCCAAAATGGTATGGCTATGGAAGATCTGAAAAAGCAATTTGAAAAAGAAGCTGTGTTTAAAATAGATTTGGAATCATATATAAAACATGGAGATTGCGGTAGGCAAATAAAATTGAGCGATATTACGGACAGCGTGACCTACATTCCTTTAAAAACAAATTATAATTTGCCGATAGCGGAAATACAAGAAGTAAGAACAACCGATGATTTCATTTTTTGTCTGGATACGCAACAAAAGTTGTTTTGCTTCAATCGTAATGGTGATTTTATCACTCTGATCGGGAAACGGGGAGAAGGCCCGGAAGAATATATAAATATAGCGGATTTTGATGTGGATGGCCGGAAGGGAGAAGTGTATTTATTTGATTTGCAAAGGCATTTTATTATGGTCTATACTGTGGACGGCCGTTTTTCGAGACGGATAAAATTGCCGGATAACATATTGAATATCGCCAAGTATTATGATTCTCAGTTTATAGCCTATGCTCCTGAATATTTGGGCAATGAAAGAGACAAACTTATTATCTTTAATGATAAGGGAGAAGAAAGAGACAGCATTTTATTTCAACAAGAAGAGAATATCAGTAACACAAAAATAGATATATTTAAAATGGCGACATTTACTTTCCAGAGCCATTTTCTATGCAGGTTACCTTTCAGTGATATCACATACGCATTGACTCCGATCGGGAATCAATATAAATACGTGGAATTTCAGCAAGGTAAATATAAATTGCCATATGAGATCGGAAGTAATGTGGAATCTTATAACGAGAACCTGAACAGTTCTTATATTTTTGAACCCCGTTTCTACAAATGTCAGAACCTGATATTTATAAATTTCTTTTTTAAGATGAACAATTACCAACTTCTTTATAATTCAGATAAAAACGTATTTTTTACCGTGTTCAAGGGGAAATATCCTGTCGGTATTGAAAATGACATAGATAACGGTCCTCCTTTTTGGCCGGTTTATATCAAAGGGGATCGGGCTGTAGGCATTGCCACCGCCTTCAATTCGGAATATGACAATCCTGTTTTGCAAATTATAAATATAACCCTTGAAAATAAAGAGTGAACGAAAATATTTCAATTAACGAAATATGAATTGTATGAAAATAACAATTACTCCTTGCATTTTATTTCTCTGGCTCTTTGCCGCGTCTTGTCACTTCGAGGAAAACAGGCGCTTAAAAGAAGCGCTGTCTTTAGCAGGTGACAATCGTTCCGAATTGGAAAAAATTTTGGCTCATTATGCCGATGATCCCGAGAAATCAAAAGCTGCCCGTTTTCTCGTTGAGAATATGCCGGGGCATTCGGGGGTGACTACTGCCGATATAAAAAAGTTGCAACCGTTTTATCTGCAACATGCAGCCATTTCTGAAAAGCATAACTGGGAACGGACCTCCGTTTGGGAAAAAGAAATCGATGAATGGTGGAAGATGCACAAGGGCGAGATTTTTTTTCCACGTATGCAGCAAGATATCCGGACAGTCAGAGCCGAATGGCTGATCAACGAGATCGACCGTTCATTCAAGGCGTGGAAAGAAAATGCCTATACCCGCGATATGGCATTGGACGATTTTTGTCGCTATATCTTGCCTTATCGCTTTATGGAACGGATTTGCATGGATAATTGCCGGGATGTTTTTTATAAACGGCATGCCGGTTGGTTCGGCGATAGAAAAAAAGATTTCCGGGATGTGACGGATTCCCTGAATCTGTTATATAAAGAAGTGATGCACAGCAATTGGGCTGCTGCTTCCATGCCGGTTTATGATGTCGCAACTTTTGAACAAATCAAACGAGGACTTTGCAGTGACAGGGCCTGGTTCAACTGCCTGTTGCTTTCTTCGTTAGGAATGGCTTCGTCCATCGATATGGTTCCGTCTTGGGGGAACCGTTCCGGCGGACATACTTGGAACAGTCTGGTCATTGACGGCGAGACCTACCCGTTTGAACCGTTTTGGGACGAAGACCGGTGGAAATATAAACGGATCTATAATAATGAGTGTTTCGATCTGTTGTGGGGCAAAAGCCGCCTGCCTAAAGTGTTCCGCCTGTCTTTTGAATGGAATTCAGACGGACCGTTGGAGGATCGAAAGGCGGATGGCAACGATGTGCCCGCTTTGTTCCGGACTCCATTCCTCCGGGATGTTTCCGACCAATATTTCAGGACAACGGATGTACATATTGAAATCACAGAAGAAAAACCGGAAGACGCTCGTTATTGCTATCTGTGCGTATTCGGCATACCGGATTGGATTCCCGTACAATGGGGGAAAATCGAGAGGGACGGAAGCGTCACATTCAAAAAAATGGGACGGGATATCGTGTATGCGCCGATGTTTTATGAGAATGGCAAACTTCTTCCTGCCGCTCCGGCTTTTTTGTTGAACCGCAAAGGGGAGTGCGAGGCGATCGGATGCAATGGGAAGAGGACGGAGATCAATATACACACTTACACCTCTTTCTTCGATGTGAAAGATGTATTGAAAATCAAACGGGATATTTCCGGAAGCATTTTGGTGGCAAGTAACGATCCGGAATTCGAAACGGCAGATACGCTGTATTGCATCACGGACAGTTTGGACGTATGGGAAAACGAATGGCATTTTCCGAATGCAAAAAAATACAGATATGTCCGTTTAATTCCGGCAAGAGATACGATCGCTTTATGTGAAATCTCGTTTTATGAGAAAGGATTCGAATTGCCGATCCGAGATATACGGATAGCAGTCGAAGGAGAAACGCTTGTCGAGGGAGAAACGCCTGATGCCCTTATCGACGGGTTTTCGGCTACGGGGTGGAAAGGGAAACTGAAAAAAGGAGAGTCGATTTTGTTCGATTTGGGAAAAGAGCGGGATATCGGCAAATGTTTCTTGGCTCCTTATACACCGCCTTATTTCCCTCCGGAACAAGATATCGAGCTTTGTTATTGGGATAACCGTTGGGTTGCTTTCGACACACGGGAAAATAACGGTTCGCTTCATCTGAAGTTTGACGGCGTACCTGAAGGCACATTGTACAGGACAAGAATTAAGGGGTACAAAGATCGTATTTTCATGTATAAAAATGGAGAAATCAGATGGTTTTAGCGAAGAAGATCATTGACTATATATTAAATGGTATTATAGCCATTACTGTTATTGGTTGTATGTGGGTTTTCTCCCAAGTCTTCCTCCTCGCCTCCTTCCGCATCCCCAGCGACTCGATGGAGCCTGAACTGGTCGAAGGGGACTTTGTGGCGGTCTGGAAACCGACGCTCGGCGCACGACTGTTTAACCTCAATGCGACACTGCGGCTGGAACAGACCGCAATACACCGCGTACCGGGATTTCGGAGAGTAAGGCGGGGCGATGTGCTGGTCTTCAACTTTTCGCACCCGAACGGCTGGGACAAGATCGAGATGCACATCCTGAAATATTACATCAAACGGTGCATCGGCTTGCCGGGCGACACGCTTTCCATCCGGGACGGAAGGTTCCGGATAAACGGCGTGAGTGAACCGCTCGGAAACCTCGACTCACAGGAGCGGATCGGGCAAACGCCACCGGAAGAATTCGCCGATGGCATTTACAAGGCATTCCCGTTCGACTCCGCTGTCGGCTGGAATATCCGGGATTTCGGACCGCTTTATATTCCTAAAGCCGGCGATCGGATCAAAATGGACCGCACCGGCTATGCTTTATACCGCAAGTTGATCGCATGGGAGCAAAAAACAGAAATAGAGTATAGGGATTCAACGGTCTGTCTGAATGGCAAACCGATACAGGAATACCGTTTCCAAAAAAACTATTACTTCATGGCCGGCGACAAAGGAAAAAATTCACAGGATTCCCGGTATTGGGGATTGTTACCGGAAGAATATATTGTCGGGAAAGCAGCCTTCATCTGGAAATCGGTCGATCCTTACACCGGACAGTTCCGATGGGAACGGTTCATGAAGAAAATCGAGTGAAAAACGGATAAGCATGAAAATAAAATACACTGGCATGGAACTCAAACTGCATAGGCATGGAATCCGAATTGCACTGGCATCCGTTTTCGGGGCGATGCTGACCGCCACGCCGCTCGTCGGCGACAGCGCATTGGCGAATGGCATCGTGATGGGAAAAGTGTTCTGGTTTCATCTCTCGATGGCCCTGATGGCAATCGGTACGATCGTAACAATAGGGTTCGGCAGGAAAAAGGGGATTTCATTCTCACTGCCGGACGGGCTGTTGCTCCTCTTTGCCGGGGTCACACTCGTGACGTATGACTGGCAGCTCGGTCCCGAACCCGAAAAACTGCTTTTCGGAGGGCAGTTGATCGTCTTATGGTTCCTGTTGCGCCATTTTCTTACGGAGGCTCCTTGCCTGAAGTTCTTTTTTTTGTTCATGCTGATGCTCACCGGACTGGTCGAAGCCGTTTGGGGAATGCAGCAATTGCATGGCCATGTCTATTCCCATCATTCTCTTTTCCGGCTGACGGGTTCTTTCTTTAATCCGGGTCCCTATTCCGGGTATCTGGCGGTCGTGCTGCCGGTTTGCCTGTGGACAGCGATGCGGTTTCAAAAGGGGATGCACTATTTCGGCTGGGTATGCGTAGGGGCCATCCTGGTTGTCTTGCCTGCCGGGATGAGCCGGTCGGCCTGGGTGGCGGCGGTTGTGGCTTGCGGGTGGGTGTATTGGGCGGAACGGATCGGATGGGAAAAGACGAAAGCCATATATAGTAGGTATAAGAATGTAGCGGTTCCATTCTTCGCAATTGTAATCCTATTGGCCGGTTGTGCTTTTGCCGGGCTATACGGTCTGAAACGGGATTCGGCGGACGGACGGTTGTTGATGTGGAAAGTGACGGGAAAAGCGATAGCCGGACATCCGGTTACGGGAACAGGTCTGGGAGGGTTTCCGGAGGCGTATGCTGAAATGCAGGGGCAATATTTCGGGACGGAGGAGGCGACCGATAAAGAGAAACGGGTAGCCGGATGCCCCGAATATGCATTCAATGAATATTTGCAGATCGGGCTGGAACAAGGGATCGGGGGATGGATCGTATTCGTGTCGTGGCTGGGGAGCATGATGTACTATGGAATCCGGAACAGGCAGCATGGAGCGGTCGGAGGTGTGTTGGCACTGGTAGTGTTTGCAATGTCGTCCTATCCGTTGCAGTTGCCGTCGTTTTGGGTGGCGCTGATGTTTTTGGGGGCGGTATGCGTAACGGAAGAGGGGACGCAGAGGGCACGGATTTTCGCAGAGAAGTTGTTGACCGGTTTGCTGGCATTGACGGCTGTAGGTCTGTTTGTCGGGCAGAAAGGGAACTATGAGGCTTATCGGAGGTGGGGACGGATGCAGATGCTTTATAACAATAAGGCGTATGAATCGGTTGCGGAAGATTACCACAGCTTGCATGACAAGTTGAAGCATAAACCGGAATTTTTGTTCGAAGAGGCGCAATGCCTCAGTAAAACGGAGCAATACACGGAAGCGATACAGGTTTTGGAACGGGCGAAGCGGCTGAGCGGAGATCCGATGATCCGGTATATGATCGCCAAAAACCGGCAGGCACTCGGTGACTACCGGGAAGCGGAAAGGGAACTGCTTCAGGCCATCGAAATACTTCCGGAACGGTTGTATCCTTACTATCTGTTAGCCAAACTATATGCAGAGCCAGAGTTCTATCAGGAGGATAAATTCCGGGCTGCCGCCGGTGCCGTACTGACCAAAGAACCGAAGGTCGAAAGCACCGCTGTCAGAGAAATGAGAACGGAAATAAAAAAGATGGTAGAGAAAGGAGATGTTGATTGAATGTCGTATTTGTGGCTGAAAGAGCCTTGATGTAAATAAAGTTTTTCTTGCAACTCTTTGTTTATTAAAAAAAAGCCTCTATCTTTGCAGCCCAAATTGGTATGAGAATAAGATAATAATAAATAATATACAGAAAGATGAAAAGAACATTTCAACCTTCCAACCGGAAAAGAAAGAACAAGCATGGCTTCCGTTCAAGAATGGCTACAGCTAATGGCCGCAGAGTATTAGCTTCTCGTCGTGCTAAAGGAAGAGCTAAATTAACAGTTTCTGACGAATACAACGGATAATTCTTTCCGTTAGAAGATTTTTTCATAAAGAAAGTAGAGGTTTTTACTAAAAAGCCTTTACTTTCTTTGTTTTAACGGCTTTGTTTTCTACTTTTGATCCGCCTACAAATACAAGATAGAAATGAAAGACTTTTTGGTTAAACTGATAAAAAATCCGTACGTCTTAAATTTGTTGCTGGCTGTGGTCGTGGCATGTGCTTTGGTGTTCGGAACACTGAAGTGGCTCGACTCGTACACTCGGCATAACGAGGCTGTGGTAGTGCCGGATGTCAAAGGATTAGGATTGGAAGAAGCCGCTGAATTTTTCAAGAATAGTAATCTACGCTATAACGTGATCGACTCCGTCTTTTCGAAAGACGTGAAGCCCGGTGCGATTGTCGAATTGGTCCCGATGGCCGGTTCGAAGGTGAAGGAAGGACGTATCGTGTTTGTCACCGTAAATGCGCTCACTTCGCAGATGGCGACAATCCCGGAAGTGGAAGATCTCTCGTTCCGGCAGGCTTACGCCATTCTACGTGCCCGCGGTTTCGAGAAAATCGAGATCGAATATGTCCCCGGAGATTTTAAAGATCTGGCTATTGGTGTCGAGCTGCATGGGCGTGTCTTGCAGAAAGGCGAACATGTCCCACTTGTCGCTCCTTTGGTCTTGAAGGTCAGCAGTGGCGATGCAGAAATGCCGGCAGACTCGCTCGGACTTCCGAATGACAGCGTACCGGTCGAATCGTTGGATAGTGAAGAAGAAAACTGGTTTTAACTATGGATGAGTTTTTGGACGAAATGGATGATGAGCAGGTAGATGACCTGTTGCAACCGGAAGAGGGCGAAGATAAGACTCCTCAACTGTATGAACACTTCCGCTTCGTTGCCGATCGCGGACAGTCGTTGTTGCGTGTGGATAAATTCCTGGTCGACCGGATGTTCGGTGCTACCCGCAATCGGATACAGTCGGCAGCAGATGCCGGTTGCATTATGGCGAACGGCAAACCTGTGAAAAGCAATTACCGGGTGAAACCGGAGGATGTCGTGACAATCATGATGACACGGCCTCCGCGAACTTTCGAGATTCTCCCTGAAAATATTCCTATAAAAATCGTGTACGAAGATGATGATTTGCTGGTGGTCGATAAACCGGCAGGGTTGGTCGTGCATCCCGGACACGGAAACTATACCGGAACGTTGGTGAATGCTCTTGCCTGGTATTTGAAAGACGATCCTACCTACGATCCCAATGATCCCGCTTTGGGACTTGTTCATCGTATCGATAAAGATACGTCCGGCTTGTTGGTTGTCGCCAAAAAGCCGGAAGCGAAGGCGAACCTTAGTATGCAATTTTTCCATAAAACGACCAAGCGCGAATATCGGGCGCTCGTGTGGGGCATCGTACGCGATGACGAAGGACGGATCGAAGGCAATATCGGCCGTAATCCGCGTGACCGTATGCAGATGACGGTTTTCCCGGAAGGGGATCAGGGGAAGACGGCGGTCACCCACTATTCCGTCCTGGAGCGTCTGGGCTATGTCACATTGGTGAAATGCCGCCTCGAGACCGGACGTACGCATCAGATACGTGTCCATATGAAATATATCGGGCATACGCTGTTCAACGATGAACGCTATGGTGGAAACGAGATCCTGAAAGGAACAACCTCTTCTAAATATAAACAGTTTGTCGATAACTGTTTCGCCATTTGTCCGCGGCAGGCGCTCCATGCCAAAACGCTGGGCTTCGTTCATCCGTCTACAGGCGAGGAAATGTTTTTTGATTCCGAAATACCTGCAGACATGACTGCGTTGATCGATAAATGGCGTGTATATGCAACTACTAAAGAACTATAGATGATGAAAAGGAACATTGCTATTGTTGCCGGAGGCGATTCCTCCGAAATCGTTATTTCATTAAAAAGTGCGGAAGGAATCTTCTCTTTTCTTGATAAAGATAAATATAATGTATATATTGCCATCATAAAAAGAGATGAATGGGCGGTAAAACTTCCCGGCGGGGAACACACACCAATAGATAAGAATGATTTTAGTTTCCGTGAGAATGGCGAGGTCAGACATTTTGATTTTGCCTATATTACGATCCACGGTACTCCGGGAGAAGACGGACGTCTGCAAGGATATTTCGATATGATCGGAATGCCGTATTCCTCTTGTGGAATGTTTGTAAGCGCACTTACATTCAACAAGTTTGCTTGCAATCATTATCTGAAAGGATTCGGTGTCGACATCGCCTGCTCCATACATTTGTTTAAAGGACAGACTGTGACAGATGAAGAAGTGGTCAGCCGTCTGGGGCTTCCGGTATTTGTGAAGCCGAACGACGGTGGCAGTAGCTTCGGGGTGACGAAAGTGAAAGAGGCTTCGGCTATCCAGCCGGCGATCGCCAAAGCTTTCAGCGAAGGCAGGGAAGTGGTCATAGAAAGTTTTATCGATGGGACGGAGGTGACATGTGGTTGCTATAAGACTGCTGATAAGGAGGTGGTATTCCCGCTCACCGAAGTCGTTACGGATAACGAGTTCTTCGATTTCGATGCCAAGTATAACGGACAGGTACAGGAAATTACGCCCGCCCGTGTTTCTGCCGAACTGACGGAAAAGGTGCAACGCGAGACTTCGAGGATTTACGACATATTGGGGGCGAAAGGTTTGATCCGTGTGGATTATATCATCCCGGCGGGCGGCGAGCCGAAATTGCTCGAAGTCAATACGACTCCCGGTATGACAGCAACCAGTTTTATCCCGCAGCAGGTGCGGGCAGCCGGTCTGGAGATGAAAGATGTAATGACAGATATTATAGAAAACGAGTTTAACTAATTGACAATGAATAATTGATGATTGACAATTATGAGAGAAACGAATTGTCGATTGCCAATTGTCAATTATTCATTGTCAATTGTCAATTATAAAGATATGGAAGTTCCTATTAATGATTTTGACGATATCCGTCCGCTGAATAACGACGAGGTGAAAGATGCGATCGAATCGCTGATTGCCAACGAAGATTTTGAGCGGGCCTTTCGGTATATAAAGCCGGATGTGGATTGGAAAGAGTTTTCAGAAACCATGCGTTCCTTCAAGACTAAGGAGGATTTCAAGGCGAAGTTGGCGTATGAAGCGGTAATGATGGTGGCAAATAAAACTACCTTCTCACTGACGATTTCCGGTCGCAGCCGTTTGCCGAAAGACAAAAAACCTTGTACCTTTATTTCTAATCACCGCGACATTGTACTGGATGCCTCTTTCTTGAACATCATGCTGTATGATGTAGGCTATGGAATGACGCAGGTAGCTATTGGTAATAACCTGCTGATCCGTCCGTGGATCGAAACGTTGGTCCGTTTGAACAATAGCTTTATTGTGAAACGCAATGTTCCGGTGCGCCAGATGTTGGAAGTAAGTAAAGTCCTTTCCACTTATATCCGCCATACGATTACGGAGACGAAAGAGTCCATCTGGATCGCGCAGCGTGAAGGTCGTGCCAAGGATTCGGACGACCGTACCCAGGGCAGTATCCTGAAGATGCTGAACATGAGCGGAGATAAGGATATTTTGTCTAACTTGATGGAACTGAATATTTTCCCGGTTGCGATCTCTTATGAGTTCGATCCTTGCGATTTCTTAAAAGCAAAAGAATTCCAGCAGAAACGTGATGATCCGGACTTTGTGAAGAGCCAGCGTGACGACCTATTGAGCATGGAGACCGGTATCCTGAATAACAAGGGACGTGTCCACTTCACCCTTACGTCCCCGATTAACGATCAACTGGCAAAACTGGACCCGAATATGGAGAAGAACGAGTTGATCGCCGCTATTGCTTCTATTATCGATAAGGAGATTTATAAACACTACCGTTTCTATCCTTGCAACTATGTTGCATACGATTTGCTGACAGGCACACGCCGTTTCAGCGAACACTACGGACTGAAAGATAAAAAGCAGTTCGAAGATTATCTGCAAGGGCAATTGGACAAGATCGTATTACCGAATAAGGATGAGGCATTTCTGCGCACGAAAATCTTGGAGATGTATACGAATCCACTGAAAAATTTCCTGGCCAATCAGGAATAAAATCACATCCGTATTTACAGATTAGGGAGTGTGCCAAATTGATATTACCGGACGCGGATGACGCAGACAACGCAGACGGACGCAGATTTATTTTGCTGATAATTAATAATATCTGCGTTCATCTGTGTTGTCTGCGCCCCATGAATACCGATATTTGACACGCCCTCTTATTTATTCTCTTTCGCATAATTTGACGGGCTCATGCCGAACTGTTTGATGAAAGCGGACCAAAAATAAGACTGGGAACTGAAACCTGTCGCTTCCGAAATTTCATATATCTTCATATTCCCTTGTATCAATAACTCGGCAGCCTTTTTCAGGCGGCTTATCTTGATCAGTTCATTAGGAGTCAAGTTGGAAATCGCACGGATCTTCCGGTACAGGGTGGGACGGCTCAGGTGCATCAGGTCTGCGATCATGTTTACATCTAAAGCCGGATTGCCGATATGCTCGTTGATGATCTCGTTCAGCTTTTCCAGAAAACTTTCGTCCGCTTTGGTATAGGCCATCGATTTCATGTTCGCTATCGGAGAGTTGAAATAGAATTTGCGTATATTGTCGCGGTTGGAGATCAGGTTGGAAATCTGTGCCATCAACAGATTGGTGGAGAAGGGTTTGTCTAAGTAAGCGTCGGCTCCTAACTCCAGGCCTTCCAGGCGTGACTGCATGGTGTTTTTGGCTGTCAGCAGGATGACTGGGATATGGCTGAATTCGATCTCCGTCTTCACCTTTTTCAAAAGGGAGAAGCCATCCATGACAGGCATCATCACGTCGCTGATGATTAGCTGGAAGCTACGTTCCCTTAACAATGCGATTGCTTCGGCTCCGTTTCCGGCTATCTCTACATTATATGACAGGTTGACTTCGTCGGCGATAAAAATGGCCATTTCCTTGTTGTCCTCGACAATCAGGATCGTCGGGCGCGATTCGTCGTGGATGAACTCTGTTTTCTGAGGTACGGCTTGTGCTGTTGCTTCCTCTTCTGTTTGCTTGATGGATTCGGGGAGCTTGACGGGTAAAGTCAGACGGAACATTGTCATGGACGGACTGTCGGTGAAAGTCTCTAATTTCAGACCACCGTGATGCATCTCTGCCAGTGAACGTGCCAAGGGTAAGCCGAGTCCTGTCCCCGGTTTGCCGACGGCGTCTCCTTCCATCCGGTAGAAGGGTTCGAATATCTTTTCCCTTAATTCAAAAGGGATAGGAGTGCCGTCGTTGATAAAATCGATCGTGAATGTCTCATAATCGGGAGAAAGTTGCAGGCGTACGATGATGCTGCTGGACGCGTATTTGATAGCGTTCGTAAACAGATTGCTGAATATCTTCGTGATAGCTTCTTTATCCACGAACACGTACAATTCCGGTAACGACAAGTCGAGATTCAGCAATAGGTTGTGTGCTGTTGCCGATTCCTGGAATCGTTTGGCCGTATCGTTCAAGAGCGAGACGACCTCTGTCCGGACGAAACTGAGGCGGTATCCTTCTATCTCTGTTTTGCGGAAGTCCAGCAACTGGTTGACCAGCGACAGGAGGCGGGAAACGTTTTTATCCATCAATGTAAGTGACTTATTCTCTTTTTCCCCGATCTTGTCGGATTTCAATAGGCGTTCGAGCGGGTTCTTGATCAAGGTGAGCGGCGTCCGGATCTCGTGGGCGATGTTGATGAAGAAATCGATCTTGGCCTGATACAGTTCCTTCTCTTTCTGGTCTTCGAACAATTGCATGTTGTAGGCCATTGCCCGTTTAGTTTTCTGGCGCCAGGACCAGAAAGAGCCGGCAGTGATAGTGAGAATGACGACTATATAGGAGGCATATGCTGTGTCTGATGCCCACCAGGGTGGCAAAACGGTGATGTTCAACCGTGTCGGGGTGTCGCTCCAGTTGTTTGACAGGTTGGCGGCCCGTACCTCGAAGGTGTAATCACCTGGATGTAGTTCTGCGAAATAGACCGTGTTACGTTCTCCGATTGGAATCCATTCCTTATCCATATTCCCCATCCTGTATGAATACTGGACAGATCTGGGGGCGATGAAGTTGAGCGCGGAAAAGTTGATGCTGAATGTGGATTGCTTGTAAGTTAGTGTGATTTTCTTCGTCTCCGATTCGGCAGAACAGTTAATGATGCGTTTCTCGCCGGCCTCGTTCTGGATTTCGAGGCTTCCCAAGTGGACGTTCATTTTCTCGGCTGCCGGAATTACTTCGGAGGGTGTGAAATGGATAAAGCCTTTAACCGAGCCGAAAAAGAAAGTTCCTTCGTTGTCTTTGAAGGCGGAGTTGTCGTTGAACTGACGGGTGATAAGCCCGTGAGATTCCGTGTAGGTCGTGATCTTGCCCGTTTCGGTTTCCAGGCTGACCAGCCCGTTGGCCGTGCTGATCCATAAGTTTTCGTTCTCGTCGGGCAGGATGCGGAAGGCAACATTGCTCGGCATGCCGTTCTTTACGGTGTAATGCAGGGATTCACCGGTCTGGAAGTCATATTTGATAACCCCTTCTACGGTGGCGAACCACATATTGCCGTCTTTGTCCTCGCAAGCGTCGTTGACAAAATTATGGCGTTGGGTGTTCAGCTTGTCGTACGGCAGATACATGCCGGTATTGCTGATCGGATTATAATAAAAACTTCGGTTGAACATACCGGTCCAGATTCTTCCTAAACGATCTTCGTAGATGCAGTTCACCGCGAAAGGTGGAAATTGCGGAGCATATAGGAAACGGTCGTTCAAAAAGTCATATTTGTAGATACCGTCGTCGGTCCCGACATAGACTTGTCCCTCTTGCAATACTTTGATGCAGCGGACGGTGCTATTCTTGACAGTCAGAGAATCTTTCAGCAGGTTATAATGCTTGATCACCTTCCTCGTTTTGATATCCATCAGGTCGATGCCATGGATGACGTGACCGATCCAGAGCCGGTCGCCTGATGCGGCCAAGCCCCGGATATTAGTGTGCGACAACCCGTTTTCCCCTGGAACTGGCTGGTAGTTGGTGAATGTTCCGGTTTTCTTTTCCAGGCAGTTGATGCCCGCATCTTCCGTCCCGACCCATATATTGCCGTATGCATCGGTACAGATATCACGGATCACTTCCCCTTTCATCGAATGCTGCCCATCCCAGGGATAATGTACATGGAAAGGGCGGAAAGGGGAATAGTAGTTGAGGCCGTTCTGGTGGAAACAAATCCAGATACCGTTCTCCCGGTCCCGACAGAATGCAGAGATGAAATGGCTCGATAAGGCATACGGGTCCAACGGGTCCTGACGGATACGGGTGCACTCGCCGGTGTTGATCTTATAGATAAATAACCCGGAGTCTGTCCCGATCCATAGTTCATCCTTGTCTTTTTCGAGGAAGCTGTTGATCAGGATCGTAAGCTGGTTGATCTTTTGAATGTTCAGATCCTGGTAATTGCGTGTAGCCGGGTCGAATATCTTCACGTCATCATGCTCGAAAGCGATGTAAATGCGGTCGGTCGTAGGAGAGGGATATAACATAGAGAGTTTCCGTGGCGTGTTTGGGGATGAATGAGCGAATACATCATAGGATTCCGCCGTCCCATCTTCCGGATTCAGCAATGAGATCAGACCGTCCGAACTCCCGATCCAGATACTACCTTCGCGAGTAATGCAGAAAGTGGTGTAGCTCTGGTTGTTTTCCGGAGCAAAGATGCGGAACTGGTTATCCTCTGTATTGAATTGGATCAGATTGCCGTCCATTAGTATCCATAGTTTATTATCTTGATCGAACTGGAAAATGTCGATCCCCTTATCTGCAGTGAAAGGAATATGCCGGAATGATTCCTTTTCATCGTCATACTGATATAATCCCGAAAGCGTCCCGACCCACAAGTCGCCGTTCGTGTCGCAACCCAGGCATGTGATCCAGTTGCTTCCCAATGTCTCGGTTTCGTCGGGGTCGTTACGGAACACTTTGAACGTATATCCGTCGAAGCGGTTCAGGCCGTCGCGTGTCCCGATCCAGATATATCCTTTCCTGTCCTGCACGCAGCAAGTGGCCATGTTGTCGCTGAGTCCGTTTTCGACCTGATAATGGCGGAAAAGATAGTTGCTGTCGTCTGCATATGTCCGGGTGAGACAAAATATGAATAGGATGGATAAGATTAACTTCAGATGTTTCATATATGACTTCGCTATTATGGGCGAAAGATACTGAAAAATGCATTATGGATTTCCTTTTATTGTATCATGGATTTCATAAATCATCTCAATAAGGGTGATAATGGCAGAGAATGAGATGAATACGGAAAAGATTGCAACAAGGTCAAACAAACCGACTGTAGGGAATCAATACATTTGTACCAATTGTGAAACACAGGTAATAAAAACCTTTTATTCTAATTATTATATGAATACTCTTACTACAAAACAAGGAATCGGAACGAAAGTTCAACTCTGCACCATGATGTTTATGCAGTATATGCTGAGTGCAGTCTGGTGGGTTCCTTTAGCCGCTTATCTTTCCCATACGCTTAAATTGGAAGTGTATCAGGTTTCATTGGTGTTGAGTGCGATGGCTATCGGTGCGATGGCATCCTCTTTTATCGGTGCGATTGCCGACCGTTATTTTGCCGCCGAGAAGATCTTGGCAGTATTGAATATACTGACGGGTGTCTTTTTGCTCCTGGCAGCCCAGCAGATCTCGTTTGCCCCGCTTATGACATGTGTCGTGTTGGCGATGCTTTGTCATATGCCGACACAGAGCCTGACCAGTACGATCGCTATGAGTCACACGCCGTCGGAACAGTTCCCGCGTATCCGTATGTTCGGATCGGTGGGATGGGTTGCTTCGGGTATCTTCAGCGTGATCGCCCTTCATGTGATGCATTTGTCCGCTTTTGACGATACGAATTTGCCGATGTATTGCGGCGGCGCCATTTGTTTTGTGGCTGCGCTTCTGAACCTGCGGCTGCCGCATACCCCGCCTTCGGTTGATAAGAGGGCCGGCATCTCGGTGATGGATATAACCGGGTTCAGCGCTTTCTCCCTGATGAAGGATAAGAATTACCGGGCTTTTATGATCCTGACGTTTCTGGCTATCATTCCGTTCAACTTGTATCATGTATATGGTTCGATGATTCTCGCCGACGAACATGTACAAAATATAACGGTGACATTGAACCTCGGACAGCTGGCTGAAATGTTTTTCTTGGTCATCACCACTTCTATACTGATAAAGTCCGGGATCAAGAATACCCTGATCTTCGGTATGATCGCCCTCGTGGTTCGGTATGCTTCGTTCTATATCGGTGCGGAAACCGGCTTGCAATGGTTCTATTATATCGGGATTATCGTACACGGATTGATCTTCGGTCTCTTCTTTGTCGGTGGCCAGGTCTATACGGACAATGTGGCACCAAAAGAAATGAAAGCACAGGCACAGGGCCTGCTTTTCTTCCTGGTATGGGGTATCGGCTTCTTGATCGGGACACTTTGGAACGGGTGGCTGATCGGTCTTTTCCGTGACGGGGATAAATGTGACTGGCCTATTGTCTTTGCTATCTCGACCGTGTTCTCGTTCATATTATTGATCCTTTTTGTCTTCTTATTCAAACCGGTAGCATTAAAGACTGATAAATAACATAAATACAGTAATAAACCAAAAGCCTTTTTAATTCTCAAGATCAAATATATTGCCATGCTGTAATAGCAGGAAGGCGTGTCCGAAGCTCCGTTCGGATGCGCCTTTTTTATGTCCGGAGGGGAGGGCTATGGCGAGGGTCAGAACGGATACCCAATCGCCAGGTGTACACCCATTCCGTCCTTGAACTTCGGGATATTGTAATATCCTTTCTTCCCCGTGTCGTACGGAACGTGCAGGCCGATTCCCCAATCCAGGCGGACGACGAGGAAAGTCAGGTCGTAGCGTAGTCCGATACCGGTACCTAAAGCCAGGTCTTTCAGGAAACGGCCCCATTGCAACTGTCCGCCGGGGCGGCTCGCGTCGTAGCGCAGTAACCAAACATTACCGGCATCGAGGAAGGTCGCGCCGTGTAGGTCGCCCAAGATCGGGAAACGGTATTCCAGATTGGCTTCGAACTTGATGTCGCCGGTCTGATCTAGATAGCCGTATTTTGAGTCGGTAGGGCGGTAGCTGCCCGGCCCGATGCTTCGGATCGTGAAAGCTCGGACACTGTTGGCACCGCCGATATAGAATTGTTCGCTGTAAGGTGTCGTAATCGAATTGCCGTAGCTATATGCGACTCCGGCCATCAGACGTCCGACTAGGTGTTGCTTTTTTCCGAGATAATAGTTGTATCGTATTTCACTCGTTAGTTTAGCAAACTGTGCGAAGCGGTTTCCTAATAACTTTTTATCCCGTTGGCTAAAACTCTTGCCTGCGATGGCATAGGCACCGTCGAGGATAAGACCTGCCTGTGTGATAGAAGACTGCCACCAGAGATGGTTCTTTTTGGTGGTGATGGGAGAATCGTCATATGTGTATGTATAGCCCATAGACGGGATGAACTGATTCTCGAGGCTTCGTCCTAACGCTTTGTTGACATCTACGATGGAGTCGAACTCATGTGTTGTATGTTGTAACAGTGAGTAGGTCAGCTTGAACGGCGTCACCGAATGATGGCTGGTTGCTGATGGCTGGAACTCATACGAGGCACTTCCACCGAATGCCAGCATCTTGAAAAATTTGGCACGGTTCAACTGATCCGCATAGATACGGAAAGAGGTACTGGAAGGGTATTTCGTATCATACTTTATCAGACTGGGGAAAAGTACCTGTGGGAAAGTCAGCGTACCGCTGATACCGAACTCCCAGCTGTTGATCGCCGAGCTGCTGCCTGAAACTCGTTTGCCGGTTTGCCATTCGTAGGAACCACGCATGCTGACGCCGAATGTCTCTCCTCCTCCGAATACATTCCGCTTGGTAACACTGAAGATGGCACCCGGACCTGTCTGGTCATTACTCTTGGTGGTCACGTTTAGTTCCAGCTCGCCATCCAGCGGAAGGTCGTAAACAGTATTGATCTGCAAGTTCAGCGTGTCGCAACGACGGGCAGTATCTTTAGGGATATATTGCATTTCCGAATAACGGAAAATGCCGAGACGGGAGAAGCCGGTCTGGGTCTTTTCTTGCTGTTGCTGTGAATAAAGATCGCCGGGGCGGAATTTCAGCCGGTCGTACAGCACCTTCGGACGAACACGTAGTTTTCCTTCATAAAAGATAGTCATATCTTTATACCGGATGGAATCTGTCGGAGGTTCGTTGTTGTAGCCGTTCAAGAAGACCGATATATCGCCTATTTTCCAGGGACGCAGTACGGTGCGTGGCAGCCCCGGTTTAGTGGAGATACGGAGTGCCACCTTTCCGGGATTCATGATCGTATCGGCTTGGTAACTAATAAATTCGGGACGGAAATAATAATATCCGTTGTTACGAAGCAGGGAAGATATGCGCTGACGTTCGGCTTCGAGTTGTACGACATTGAAATTATCTCCGTCGTGTAGAAGCCGGTCGCCGATGTTGCGCTGGACGAGCGTGTCGATACGATGCCGTAGCCGGACGTAAGCAATGCTGTCGTATGTGTAGGCATTGTTCATCTCCACCCTGTAGCTGATCTTTGCCTTTTTAGGGTTCTTGGGGTCCGGTTCCACTTCGTATGCAGTAGCTCCGTTGAAGTAGCCGTATTCGCGGAGCAGGTTATAGGCCACTTTTGTCCGGACTTCCGGATTGACCGTGTTGATGAAAACGGGTTTGGACGCCAGTTTGTTGAATATCCATTTATTGAATTTGCCCCTTCTGTTCACGAACGCATTGTACACCCATAGCCCGAACGGTAAGGGGATACGGATAGACGAACTCCCCAGCAGGGCGTTATTGGGCGGATAGGCAAGGGCTGCCTCTATTTCCGTCAGCGCTTCTTCTCCTTCCTTGCTTTTGTCCTCGTTCGTCACTTCAATCTTCTTGATTCCCGTATATAAAACTTCCCCCTCCGGCAAATTCTTCGTTGTGGAGCAGGAAGCAAGCAGGAATAACGAAATATATGCGATATATTTGATGTGTTTCATTTTTTCTCTTCTGTTTGTTTGTCATCCGTTACCGGCTTGGGTTTATTCTTTTTAAAGATGAAGAGTTCACGGAGGTGAAGCATCTTTTTACGCAGGACGATACCGGCTCCGGTTTCTGTGATCTCGCCTTCCAGCAGGCTTTCGTAGTTCTTGTCGTGGAAGAGCTTGATATAACGGGTTCCGCTGCCGTCGAGGCGGTATTCGATCGATACGTTGTCGATGAACTGCTGCGATTGTCCGGTGCCTGCATCCTGTCCGGTTGAAACACGTCCGCCCAGTATGATACTGATTCGATCGTTGTAGAACCGCTTGGCGAAACGGAAGGAAAAGTCTGTCCGCTCTCCACCCGCTCCTGTACCGTTCTGGTCGTACTGTTCCATGCCCAAAGTGATATCCACGGACTTCAAGGCGCTTCCCGCGATATTGTTGATCTCACTTTGCAGGAAGCTGTTCAGGGCGGCACCCATATCGAGACTCGGTTTCTTTCCGCCGCCACCGACATCGCTCATGTTGAGATACATTCCCGTGACAAGCATCGTGACGGCTATCTGCGACCGTTGCCCTTCGCCCATCTTGTCCAGTTCTTGTTGCATGGACTGGTCTTCCGGCGCTGAGAGGATAAATTGCAGTTGCAAGTTCTCCAAAGTTTGCTTGATAGCCACACCGACGTTGAAGGTGACCAACCGTGAGCTACCGTCGTCCTGTGTGACGGATGCCCGCATTCGCTCGGTTGCCGTCAGGTTCAGCATCGGGTCCATCGGGTTGCCACTCCACTGGACGTAACTGCCGTCCTGTATCGTAAACTCTTTGAGCGGAATAATCGGCATGGCATATTTTACCATGCCTCCCGAAAGCGTATAACGTCCGTTCAGGATCATTTCACCCTGTGTCGTATACTGGAATGACAAGTCGCCACCTCCCTCCAGTTCCACGCGGCTCGATTGGTCGGGGGTGATGTCTGCGTTCAGACGCACAGCCTGGTCAATCCGAATGGTCATCAACATGTCCAGTCCGCCGATGGGCAGGGGGGCTTCCGGGCGGTGTCGGCGGGTCAGCAGCGTATCGGAGAAATCGGTAAAAGTCACAAGATCAGCCAAGCGGTCTTGAGCCGTGAGTGAGGATTCCTGCATCACGTAAGTGACGTTCGTTCCTCCTAACAGTTGTAAATCTCCTCTCATGATCAAGGCGTCGAGCGGTCCTTTGACTGTCGAGTTGAGGTTGACAAGCAGTTTGCCGTACACCATGCTCTCCTTATTGCGTTTCACATTCAGCAGTTGCATGTCGTGAGCTGTCAGTTTCAGGTTCGCCATCATCCGAGAAGGATTATGAATGTCGATCGTCCCGTCGATTACAAACGGATTGGTTCCCGAAGCATAGATGTTGTATTTATCGAAACTGATCAGATTATCCTTGATCTTGATATCCTGCTTGTCGAAGCGGAAGGAAGAACCGACCGCCGTGACATATACCGCTGAACTGTCCATCCGCACATACCCGTTGACAGCAGGAGCAGAGGTAGTCCCGGTTATTGCCAGCTCTCCTTGTAAGGCCCCCGTCAGTTTGGCCATGTTGTCTGGAATGAACGGGTTTACCATCTCCAACGGTAAGGCGGTGATATTCATATTTCCATCCAGATAATCTGTTTTCCCCATTTTATAATAGGCATTGATAGCCGCTACCTCGTTACGGTCGCGGAAAAAGTGCATGTCGACCTGATGCTCCTTGTCGCTAAGCGGTAGGTAAACAGTATTGAACATCAGTTCTCCTACCCGACCCCCTTCATAGAACAGGCTGTCGATATGAGCGTCTGCCACCACCATGAAGCTGCTGTCCGAAGGGGCATACTGCAAGTCGGCACTCAACATCCCCCGCATGGAAGGGAGGTCCGGGAACCCCTTCGTGATTGCATCCAAGTCTATCTGGCTCAACTCGGCATGGATTTCTTCCATTCCTTCTCCCCCGGCAAGCGAATGGATCCAGAGCGAAGCATTGTTTTCACCTGTCAGCCGGACATCGGCGGCAATATCTTTTATGTTGCGGTACAGAATATAATTGTCAGCATTCAGCTTAAACGTGCGGAAAGCCAATATCGGATCTTCTGGAAAGAGATGCAGCCGGAGTCCTTCTTTCTCCTTGTCGACACGGACCCCTAACCGGATACCGGTTTTGCCCTGGCCGTCGGTATATTTCAGTTCGGCATCGGCAAATGTATTACGGAGCTTCCCTTGCAAGCCAGCGGTGAAAGGTTGTTGCTTCCTGTATTTTGTCTTGATGACTTTTGTGTCGTATAGCAAGCCGAGCGAATCCTGCTGGACAATGAGACAGATCGTGTCGATCCGTGTCGTGTCCTGCATCAGGTTGAAGAGATCGGCATCGAGGAAGAAACCTTCTTCCGGTGAGGTACTGGCTTCGATATCCAAGTTGTCAAAGGTGATATAATACTGTTGCAGGATGTTATAGATCGGATTATCCTTGCCTGCCGTGATCTTCAGGTCCATATCCGGCAAGAGCGGACGGAAAGCAGGTATGTTGATCATTGAATCACGTTCCAACTGTTGGGTGAGGCCTTCGTTTATTTTCGTGAACTTATCGGTTATCGTCTCGATATCCGCATTTCCGGTCAAGACGATTCCGAGGTCTCCGGCGTGGAAAGAAACACGTGTCGTGTCTTTATCGCTGTGAGCTCGTAGAGTTAATGTTTTCGGGTGGAACGTACCGGTTGGATTTATCAGTTCCCAGTTGCCGAGGGTTATGTCCACCTGGTTATTCTTCCCCATATCTGTTTCCGCTTCTGCAAAAAGCTGGAAGGAAGTGGCCAGCGAATCGTTCATAAAGTGCATACCGTACAGGTCCAGGTTTTGCACGTCTGCGATCAGCATAGCATTCACTTTCTTCTTGTGGAGGGTTGCATTCAGCGACATATCCATCTTTGCAAGCGGATAATGACTAAGCAGGTCGAATTTCAACAAGTTCTTTTCCAGCGAACCGTCTAGCTTTACGTCAGATACGGCATATGTCCCATACTCGATATTCGTAATCTTCCCATCTAATTTAGCCCAGGTGGAAACGCGGAACGGATCATACCCTTTCCCCTCGGCACGGATCGAGGCGGTCAGGTGGTAAAGGGAATCTTTGGGCAGGAAATTGGTCGGTTTCAAACTGTCAACCTTCAGGTCAGCCAGGTAAGACTCCTGTATGGGGTTATAGCGTGCCGTCAGTCCGACCTTACCTTCGCCTTGTGTAAGCAAAAGGTCGGTGCGGTACTCTTGGTTCTGCAAAGTCGCTTCCCCTTTCAGCTTCATTGCCGGAAGGTTATAGCGTGAACGTTCGGATTCCGGTAACATGCTGAGAACAAAATCGAGATTCCCGGTTTGTGCATCCATCTGAAACTTACCCGAACGGCGGATACTGTCTGCCACCGCTTTCATCTCTCCTGTGATATTCAGATTGAAGACGCCTGGCAGTTCCCCTTTCAGCTGGCGCAGCCGTAAAGCAGCCAGGTTTCCTTCTATTCCGGCCGTCAGTCTGATTTCTTTTTGGGGATAGGCTTGTTTGAACTCCTTGGGGAGAGGACCGGCAAAGATAAATACATCCTCTTTTCCTACTGAGGCAGTCAGCAGGCTACGGAGCGTGCTGCTCGGCGTATCGTCGAACGAGTTCCAAGGGACGGTTGCCAATAGCCGGATCTCCGAGTAAGGTGTTTTTAATAGAAGCTCCGGAACCTGTATCGTCGTGCTGTCACTACTGATGTCTCCGGTCAGCGAGCTGAGCGTCAGACCTGATCGGTCATTGGCCGAAAATTCTTTGATCCGGACACTGATGTCTCTACCTCCATATAAAAGCGAATCGATCTGGATATTCACATCATTCAAGGCTATATGTGACGGATCGAAACCCGGCGTCGGTTCACTGTAGCTACCGTCATAGCTAAGGGAAGAGCCGGACAGAAGAAACCGGGATGCACTGTAGCGTGCTGATCCGAGGTCGACCATTCCGTCGGTCAGTCCCGCCTTGTCGATGTAAGTCGAAAGACGTAGCGAGTCGTCCGGCATTTGCATGGCAAACGCTACTCGGTTCAAGTCGATTTGGTCCAGCTTTAATTTCCAACCCACTGTCGTCGATGTCGTATCCTTGTTTGTTGTCGTGTCGTTTATCAGGAGGGTGATGGCTGTGTCCGAAAGATCGATTTTGTTCAGCCGGGCGATCTCTTTTCCGAGGTCTATACGATCTGCTTTGGCATAGAGCTTTCCTAAAGTACCTTTGATCTCCATTCCCTCAATCAGATTGCCTGTATTGGCTTTCATGCCACGCAGGTCGATTGCATCCACCAATACTTCTTTTTTCAGCAGTGGCAGCGGACGGATGTTGACCTGGAAACTTTCGAGTGACAATAATGTGTCGGGAGGGGTTATGACTTTTACGTCCCGTACCGTCAGGTTCAGCGGGAAGGAAAGACGTATCTGCCCGATCCTGATATTCATACCGGTTGTTTCACTGGCATATTCGGTGGCTAACCGCACAGCGAAATTCTGGAAGGGAGGTATATATAAAAGAATTGAAATCAAGATGACCAATACCATCGGTATCAGGCATATGATCCCTATTCGCTTCATCCAACGTTTCATTTGTTCTTATTGTGTGTTTTCGTTATAATCATAACGGTTAAAGGGTCTGTTTTGTTTGACATTCCGTTAACAAAAATAGGGAATAAATTAAAAATAAAGAAGTAATATCGATAAAACGGTAATAATAGCTGTCCAGAGTCGTTATATTAAGGCTGAACATAAAAAGATTAAACGATGATTGGAATATCTGACCTGGAATATCTTTGTGCGGAAGTACGGCAAATAGCCCGTAAAGCCGGTGCATTTCTGTGTGACGAACGGCAAAAGTTCGACCAGGAGCGAGTGGAGGAAAAGAGTGCACACAATTATGTCTCGTATGTAGATAAAGAATCTGAACGGCGTCTGATCGAACAGCTCTCGACATTACTTCCCGGAGCTGGGTTTATTGCCGAAGAGGGTTCGGGGAGCCTGACGGACGAGGAGTATTGTTGGGTGATCGATCCGCTCGACGGGACTTCTAACTATATCCATGATATGGCTCCCTACAGTGTCAGTATCGCCTTGAGGGATAAGGAAGAACTGTTGTTGGGAGTTGTATATGAGGTTTGTCGCAATGAATGTTTTTATGCTTGGAAAGGAAGCTAGGCTTATCTGGACGGTAAAGAGATACGGGTAACGGATGTTGCTGTCCTGGATAAAGCTTTTGTTGCGCTTGGTTTCCCCTATGATTCCGATCACTACCGTCCGGTCGCCCAAAAGCTGGTAGATCGTTTGTATGGCTATGCCGGAGGGACGAGGCTGTTGGGATCTGCTGCGGCCGAGCTCTGTTACGTTGCTTGTGGTCGGTTCGATGCCCGGATAGAAGGATATCTTGGCCCGTGGGATGTTGCGGCAGGCGGTCTGATTCTGATGCAGGCGGGTGGCAGGCTGTCAGACTTTTCTGGTGGCGACACTTGGCCTTCAGCCAAGCAGGTGGTGGCGAGTAACGGGGTGATACATGACACGATCCTCCACTTGTTGTAGTATTGTTTTTATCAATGCCGGTATCTCCTTCTCCAGTCTTTTTTGAGGACTTTCCTTCGGATTAGAATGATCGGAATAAATATGACAGCTATCCAAAAGAGGCTAATCAGCATAAGAGTTAGGGAAGAAAAGTTCTCCGGCATCAATGCTTTGTCAGCCTGTTTATCAGGTATTGCTTCGGAATGTATCTCTTTGGCGGACAGGTTCATTTTTGCAATCGGTATTATTACTATTTCAAATTTAGAATTCGGAATGCAAAGTTCTGATATATGAGAAGTCTTGTAAATACCGATCAGTAGGTATAATGAAAAAAATCCTACCTATTTTTAGGTAGGAATGTAAAAGAAGGAATGATTTATTTGCCGGAAAGGATCGTAATGAGGAGCGATATCCCTGCCAACAAGATTCCGATACCTGTAACGCCGGTCCATTCGGCGGCCTGCCAGGCAAATCCTGTAAGAAATGTTCCTAAGGAACCACCTACAAAATAAGTGGTCATAAATAATGTATTGACTCGGTTCGGTGCTGTTGGGCACAAGCCGAATATGCTGGATTGGTTGCTTAACTGAATACATTGCATGCCGATATCGATAATGATGATGCCAGAAATAATGCCGACATACGAATTTCCGCAGAAATAAAGCAGTAACCAGGAGAAAAGTATCAGGCCGCTACCGATAAAATTAAAACGACGTACCCCTACTTGCTTGACATATTTTCCAACAAAGGAAGCCGATAAAGCACCGGCTATCCCACAAAGTCCCAACATCCCGACTACATCGCTTCCTGCAAAAAAAGGAGCTTGCCCCATTTTAAATGCCAGGCAAGACCATAACGTCAGAAATGAACCGAAAGCAAATCCGGCACGAAGCGAATAGATGCGTAAAAGAGGATATTCTTTTAGTAGCGAGAGAAGCGATTTCATAAGTTCGCTGTATTTTCCTTTAAATGTCGGTCGTATTTCCGGTAATACCCGTGTTGTGACGATGGCACAGACAACCATCAAGCCTGTTGCAATAAAGTACATCTCCCGCCATCCGAATATTTCTCCTACGATTCCGCTGATTACCCGCGAGGCCAGTATTCCTGTTAACAGGCCGGAGACAACCAGCCCGACATTCCGCCCTTTGTTTTCTGGTTTTGAATATAATGCGGCTATCGGTATGAAAATCTGTGGCATTACCGAACAGATACCGGTAAAGAGGGAAGCGGTCAGGACTATGTGGATACTCGGCGCTAATGCTATGCTTAGTAGAGAAATGATCAGGATGGAAAAGTTTATGATGATGATCTTCTTCCGTTGGAACATGTCTCCAAGCGGAATCACGAACAATAGCCCCATCGCGTAGCCGATCTGCGTAACCATTGCGATTAGGTTCGTAATAACTTCAGATACGTGGAGGTCCTGACGTATCATATTTAAAAGCGGTTGGTTATAATAGAGGTTCGCCACCGTTATTCCGGCAACAATCGAGAGTGTCCAAAGGATAGAGGCAGGCAATCCTCCATTTTCTTTCAATGTCTGTTTCATATTCCGCTTTTTGAACGGCAAAAATACATCAAATTTTTTTATCTAGACATTCTTGACAAGGACTGTAAACAGGCTTTCATAAACCATCGTTCGGAAAGTGTGTATTTTCCGCTATGGAGATATACTGTCGTATTCCGGCTTATTGTAAATAAAAGATTATTTTACATTTGAGTAGTTTGCAGGTGAAGATGTCCGGAAATCTCCTTGTAGATAGCAAAACGCTTTTTCCCCCTGTGACGACCGTCTTCATGGTGACAAAGTTCCTCGTCATAGCCATGAAGGCGGTCATCATATCCCTTGATCTCGGCAACTCACGACAACGAGGATGGTCGTCGTCGGAAAACGGCTAAACAGTGTAGGGTGTCAAATTGGAATGAGCTGGGATTTCAGGGGAAATTAGGAAAAAGACAAAAAGGCTTATTGTATATTTTTGTTATATGTCTGTACGGAAACAAGACTCCGAAACTAACCGATTCTGGTGAAAGTGGGGGGCAAATTGATATTACCGGACGCAGATGACTCAGAATATGCAGATGGATGCAGATTTATTTTGTTGATAATTAATAATATCAGCGTTAATCTGTACTCGTCTGTGTTGTCAGCGTCCCATGAATACCGATATTTATCCCCCCCATTTATTTAAAATGTAGATATTGGCAGACTAGGAGCGGATCAATCGTTTTCCACCATGCGGACCATGTCGAAATAGAATTCTCCGGCCACTTCTGCTCCCTTCTCTACAACCCCGGTCTTTATATCGTAAATGTAGATGATGGCATTAGTGTCGGCTTCAGTGTTCACACCGAAATAGGCTTTCTCGTTGAAGACTACAGAACGCTGTGAGAAACGGCCACCACTGTAAGCGAGTTCTTTGCCTTCATAGCTCAAACGTGTCCTTTCACCTGTAGCAAGATTGATAATGGAATAATAATGGCTGTAACTGTCGATTGCTGTACCGGCAGCATCGTCGCGGGCATAAGCAAGAGCTTTGCCATTTCCCAAATACTGGATAGTGAGCAATTTACCGTCTGCATCAGGATATCCTTCGTAAGTGGCGTCGAAATCGGTTTCACCATTGTTGATACGCAACAGGTGCCCTTGTTCTAAGTCTCCCTTTTCGGTGATTGCAGCGAGGTAGAGGTTGCCGCTTTCATCATACATTACGCAGTCTTGCATCAGTTCGCCGTAGGCACTTCCCGCCATTTCTCGGGCAAGTGAGTTGCGCTTGTTGCTTTCTACCTCCAAAGTGGAAGGATCGAGCACCGCTGTATAAAAAGCAGTAGTGGTTTTGCCGCTCTTTCCTGAAAGACCGTTTTTCCCATAATAAAAATAGAATAATTTTCCCGCTTTCTCATTGTAGGTAAGGATGCCCGATGTAGTGAATTTCTTTGTTTCTTCTCCTGTAACCTCTGATTCTGGTAGTGGAATATCCAGTGTCCCTTCTGCCAGAATCGACATATTATCGGTGTTCAGCTTACTCCAGATGATCTTGCTTGCATCGCCGTTGGCAGCCATGACAACAAGTATGTTGTCATCTATCCAGGCATGAGTGTAGGAGCGTACTTTGTAGGTGTTTGTTTTAAAGGGAGATGAAGCACTTTCTATTACTTTGTTATCTTTGATCTGATATTTCACGAAGCGGTCGTTGCTTGAAGGAATCTGATAGTAATATTTCCCCTTCGAAATGCTTTCCATCGAGTAGTCTCCCAATTCGGTGCCTTCACCTTTAACAGTGATAGTCCCCATATCGGCTGTTAGTTTATTGACGCTGTTGACAACTGTCGTGTTCTTGCTGCTCATGCCACCATGTTTTCCTACGGTCAGAAACAGGTCGAAATGATACTTACTTTCGTCGAAAGCAGGTGTATCATTGGTTACAGTTACTTCACAGGTGGCAGTGAATCCACCGTCGTTCGTTTTTACCTGGATTGTAGTCGAACCTTCGGAAACTGCTGTTACGACACCATTTTCTACTGTAGCGACATTCGTGTCCGAACTGCTCCAGGCGACAGTTGTTACAGCAGCATTTTCGGGAACGACAGTCGCAGTCAGTGTTCCTGTAGTTCCCGTTTTCAGTGTTAATGTGGTTGGAGTAATCGTGATGCCGGTTACCGACACGTCTTTCAAATCATCGTCATCGGAACAAGCCGTGAAACCAAATGAGATCAGGGCTGTCATGAAGGCGAGTAATGCAAATTTAAACTTCTTCATTTTTCTTTTGTTTTTTAATATGAATGTTAATTGATAAAAACTCTAAACTTTGCAAAGAAAGCGCGTCCGGGTTTTTGCAGCTTATAGTTGTCATAAGCTGTTTCATCGAGGAAATTAGAACATTCCAATGCGATATTATAACGGTCGTGTTTCCATGAATAGGTGATATTGGCATTGCAGATATGTTGCGAGGGAATACGGGCTTTAGTATCGCGGTTACCATAGGCTTCCCATGTTAGGAAATACCAATGTACCCATTGAAATGTATAGCCTAAACGTAGTTTGTTGTCCTGTTGCAGGAAGTTGCGGAATGTATAGCTTGCTTCCGCGCTGCCGAACAACCAGGGGCGGTTGGGCACGTGGTTGTCGTATGTGGCGGATGGTTTGCCATCTTCTTTGTATTTTTGTTGGTCACGGGCGTCCTGATAGCTGACGTTGGCCATGAGTTGCAATCGGCCGTCCCAATCATAACGAATTTCTCCCTCGACTCCTTTAATATGAACGGCGGGATCATTGACAAACTGCATCATGCCTTCTTTTTCAATAACGGAGGTCTGTATATAATTGTCCACATGACGCAGAAATCCGTTTGCCTCGTAATAGACAGTATGTCTGCCGGCAGGATGCCATGTGCCGAACAAGGCGAGATTGACGTTGTTGCTTTTTTCTGGTTCCAGCGCTACATTTGCATAGATGGTGGTCCCGTTGCCTAACAATTCACGTGCGATGGGCAGGCGTACGCTATGTTCATAAGAAACCTTTACCGCCAATGGATCGAAGAATAGATAGCGTAGTCCGGTACCATATCCAAAATAATTTTTGGTAGTGGAACCTTGCACTTTGTCCGATCCCGTCACGGTGGACTGGTCGGTCTGCCGGATATTCGGGTGGTTCACATAATCTTTGGCAAAGAATACATTCTGCATTTTTCCATCAAAAAACGACTGGCTGTAGGTCAGTCCGATGATATGTTTGGTTACAGCATCGTTTGATGGTTCGAAACTCTGGTCCAAATCATCATAGCGGTCATTTCCGGTTCGGCTCATATGATAGTTCAGATTGAGACCGTGATGCCTGTTCAGCTGGTAATCCAAATTGACACGTGCGATAGTCAGAGGGCGTTTATAATGACGTATGGAAGGTTCATTGCCTCTGATTTCGTTGCGCTGACTCACAATGTAGCCTCCATCCCAATAATATTTTCGATAGGCCGTATCTATAGTAATAGAATGGTCCCATGTGTGCGATAATGTCGCTTTCAATGTCATGCCCTCGGTAATGAAATTATGTTTGTTGTAACGTGCCGATACGTTCCATGCATCCGAATTACGTTCAGCCATCCCATAGACTTTGGTCTGCACGGAGCCGGTCTGCAACTCCTTGTCCGTTTTAGAATAGGAAGCGGAAACAAAGAATTCGTCGGCCCAGAGTTTGCCTGTGATTCCGGTTTCTATCTGTGCCAATAGCGAAAAATAGCCGTCATGGAAACGTTTGGGATTACCATAGATAAATTGGTCGCCTGTTTCATTGCGCATTTGTACGTCTTTCATCCAGTAGTCGTTTTTCGAATAGTTGATGCCAATAGTAGGACGCACGATCAGTCCGGTGCATTGTTCCACAAACTGTGCGTTCAGATCGGCTCGATGTGTGTGGAAAGAACCGATACTATAAGAAGCGTCCATAAAGTTTTTCTTTTCCGCTAGGGTGATGATGTTTACTGCACCGCCTAATGCATCCGTACCCAATGAGGCTGGTACTACGCCTTTATAGATTTCCACCCGGTCGATGAGGTTGACGGGTAGATTGGCAAGTGTTACATTGCTCCCTTTGCTGTCCAAGGGAATACCGTCGATGAAATAACGGACGGAATTGCCAGACAGCCCATTGATCGAGAGGTCGAAGTCGGAACCTACGCCTCCCTCTTCACGCACTTTGACACCACTTGTGCGATTCACTAATTCATTCAAGTTACTAAGCGAATTGATTACCGGTTTGACGTCAAATGTATTGACTGAAAGTGCGCTTTCTCTTGCCTGTTGTGAGTGTGTTTTTCCGTACACTTCCACCGAATTCAGGTTGACGGAGCTTTCTTCCAGTTGGAAGTCGAGGGTTTTGTTGTGGTGGAGGTCGAGTGAGGTTTTGATCGTTTGGTATCCTAAAGAGGAGACGACGAACGTGTGTTTGCCGGGGGATACTTGCAGGGAATAATGTCCGCTGTCATCCGTATAAGTGCCGAAGGTTGTGTTTTCGACGGCGATCGTTACCAACGACAGGGGAGTGCCTTGCTGGTCGGTGACTTTTCCGGAGAGCGTAATTTTGTTTTGTGCCGTCAGGTTCAGTTGCGACAGGCAGACAAGCAAAAAAAATACATGTACAAAGACTTTCATTTTAATCCTTGATATAGCGTTCATGACTTGCTTAAGGAAATACATACAAGGAGAAATGATTTCTTTATGTAAGAGGATAAAGAATGACTTGACTCGATGTTTTGTAGCTTTATTTCCCGAAAGCATTAAAACTATGTTTGTTCTTGGCAGGTCTTCTGACTTATTCCGTCTTTGAATGCCTTCCCATCCGGTGACGGACAGTGGCTTGCAGCGTATTCAAAGATTTGGAGAGGAACTTACAGCAGCGGGTCTGTTCAGGATTCGCACCTGATTCCCTTTTCATCACGCTCCCGTAGCGATTGGGGGTCGTGAAACCAAAAACTGGGGCAAAGGTAAGAAAAAAGTCTATCCGCACAAAAAGCGGATTAAAAAACAAATTCATTATTTTTGGCGTCGGATTCGTCAGACTCCGTGAAAGAATAACAGAATATGGAACGATTAATAATGAAGTGACTATGTTGGAAAAAGGATTGAAACATACCAGCCGGACTGTCGTACTGCCGGATAATTTCGCATTGGCGATGAGGTCGGGAGATCTGCCCGTATTGGCAACGCCGGCTTTGGTGGCATTGATGGAAAATGCGGCGATGTTGGCTGTTGCGGCTGAACTCCCAGAAGGGGCGACCACTGTCGGTGTTAAAATGGACATGACGCATGTTCGTCCTTCCGGTGGAGGTGAGGAAGTGTATGCGGAAGCAACACTGGTCGAGGTGGAAGGACGGAAGTTAACCTTCTCGCTGGTCGCCAGGGACTCGGTGGATGTGATCGGCGAAGGCACGCATATCCGTTATATAGTTGACAGAACGAAATTTTTGTCGAAACTGAAAGGTTAGCCATCACTCTGCTTGCTATGAAGAAAGGAATATGAAGTTACCTATTAGTAGGTATTCCCGGTCTGCTAAATAGTCATTTATGGTGATTTCATATTTCTTTTTCACCCTCTATCTTTGCCTCACTTTAAAATAGCAAACAAATGAGAATAGAAAAGATTACAGGACGTGAAATCCTCGACTCGAGAGGAAATCCTACTGTTGAGGTAGATGTATGGTTGGAATCAGGTGTAATGGGGCGTGCTTCCGTTCCGTCGGGTGCTTCGACCGGAGAACACGAGGCGCTGGAACTGCGCGATGGCGATAAGAATCGCTATGGAGGCAAAGGCGTGCAGAAAGCAGTTGAAAACGTCAATAAGGCGATTGCTCCGACCTTGGTGGGAATGTCGGCTTTGAACCAGCGGGCCATTGACCATGCAATGTTGAAACTCGATGGGACCAAAACCAAATCCAACTTAGGAGCCAATGCGATCCTGGGTGTTTCTCTTGCCGTGGCAAAGGCGGCAGCTAACTATCTGGATATCCCGTTGTATCGGTATATTGGGGGCACGAATACCTATGTAATGCCTGTACCGATGATGAATATCATCAATGGGGGTTCTCACAGCGATGCTCCGATCGCTTTCCAGGAATTTATGATTCGTCCGGTTGGCGCTTCTTCTTTCAAGGAAGGCCTACGGATGGGAGCGGAAGTGTTCCATGCGTTGAAAAAGGTATTGAAAGATCGTGGTTTGAGCACGGCTGTAGGCGATGAGGGCGGCTTCGCACCGAACCTGGAAGGAACGGAAGACGCGTTGAACTCGATCATCGCTGCTATCGAAGCCGCAGGTTATGTGCCCGGACAGGATGTGAAAATCGGTATGGATTGTGCTTCTTCTGAATTTTATGTAAACGGTGTTTACGACTATACCAAATTTGAAGGTGTGAAAGGCATTAAACGTACGGCAGACGAACAGATTGCATATCTGGAGAAGCTGATCGACGAATATCCGATCGATTCTATCGAAGACGGTATGAGTGAAAACGACTGGGAAGGCTGGAAGAAGTTGACAGAGCGGATCGGCAACCGCTGCCAGTTGGTGGGCGACGACCTGTTTGTTACAAATGTGGACTTCCTCTCCAAAGGAATTCAGGATGGTTGCGCAAACTCTATCCTGATCAAGGTGAACCAGATCGGTTCGCTGACGGAAACACTCGATGCGATTGAAATGGCGCATCGCCACGGCTATACGACCGTGACCTCCCACCGTTCCGGAGAAACGGAAGATGCTACGATTGCCGATATTGCCGTTGCCACCAACAGCGGACAGATCAAGACTGGTTCTTTGAGCCGTTCCGATCGTATGGCTAAGTATAACCAGTTACTTCGTATCGAAGAGGAACTGGGTGATCTGGCGGTTTATGGATATAAAAGAATAAAATAATCAGATATAATCATAATTGCTAATTTGCATAGACAACGAAACTAAAATCAGAAAAAGGCTTCTCGCGATGAGAGGCCTTTTTTATTGGTAAATTAAGCGGATTGATTGAATGTGTTCTGACAAAGACTGTAGCCGGCAACTTGATCCTGAAAATGACAATATGTAGGTAATATGGAGGCCTGTTTTTACCTGTAAATAGGGATTGGGTATTATCGTTGAATTTGCGAACTTTGTCATTTGAATGGTTGTTATATCGTATAGTTCACGATAAATGGATAGATTAAGGAAATATTTAAGGATTGCGCTCCCGTTACTTTTCATATCGTATCTGGGATGTCTGATAGCCTTTACCCACGTTCATATAGTGAATGGGGTGACGATCGTCCATTCCCATCCTTATCAGAAAAATGACGACGGGACTCCCAAGAAAGAGCATAACTACGCCGAGTTCCAGTTGTTACACCAACTTTCGACTATTCAAATCAGCGGTGCTGCTTTTGCACAAGTGCTGATTGCAGCGTTTATTGCAACGTTTTGTGTTGTATCCACTCGTCCGATCTACCCGGATCACCTTCGTCCCGTTCTGGGGAAGGTTTCGCTTCGTGCACCACCGTTTGTCTTTTTAAATAATTAATGACGGTATGTCGAAAATGTCTTGTCCCCGCGCTTCGCGGTGGGGTGTAAAAAACATGCCTTATCAATCGGATGTTTTTACGGCCGGCTTTTATGTGATCTCGCATCAAATGTGGGAACAAGGCAGTTCTGTATACCTATACACTTTCTATATTATTAATTTTTAAAAGACATTTCAATGAACAAAATTTATATACTTGTCCTATGCCTTTGCTGTGCCGTTTCGGCAATGATGGCAGATACCTATAACAACGAAAAAGAAGTGATGAACCCTACGGATGCCAATATTTTCGGGCATGTCGTGGATAAGGCGACTGGTGAACATTTGCCGGGAATAACGATTATCCTGAAAGGAACGACAATCGGCACGGCGACTGATGACTCTGGACATTATATGTTGAAAAATCTTCCCGAAGGAGAGTTCATGATCGAAGTCTCCTTTATCGGCTTCAAGACGGTTACGAAAAAAATAACGACCAGAAAAGGGAAGACGCAGGAACTGAATTTCGAGCTTGAAGAAGATTTGATCTCGCTCGAGGGTGTAGTCGTCTCTGCCAACCGCAACGAAACAAAACGCCGTTTGGCGCCTACCCTGGTGAAGGTACTCAGCCCGACCTTATTCGAAAAGACCAACTCCACGACATTGGCGCAGGGACTGGTTTTCCAACCGGGCGTCCGGGTCGAGAACGATTGCCAGAACTGCGGCTACTCGCAAGTCCGCATCAATGGTATGGAGGGGAAATATACACAGATATTGATCGATTCTCGTCCTATCTTTTCCGCACTGGCTGGTGTGTACGGACTGGAACAAATCCCGGCCAATATGATCGAGCGGGTCGAAGTGATACGGGGAGGAGGTTCTGCTTTGTTCGGTTCGTCGGCTATCGCCGGAACAATCAATATCATAACGAAAGAGCCCATCCGCAATTCCGGTTCCTTCGGACATACGATCTCCAACCTGGACGGCTCCGGTGCGTATGATAACAATACGACTCTTAATCTCTCGTGGGTATCTTCGGACAATAAAATGGGTGCTTACATATATGGGCAAAACCGTTATCGTTCGGCTTGGGATTCGAATGGAGACGGCTTTTCCGAGCTTCCAAAGCTGAAAAACCAGACGATCGGTTTCAACGGCTTTTATAAGACCGGCGCCTACTCCAAATTGAATATCGAATACCACCATATGGAAGAGTTTCGCCGGGGTGGCAGTGGGATGAAACTGCCGCCGCATATCGCCGAAGCCCCCGAACTCAACGGGATGGGTGAGGCCGGGCTTGTCGAACAGTTGCAACATTCGATCAATACGGGAAGCCTGAAGTTTAATGTCTTTACTCCGAACCAGAAACATAACCTCAGCCTCTACGCCTCCGGACAGCATATCCACCGCGACAGCTATTACAGCGCGTATGGCCGGACGACAGATTTCACAGGCGTGATGGGAGCGCAGTATCTCTATAGTTTTGACAAATGCCTCTTCATGCCTGCCGATCTGACGGGGGGTATCGAGTTTAGCCACGATGATCTGGACGATCGTGCCACCGATAGATTGAAATACCGGGATGCTGCACTAAAGGAAGATCCGACGGCTACCGGACAGCATTTGCAGGAACTGATCGAAAAATATACGCCGGCATCCTTGCACCAGATCATAAACGTGTGGAGCGCCTATGCACAGAACGAGTGGAAAAATGATAAATGGAGCTTCCTGATCGGTGGGCGTATCGATAAGAACAGCATCATGGGTAAGGCTATTTTCAGTCCTCGTGCCAATGTGCGCTATAACCCGACAGCCGACATCAATCTCCGGTTGAGCTATGCCGAAGGGTTCCGTGCCCCGCAGGCCTTTGACGAAGATTTGCATATCAGTAATGTCGGAGGCGCGCGCGTCTCGATCGTGCGGGACCCGAACCTGAAGGAAGAGCGTTCGCGGAGTGTGAATGGGTCTGTCGACTGGTATCATTATTTTGGAGACTTCCAGGTGAATATGTTGTTGGAAGGATTCTACACGAAACTGAGTGATCCGTTTGTCTTGTCGGCTCCTGTAGAATCGGAAAACGGTTCGCTGGTGCAGACTCGCAGCAACGGTTCGGGGGCTAAGGTGTACGGCTCTACACTGGAGGGAAAGATTGCCTGGCGGAATAAAGTACAGATACAGGCTGGTATAACGGTACAACGGAGTGTATATGACGAACCGGAGGAATGGAGCGCGGATAAAGAACATCTGACGGATACGGAGCGGCACAGCGATAAGATTTTGCGTACCCCGAACCTGTATGGTTATTTCACAGCATCCTATACACCGGTAAAATCGTTTACGATAGCGTTTAACGGTAATTATACCGGGCGGATGTATGTCCCTCATCTGATGTCCGAAGTGAACGGGACAGCGGATGTTCTGGTGAAGAGTCCGGATTTCTTTGAACTGGGAGCCAAGTTGAGCTATGATTTCAAGTTAACGGCAGCCATGACCTTGCAACTTAACTTAGGCATCCAGAACCTGTTCGATTCTTATCAAAACGATTTCGACAAAGGAGCAACTCGCGACTCCGGCTATATTTATGGCCCGGGAACTCCCCGCACCTACTACGCGGGAGCCAAGTTCAGTTTTTGACGGGATGAATGGTAGATGACAATTGTTTTGTATGACCATGTCATCCCGTAGGGGCAGGGCTCTGCTCTGCCCATTGAATCCGGACATTTTCATTGGGCGGAGTAGAACCCCGCCCCTACGGGGCACCATTGTTTTATTCCACCCCGTCTTTTTTCAAACTTTCGATCCAGGCGTCTATACGTACCGGAGTCTGGTCGTCTTCGTTCATTTCATCCAGGGCGAGACCGACGAATTTGCCATCGACGACAGCGGTCGAATCGTCGTAGGTGTAGCTGGAAGTATCCATGCTGCCGACGAATTTGCAGCCCGTGGCTTTCAGGTCGTTGTAGATTGTCCCGATTGCGTCGCAGAAAGTATCACTGAAAGAAGAAGAATCGCCGCAGCCGAACAGCCCGACCAGCTTCCCGGATAAATCCAGTTTCTTGATTTTTGGGAGGAAATCATACCAGTCGTCCTGAAGATCGCCCGCTCCCCAGGTGGAACTGCCCAGCAGCAACACTTCATAAGAAGCGAAATCGGCAGGTGATGCCTGGCCGACATTGTGAATATCCGCTGATTTGACGCCCAATTTTTCCGCAATCTGTTTCGCAACACTTTCGGTTGTCCCGTTCGACGAACCGTAAAAGATTCCTATAGTCTTCATTATTAATTTGTTTTTAATTGATAACGAGGACAAATATCCATCATTCCGCCTCGCCGTACAATACCTATAAAAATGTATTTTATAGGCTACCCGTACCTGTTTGAGGGGATTTCTGGCTTTTTCCCTATCTTTGCCGCCAATTAAGCAGTATCTGGAAAATCATGAAGTTTTCCGCCATGAATGCATGCTTCGCCTAAAGAATTAAATCTCTTATTAATATAATAACTAAGCAAAAAAATGAAACGTATAGTTTTTTTGGATTATGTACGCGTGTTCGCATGCTTCCTTGTCATGGTCGTCCACGCCAGTGAAAATTTTTACGGAGCCCCCGGTTCGACGGACATGGTGGGACCACAAGCCTTTCTGGCAAATGAGGCAGACCGGCTATGGGTGTCTATGTACGACGGGTTTTCGCGTATGGCTGTACCGTTGTTTATAATAGTCTCCGCTTTTCTTCTTGCACCGATGAAGGAAGGGCTGACCATGTGGCAATTCTACCGTCGGCGTAGCATCCGCATCCTGCCGCCGTTTTTCATATTCATGATACTCTACAGTACCTTGCCGATGTTGTGGGGGCAGATTGATGGAGCGACCTCGATTAAAGACCTGTCGCGGATATTTCTGAACTTCCCGACGCTGGCCGGGCACTTATGGTTCATGTTTCCTTTAATCAGCATTTATCTGTTCATCCCTATTGTCTCGCCCTGGTTGAGCAAGGCAACGGCCAAAGAAGAACGTTTCTTTATCGGACTGTTCCTACTGTCGACCTGTATGCCTTACCTGAACCGTTGGTTCGGGGAAGTGTGGGGACAGTGCTTTTGGAACGAATATCATATGTTGTGGTATTTTTCCGGTTACTTAGGCTATCTCGTGCTTGCACATTATATACATGTCCATCTGACCTGGAATCGCTCCAAACGTTTCATTGTCGGAACCGCTTTGATGCTTGTTGGTGCGGCTTTGACCATCTATTCGTTCTATGTTCAGGCCATACCCGGAGAGATTCTTCCCACGCCCGTACTGGAAATAGGGTGGGCTTTCTGTACCATCAATTGTGTGCTTCTCACGGCAGGTACGTTCTTGATGTTCAGTTGTATTGAACTTTCCGAAACTCCACGCTTCGTGCTGGAACTCTCTAAACTCAGCTATGGGATGTATCTGATGCATATCTTTTGGCTCGGCCTGTGGGTGACAGTGTTTAAGTCCGCCTTACCGTTGCCGACTGTTGCTGCCATCCCTGTTATTGCGACATGCACGTTTATTTGCTGCTTCGTGACAACCAAGGTTATTTCGCTCATACCGGGCGGCAAATGGATCGTCGGGTAGGATATATTCGTTTGTTATTTCCGATTTTCACTTTGTAAGGGATAAAAAAATCGTTATCCCTTCATTTATTCTAAAATCAGCGACAGCAATTATGTAATCAGTGACAGTGATTATATAATTGCTGTCGCTGATTTTGTAATCACTGTCACTGATTACAGAATATTTCGTGTGTCCGTTCCGAATTTTTGCAGTCGAAATAGAGTTTATAAGAAAAAAAGTTTACATTTGCCACCGAATCGGTTCTGTATTTCCCGTTCGGGAATATGGATTAAAAGGGAATCGGGTGTAAATCCCGGACAGTCCCGCTGCTGTGAAGCTCCGTTTTAACATCCTGGAACTACTTTCGCCACTGGCTTGTTATAATAAGTCGGGAAGGCTTCAGGATGGGAGTCAGTCAGAAGACCTGCCGTTCATTATAAGGTTCATATCCTCGTGGGTTAGGCTATGGATGCGAAACATAAATACAATAAATATGATAAGAAAAGTTCTGATTGCAAATCGGGGCGAGATAGCTGTGAGGGTTATGCGCTCCTGTCGCGAAATGGGGATACGGTCGGTGGCTGTTTTTTCGGAAGCAGACCGGACGGCACGTCACGTCCTTTATGCCGACGAAACGGCCCTGATAGGACCGGCAGCATCAAAAGATAGTTACCTGGATATCGAAAAGATCATCTGGGTAGCCAAACAGCACAAGGTGGATGCAATCCATCCCGGATATGGTTTCTTGTCCGAGAATGCGGATTTTGCCCGTCGGTGTAAAGAAGAAGGAATCATCTTTATCGGCCCGTCAGCTGAAACGATGGAGGCGATGGGAGATAAAATATCCGCCCGCAAGCGGATGATAGCTGCTGGTGTACCGGTCGTCCCTGGCACGCAGCAGCCTTTGCAGGATGTCGGAGAAGCACGCCGGATCTGCCGAGAGATTGGCTTTCCGGTCATGCTGAAAGCCTCGATGGGAGGCGGTGGAAAAGGGATGCGCCTGATTCATTGCGAAGAAGAAGTGGAAGAAGCTTACAATGCCGCTCGCTCAGAGTCGCTCTCTTCTTTTGGCGACGATACGGTTTATCTGGAGAAGTTTGTGGAGGGACCACATCATATCGAATTCCAGATTTTAGGCGACAATCACGGGAATGTGATCCATCTCTGCGAACGCGAATGTTCTGTGCAACGCCGTAACCAGAAGATTGTCGAGGAAAGTCCGTCGCCGTTCATCACGCCAGATCTACGGCAGGAGATGGGCGAGAAGGCGGTAGCGGCTGCCAAGGCTGTCGACTATTCCGGTGCCGGGACAATCGAATTCCTGGTCGATAAACACCGTAATTTTTATTTCCTCGAAATGAATACCCGTTTGCAGGTGGAGCATCCGATCACTGAGGAAGTGCTGGGGCTCGACTTGGTAAAGGAGCAGCTCCGTATTGCCGACAATGAACCGTTGCACATTCGGCAGGAAGATATCTCTCAGCGCGGACATGCCATCGAATGCCGGATTTGTGCCGAAGATACCGCCAACAATTTCATGCCGTCACCCGGCGTCATCCGCCAGCTGACCGAACCGAACGGGATCGGGGTGCGGATCGATAGTTATGTCTATGAAGGCTATGAGATTCCGGTCTATTACGATCCGATGATCGGCAAACTGATCGTTTGGGCTACCAGCCGCGAGTATGCGATCGAACGAATGAGGCGTGTCTTACACGAATACAAGATTACCGGGCTGAAAACGAATATTAGCTATCTCAGGCGGATCATGGATATACCTGATTTTGTGCATGGAACCTATGATACGTCGTTTATAGGAAAACATGGCGAGGAACTGCAACATCCGGTCAACCCCGGAGACGAACATGAATCGGAAAATATCGCCATGATCGCCGCTTATATGGATTACCTGATGAATCTGGAGGAAAACGTATCGGGCTCTTCGGCGGATAACCGCCCGATCAGCCGTTGGCGAGAGTTTGGGTTACAGAAAGGTGTGTTAAGGATTTGAAAAATTGTTTATAATGGAGATACATATTGGAAATCGGGTGGCAGATGTGTCGCTACTTGGAAAGGAAGGGAACAAGGTTCGGCTCGACATAGACGGGCAATCCTATGAGGCGGATATCGTAATGGCCGAGAACGGCGCTTGTTCGATCTTGCACAACGGTCATTCTTATAATGCTGAGCTGATCCGTTCGGAGGGGGGAAAGAATTATCAGGTCAATACGCTTTTCTCCTCTTATTCGGTCGACATAATTGATTCGCAGACCAAATATCTGCGTATGCGCAAAAGTAGCGAAGAGAAGCAGGGCGACAAGGTTGTATCGCCGATGCCTGGAAAGGTCATGAAGATTCCGGTGAGCGAAGGGGATCTCTTGTCTGCCGGGGATATTGTGGCGGTACTCGAAGCCATGAAGATGCAGAGCAATTATAAGGTCAGCTCGGATTGCCGGGTTCGTGAAATCCTGGTGAAGGAGGGAGATACGGTGAACGCGAATCAGGTGTTGATGACATTGGAAGTAATTAATCAGGAAGAAAATGCAGAAAGAAAAGATATATAAGAAGTTTGAAGAACTGGACAAGGCGGCTGCTCTGGGTGGCGGCGCAGTCCGTATCGATAAGCAGCATGAGACGGGGCGTATGACAGCTCGAGAACGTATCGACATGCTGCTGGATAAAGGTACGTTTGTGGAATTGGATAAGTTCGTGACGCATCGGTGCACGAACTTTGGTATGGAGAAAAACAAGATTCCGGGGGACGGCATCGTTTCCGGATATGGTAAGATAGAAGGCCGTCAGGTCTTTGTCTATGCCTATGATTTTACAGCCTACGGAGGAACGCTGAGTTCGACTAATGCCGCCAAGATTGTGAAGGTCCAGACACTGGCTCTAAAGAACGGTGCACCGGTGATTGCCCTGAACGATTCGGGAGGTGCGCGCATCCAGGAAGGGGTCGGCAGTCTGGCTGGTTATGCATCGATCTTCTATCAAAATACGATGGCTTCCGGGGTGGTACCCCAGATTTCGGCTATCCTCGGTCCTTGTGCCGGCGGAGCTTGCTACTCGCCGGCATTGACCGATTTCATCTTTATGGTGAAAGAGAAGAGCCATATGTTCATAACCGGACCGGATGTCGTGAAAGCTGTTACGCACGAGACGGTGGAGAAAGAGGAATTGGGTGGTGCCTATGTGCATAGCAGCAAGAGCGGTGTGACGCATTTCATGTGCGATACGGAGGAGGAGACGCTGATGAGCATCCGCGAGCTGCTGAGTTTCTTGCCATCGAACAATATGGAGGATACGCCGTCTGTAGCGTGTTCCGACGATGTCCGCCGTGAAGTGGAAGCGTTGCAGGAGGTGATTCCCGATGATCCGAACGTCCCCTATGACATGAAGGACGTGATCGAACCGGTGGTCGACAACCATTATTTCTTCGAGGTGATGCCTCATTTCGCCAAGAATGTGGTGGTCGGCTTTGCCCGTCTGGGAGGCCAGTCGGTCGGGATAGTGGCGAATCAGCCGGCTTTCCTGGCAGGTGTGTTGGATATCGATGCATCGGACAAGGCAGCCCGTTTCATCCGTTTTTGTGATTGCTTCAATATCCCGCTCGTGACATTCGAGGATGTACCCGGCTTTTTACCCGGTTGCCAGCAGGAGCATGACGGAATTATCCGTCATGGAGCGAAGATCGTTTACGCTTATGCCGAGGCGACGGTTCCCAAGATTACGTTGATTACGCGCAAGGCATATGGCGGTGCTTATATCGTGATGTCGAGCAAGCCGACCGGTGCCGATATTAACTTGGCTTACCCGATGGCGGAAATCGCTGTGATGGGAGCCGAGGGAGCTGTCAATATCCTGTACCGGAAAGCGGACGGAGAGGAAAAGGCGCAAGCTATAGAGGCATACAACGAACAGTTCTCGAATCCTTACCGGGCAGCCGAACTAGGATTTATCGACGAGATCATCATGCCTCGTCAGACACGTTACAAATTGATACAGGCACTTGAAATGGCGAAAAATAAAAGCCAGAGCAATCCGCCCAAGAAGCATGGCAATATGCCTTTGTAAATCAAGGATGTCGATTTGAATAGTATAAATAACTAACATGGTGAACAAAAGGATCATTCGACAGAATCAATGGAATTGATTAGCGGAAGGCTTGCTTGGGAAGGTAGGCCTTCTTACTTTTGTACCCGCATTTAATAGAGAAAAGACAAAAAGAATGGAAAAAGAGATTTTGACTGACCGGGAGGTTTTGTTATTACGGAGAAAACTGGACTTATTGCTCCGTACGGGAAAATTGCTGATGGAGAGTGCGGCGGATACGAACCGCATCGAACGGAACATGAAGCGTGTGGCAGCTTTCATGGGGATTCCGGAAGAAAAGCTTCATCTGGATATCAGATGGACGATGATCATGGTGAATGTGAGTGATGAGACGCATTCCTTTTCCAAGTTTCAGAAGTGTGAGAAGCATGGCATCAATATGACGACCATTACGGAGGTCAGCCGTTTGTCGTGGAAGGCTATCGAACAGGACTATTCGTTGGACCGGTATGAGGAAGAGCTTGAGCGGATTGCGCGTAAACCTCGTAACTATATGCCTTATCTGGTGGCGATCGGTGCCGGGTTTGCCTGTGGTGGTTTCTGTAAGTTGTTCGGCTGTGACTGGATTGCATTTTTGTTTGCTTCTATTTGTGCATTTGTCGGATTCCGTGTCAGGGCGCGTTGTATTGAGTTCGGGATTAACGTGTATATGAGTATTGCGATTGCGGCGTTTGTAGCGACCTGTCTGGCGTACGCTTCTTCTTTTTCGGGGCTGTCGTCCACACCTTATCAGCCGTTGCTGGCTTGTGCCTTGTTTATCGTGCCAGGTGTGCCGTTGATCAATTTTGTGGATGACATGATCGATAATCACCTGCTTGTCGGGATTACGCGGGCAGCCAATACAATGATGATGGTCGGGGCAATGACGTTCGGGATAGCTTTTGCCATGCGGGTGCTGGTGATGAATGATATAGAGATCGACCATAAGTTCAGCGAGTTGAGCATGGTGCCGCATGATCCTTATTATATTTATGCCATCGCGGCGGCTATCGCGGCTATGGGGTTTTCGATGATCTTCAATATCCAGCGACGTCTGCTGTGGGTCGTGGCTTTAGGGGGGATCATTGCGGTGTGTACTCGTAATTTTGTGAACTTCGAGTTGGGATATGGTCCGGTGATCGGCTCGTTTATGGGGAGTTTTGTCGTGAGTCTGATTGCGGTAAAGGCGGTCCATTGGTTCGATGTTCCGAACCATGTGCTGACGATCCCGTCTGTCATCCCGATGATTCCGGGGGTACTGATGTATCGTTCGTTGTTCGCCTTTATCAACCTGCATGGGGTGATTGGCGAGGTGACCAATGCTTTTGCCAACGGGATCAATTCGGCTTTGATTATCCTGTGTATTTCTTTAGGTGTTGCCGTTCCGAATATCTTTGCCCGACGTTACATAGCTAAAGATCGTCAGCGTTATCTTGAAGAAGAACTTGAAAAACGCCGGCAGCGTGGCAAGTTCATTGAATGGTGAAGAATTTTATGAATTATGATTTTTTATCACTCATAAATCATAATTCAGTTCCAGGCAGATTGCCTTATTGGCTTTTAGGGAAGCTTTGACGTCGATCAGGCGTTGATTGCTGCTGCCACGAAAGAGGAGGCTTTCATCACGTAGAGATTGTTTGAATTTGCCGTCTACCAGGACGTCGATGTATTTGAGTAGTTCGGCCTGTTTCGGATTGTTCAGGAGGCGCTCGAAAGTATAGCCGGTATAACACCAGATGGTTTTCCGGCTTTTTTCTTTGATCGCCTGTGCCAGTTTAGTGAAACCTTCCGGCTGGAACATGGGATCGCCGCCGCTGAAGGTCACATTGGCAAAGTCATCTGCTAAGACCTTTTCCAGGATTTCTTCTGTCGGTACTTGTTTCCCTTTTCTTATATCCCACGATTCAGGATTATGACAACCCGGACAGGCGTTCGGACAACCTGCCGCATAGATCGCGGTCCGGAATCCCGGACCGTCGACTGTTGTATCTTCTATGATATCAATGATGGAAAGCACGTTGTGAATTAAAAATTAATAATTAATAATGAAAGATTAGGCTTCATTTTTCACTATGAACAACCCGGTCGTTCAGTTCTGACAGTTTCGCCTTGTTCCAGCGGTCTGTCGTACCGACCAGATAGCCGGTGATGCGCTGGAGTTTGTCGAGATGGGCGCTGCCGCATTTCGGGCATTTTTCCAAATGGGTTTCCGCATTTTCGTAGCCGCAATCGAGACAACGGTTGCGATTGTGGTTGACGGAGCCGTAACCGATGTTATAACGGTCCATCATATCGACAACTTGCATGATTACTTCCGGGTTATGGGTCGCGTCTCCATCCATTTCGACATAGAAGATATGGCCTCCGCGTGTCATCTCGTGATAGGGAGCTTCCACTTCCGCCTTGTGGCGGGCGCTACATTTGTAATAGACGGGTACATGGTTGGAGTTCGTATAATAGTCGCGGTCTGTGATGCCGGGCAACGAACCGAATTTCTTGTGGTCACGACGGGTAAACTTACCTGACAAACCTTCGGCTGGCGTTGCCAGTACGCTGTAATTATGCTGGTATTCTTCCGAAAACTGATTGGCCCGGTTACGGATGTAGCTGACGATTTTCAACCCTAACTCCTGCGATGCTGCATCTTCTCCGTGGTGTTTGCCGGTGAGGGCGACCAGGCATTCCGCCAGGCCGATAAAGCCGATCCCCAATGTTCCCTGATTGATAACGGGTGCGATCGTGTCGTTCGGCTTCAGTTTCTCGCTACCCAGCCAGAGAGACGACATCAACAGCGGGAACTGTTTGGCATATGCCGTTTTCTGGAATTCCATGCGCTCGTGCAGCTGGCGGGCTGTTATATCCAGCATATGGTCGAGTTTGGCAAAGAACTGGGCGATTCGTTCTTCCTTGTTTTCTATGTGCATGCATTCGATGGCGAGGCGTACGATATTGATCGTCGAGAAAGAGAGGTTACCGCGCCCGATAGATGTTTTCGGACCGAAACGATTCTCGAATACACGTGTGCGGCATCCCATGGTTGCAACCTCGTGCATATAACGTTGTGGGTTGTCTGCACGCCAGTCTTCGCTTTGGTTGAATGTTGCGTCGAGGTTGAGGAAGTTCGGGAAGAAACGGCGGGCCGTCACCTTACAGGCAAGCTGGTAAAGATCGTAGTTGCGGTCTTCCGGCAGATAGCTCACTCCGCGTTTCTTTTTCCATATCTGGATCGGGAAGATGGCCGTCTCACCGTTGCCGACCCCGCGATATGTGCTTTTCAGTATCTCACGGATGATACAGCGTCCTTCGGCCGAAGTGTCCGTTCCGTAATTAATAGAACTGAATACCACCTGGTTACCACCACGGGAATGGATGGTGTTCATATTATGAATAAAGGCTTCCATTGACTGATGTACGCGGCTGACAGTCTTGTTGACGGCATGTTGGATGATACGTTCATCGCCGCTTAATCCTTCGAGCGGACGATTTATATAGTCGTCCAATTCCCGCTGATAGAGATGTGAATAGTCCTGCCCGTTCAGTTCTTCCAGGTTCTTGATTTCCTCGATGAAACTATTGCGCACGTAAGGAGCCAGATAGAAATCGAATGCCGGGATTGCCTGGCCACCATGCATTTCGTTCTGGGCTGTCTCGAGTGAGATGCAGCCTAAGATACTGGCTGTTTCGATGCGCTTTGCCGGGCGTGATTCTCCATGTCCGGCTGAAAATCCGTATTTCAGGATGCGGTCCAACGGATGCTGTACGCACGTGAGGCTCTTGGTCGGATAATAGTCTTTATCATGGATATGTAGATAGTTGTTTTCCACCGCCTCCTTGACCTCTTCGCTCAACAGGTAGTCGTCGACGAACGGCTTGGTCGTTTCGCTGGAGAACTTCATCATCATGCCGGCAGGCGTGTCGGCATTCATATTGGCATTCTCGCGGGTGATGTCGTTGGATTTGATATTGATGATCTCCAGGAACATATCGCGCGTTTTGGCTTTGCGGGCGATGCTACGCTGATTGCGGTACGCAATGTATTTCTGTGCAACGTCCTTACGGCTACTGTTCATCAACTCCAACTCGACAGCATCCTGGATGGCTTCGACAGTCATCTGTGTGTCGCCTTTGAAAGAAATATGATCGGTGATCTGGCGGACCAACTCCCGGTCTTCTCCGTTTTCAGTGTGCAACATCGCTTTACGGATAGCTGTTGCTATCTTCTCTTCGTTGAATCCGACGATACGTCCGTCACGTTTGATAACTGTCTGAATCATGATAAATCTATTATTGAAATTTGTATGTTTTTATGCCTGCAAAAGTATATAGTATAACAATATGGTAAACCTTTTTGGAAAACTTTTGTGTAGTTAAAATATGTCAATCTATTTATTTATAGTTATTTATTTTGATGAATTGGAAAACTTTTAAAGTTTAGTTTGTTTTAAAATTTCCCAAAAGTGTACACCTTCTTAACTCTTTGTGTATAATGTGGAAAACTCCTGAAGAAAGTGTTAATGTGGAAAAAATAATTTGGAAAAGAGATACACACTATACTTTTTTTGTCTAATTTTGCTTTCGAATCGGTTCCGTATGATCAAATCGGATGATACGGATTAAAAGGGAATCGGGTGAAAATCCCGGACAGTCCCGCTGCTGTGAAGCTCCGTTTCAACATCCTGAAACTACTTTTGCCACTGGCTTATGGTTATAAACCGGGAAGGCTTTAGGATGGGAGTCAGTCAGAAGACCTGCCGTTCATTAAAGGCTATTCTTTCCTCGTGGGTTAGGAGAATGGTTCGAAAAAGTTTCTAATTTCATAAATAGTAAAAAGATGGAAAAGCTTTGCTCGCGTTGTGGCACAAAGTTTGTCGGCAACATCGATTTATTGTCGGGCGACTTTGCAGCTACTGGCTTGGACCAGTATCAGAAAACCTTTATCAGGGTCTATTATAAGAATTGCCTTTGTCCGGAATGTATCGGGCATATTCGGGACACGTTCTATGCTTTCGACGTTTCTCCGGTTTACCGTAAAGATCGATAGGGTATCATGGAATGGATTAAAGAACTACTGTGGGGCGAAGGGATAGGACATTCCCTTCTGTTGCTCGCATTTACGGTTGCAGCCGGTATCCAGTTAGGTAAAATCAAGGTCTTCGGAATCTCGTTGGGGGTTACGTGGGTACTCTTTGTCGGGATCATGCTCGGACATTTCGGTTTTTATATCCATCCTGCCGTTATTCATTTCTTTCAGGAATTTGGATTGATCTTATTTGTTTATTCGGTAGGTATGCAGGTCGGTCCAGGATTTTTCTCTTCGTTCAAGAGAGGGGGAATGACGCTGAACGGGCTGGCTTGCGGTATTGTCTTCTTAGGTGTGGCCACGGCTTTGGTGATACACTTCGTGGCGAACATACCGATCCCGGCCATCGTCGGGATCTTGTCCGGAGCGGTCACTAATACGCCGGGGCTCGGTGCTGCTCAGCAGGCTTATACGGATATGACGGGAAGTGGGGACGAGAGCATTGCGCTGGGTTATGCCGTTGCCTATCCGTTAGGCGTAATCGGGATCATTCTGGCGATGCTGTTTATCCGGTATGTGTTCCATGTCAGTTTCGATGATGAAGCGAAGAAGCTGGAGGCGGAGAATGATACGCATGCGGAAGCCATCCCTGTCTCGTTGATCGTTAAGAATCCGGCAGTGTTTAAGAGAAAGGTGATCGAGTTGGCCGCTTTGCTGGAGCATCGCGAATTTGTCATCTCGCGTATATGGCGCAAAGCGACTAATAAGGTCGAAATTGTAACTGGAAACACCGTTTTGCAGGAAGACGATAAAATCTTCGTCATCACGACCGAGCATGATGTGGAAACGATTAAAACATTTATCGGGGAAGAAATCCAGATGGACCGGAAGCAGTGGATTCCGGCGGAGAGCCAGTTCATCAGCCGCCGTATCTTGGTGACAAAGCCGGAACTGACAGGCCGCCGGTTAGGGGATTTGCAACTGCGTCACTTGCATGGTATCAATGTGACGCGTGTCAACCGTGCCGGTCTTGAATTGGTGGCGACACAGGGATTGCAGTTGCAGGTGGGCGACCGGGTGACGGTTGTCGGAAGCGAATTAGCAGTCGACAAGGTGAGTGCTATTTTGGGTAATTCCATGAAGCGGCTGAACGAGCCGAACCTGATTACCATCTTTGTCGGGATTGCATTGGGAATCGTCTTGGGAAGTATACCGTTTTCAGTTCCGGGAATTCCGCAGCCGATCAAGCTGGGATTGGCAGGCGGGCCGTTGATTGTGGCGATCCTGATCAGCCGTTTCGGCTATCGTTACCGACTTGTGACCTATACGACGCAAAGCGCCAACCTGATGTTGCGCGAGATCGGGATCACGATGTTCCTCGCCTGCGTCGGACTGAATGCGGGAGGCGGATTTATCGATACGATCGTGAATAGAGGTGGGTTTATTTGGATCGGCTATGGTTTTATCATCACGATGCTGCCGTTGCTGGTCATCGGGTTGATCGGGCGCTATTACTGCAAACTGAATTATTTTATGTTGATCGGCTTGCTTGCCGGAAGTATGACCGATCCGCCTGCGCTGGCCTATGCGAATGCAACGGCGGGAAACGATGCTCCGGCTGTCAGCTATGCGACGGTCTATCCCTTGACGATGTTCCTGCGGGTACTGACGGCACAACTGATGATTTTATTCTTCTATACATAATATAATAGTATTGTTATTTGTTGTTAGAATATTGTTCAATAGTAATTAAAGTAAGAAGCTCCGTCGAAGTGATTCGCCGGAGCTTCGTGTTTTTTTAGCGGACAGCCGGACGTTGTTACTGTCCTCCCATAATATCCAGTAGTTCATTGGTAATGGCCTGCTGGCGGGTTTTGTTATATTGTAAGGTCAGTTCTTGGATCAGGTCGTTGGCATTGTCGTTAGCCGTTTGCATCGCCATCATACGGGCGGCATGCTCGGATGTCGTCGTGTCGAGCAACGTCGTATAGACCGTCAGGTTGAGTAGCTTCGGGAAAAGCAATGTCTGAAGGCTTTCCGGTGATGGTTCCAAGATGTAATCGATTGCCGGGACGGTGTTTTCAACCGGGGCCTGCGGCAGGGTGACCGGCAGGTAGACTTTATGGGTCAATACCTGTGTCGCCATATTCTTGAAATGATGGTAAAGCAGTTCCACCCGGTCGGCCTTGCCCGAAGAAAAGAGCTCCATCAGCTGTCCGGCGAGGCGGACAGCCTCTTCGAACGAAGGTTTCTCTCCTAAATGCAGGAAATCGTCTTCGGTGGCATAGCCCGCCTTGTGCAGTTCGTCAGCGATCTTTTTCCCGATGGGGTAGAGACAGACAGAAATGTGTTGTGCTTCTAATTCGTGCAGACGGACGGATAGCTCTTTCCATACGTTGGCATTGAACGTGCCGCATAATCCGCTGCTGGATGAGAAAACGGCGATAACGACCTGCTTCACCTCGCGCTTTTCAGTGTAAGGTGATTCCAGGTCACATTCCGCATCTAAAAGGCCGTTTAAGATGGAGGAAAGCTTGTTTGCATAGAGAAGTGTGTGTTCGGTCAACGTCTGGGTATGATGGAGCTTCGCCGAAGAGACCATTTTCATGGCTGCGGTGATTTTCTGTGTGCTCCGGATAGACGCGATCCGGACTTTTATTTCTTTTAGTGATGCCATAATCCCCTTTTTTAATTGACAATTAGGTGTCGCTTGTTGTAATTATCCATTGTCAATTGTCCATTGTTAATTGTTTCGCTGTTTCTTCCAGTTTTTTCCGGATATCGTCATCGATGGTTCCGGTTTTCAGGATGTCCAGCACGTCGTGCTGGTGTGATGTGTGCAGTTCGCGCAGGAATTCCTTTTCGAAGTCGTGCACTTTATCCAATGGGACTCCTTTCAGCAATCCCTGTGTACCGCAGTAAAGGATGGCGATCTGGTCTTCGACAGGCATCGGACTGTATTGAGGTTGTATCAGCAGTTGTGTGTTCTTTTGCCCTTTGTCGATCGTGAAAGCCGTAACGGCATCCATCTCGCCACCGAATTTGGAGAATGATTCCAGTTCGCGGAACTGTGCCTGATCGATCTTCAGTGTTCCGGCCACCTTCTTCATCGCTTTCAGTTGGGCATTACCACCCACACGGGATACCGAGATGCCGACGTTGATCGCTGGGCGGTTTCCCTGGTTGAAGAGGTCGGTTTCGAGGAAGATCTGCCCGTCGGTAATGGAGATGACGTTCGTTGGGATGTAGGCCGATACGTCGCCCGCCTGTGTCTCGATGATCGGCAGGGCAGTCAGGGAACCTCCGCCTTTCACCTTGTCCTTCATACTGTCCGGTAGGTCGTTCATCTGCCGGGCCACTTCGGGCTGGTTGATGATCTTGGCGGCCCGTTCGAGGAGACGGGAATGTAGGTAAAAGATATCCCCCGGATACGCCTCTCGTCCGGAGGGACGGCGCAGGATCAGGGATACCTCGCGATAGGCGACCGCCTGTTTCGAAAGGTCGTCGTAGACAACCAAGGCGTGACGTCCGCTGTCCCGGAAATACTCACCGATGGCGGCACCTGCAAAAGGAGCGAAATATTGCATGGCTGCCGGATCGGATGCTGTCGCGCTGACAACGATCGTATAATCCATCGCGCCTTTTTCCTGCAACGTGTTGACAAGCGAGGCGACGGTAGAACCTTTCTGCCCGATTGCTACATAGATGCAGTAGACCGGATTGCCGGCTTCGTAGTTGCCACGCTGGTTGATGATCGTGTCGATGGCGATGGAGGTCTTTCCGGTCTGGCGGTCTCCGATGATCAGTTCGCGCTGTCCGCGTCCGATCGGGATCATCGCATCGACAGCTTTGATACCGGTCTGCAACGGCTCGTTGACCGGCTGGCGGAAGATAACACCCGGCGCCTTGCGTTCGAGCGGCATCTCGCAGGTTTCTCCCATGATTTCCCCTTTTCCGTCGATAGGGTTTCCGAGCGGGTCGATCACACGTCCGATCATACCTTCGCTGACATCGATGGAGGCGATACGCCCTGTACGTTTGACGATGTCACCCTCTTTTACTTGGTCTGTCGGTCCCAGCAGGACAGCTCCCACGTTGTCCTCTTCCAGGTTCATCACGATCGCTTCCATCCCGTTGTCGAACTGCAGGAGTTCGTTAGCCTCGGCGTTGTCGAGACCGTAAATCCGGGCTACGCCATCGCTCACCTGGAGCACCGTACCCACTTCTTCCGTCCGGATGCCGGTACTGATCCCTTCCAACTGTTGACGCAGGATGGCGGAAACTTCACTCACTTTTATCTGATCTGTCATACTTCTTTCTGTTTTTATCTGTTTTCGAGTAACCGGCTACGGATGTCCCGTAGCTGTGTCGCATAGCTGGCATCTATCCGGTAGTTCCCGATACGCAGGCGGAAACCGCCGATCAGTTCCGGTTGTACGATGCCGGAAAATTCGATGGTGCTGCCTGTCTCTTCCTTCAGCTTGTCCTGGAGGTGTTCTTTTACCTCTTCGCTTACCGGAACTGCGGTGCCGAACTGCACGCGGGTGATGCGTTTGTCTTTCCGGTACAGGTGGATATAGATATGTGCCATGAAAAGCAGGAGGCTTTCCCGTTTATGTTCCAGTACGAGGTGCATGAAACGTTCATACAGGTCGGAGACCTCTATGCCGCCTGCTGCCGTCAGCAGCTTGAGTTTTTCCTCTACCGGGAGGATCGGATTGCCGAGGGCGATCCGCAGTTCCGGTTCGAGCGAGAAGCTGTCTGCCAGCATCTTCATATCATCGTATACCCTTGTTTCCAGTCCTTTCTCTTTTGCGAGGGAGAAAAGGGCTTTCGCATATCGGGAAGAGATTGTTCCTATATCCATACGTTACGATTTACAAAACGATACCTCATCCAACAGCCGGTCGATGATTTGTTGTTGTTCCTTGTCGCGGCTGATCTTTTCTTTCATCACCTTTTCTGCTATGGCGATCGAAAGGTCGGCAATCTCGGAACGGACTTCACGGATTGCTTTCTCCTTCTCTTCGCGGATACGCCGAGCAGCCTCTTCCACCTGCAAACGGGTTTCGGCGGCAGCTTTCCGGTGAGCTTCGTCGATGATTTGTTCCTTTTCGGCAAAGGCTTCTTTCAGGATAGCATTTTGCTTTTCCTTTGCTTCGGCAAGTATCCGGGCTCCCTCGGCCTGAATATTGGCAAGCTGTTCATTCGCCTGGCGAGCCGTTTCAAGAGAATTGTCGATGTAGGCCTTCCGCTGTTCCACTGCCTTGATGATGACAGGAAATCCGTATTTGGAAAGGATGGCAAAGACAATCCCGAATGAAACGATCATCCAGAACAGAAGTCCCGAATCCGGTGTTAATAATGACATAACCTGTTACTTTTTATTGGAATAAAGCCAGGAAACATACCACGATGGCAAACAACGCCACACCTTCAACCAGAGCACCCATGATCAACATCGAGGTACGGATTTCGCCCGCTGCAGACGGCTGGCGGCCGATTGCTTCGACAGCTCCTTTTCCGATCAGACCGATACCTATACCTGCACCGATAGCGGCAAATCCCGCTCCGATTGTTGCTCCCATCTTCGCTATGCCCATTCCGGCAGCTGCTTGTAATAAAATAGTCGATAACATAGTGTTTTAAACTTTAAATTAGTAACCTGATATATTTAATCTTTAACCTTAGCCAGACCAATGTAATTAGCTGATAATAATGTGAATATATATGCTTGCAGACAAGCCACCAGCAATTCCAGACAGTTCATGAACGCGCAGAACAGCACCGAAACGATCGTCATTCCGAAATTCACCAGTAACCCCATCGATACCGTAATAAAGATCAGGCAGGTGAGCGCGAGGATGATCGTATGTCCCGCCATAATATTGGCAAACAGACGGATCATCAAGGCAAACGGCTTGGTGAATACGCCGAAAAACTCAACGAAGGGCATGATCGGTAACGGCAGTTTCAGGTAGATCGGTGCGTTGGGCCAGAATATCTCTTTCCAGTATTCCTTTGTCGCAAACAGATTGACAGCGATAAACGTACATCCCGCCAGGACAGCCGTAACCGCAATGTTGCCGGTGATGTTGGCGCCTCCCGGAAAGACCGGGATGATTCCGATCAGGTTGTTGATCAGGATAAAGAAGAAGACTGTCAGCAGATAAGAGGAGAATGGCTTGTACTCTTCTTTGCCGATCGATTCCTTGATGACACCGTCCTGTATGTAGGAAATAGTCATTTCCATCAGACCGGTAAACCCGCGCGGAACCTGGTTCGGATGTCTCTTGTACCAACGAGCGGTCCGCAGAACTACGAACAGCAGGATACCGCAACTCAGGAACAGGCCGCAAACATTCTTGGTCAGCGACAAGTCGACTGGTCGCACCTCCTCTCCGCGACTGTTCTTTTCCACCACCTTGCCGGCGTGTTCGCCTTCGGTGGCAATATAATAGTTGTGATGCACCTTGCCGTGATGTAAATGGTGGGAGAGGAACATATCCCATCCGTGCTCTTCACTCCTGACTAGCACCGGCAGGGAGATGGCGATCTCCTTTCCGTTCCATTCGGTAATATGCCAGGTGTAAGCGTCCTGAATGTGCGAAAAGACAATATCCTGGACATCGATGCCTTCCTTTTGGGTCTCTGCATGGGCCGGAGCCAGAAAACAGAGCCACATCAGCCACACTGTCCATATCAACCTGTTATTTTTGAGATTGTTCATCATTTTCCTTTTTCTCTCTTTTCATTCTTTTCTTTTCAAACAGATAAACCGTATACGTTTCCAACCCCAAATAGATAAAATAGAAAAGCATCAGGGTGAAGCCGAACATCCTCAAGTTTTCTCTGACCAGTGCGGCGTAAAGCCATAGGAAAACGACGGCAAGCGTGAATTTGCAGAAACGGACTACCATGAAAGCGGTAATCGTTACATCGCCGTTCTTTTTTTTCTTCCGGTCGAGTATATAGGTCATTGCTATTGCCATTACCCAGTAAAAGATCGGAATAGAAGGATACCATTTGAAATAGTGATCCGGCCAGATCGTGTACAATAATCCTCCTAACGTCACACCAATGGCTACATTGATAAATGTAATCAATCCCATCAGCTTAAATTTTAACCACCCAGTCATGTCGTATACTTTTTTATTCGATGCAAACAGATATGTCATCCTCCTTCACCTCCACGAATCCGCTCTTAATGGCCTGTTCGCCTCTTTTGCCATCGTTTTCATATCGGATGGTTCCCTCTCGGAGGGCGGCTATCAGCGGGGCATGATGGGGGAGGATATCAAATGAACCGGCTGTTCCCGGAAAGGAAACACGTTCTGTTTCGCCTTCGAAAAGAATGCCGTCCGGTGATACAATTTCCAGTCTCATATCCGTTATTCGTTTGCTTGTTCTGCCAATCGCTTTGCTTTTTCCATTACGTCCTCGATCGTGCCTACGTTCAAAAAGGCTTGTTCGGGGATGTCGTCCGTTTCTCCGTCCATGATCATCTTGAACCCTCGGATCGTATCTTCGATGGGGACCATGACGCCCGGCACGCCGGTGAATTGTTCCGCTACGGAGAACGGCTGTGAAAGGAAACGCTGTACACGACGGGCGCGGTTGACGGTCAGACGGTCTTCGTCGGAAAGTTCTTCCATGCCGAGGATCGAGATGATATCCTGCAACTCCTTGTTGCGTTGGAGGATTTGTTTCACACGCTGTGCCGTTTCGTAATGTTCTTTGCCCACGATCAACGGGTCCAGGATGCGCGAAGTGGATTCCAGCGGATCGACGGCCGGATAGATACCGAGTTCGGTGATCTTACGGCTCAATACCGTTGTGGCATCCAGGTGCGTAAAGGTCGTTGCCGGAGCCGGGTCCGTCAAGTCGTCTGCGGGCACATAAACTGCCTGGACGGAAGTGATGGAACCTTTCTTGGTGGAAGTGATGCGTTCCTGCATGGCTCCCATCTCGGTGGCCAGTGTCGGTTGGTAACCGACGGCAGACGGCATACGTCCCAACAGGGCGGACACCTCCGAACCGGCTTGCGTGAAGCGGAAGATGTTGTCGATGAAGAAAAGGATGTCTTTCGTTTCCCCTTCTGCCGCCAGGTCGCGGAAAGACTCGGCGATCGTCAGTCCCGAAAGGGCTACCGAAGAGCGGGCTCCCGGCGGTTCGTTCATCTGCCCGAACACCAGTGTTGCCTGCGACTTGGCCAGTTCGTCGTAATCGATCTTGGACAAATCCCAATGACCGGCCTCCATGCTTTTCTTGAATTCTTCGCCGTATCGGATGACTCCGGACTGGATCATCTCGCGCAGCAGATCGTTTCCTTCGCGTGTACGTTCACCCACACCGGCAAAGACGGAAAATCCGTTGTTTTTTTTCGCGATGTTGTTGATCAACTCCATGATAAGGACCGTCTTCCCTACGCCGGCTCCTCCGAACAGACCGATCTTGCCTCCTTTGGAATAAGGTTCGAGCAGGTCGATCACCTTGATGCCGGTGTACAAGACTTCGCGGCTGGTGGTCAAGTCCTCGAACTTGGGCGGTTCACGATGGATCGGAAGGGACCCTTTCTTGTCGAGTTCGGTCATTCCGTCGATGGGGTTTCCCGTTACGTTCATCAAACGCCCTTTTACCTGGTCGCCGACCGGCATCGTGATGGGCGAACCGTGTGAAACGGCTTCCATTCCTCTCCGTAGTCCGTCTGTCGTATCCATTGCTACGGTGCGGACCGTGTTTTCCCCAATGTGCTGCTGGACTTCCACAATCAGAATCTTTCCATTGGGGCGGGTTATCTCCATTGCGTCGTGGATGCGGGGAAGCGTTATCTTTTCTTCCTTGCCATTATCGAAATGAATGTCCACGACCGGACCGATAACCTGTGAGATATAACCTTTTATTTCTCCCATACAATCTCTTTTTTCCTTAATCCTATTCAAATCTTCGGTTGCAATATTACGAATTATGAATTTCCGAAAACCGGAAATATTACTTTTTGAGTCTTTTTGTACTTAGTTAAATATTCAACTAATTTCAACATCTTCTAAAATGAACCAATCGAGTTCTGAAATGAACCAAAATAGCGGGAATAGCTTATTTTGTAAATCGTAGAGATAGAAGATTCTAAGCGAGATATGACGCTTTGCCAGTGGAAAATGGGTGAAATGTTTTACTTTGTTAAATAAAAAGGATTACTCATCTGTTTTTTCTACCTTTGTGGTCGGATTATGGTGTAACCGTATTTGCTTCCGCTGACGGTTAGTAAAAGGGAATCCGGTGAAAGTCCGGAGCTGTACCCGTAGCTGTAAGTTCTGAAACCCCGGCAAATCTTGTTGCCACTGGTGAGTCAGTTGAAAGTTTAAATGCGAATAACTACTCTCAACTTTTAATTGATTCGCTGGGAAGGCTGCCATTAGCAGGCAATTATCCATTGTCAATTGCCAATAGAAAAGGGGAGAACAAGCCAGAAAACCTGCCATTATTCAGTATCTGGTCCCTCGGGTAAAGGGATTGAAGAATCGAAAGGTATGCAGAATTTATTTATAAAACGATTGTCGGGCTTATTATGTGCTTGGCTGTTCCCGTTTGTCGCTTTGTATGCGCAGGTGGACACAACGATCTATCACCAACTTTCGGGTGTCGAAGTGCTGGGAAAGGTACGCCCTTCCACAACCCGCGAGAGCACGCCGCTTCAGGTAATGGACAAGGCGGGGATGGAACGGCTCGGCGTTCAGGACTTGTCGGAAGCGGTGAAGCGGTTCTCCGGTGTGACGGTGCAGGATTACGGAGGTATAGGAGGGTTGAAAACTGTTTCCGTCCGCAGCCTCGGCGCCAAACATACGGCTGTCAGTTACGACGGGGTGACAGTCACGGACGCACAGAGTGGCCAAGTGGATATCAGTCGCTTCTCCTTGGACAATGTCGATATGATCTCCCTATCGATCGGCCAGGCTGACGACATCTTCCAGACAGCACGGATGTATGCTTCGGCGGGGGCGTTGAGTATAAAGACTGCTGCCCCCCTGTTTAAGGAAAAATCCTATAATGCTTATGTGAAACTGAAAGGAGGTTCATTCGGATTGTTCAACCCGGTGGTACGTTATGAGCAGAGAATAGGAAATCGGTGGTCCGCATCTCTGCATGCAGATTGGTTGAGTGCAAAAGGAGATTATCCTTTTACACTGATAAACGGTAAGGAGGTTACAGAAGAAACCCGTAAGAACAGCGATGTTCAGTCTCTTCGTCTGGAAGGAAATGTGTATGGTCATTTCGGACAGGGTGGAAAACTGAATGGCAAGGTTTATTATTACGATTCGGAACGGGGACTTCCCGGTTCGGTAATTCTTTATAATAGCAATGCCCGTGAACGGGTATGGGATAATAACTTTTTTACACAGCTTCATTATGAGAACGAATGGTTTGATCGCTTGAAATTCCAGGTAAATGCCAAATACAATTATTCGTTCAGCAAGTATCGCGATATCAGCAATAAATATTCCGGAGGCAAACAGGAAGATCTGAATACTCAAAACGAATATTACGGATCGGCTGGGATTTTGTATACACCCTGTTCTTATGTCTCTTTTTCGTTGAATACGGATATCGCGCGAAATACTTTGGTAAACAATTTCGTAAATGCTCCGACTCCCAAACGTTGGACTTCACTTACTGCATTTGCTATACAATATAAAAGCCCGGTATTGACAGCTACAGCCAGTTTGCTGAGCACTTATATAACGGACAAGGTTGAGAATGGAGATAGGCCGGCAGATAAGAAAAGGCTTTCTCCGGCAGTAAGTATCTCCTGGCGTCCGTTCCAGGAACAGTCTTTTCGTATTCGGGCTTCTTATAAAGATATATTCCGTGTCCCGACTTTTACGGATCTGTATTATTTGCGTATGGGGAATGTCAATTTGAAACCGGAAAAAGCAACTCAATATAATATCGGGTTTACATGGAATGATGAGATAAGTCCTTTTATACGCCTGTTAAGTGTTTCTGTTGACGGCTATTATAATAAGGTGAGTGATAAGATTGTCGCCATTCCGAATATGTACATCTGGAAAATGATGAATATGGGAGAAGTGGAGATAAAGGGGATAGATGTAAATCTAAGTGCCAATATACCTTTATATAAGGCTTTTTCCCTCTTGCTCTTGTCCTCTTATAGCTATCAGGATGCGATCGATGTAACTGACCCGGAAGAAAAAAACTATAAGAACCAGATACCTTATACCCCACGGCATTCGGGGTCTGTTTCGGCATCATTGGAAAACCCTTGGGTGAATGTGACCTATACGCTTGTGGCAGCAGGTGACCGTTATGCCCTTCCGCAGAATATAGAGGCAAATCAAATAGATTCATATATCGAACACAGTCTTTCTGTAAACCGGAGTTTTGCATTGAAGAAGTGTACATTCAAGGTGCAGGGAGATATCCTGAATCTGACAGATAAAACGTATGACATTATTCAGTATTATCCGATGCCGGGGCGTTCATGGAGATTTAGTTTAAGTATTACATATTAATTAGATAAAATAGAAATAGTATGAAGAAGAAAAGTATTTTTTTTGTTTCAGTCCTATGTGCACTGATGTCTTTTGTCTTTACAGGATGTAAGGATGAAGATGAAAATCAGCTTACTGTTCCGACAGAAGTTGTGACTGGGGTCACTTTTACAGATACGGATCAGGTTGAAGGAGTAATTAAAGGTACATTGAAATGGACTGCCCCGGAAAATGTATCCAATATCACTAAATATGTTATTTATCTGTCTGCCGATGGAAAGGGTAGAGATACGAAATTGGGTGAAGTTGAAGTCGGAACAAACAGCTATGCTATTGAAACCAGTGTAACTGCCGATACATATATTATAGTGGTTACATGTAATGCACAGGGAGAATCAGAGGCTTTGGCAAGTGTGAAAATCCAGGACCTCACACCGGACAGCCCGGAGCCGGAGCCAGAACCTGTAGATAATGGTGGTATCTATTTTCTGAATAGTGGAAAGATGGGGAGCAACAATGCTGGCCTTTCATGTTTCAATCTGAATACGTTGACGATGACTGTTGATACTTTCATGAACGTGAATGAAAGAGGATTGGGTGACACGGCTAACGATATGATTGTATATGGTTCTAAAATGTATATAGCTGTTTATGGTTCCAGCATTATCGAAGTGACAGACTTGAGTGGTAAATCTATCAAACAGATCAAATCGAGTGGTGATGCCTTATTACCTCGTTTCTTTACAGCTAATGAAGGAAAAGTATATGTGTCCTTGTATGATGGTTATGTAGCCCGTTTGGATACGGCATCTTTAGAAATCGAACAGAAAGTAAAAGTTGGCCGTAATCCGGAGCAATTGGTAGTTGCCAATAATAAATTATATGTGGCGAATTCCGGTGGTTTGGATTATAATACTCCGGTTGGGTATGATAAGACTGTATCTGTTGTCGATTTAACATCTTTCCAAGAGACGAAGAAGATCGAAGTGGTAACAAATCCTGTAAACTTGGTGACAGACAACCAGGGAGATGTTTATTTGGTTTCTATGGGTGATTACGGTGCTATTCCGAATACTTTCCAACGTATCGATAGCGAGACGGATGAAGTCACGACTATTACGGAAACGAATGCGACAGAAATGGCTTCTGTCGGTGATAAGCTTTACATGATCTATTCACAGTATGATGCAAACTGGAACCAGGTTATCTCATTTATTTCTTATGATGCAATAAATGAGAAGGTTATTTCAGATAACTTTATCACGGATGGAACCTCTATTGATAAACCTTATAAAATCGGAGCTGATCCGACGACCGGTTATATTTATATTACTGCTTCCGATTATAAGACGAATGGCGATGTGTATGCATTTGATGCGAGTGGTAAGAAGTTATTCCAGTTTGAAGTTGGTTTAAATCCTGTTAAGGCTGTATTTGTAAAACGATAAAAATGAAGTTGCTTGCTTCTTTCCTTTTACTCTGCCTCACGTTAAGTTGTAATATGAGGCAGAGTTCCCATTCCGAAGAATCCCTCTCCTCCGACACCATTCGCTACGCCCAAGGTTTTACAGTGCATCATTTCGATGGTTATACGGCTGTTGAAGTGAGCGATCCGTGGGACAGCACACGTCTGTTGCAACGGTATCTTTTGGTTGACCGGGAACGGCCTGTTCCCGGAAATCTCCCGAAAGGGACGGTCGTGCAGGTTCCGGCGCAGAATGTCGTGGTTTATACATCGGTGCATGCGGCTATTATCGACCAGTTAGGTGAGACAGGGCGGATCATAGGTGTTTGCGAGCCTCGTTATATGGACACCCCTGCTATCCGGGAAGGGCTGAAAGCTGGACGGATTGCCGATATGGGAGAGGCGACTGCCCCTAATGTGGAACTGATGATTGACAAAGGCGCCGAGCTTGTGATCGTTTCTCCTTTCCAGAATAGCGGCTACGGACCTGTCGAGAAACTGGGAATCCCCATTATCGAAGGGGCCGATTATATGGAGTCGCTACCTTTGGGACGTACCGAATGGATTCGTTTCTACGGGATGTTGTTCGGTAAGGAGGCGTTGGCCGATTCTATTTTCAGGAATACGGAGAAAAACTATCTCGATCTGAAACGGTTGATCACGGCCGATATGCCTCGTCCGACCGTTATCTCCGAAAAGAAGTTCGGTTCTTCCTGGTTTATGCCGGCGGGAGAAAGTTATATCGCCAATCTGTATGCCGATGCTGGAGCCGATTATGTTTTCAAGGAACTCCCCGGAGCCGGAAGTACACCTTTGGCTTTCGAGACAGTGCTCGACCAGGCTATCCATGCCGATATGTGGCTGATTAAATATAATCGGTCCGAAGACATGACCTACGATGATCTGCGTGCCGAATATACGCCGTACGAAAACTTCGACGCCTTTAAGAACCGTCGGATCTATTCCTGTAATACGGGGCTTGTCCCTTATTATGAGGAATTCCCTTTGCATCCCGATTACTTGTTGAAGGACTTGATCTGGGTTTTCCATCCGGAATCGCTGCCTGGTTATACTCCTCGTTATTATCGGAAGATGCAGGACTGATTACAATAAAAATTTTTGAAAAATAATCCTTTATCTGACTATATATGTGCTTGTTGCATAGTAAATCGCAGATGAGGGATTTTTTATAGACTCGTGTCAATCTTGGAGATAAGGGGATTTGGATACCCCTGTGTGATGTGAAATGCTTGTTTTACATATCTGGGACGCTTGTTTGTCAATGATTTTACAAGTGTTCTACAATTGGCAAGCAAGAACAAAGGTATGACTCCCGTTGTAGTGTCTTGCAGCTTTTCTCCTTATTGATTGGTGCTAATGAATCAATAATTCTTCATTTTATACCGAGGGATAATGCCTTGCTATGTTGTTTCTATTTATATCTTTGTCTTTATCTAAGAAAACATATTTATGAAAAGGAAATCGTATACTGATGCGCTTACCACATTGGCAAAAGGAACGGATGCCGGCTTGTACCGGCTGATCCCGGAAAGAGTAGAGATCGTAAACAGTGAAGAAGAAGTGCAGGAAATCCTGGCCGAGTGCCGGGTTACCGGTAAGCCTTTGACTTTTAAAGCAGGAGGTACATCATTGTCGGGGCAGACCATTACGGACTCCGTCCTCGTGGAGATCGGTCCCGATTTCGGGAAGATAAAGATTTCGGAAGACGGACGGTCGGCTACTTTTCCTTGCGGGATTACCGGCGATCATGCCAACCGGCTGTTGAAACGTTACGGGAGGAAGTTGGGACCGAGTCCGGCTTCCATCAAATCGGCCCGTATCAGTGGGATCGTGGCCAACAATGCCAGTGGTTCAAGTTATGGTATTACCTATAATTCCTATCATACGGTCCGCAGTATGCGTTTGATCCTGACGGACGGAACTTTGCTCGATACCGCTTCGGCCGAAAGCCGGAGACATTTTGTCGAGAGCCATCCCGAATGGGTGGACGGTTTGCTTGCACTCCGGGAAAGGGTGAAGCAAAATCCGGAGATGGAGGCCCGCATACGTCATAAATACGAACTGAAGAATACTTGCGGGTACGGAGTTAATTCGTTGGTCGACTATGACGATCCGGTCGATATCCTGATGCATCTGATGATCGGTTCGGAGGGAACGCTCGGTTTTATTTCGGAAGTGACCTTTGAGACAGTCCCTGACCTGAAACTGAAAGCTTCGGCTTTGCTTTACTTTCCCTCTATCCGCGAAGCTTGCCAATCTATTCTACCGCTTCGCGAGTGCAGTGTTTCGGCTGCAGAATTGATGGACCGCAATGCCCTCCGTGCTGTCGAGAACGAGCCGGGGATGCCTGAAACGCTCCGGACTTTGCCGGATGAGGCGGTCGCCCTCTTGATCGATACCTCTGCCAATGACAAACAGACGCTACAAAAGCAGTTTGCCGAGATTGAAGAGAAGCTTTCATCCGTACATACACTTTACCCGGTTTCTTTTACCACCGATCCGGAGTTGTATGCCACTTACTGGCGTGTCAGGAGCGGCCTGTTTACTTCGGCTGCGGCAGGACGTCCGCGGGGGACGGTGTCCATTATAGAAGATATTGCTTTCCGGGGAGATGTCTTGGGAGACGCCCTGACCGATGTACGCGAGGTGCTTGCCAGACACCATTATCCCGATGCTGTGATGTGGGGACATCTGTTAGATGGAAATGTTCATTTCACTATTTTCCCGGATGTCAACCGCTCGGAAGGGGTGGAGGGGTATGCCGCCTTTATGCAGGAACTGACCGACACGGTGCTTCGCCATGACGGTAGCCTGAAAGCCGAACACGGGACGGGGCGCAATATGGCTCCGTTTGTCCGCCAGGAATGGGGAGACGATATCTACCTGTTGATGAAAGATATCAAGAAGCTGTTGGATCCACAGAACCTGTTGAACCCTGGTGTGCTGATCAACGACGATCCGCAAGTGTTCATCAAGAACCTCAAGCGGATGCCGCTGGCAAACGATCTGATAGACCGTTGCATCGAATGTGGTTTCTGCGAAGTACAATGTCCGGCACGTAACCTGACGATCACGCCCCGTCAGCGTATCGTGATTTACCGTACCTTGTCGGCGATGGCGGAAAGGGGTGAGACAGGTACTCCCCGTTATGCCGGACTAAAAAAAGCTTTTCAATACAAGGGGAATGAAACGTGCGCTACGGACGGTCTTTGTGGAACGGCTTGTCCGGTCGGCATCAATACCGGTTTGCTGATAAAGGAACTACGATGGAAAGAGAACGGGAAGGCTGCGGAACGAATCGCTTCTTTTATTGCGAAAGACATGGATTCGGTCACGAATGCGTTGCGTCCTATGCTTTCCTTTGCGCATGGTGTTTCCAAAGTGATCGGTTATGGAACGATGGAAGGAATTACGCGTGGCTTGTTCCGGATCAGTGGTCATCGTTTTCCGCTCTGGACGCGGTATACGCCGTCAGGGGCTCGCAAACTTGATTATACGACCGAAACACGGCTTCCGGGACAGCCCGAAATGGTCTATTTCCCTTCCTGCATTACCCGTACGATGGGGCCTTCTGCTGATTATGATGATAAAGCGGGAGTGACGGAAAAGACGATTTCCCTGCTTCATAAGGCCGGATTCGCCATCCGTTATCCGGAAAATATCCACCGTCTGTGTTGTGGTATGGCTTTCAGCAGCAAAGGTTTCCGCCGGCAGGCCAAAGAGAAGGAGGACGAACTGAACGAGGCCTTGCTGAAAATCAGTGACAACGGAGCTTTGCCGATTCTTTGCGATATGAGTCCTTGCCTACTCCATATGCGTGAGACGCTGGATAAGCGGTTGCACCTTTATGAACCGGTCGAATTTATTTATGACTTCATGCTGGACCGGTTGGAGTTCAGCCCTCTGCCTATTACAGTTGCCGTCCATAGCACGTGCAGCACTACGAAAATGGGAGTGACAGCCAAGTTGCAGGCACTTGCCGGCATGTGTGCCGCCAAAGTCGTTTCGCCGATGGAGGTGACTTGTTGCGGATGGGCGGGTGACCGGGGTTTCTTCTATCCCGAACTGAACGCTTCCGCTCTGCGGATGTTGCCCACAAGCCTGGAAGAGGCCACCGAAGGGTACAGTAACAGCCGGACCTGTGAAATCGGTCTGACGATGAACAGCGGCATCTCTTATAAGTCGATTGTTTATCTGGTGGACAAGGTTACCCGGAAGAAGGAAGAGCTTTAAAATAAAATCCCCCCGTACTCTTACAAGCGAGTCGGGGGATTTTCAGTTTGGCATTTTTATTATAGGGAGTTGTTTAGGTTATCATGCCCAGCCGTTCAACATTCCGTAGAAATACATGGGTTTCAGGAAATAAACTTTCAACAGCCATGCAGCCCAAAGTTCCTTCGATGTGTCAAGCATCGTGAACGGGAACGAATTTTTCGCTTCTTTCTTATAGTCGAACTCGCACAGGAGTACATGCCCGTAGTCCGTTACGATCGGGCAGGCGGCATATCCGTCGTATTTCTCTGCCGGCTCTTTGCCTTCCATCAGCGAAATCAGGTTCTTGGCGGCGATAGGCACCTGCTTGCGGATGGCGGCGGATGTCTTGCTGGTCGGAATTCCGGCTACGTCTCCTAAGGAAACGATATTCGGATATGTCTTGTGTACCAGCGTTTCTTTGTCTACCATCACCCAGGCATCGGCGGCCAATTTTCCTTCCGTCCATCCCAGGCCGGCTTCTTTTACGAAATCGGGAGCAGACATCGGCGGCGTGAAATGCAGGAAGTCATAATCTTCTACAAACGGCGTGTAGACTTTCTGATCGCCCACTGTTTCGATTTTCTCGAAATGAACCTGCTTGGCAGCCGTGTCTACGCCTTTCACGCGTACATTCAAGTTGATAGGAATGTTGCGCTCCTTGTAGATTTCCAACAAGCGGGGAGTGAAAAACGGCACGTCATACAGTTCTTTGGATGCAGTGTAAAAATTCAGGTCCACTGTCTCGCGTGTACCCTGCTTGCGGGTATAATGTTCTGTCAACAAGCAAATTTTCTTGGGAGCACCCCCGCATTTGTGCTTGGTATAAGTATCTGTGTAGATTCCACGTCCGCCTGTCTTGGAGAATTCCTGTATGGCTTTCCAAGTCTTTTGTGCACCTTCGAAGTCGTAGATGCTATGGGCGTTTCCTTGTCCAAGTGTCGCTTGCGTGATACCTTCCACCTTTTCCCAGTTGATTTGGATTCCGGGAGTCAAGACCAGGAAGTCGTAGGCGATCTTTCCGTTATTTTTAGTTGTTACCTGATTCCATACGGGATCGACGGCGGCAACAGAATCTTTAATCCATTTGATATCGCTGGGCATACAGTCCTCCTGCTTTCTCCAGACATCATCCGGTTGGTACACACCCGATGCGATCAGGGTGAAGCCCGGTTGATAAAACTGACGGTCACTGGGATCGATCAAAGTGATATCCGGCTTGTCCAACCAGCTCTTTAAACGGGCAGCCATACTGATACCGGCAGCACCTCCGCCGATAATTACAATTTTACCTTTGGCTTTGCTTGAAAATGCTTTTGCCTTTTGTGTACTTGCAGCGGTCAGCAACCCGGCCATTGCCATCAGTTTGAAAAAGTGGCGGCGGTCGATACCTTTCTTCTCAAACGCCTTTAATTGATCTTCCAGTTCGTGTTTCATCATGTCTAAAAAATTAGATTTTAGTCACAAAGAAAAGATAATCCGCAGGGGCGTACAAAGAAAGGACTACTACATAGCTTGCGCAAGTGTTTTGAGTGGAAAGAAATACTACAACATTACTTTCTCATGTTCTTTTATGTTGTGTATAATTAGTTGGTATATAATTACATATAAGATGTGTGTTTCTGAGAAAATATTTTCAGAAGCCCATTAGGAAATCGACAAGATTCGTATCCCCTTCCAGCTCCAAACGTTTCCTCAAACGGTATCGACGCAGCTCTATCGCCCGTACGGATACGTTCATGAGGGACGCGATTTCCTTCGTGGAGAGATTCATGCGGAGCAGACAGCAGATGCGGAGATCGCCTGTCGTGAGATCACTGTATCGCTGCCTGAGGCGGTCCATGAAATTCTGGTGCGTACTGTTGAAATAGCTTTCAAACAGTACCCAGTCCGCCTGGTTGTTCAAAGTCTCTTCCATCAAAGTTTTCATGCGGATGTAGAGTTTGTTCGGATAACGTTCACCCAGCGTCTCCTTCTGCTTTTCCAGTTCTTCCAACAGGCTTTGGACGGCCTGGTTGCGTTTGACAAGGGCTGTAGTCTGGAGTGTCAGCTCGTTATTTTTGTTTTGCAGCTCGGCTTCGAGCATCTGGTTTTTTATGAGCTGCATCTGCTGTTGTTCGGCCTGCCGTTCGGCTTCGGCTTTTTCCTGTTCTTCCTTATGCAGGTTTCTCAGGTTGTAGCGGAGCACGGCCTGCACGAGGAACCAGACGAGTGCGATATAGACCAGCCACGCCCATACGGTGTTATACCAGGGAGGACGGACTTCGATGGGGAGTGTGAGTTCGGGATAGGGCCCCTTGATGACATATTTGCGGACTTTTAATTCATACCTCCCTTCCGGTAATTGCAGGAAAGTGATTTTCCCGTCGTGTTGCCAGGCAGACCAGTCCGAAGATACGCCTTCGATCTTGTAACTGATCTGGTGGTTGGAGGTGAATATTGTGGTGCCTGCCCAGACATTGAATTCCTGGAAGTCGTGTGGGAGAGAAATGTGCTGCGTGTTGATCGGCAGGCGATGGATGCCGGAAGCATCGACATATTCAAGTCCCGAAATCTTCAGGGGAGTGCTGCCCAGACTGTTGCCGATCAGTTCCCGGATGTTGATCAATAAAGCCCCTTGCATGGCGGAGACCAAGACCAGCGAATCGTTTAAAGGGATGATCCGTTTGCCCCTCGTCACGAGGTTCATATTGTAATTGTCGAAGAGCAGGCGGCATTTCAATGTCCCGATGCCGTCTGCCACGTGAAACAATCCGGCTTCGTTTCCGATGGAAAGCCAGTAGAGGTCGTCACCGGCCGGGTAAACGAGTCCGGCTTGGGCGAATATTCCCAATGCTTCCGTGTTCCGGAATAATTGCTTGACGTCCGGTACGGGGGCTTTGTCGGTTTTGAGATAAGGTTGTGCTTCGGCTTCGTTTACGGGAACGAAAGGACTTGTGGCTCCTAATGAGCGTTTGAAATAACCGAGGTTGGTCTGGATATACAATTCTTCGCCATCCAATCCGGCATTCGCCAGTTTGCCGATCGCGCTTCTTTTCCCTAATAAGGTGATTGGGGGATCGAAAGAGATTTGTGATAATCCGTTGTCGAGCGCCACCCAGATTTGTCGTGTGTCTTGTACGCAGATAAAGCGGACGATGTTGTCTTGTAGCTGGTTCTGCAGAGACAGATGTTGCAGGATCGTACCGTCGGAATCCGTGATATATAATCCTTGTGTCAGGGTGCCGATGAAAAAGAGCGTTCCGTTGGTCGCAAAGGCGCTTGGTTGTGCGTCTTGTATTTCTTTGGGTAAAGTAAAAGGTGTTTCAACGGCTGGTGGGGTGAAGCGGACTTCTGGCGGAACCATGTTTAGCGGGCGGTATCGAAGGGTTCCGTCCTTGTCGTATGTCCAGCTTCCCAGCATCGTCTCGTTACGGGTGTAAATCGTGTCGTTGTAGTTGGTTACGCCGGTCACCTCTTCCTGTCCCGGCAGTGAATAGAGCCTCCAGGTATTGCCATCGAAAGCAAGCAGGCCGGAATTGTTGGCGACATACAGCATACCGTCGGGTGTTAGCGAAAAGCCCCAGTTCTGGCAACTCGCCTTATAATCGTCGACCGTATAATTTTTTACGAATACATAGGGAATGGCTACTGACGCGCACACGGTATGTACCGTGAACAGGAAAGAAATGAGAATGATCAGCAGTCTGTACATAGGTCTATTATGAATAAAAGGGAGGTGTGTCAAAATCTCCTTGTCCTCGCGCTTGATGCGGGGCCGCAAAAGGACAGACCTTATCAATCAGATTTTTATAGGGCCGGTTTTAATGCGATCCCGCGTCAAGCGCGGGAACAGGATAGTTTTGACACACCTCCCTGAATTGTGCTGCAAATATACTTAAATTCTTATTTATTTGTATTCCTGCCAGCTCTTAATCTGGATGCCTTTTTCATCCATATTGCAGAAAGCGCTGATGAAGGCACTTGCCAAACGGGCGTTGGTGATCAACGGAATGTTGTGATCGATCGCCGCACGACGGATCTTGTAGCCGTTGGTCAGCTCGCGCTTGCTGTGGTCCTTCGGTATGTTGACAACCAGTTCGAACACGTGCTGGCTGAACATATCCATAATGTTCAGGTCGCCCTGTTCGTCCGGCCAGCAAACAGCTGTCGCAGGGATACCGTTTTCATTCAGGAATTTAGCTGTTCCGGCTGTTCCGTAGATGTTGTAACCTTTGGCTGCCAGCATGTGGCAAGGTTCCAGCAGTTCGGCTTTGCTCTTGGCGGCACCGGAAGAGACTAACACGTTCTTCTGTGGGATTCTGTTTCCGACAGCCATCATGGCAGAAAGCAGTGCTTCGTCGAAGTCGTCGCCGATACAACCTACTTCACCTGTAGAGCTCATATCTACGCCCAGTACAGGGTCAGCCTTGTGTAGACGGGCGAATGAGAACTGCGAAGCCTTCACGCCGATCCAGTCGATGTCGAATGCGCTCTTGTCCGGTTTGGTGTAAGGAGCATCGAGCATGATACGGGTAGCCGTTTCGATAAAGTTGCGTTTCAGAACTTTGGATACGAACGGGAAGCTGCGGGATGCACGCAGGTTACATTCGATTACCTTCACGTCGTTGTTCTTGGCTAGGAACTGGATGTTGAACGGTCCGCTGATATTCAACTCTTTGGCGATCATCTTGCTGACCTTCTTGATGCGGCGGGCTGTTTCGAAGTAGATCTTCTGTGCCGGGAATACCAATGTCGCGTCACCGGAGTGAACACCGGCAAACTCGATATGTTCGGAGATGGCATATTCAACCACTTCGCCGTTCATGGCTACCGCGTCGAATTCGATCTCTTTCGCTCCCTGCAGGAATTCGGAAACGACTACCGGATATTCTTTGGAAACCTTGGCTGCCAGGTTCAGGAATTCGATCATCTGTTCCTTGTTGTGGCATACGTTCATGGCTGCGCCGGAAAGCACGTAAGACGGACGGATCAGAATCGGGAAACCTACCTTTGCGATAAAGGCGTCGATCTCTTCCATGCTGGTCAACTCGGCCCAACGCGGCTGGTCGATACCTAACGTATCCAGCATCGCGGAGAATTTATGACGGTTTTCGGCACGGTCGATCGACAGCGGCGAAGTGCCTAATACTGGGACGTTTTGACGGTACAGCTTCATGGCAAGGTTGTTCGGGATCTGTCCGCCTACGGACACGATTACGCCCTTCGGCAGTTCTAAGTCCATGACGTCGAGTACACGTTCGAACGACAGTTCGTCGAAGTACAGGCGGTCGCACATATCATAATCGGTGGAAACCGTTTCCGGGTTGTAGTTGATCATGATGGATTTGTAGCCTAACTTGCGGGCTGTCTGTGCGGCATTCACCGAACACCAGTCGAACTCTACGGAAGAACCGATGCGATAAGCTCCCGAACCTAAGATCACGACACTCTTGTCGTTCGGATAGTAAGAGATATCGTGCTGGCTACCGTCGTATGTCATATACAAGTAGTTCGTCAGTTCGGGATGTTCCGAGGCGATCGTATTGATGCGTTTTACGCTCGGTAGGATACCTAATTTCTTACGCAGGTTACGCACGCGGATGTTTTCCTTTTCCATGTTGCCTTCCGGATTTTCAACATAGCGGGCGATCTGGAAGTCGGAGAATCCCAGGCGTTTTGCTTCCTTCAGCACATCTTCCGGCAGATCCTCGATCTTATTGTAGGCAGACAGTACTTTCGTATAGTCTACGATGTTTTTCAGTTTTTCCAGGAACCACGGGGTGATTTTGGATAGTTCGTGTATGCGGTCTACCGTGTAGCCTTCTTCAAGCGCTTTGGCTACGGCGAAAATACGCAAGTCGGTCGGGTTGGCCAGTGCGTCGTCCAGGTTGTCGAATTCCACGTCGTTATTGCCGACGAAGCCGTGCATGCCCTGTCCGATCATGCGCAGACCTTTCTGCATGATTTCCTCGAAGCTCTTACCGATCGACATGATCTCGCCGACAGACTTCATGCTCGAACCGATCAGACGGCTTACACCGACGAACTTGGTCAAGTCCCAACGCGGGATCTTCACGATCATGTAGTCTACTTCCGGTGCTTTATAGGCGGAGTTGGGGGTTCCCATTTCGCCGATTTCGTCAAGGCTGTAACCCAGCGCCAACTTGGCTGCCACGAATGCCAGCGGATAACCGCTCGCTTTGGAGGCAAGTGCGGAAGAACGGCTCAGGCGGGCGTTTACTTCGATCACGCGGTAGTCACAAGTCTCGGAGTTGAATGCGTACTGGATGTTACATTCGCCGACGATACCTAAATGGCGGATCGTCTTGGTTGAAAGTTCTTTCAGCAGATCCAGTTCTTTGTCTGTCAGTGAACAGGTAGGAGCGACAACGATACTTTCGCCGGTATGTACGCCTAACGGGTCCACATTTTCCATGCTTACGACCGTGAAGCAGTGGTCGTTCTTGTCGCGGATTACTTCAAATTCGATTTCCTTCCAGCCTTTCAGCGATTCTTCCACCAATACCTGGGGAGAATAGGCGAAAGCACTTTCTGCCAGCGAACGCAGTTCGGCCTCGTCCTTGCAGATACCGCTACCCATACCGCCCAATGCGTATGCGGAACGGATCATAACCGGGAAACCGATCTCGTAAGCCGCCTTTACGGCGTCTTCCAGGTTTTCGACAGCGTGGCTGACCGGAGTTTTTACTGCTATCTCGTCAAGTTTCTTAACAAACAGGTCGCGGTCTTCTGTGTACATGATTGCTTCGACCGAAGTTCCCAGTACTTTTACACCATATTTGGCCAGTGTTCCGCTGGTATACAGTTCGGTTCCGCAGTTCAGGGCAGTCTGTCCGCCAAAAGCCAGCAGGATACCGTCCGGTTGTTCTTTTTTGATCACTTCTTCAACAAAATAAGGAGTGATCGGCAGGAAATACACCTTGTCGGCTACCCCTTCTGATGTTTGAATGGTTGCAATGTTCGGATTGAGCAATACGGTGCTGATTCCTTCTTCTTTCAGCGCCTTCAATGCTTGTGAGCCAGAGTAGTCAAATTCTCCGGCTTGTCCGATCTTCAGGGCACCCGAGCCCAGAACAATCACCTTTTTGATACCACTTTTCGACATAGTAATTTGGGTTGTTTAATTTATTGATTTTATAGAATGTTATAATTGTCTTACGAGATCATAAGGCACAAAAAAAATGCGTTAGTAAAAATAACTAACGCATCCTATATAACCAAATGATAATCCTTTAAAATAAAGAAATGAGCTTCATTGTCCGACATATAACCGGAAAAGTATGCTGGATTATCCTTATGTGCCTTCTGTGTCATGAAACTCTATCTTCAAAATTTCGGCAAAGATAAGGCTTATATTTTAAATATGCAAGAGGTTCAGACTGTCTCTTTTTTGAAAAACACCCTTTAGGCCAATAGGACAATCGCGTCAAAAGATTCTTTTCCGACTATCTTTTACTAATTGTCATTTTGACAACCTAATCAGGGTATTTACTATCAAATAGAATGTTAAAAAATATTACCCTTGCGGGTAATTTCCAAAAGATGCCCTACTAATTCAAATTAGATGGGATAGAGGTATCGTTTTGATAATTTTATTTTCCTATCTTTACCTCATCAATCATTCAAATAATTCTGATATTATGAATAAGACGCTTTATCTCATTTTTACTTGTTTCCTTCTGTGTGCCGGCACCCGTCTTGCCGCCCAGACTTTTGATTATGATCGGGTGAGCGGCCATCCCCGCTTGTTGATGAAGCAGGGCGAGGAACGGCAGATACGGGAAAGCCTGAAAGATAATCCCGAAATGCAGCGCGTCTATAATCAGATTGTCGGAGAAGCCGACCAGTTGTTGGTCTGCCCGACGCTGACGTATAAGAAAGAGGGACGCCGTCTGTTGGCCGTTTCCCGTGAAGCGTTGAAGCGTATTTTCGACCTTTCATTTGTGTATCGGATGACCGGCGAAGATAAATACCGTCTGCGTGCCGAGCAGGAGATGGTGTCTGTCTGCTCGTTTGACGACTGGAACCCGTCTCATTTTCTGGATGTCGGCGAGATGACGATGGCGGTTGCGATCGGCTATGACTGGCTGTTCGATAAGCTGTCTCCGGAGACAAGGAGATTGGCACGTGAATCGATTCTTCAGAAAGGTTTTGCTCCGTCGAACGACAAACAATATAACTGGTTTCTGAAAGCGGAAAACAACTGGAACCAGGTTTGCAATACCGGTTTGGTATATGGAGCCCTTGCCCTTTTGGACTCGGATGGCAAGGAGGCGGCTGCTGTCATCGAACGGGCTATGTCGTCTGTCCCCCTGTCGATGAAAGTGTATGCCCCTGACGGCAACTATCCGGAAGGATATAATTATTGGGGATATGGGACGAGTTTCAACGTGATGTTGATCGCTGCGCTGGAATCGGCTCTCGGTTCGGACGGTGGGCTGAGTACGGTGGAGGGCTTTATGCCTTCGGCCCGCTTCATGCAGTATATGGCGGGGACGACCGGTCTTGCCTTCAATTTCAGTGATGCACGCGAAACGACTCAATCTTTTCCAGCCATGTTTTGGTATGCATCCAAATTGGGCGATCCTTCCTTGCTCTGGAACGAAAAAATATTCCTGACACGCGAGGATACGCATTTTACTGCGGAGGAAGAGCGTTTCTTGCCGATTATCCTGATCTATGGTTCCCGTTTCGATATGAAAGAAGTGACGCCGCCTGTCTCGAAAATCTGGACTGGACATGGAAAAGTGCCTGTAGCCCTGATCCGTACCGGATGGGACAAAGGAGAAGGTTTTTATGTCGGGATAAAAGGAGGAACGGCTTCGGCCAACCATGCCCATATGGATGCCGGCTCATTTGTGTTCGAAGCTCTGGGAGTACGCTGGGCGCAAGATTTGGGTATGCAGGAGTATTATTCGCTGGAAAAGGAGGGGGTGCGTTTGTGGAACGGTAATCAGGACGGGCAACGTTGGGATGTCTTCCGCTATAATAACTTTGTACATAATACGTTGACGGTGAACGGAGAGAAACACCAGGTAAAAGGAACGGTCCCGATCCTTGCTACCTATACGAAAGATGCACGGTTAGGGGCCAGTTTGGATATGACTTCACTGTTCGGCGGTAGTCTGAAAAAAGCGACACGCGAGGTCGTGCTTGTGAAGGAGCGGTATTTGCAGGTAACGGATCAGGTGCAGGCTGCCGGCAAACCGGCTTCCGTCCGGTGGACAATGGTCACATCCGCCACTCCTAAGTTGCTCGATCCTCACACGATGGAGTTGACGAAAGAAGGTAAGAAATTACATGTGATTATCGACAGCCCTTCGGCTGCTATATTTTCGGTGGTCGATAATGTTCCGTCTCACAGCTACGATGCTCCGAATCCCGGTTCCGTCCGGATTGTTTTTGATGCTGATGTGAAAGCCGGTCGGAAAGAAACTTTGAAAGTGCGTCTGGTTCCGGTTGTGGAATAATATATGAATGTACCGATATGCCGGGGTACGACAATACCGGTGAATGGGCATATCGGTATGCTTCAATTCCTGTTTGTTATTTACCGAAATCCCAGTTCCTGATGATTTGCAATATTTCCTCTTTCATCTCCTTCGTTATGTTGTTTTGTGTACTGGGCTGGAAGGCGAGAAACCTTTTGGCAGCCTTATGGAATTTGTCCGGATGTGAAAAAGAGGGGTGCGTATACAGTTTGGCGAGCAAGAAGTAGGTATATCCGTGTTCTGGCAGGATTCGACTGATTTCCAGTAGGTAACTTTCTGCTTTCCGGTATTGCTTGATCGCCTCTTCGTTTTCTGCAATTGCATAGTACAGTTCGGGAGCCGCACTTAGCTTTAAAGCCCTGTCCAACCACTTGATGGCAATATCGTGCTGCCCGGTCTTATAGAAACATTCTGCTCCTTCGTATAGGAAATCTGTCCGGTGGTATAACTGGACAAATAGGTCGGTATATCGGCTGGCTGCTTGTTCGTATGCCTGATCGTGATATAATTCCTGAAGCGTCTTCCATTCCTTATAGCTATAGTAGGTATCTTTCTGTCCATAGAAAAGAATGCAGGTGAGGGCGGCAGCGATGGCGCTGATATACGGGATGCTCCTCTGTGCCCGTTGCTTGTCGTGCTTCGGATTGGTCACACATATGACAGTCAGGAATAAGAGCAGGACCCAATAGGTCGGGAGTTGGAGCGGATAGGAATAAAGGGCGAAGATTCCGAGCGCCAGAATTCCGCCGGATGCTCCTATTTGTCTGTGTCTGATACCGTAATAGAGAGAAAATGCCAACCAAAAGATAAAGAGTAGCAAGCCTGTAATACCTAACTCAAGTCCTATCTGCAGATATTCGTTGTATGCATACCGGGGACAGGTTGCGGTCTGTTTTTCTTTGGAAGAGGCGGTAGCGGTTTCGAAATAGGCGGATTGTCCCTTTGCGTATGTGGCAGGAAAGCCGCCTATGCCCGTGCCGGTTACCGGATGTTCCATGATGGCCTGCGTCGTGATATTCCAGATCAAAAGCCGGCGGTCTCCAGCCTGGGCTTTTTGGATATTTCCGACTAGGATGATTGCCGCGATGATAACAAACAGGATAATCGAAGAGATGGCGAACAGTTGGATATGTTTCTGTATGGCTTCTTTCGTCTGTTTCCATCCGATCATCTTCATCCAGCAAACCCAGATCCCGGAAAGGATGGCAGCCATCCATACGGGTTGGTCGGTTTTGAAGAGTAAGGCCGTGATAATCAAAGTAGCTCCGAGAATAGAAAAATAGAACAGGAAGGTACGGGATTCCCACAAAGCGACTTTGTCACAATTCTTAAAACGGAGTAACGTATTCAGGCAGACCGGGAAAATGACCGCGATATAGCCGTAGAAAGGTTCCGGTTTCAGCGATGTTTCAAGCAGTCTGAAGACCGGATGGGTGATGGGAGCAGGATCGATAGAATGGCTGATCCCCCAGATGGCTGGAACGATTCCGGTGAATATGATGATCGTAATGAAAAACGGGCGTAATTCCTGGTGTGCCTGTAAAGCGCCTCTGAGCATAAACCAGAGGGCGACTAGCTGGGCGATGAAAAGGAAACGTTCCGGTTGAAGATTCTCGTCTTTGTCGTAAGAAACCAGTACGATACCGAATAGGAGCAACAATAAGGCGTCCGGTAATGAAAAGATAAAACGGCTTTTCCTTGTTGTAAATTCCATAAGTAGAACCCCACCGGCTAATAAGAGAGATGTGAAATGAAACCAGCAAACTTTTCCGGACAGCGTGCTGTCTGCTAATTCCGGATTCATGGCGAAGATTATACACAATAGTAACATTCCACTCGTTGCGAGTAAAAGTAATCTCAGATAACTAAAAAAATTATTCATAATTATATTTATTAAAATGTGAAAAAAACTCTGCGTTCTGTGGGTTGAGAGGCAGAGACCTTCTCACAGCTTATCTGTCAGGCATTGCCAAATAGATGGCAAGGAAATGGACCGATGCAAGTATACCCTATTTAAACAGAAAGAGAAGCCTGTGTGTTTTCCTTTTGGAAAGAAAGATTGGAACAGGCCTAAAGAGGTTGCAAAAGTAGATTTTGCTTTATTGAAGAGCAGATGTTAGAGTTGACATTTTGTTGACAATGTACAAACGGCGGGCATACAAAATATTTTAACGAGAAACGATAATCTCTATTTGAGTGGTAGGAGTTAAGGTTCGGGTTGTTTTTTCAATGTGAAAAGAGGCAGATAGAGGAAGATCCCCAAGATGGACATGGCGAGCCCGCCGATAGTACCGGCGGCCAGTGGAAACCAAAATGCTTCCTTATCCGGGCCTAACATGAACGGAATGAAACCTAAGATGGTCGAAACGACTGTGAGGAAAATGGGGGTGATCTTCGCATTCCAGGCTTTCAGATATGCCTTGTAGGGCGACATTAGCGGCTTACGCTGCCGGATTTGGTTGTATTCATTCAAAATGTAGATACTTGCGTTTACAGTTATACCGCACAGCAGGACGAAGGAGGCAAATCCTCCTTGGTCGAAATTCAGTTTGAACCAATAGAACGTGAGGAATACGCCGATGTAGGAGATCGGTATCACAAAGATAACGGCCAACGGCTGTTTCAGCGAATTGAACAGGATGCTGGTGGTAAAGAAGATAATGACGATGATCAGCAATAACAGAAGATATTGTTTATTGTCCTTCTTGTCCCAGTACCAGTAAGCGCTGTCCGACTTGGCTGTATATCCCATCGGCAGTATGGCGTTGATTTCTTTCAGGTCGCGTTCCTGTATCTTGTTTCCTTGGTTAGAAGCCCCGATATACTCGTATTGCAGGCAGAGGCGATATTGCTGGTTTACCTTGCAGACTTTTTGCGGCATCTGTCCTTTTTCGACACTGGCAAGCTCTGCTAACTTGTAAGGCTTGCCGTCGATCGTCTGTGGGACATACTGCATGCTCCATACATCGTATTCCTGTGACTGGCGGGAGGAGAGTTTCAGCTTCTCCGTCTCTTCATTGACGACGATCGTCCCGGTATAAATGTCTTTCCCGAAAACGGGGTTGATGGAGGCGAACAGGTCGATCGGCTGTATGTCTTCCTGGGCCAGCCGGGCTTTGTTGAGATTGAAGTAGAACTCCTGATAGTCGTCTTTCCACCATGAGAACTCCGAATTGATCAGCACCTCTTTGATGCGGCGGTGGGTGAGCAACTTGGCTTTCAGCCGTTCGGCCCATTCGTACAGCTCGTCGTAGTTGTAACCGTACATCTCGATGCGGAAAGAGCCGGCTCCTTCGCGTACATCGTTGCTGAATCCCTGGTCTTGCAAGCCGTAGACTTGCCAGCTGCCACCCCCTAACTCGAGCGCTTTGCTGATAATCTTGCTTTTCAGGGTGTATGGGAAACCGCTCCGTTCGCTCTCTTTCGTGAAGTAGATACGGATACCGGCTTGACGTGCACTGTAGACATTGGTCTGGAATTGCCGTATCTCTTTGAAGGTGCTGAGATAGGCCTCCATTCGTCCCATCAGGGTATTCATTTGTGACAAGGTCGTCCCATTCGGGAGCGATGCGCTGACAGACAGAACTGTTTCTTCGTTGCGGGTGAAGTAGCTTCCTTCATATACTTTCTGGACAAACAGGCGCAGGGTTCCGCCTAACGCCTTATCGACGATGGGTTTGATTTTTTCCTTATACGTCTCGTTAGAGGCGAATTTATTATATTTCTCGATCAGCAGGGAATCTGTTGCCGTGTAGACCTTCTTCTTGTCTTTCGTGTCGTATTCGATTTTCTCCGGTAACAGGAAAACCGGAATGCCGAATGCTAACAGTAAAATGAAACATGCCAGTTTCTTCCATCCGCAGAGGAAGTTGATTTGCCATTGATAGTACCGGTTGTAGTAGACGGGGAAACGCTTGAGAAAATGGTTCGTCCTTTTCCTGATCCGATTTCTCCATGTAGGCCCGGTCTCTTCTCCGGATGTTTTCTTTTTCCCGCTTTTTTTCCATTCCAGGTTCATCTTATCGATCAGGGCGGGAACCAGGAAAAGCGCGATTAACAGGGAAACTCCTAAATTGATGATGACGACAGCTGCAAAATCCTGTAAGTTGAGGCGTATTTTTTCATCTAAGAAGAAGATGATGACCAGTGCACCCATCGTTGTCAAGGTCGCTGCGAGTATGGACAGGATGGCCTTCCGGTTGTGTCGGTTTCGGATATGCTCCGTCATAACGATTGTGTTGTCGATCACCAGGCTAAGCGAGATTGTGACGCCGGCCAGCGAATAAAGCTGCATTTCCAACCCTAGCAGATAGTAAAGGATGACTGCTATACAGAGGTTGATCGAAAGACTGATGACAATCAGAAACAGATATTTTAGTTCGCGTGTGATCAGCAAGACGAACATCAGCAGGATCAGGACGGTGAGCCCTGTACGGACATAAATTTTGTTCAGCTCGTCCCGGATGAATTCGGTAGCGTCATAGCTGGTATGTATTTCATAGCCGGGAGGAAGCAAGGTGCGGATATGTTCCATTTCGGCTTTTACTAGTTTGGCAAGTTCCAGCTGGTTCGCTGTCTCCTCGGCGCGGATGGACAGGTAGATGGAATTCAAACCGTTGATACGGTAATAACTCTGCGGAGCCTCTTCCTGGCGGGTGACTTTTAGCAGTTGGTCCAGGCGGATCAGCTTGCCGTCTTTGTTCAGGACGGTTATAAGCGATGGGTTGAATCCATCTGTTTCGTTTTCAGGAACCAAAGCGAGACGTATCCACTGGCTGTTTTGTCCTCCTTCGCGCGAAGTTGCCAACTGAGTTTCCACGTTCCCGGTCCCTAAGAATTCTTTTTGATAATACTGGCTGATCGCTTTCTGTATATCCGGGATGCTGATACCTAACGTTGCCAGCTGACGGCTGTCATATTCCAGTCGCCATTCCATCGGGGTGGCGCCGCTGACATCGATGCGGTAGATGCCGGGAATCCCGCTTAGGCGGGGTTTTATCTGATCTTCGGCAAAGCGTTGAATGAATATGGGAGTGGCTGCCGCATTCAGTGTGTAGCTCATGAAGGGCCGTGCTTCCTTATCGTCCGGCCGGCTCATTTCCAGAACCGGATAGCTCAGTCCGTCCGGCAAGCTGGGCCATGTCTGCCGGATGATGGTAGATGCTTCGAAACGGGCGGCGTCGATATTGGTATGCTTGTCCAACTCGAGCGTGACATATCCCCATCCGTTGCCGGAGGTGGAATTGATCTCCTTGATCCCTTTGATGCGTGCTAACATTGCTTCGAGCCGTGAGGTTACTTCCATCTCTATCACGCGTGCCGAATTGCCTGGCATGTTATAGCTGATAGTCAGCTGCGGCAGCGTGCGCGACGGCGATAGCTTGATCGGTAGCAGCGGTATGAAAGCGATTCCCGCCAGCGCCACGCAAAGGAAGGTGACGATGATGGTGAAAGAGGATATTTTAGGAGATGCACTCATTATTCATTCTTTGTTACAATCCGTACTTATACTCGAACTCGTTCGAAAGAGAAATCCCCGTTTCGAAGTCATGCAACGTCAATTTTCGGATCTTATAATAACTTAGCCAGTAGTTCTGCAAAGCCGAAATATAGTTTCGCTGCGCCTCCTGCTGGCGGTTTAGCGACAGGGTAAGACTGTTGATATCTGCTTTTCCGATCATAAAGCGCTGCTTGGTTTCACTATAGGCTGTCTCTGCCAGGTCTACTGCTTCTTCGGCGCTTCCGATCAGGGCCTGCTGGATATTGAAATCGCCGACTGTCATAATCACGTCTTCTTCGACTGTCAATTCTTTTTGTTTGGCAGATGTTTCTGTGACAAGCAGGTTATTCTTGGCGACATTATGCTTCCCTTTTCGTACGCCCCAGTCCACCAACGGGATCGAAACGGACAAAGAGACGATTTCCTGCTGTTGCAGATTTTTGTAGGCGTCCTGTATGTTCTTGGACACCTGGTTGAACCCGATGCTGGCATTGATCTGAGCGTTGAACATCGCTTCTTTCTTAGTCTTGTCTACCTGCTGCTGAGCCTCTAATATTTGCTGGCGCAGTTCCAGGAAGGTCGGATTATTTGCACGTGCCAGTTCGAGCGCCTTGTCGACAGAGATTTCCATATCGCGTGGACGGCTCGGGAGGCGCAGGCGTATTTCCGTATTCTTGTCGAAGTTCAGGTAAGAGGCGAGGCTGAACATGGCACGTTTCAGGGCGATTTCCGCATTTTTCAATGTGTTGCGTGCGTTTACTGCATCCAATTTCAGTGTCAGCAAGTCTGCCTGGCTGATAGAAGCGATCTTATGCCGTTCCTGCCCTGTCCGGTATAGCGTGTCGGTAGTGGCGACATTTTCCTTGGCCAGATCGTATTCCACCTGTGCCATTGCCAGGGCGAAGAAATAGGTCGTTGCCTGTTCGCTCATTTGCTCTACATTATATAATAGCTCTTTCTTGACCTTCTCATATTTCAACGGCTCGATTTTCCGTTCCCATTTGAAAGCGTTATATCCCAATAAATCTTGCTGGTAGCCGAGGCGGATCGGAACCGATGAGAACTGGTTATAGGTCCGGTCGCCGAAATAGCGCATATAATCCAAATCCGTATCCAAATAGAACGTACCGCCTAAGAGGTCGAAATTTTGTTCGATCTCCAATTGCCCGCCCGCATAAAACGATTGTTGTTTTCGATATTCGTCGATATCTGCTTCCGAGTCGTATCGTTGAGTGAAGTAACGGCGGTATTGTGCCGGTGTCAGATTCAGGGTAAGGCTCGGCAGACGGCCTGCCTTGTAGGTCCGGTACTCCCAGTATCCGGCCAGGTACATGTTCTTGTACCGGAAAGCGTCCAGCGAACTGTCTGCTGCCAGTGTGATAGTCCGTTCCAGTGTCAGCGTGAGCTGTGCTTTTCCCGGAAGTACGCATAAGAGCATCAGCAAAGTGATGATGTATCTATAAACGAATTTTCTGTCCATAATTTCTAATTTTCAACTTTCAATTTTTTAATGTCATGTTTGCGATAAATGAACCAGTATATCAGCGGTATGACAAAAAGGCTGACTGCCGTACCGATCAGCATGGCCGAGATCATGGCGATGGAGAGCGGCTTTTGAAGTTCACTACCCATATCGAATGTGAAAAGCAGCGGAACCATTCCGAATATTGTCGTTAATGATGTCATGATGATAGGACGCAGGCGCCGCCGTCCGGCTTCATGTATGGCTTCCATAAGTGGGACTCCTTCTTTGCGGAGTTCGTTGATGGCATCCAGTTTCAGGATGGAGTCGTTGATGATGATACCGCAGGTCACGACGATACCGATGGCGCTCATCAGGTTCATAGTATGGCCGCATATCCACAGTACCAGTAAGGAGGCGGCCACGTCGATCGGGATTTCGAGCAGCACAATGAGCGGTTGCAGGAAACTTTCGAATTGGGCTGCCAGGATGAAATACATCAGCAGGATCGAAATGAACAAAATCACGACCAGTTCGTTCAGCATCTGCCGGTTGGAGAAGAAACTGCCTGAAAAATCAATATCCCAGTCGGTATCAACCTCTTTTTTCACGTCTTCCATCAACTGTCCGGCATTGTCTATATCATAGAAACTGAACGGAATGTATTCTCCGTTTTTCCCTGCCGTGATCGTTTTCAGATCCTCTCCCGGAGTGACACGCACCAGGGATTGCAGCGGGATATATCGTACGTTGCCTTCCGCGTCGGGAACAGTGTTTACCAATGTTTTCTGTAAGACCTCGTTAACCGTTTGTTCTTCCCCGGCCAATGCGATTGGCAGATATTGCTGGTAGGAGCGGAGCGTTGCTACTTCATTCTCCTTGAATGCTGTTTTCAGCAACCGGTATACTTCGTTGTAGTCGACGTTATAAAGCAGAAGTTTCTGCCTGTCTATCGTGATGTTCAACTGGTTGTCGAAGGTGATGCCGACAGGTGTATGCCCTGTTTTCGTCTCGATTTGCTGTTCTATCTTATGCAGGACGGAGGCTTCCGGCGCTTCGGATTTATTGCGGGTGTACAATTCGGCGACAATGTCGGCCTCACCCGTCACAAACAGTTTTTCGAATACCGTTTCGGGAGGTGAGAAGGAGATTACAGCCATCGGATAATGGGCTCTGATCCATTCTTCGACTGACTTCTGCAAAGGAGCGATTCCGTCCGGTTTCTCCGTCTTGAAATACAGTTCACTTTCGGAAACCGACATTTCACGGTCCCGGTTCAACAAGAACTGCTGTTGGCCTACATAGGCCGTGTGTTCTTTCACCTGATTGTCGATAGATGCGAATAACTGGCTGACACGAAACTGATTTTCATCTATGTGGATGTTTTCGTTCCATTCCACATGGGCGATCAGTTCGTTCTGATCAATCTCCGGCATACGGCTTTTCGGTATTTCGTAAAACAGGACAGCACATAGTGGAATTGTAACTGCTGTAAAAATTAAGGTCGCTTTTTTGTGACGGAATATGAAATCGACTCCGGCATCATAGAAACGGTCCAATGTATGCTCTTTCACCAGATTGTTGATCCGCATGTTGAAACCCTTGTGTTTGATATCCGGAATGCTGTATACCAGTTTATAAAGTACCGGCAGCAGCATGATTCCCGTGAAATAGGAAACCATCAGTCCGACGGTGACGGCAAAGGCCTGGTCGAAGAAGATTGCTCCTGCTATTCCGCTCATGAACACAAGTGGGACGAAAACGGCAATCGTTGTAAAAGTGGAACTCAGCATCGGGGTGATTACCTCGGTCGTTCCTTTATTGCAAGCCTCTTCCAGCGAATCCCCGCGTGCCCTGTATTGAGTGATGTTTTCTGTTACGATGATCGAACTGTCGATCATCATACCCAAAGCTAAGATCAGCCCGGAGATAGAAATGATATTCAGTGACATCTTGCAGAGATAGAAAAACAGGAAGCTGATAACCAAGCTTACCACCATACTTAACCCGATTACTGCCGGGCTCTTGATATCCCCTAAGAAAAGGATGGCTACGATACAAATAAAAAGGAATCCCAGCGACAAGTTCTGTTTCAAATTCGAGATGGTATAATCCAGTAATTCCGTTTGGTTACGGCTGATGCTGAAATCGATGTCCGGGTAAACGGAAGCGAAATAATCCGTCACTTCTGCCAATGCCTCTTTCATGTTATCCATATTTTCATCCGCCTGCTTGATTACGGCCAGTGTTACCGCCCGTTTCCCGTTGGAAAGGGAGGCTCCGGTCTCTTTCTCCGGCACGACGGAGATGCGTGCCAAATCTTTCAGTTGGAAGATATGGTTATTTTTCCTGATATAAATATTCTCGACATCTTCCGGTGTGCGCAGCAGTGTCGAGAACTTGATATTGTACTCGTAATAGCCGTCGCGTACGGTCATGCTACCCGGTTCGATATTATTGGATGTCAGTGCCGCCTCCAGGTCGTCGAGCGTGATTTCCGACATTTTCAGCAGTTTCATGTCCGGAACGATCTGCAACTGCCGTTTCAGTACCCCCGTCACATCTACCATCGCCACTTCGGGCAGTTGTTCGATCCGACGTTTGATCACTGTTTCGGCAAATTGGCAAAGGTCGAGGAAAGCGTCGTTTTTTAGTTGAGAGTTGAAAGTTGAAAGTTGAGAGTTGTTTTGTGTAGCCGTTTCACTTTCACCTTTCACCTTTCCACTTTCACCTTTTAAAGTCAAGTTCAGGCAGAACACCGGAATGTCGGTTGCACTGGCTTTGATTACCCGCGGACGTTCTACTTCACGCGGCAGATAGTTCATGGCTGCGTCTATCTTCTCGTTGACCTCGATGAAAGCCAGGTCCGTATTCGTCCCGAAATCGAAGTTGAGGCGTATGATGGCAGCTCCGTCGCGTGTCTCGCTATGGATATCACGCAGGCTGGCAACTTGCATCAATTGTTGGCGGATGGTTTTTACTACTGTGTTTTCCAGTTCGCGTGCCGAAGTATTCTGGCCGGACACCTGTACGGTGATCTCCGGAATTGCAATATCCGGCAACAACGACACCGGAATGGTGAAGTAGGTAACCAGTCCCACGATAAAGCAAGCCGTAAAAGCCATCAATACCGCGATAGGGCGTTGTAGTAGAAACTTTATCATGTATTAGAACTATGATTTATGATTTATAAATTATGATTTATGAATTGTCCATTGTCAATTTTCAATTACCTTGACCGGTGCCTCGTGAGCCAGATTGATGTTGCCGCTTGTGATCACGGTATCCCCTTCTTTCAGGCCGTCGACGATCGTGTAGCTGTCTGCGTTTTCCAACCCTGTATGTACATAGTTCCAGTATGCTTTGTCTTCCGTTAATGTGAATACAACCTGTTTGCCGGAACGGAGTACGACAGCGCTTTTGGGAACGACCAACTGTTTACCCAGCGAACGATGGATACTTACTCGTACATTCATCCCTTCGAACAACTGACCTTTATCGTTTACGGCAGCTTTCACCTGTACCATCCCGTCTTTGTCTACCAGCGGGTTTATTTCGGATATACGGCCGTCAGCCGTGACATCGAACAAGGCAAAAGGAGCTACCTCTACACGATCGCCTGTTTTGATAAGCGGCAGTTCGCTTTCCAAAACTGTGAAAGCGGCTTCCAATGTGCGGGTATCGATAATGGAACAGAAAACATCGGAGGTAGAAGCCGTGTTGAACTGTTTGGCGAACAGGTTAGCGACGACACCCTCGAAAGGGGCGGTCAGGACTGCGTTTCGTTGTTCGTATTCGGCAAGCTGCCAAGAGATCAGTGCCTGGTCATACCCGCTTTTTACCTTGACTAACTGCATGGTTGCGGGCGGTACTTTTGTAGAATCTTCCAGTTTGTAACCCTGTCCGATCAGTACGTCTTGCAGTTCCAGTTTGGCGCGTTCGAGTGCATCTTTGGCTTGCGCTGTCTTGTTGGCAAGGCGGAAGGTAGAGAGTTCTGCGAGCTTTTGCCCTTTCGTCACGCGATCGCCGTTCTTCACATATATCTTGGCGATCGGTTCTGCCGATTCGAATTTTAGGTCGACAAAGTTTCGGGCTGACAGTTTGCCGTTACTGATCAGTTCGTGGTTGAAATCAGTAGTATTCAACTTCATCACCGTCACCTCGTTTGTCTCGTCCGGCAGAACGGTTTCTACGCTTTCTTCGGAATCTTTCTCTTTCTTTTCACCGGAGCAAGACATCATCCCAGTCAGAATCAGTATGGCAAACAATTTGTAGTATTTCATATTTTATTGTTTTTATCAAAGTTGTTTCGCAAATATACAAACATATTTTAGTTACGAGCCTTTCGTAATTACTTTTTTTCTAATATCTTTTTTATTTCCGTTCTCATTTCTCTGACAGCGGTGCTTTCGACCTTCGGTTCTTTGGTCAGTACGGCACCGGCGGCAGCCCGGAATTTATCCTCCTGATAGAACTCTGGCTCTGCATATAGTTTGGCTAACAGATAGTAAGGATACAACCGTTCCGGAAGTATTTCGATGGCCTGAAGCAGTTCCCTTTCCGCTTCCCGGTAGTCACCGAGTGCCTGCCGGTTTTTGGCGATCATATACCGGATCATCGGATCTCCGCTCAGCCGCTTCGCCCGTTCCAAAACCTGTATCGCTTCCGTGTATTGCTCCGTTTTACTGAGGCATTGCGCCTCTTCGAACAAAAATTCCGGTTTATGCTTCAACTTGTCATGCAAGCTGTGGTAATCTTCCGCAACCGATTCATACGCCTTATTGTTATAAAGCATCTGCATCCGTCCCCACCTCCGATAAGCCTCATAGTTCCCTTTCTGCCCGACAAACAGACCTACAGCCGTCAATGCCAGCAAACCGGTCAACAACTTCTCTGCGAAAATCCGTGCCCTCTGCGTCCCCTCTTCCGTTACGCATACCGCCCCCAAAAACATCAGCGCCACCCAAAACGACGGCAACTGCAACGGATAGGACGACATTGCAAACACTACCAGTGCCAACACACCTCCGACCGCTCCATGCTGCCTGTTCCGGATTCCATAGTACATCATGCTCCCCAGCCACGACACGAATACGATCCATCCCCCGATCCCTTGTTCCAGCCCGATCTGCAAATATTCATTGAATGCATATTCGGGGCATCCGGCTACCCGTTTCTCTTTATCGGTCGCCTCCTCCGTCCCGAAATATTGCCCCTGCATTTCAGCATACGCCTCCGGAAACCCTCCCAGACCTGTTCCCGTAACCGGATGTCCGGCTATCGCTTTTCCCGTCACTTTCCACATCAACAACCGTCCGTCCGCCGAATCCCGTTTCAGACCGTATAGCCCGGCAAAAGCACAACCGGCCAATAGGATTACAATTGCGAAGAATGGAACCGCTACATTCTTATACCTACTATATATGGCTTTCGTCTTTTCCCATCCGATCCGTTCCGCCCAATACACCCACCCGCAAGCCACAACCGCCGCCACCCAGGCCGACCGGCTCATCCCGGCAGGCAAGACAACCAGGATGGCCCCTACGCATACCCAGCCGAAATAGTGCATCCCCTTTTGAAACCGCATCGCTGTCCACAGGCAAACCGGCAGCACGACCGCCAGATACCCGGAATAGGGACCCGGATTAAAGAAAGAACCCGTCAGCCGGAAAAGAGAATGATGGGAATAGACATGGCCATGCAATTGCTGCATTCCCCAAACGGCTTCGACCAGTCCGGTGAGCATCAAGGTAAACAAGAAAAAAAATTTAAGTTCCCGGTATGTTGTCAATATATACCGTAGCAAAAACCATAGAATAACCAACTGGCCTGCAAATAGTAACTTTTCCGGCTCCGGGTTAAGACTCCACTTGTACGTTATGAGAACAATGACAGCAAAGAATAATACCAAAAGATCCGAAAATGTAGAGGTAATAGCAGTTCCCTTTTGGGTTGACATCATGAGAAAGACGCAAACCGAAAAGAAAAGCATGGCAAGATGGAACCAGCACATTTTCCCGGTCACCAGTCCGTTTGCCAGTTCTGTCATATTTATGAACGGCGTGCAGAGTAGGAATATCCCGGCAGTGGAAAGCAGAAATATATGTAGTAGCTTTAAATTCATGATGCATTCTCTTTTGAAAAATTAATGTCACAGGAAAAAACTTGTTTCCCTTCTTGTATAAAAAATAGCTGTTCTTCATGCCCTTTTGTTAAGTTACGAAGCCAGAATATCGCCCCATGAGGTACGGTGAAATACAATTCTTTACTACTTGCAATTTGCTGTCCTAAAGATTTCCATCCGTCCGATCCATTCTGATAAAATAATTCATAATGATCTCCGGGTTCGATGAAATTATCATCATTTCGGGGGATAACCAGTATTTTCTTGAATTCAGTCACATTTCCCATGTCAAAGATTAATGTCGCATTATCTTCTCGAGACCTGAAAAAAGTTAGCGGATTGCCATCCAACACACATTTGGCAGAGTATTGGTCTGTAGGATATAATCCTTCCACATTGCGGTATAACTGTAGAGGAATGGCTTGAGTCTCGGAAGTGTCGCGGAAAACAACAAATTCTGCCAGTTCCACCCTATGATCGATAGGTGAATTCAGGTGTAAATAACGAAATTGACACGGCTGGCTGAATGAAATAGCCTTGCGGTTTGTAAAGAGTGTATCGGTGAACCGATATAACAGTTGTTTTATGCCTGATACAGAGTTACTGCCTTCTATTGTAGTTCCTATGACATTTCGGTTCAGATATTTAAAAAGATACTCCTGAAAGGGATACTTCCTTTTTAAACAAGCAATTTCTTGTTGCGACGTATCCGGTTTGAAATAGATAATTCTTTGCTTGTCATAAACAAACGGATAGCCATATGTTTTGATATTACCATTATTCACATATAAAAGCTGGAATACAATATCCGGCTCGATATTATGAAAAACTGCATGTCCTTTTTCAATCTGTGCAATATCGACAGGCTCCCAACTTCCATTTTTGAATATTCCGAGATACGCATATTTGCACCCTGAGACAGCTATCGGTAAAGAAATTTCATTCAGCCCCGAATAATTGTCCGTGACATCTTTGACAAAACAATTCCTGAAAAAAGGAAGTACGGTGTTATCTGTTGCCCACTTTTTGAAGCGCCCGCTCTGCATGCCGTAACAATCCCTGTATGCTTTCCCTTTGCGCCTGCCGTCATTGGCTACGGAGCGTACCACCTCATCTTTTGTATACCAGAAAGGATAACACTGGCCTGTGGTATCCCTGACTACATTCCAACAATGCCAGGTCCTTAGATCCGGCGAGTAGATATAATAGTCTGTTGTGATAGGAATCCCGACCGATCGCATTGCATAAGTTGCCACATCGCAAGCATCCCTGCAATATCCTACCCGGGTGGTGAAAAGATAATCGCCTCCGAGATGGGGCAGAGAAAAATCTGTATTATAATAAAACCATTCTTTTTTGAGAACCTGGTTGACAGCGCTGCATGCGTCGATAACATCCGTTCCTTTATAAAGGGAATCCAACTTGGGCATATAGTGTTCATAATATTTTTTTCGCCAGTTGCTGAGTGGCTCATTGGCTATCCTGTAAGGGAGGATAAACTCGCAAAAATCATCGAAAGAGAGATGCTTATTCCACGGATATTTCTTCCAGACTTCGAAAGAGAGGTCTATGTTTTCGATCAGATAATCGGCAGTTATTATTTTGGAGTCATATATTTTTTCTCCGTAATAATGCGAATAGGAACTCCATTTATCCAGATGTTTTTTATCTATAATCAGTAAGTCTTCTCCGTAAACGGATTTTCTTTTAACAGCATCGGCCAATATTTGTTTAATAGTGTCCTGTTGCCAACATTCATAACCATAATGATATGGCATATTTACGATAAGGAAACGGGCTGCTGCCAGTTTTTCAGGGTCTGTGGAATAATAATCGAGCACTTTTTCTAATTCTGTCCTGTTGCTTTCGGCGAATCGTAAAGCATATTCTAGCCGGTTATCCTTATTAAAAGTACAGGATGACAATAAAATAAGGAGGCATATAAAAAAAATCGTACTCATATTTTTCGTATTGAGATTAATTAGTGTATTGCTTTAAAGAAACGTTCCCATCGAAATTCACCGGTGTAGGGGTCAACCGATTTCCAAATGAAAGCTGCTTTCCCGACAATATATTCCTCCGGTAGTAACCCCCAATAACGTGAATCCTGCGAATTTTCTCCTTTGTCTCCGGCCATGAAATAATAGTCTTTCTGAAAGCAGTAGTCTTTTATTGGTTTGCCATCAAGGAAAACGGTTGAATCTTTATATTCGACTTTAGCTTTTTGTTCCCAAGAGATTAGTTTATGATATAACTGATAGTTCTTCCGGCTCATCGGTAACTGGTCACCGGCTTTAGGTATATAGAGTGGCCCAAAGTTCTGAATATTCCAACCGATAATGGAATCATACGGGAAACTGCGATATACACCACCCGGAAACTCTTCTGGTGAAGTCTGTCCGATTTTTTGTTGTGACGCGATGTTTCCGAGCGGTTCGTTTACTCCTTCTATTCGAAATTGACCGTTTTTGATGGAAAGTGTGTCTCCCGGCAGTCCGATGCATCGTTTGACATAGTACTTCAAAATGTGCATCTCGATCTTGTCCCAATTGTTCGGATGCGGAAAGTTGAAAACCAGTATGTCATTCCTTTCGATATTGCGGAATCCGGAAACCCTGTGGATTTCGACTTGCTCCAATCGCAATGTTGCGTTGAGGTTGAATAGTCGTGCACCGAGCACCGGTTTCCAGACCGCTACAAAATCCCCTTCGACTAGCTCCGGCTCCATCGAGTCGCTGGGGATATGAAAGGAGGCGAAGAGGAAGACTTGGGCGAAAACCCAAAGAATAGCCAACCCCACCACGGCAAGGAAAAAATCCAATAGGATGTCAATCCATCGTTTCATATAGATTATTACACAATATTATCTAACTCTAAATAACCCAATTGTATATCATCGTCAAAAGACATGATAATCCGATTGTTTTCTTCATCGTAACAAAATTCCAATATATTGTATCCTATTTCTATTGTTTTAAGATAATTGCCTTTTAAGTCAAAGACTAATAAAGTTGTAGGCCTGCTTTGTTTACCGAAATTATCTCTCCCGTCAGAGTAAGAGGCTACAATTTTATCTTTGGCAAAGATCACAGAACCATAATATTTTTGTTTATTAGAGGTTTTGTTATTCCATTTAGAACCATATATATTGCATTTTAAATTCCCTTCCAAATCATATATGGTCATTAAATCATGATGATCATAACACTCTACAAATGTTTTATTTTTTATGGATACTGCAATATTGACACGTTTTTTTTCTATTTCCGGATGAGTGTATTTGAGCTGTGTAATTTTCCCGGTCATCATATTCCAAATTGCCCCAGATTGATTAAAACCGGAACGACCGGTCGGTGTTATTATAGAAGCATAACATAGTGAATCATTTATGTAATAATATCTATTGGGTATTTGTTCTTGATTCAAATTCACTTTAACTGTAGGTATATAATTGAGGGGATTTGAAAGTACACTGTCAAGCTTGTAAGTGAATATTTTTTGTTTACCATAATCTGAAATATAAAATTCCCGGTCATCCTCATTAATACAGACAGAACCAAAACTTGTGATTTCCGTAGGACCAGGCCCCAAGAAAGCAGTGCTACAAATATACTTGAAATCATATTTATCAAATATATGCACAAGGCTGTCTTTTGAGACATAATCCCCTATAATTAAATACCGGTCAAGTAGAAAGGGTTGTGAGTATCGATTGATTAAAACATCTTCTGTTCCTATTTCTTTAACTTTACTGTGAAGATTAACGACATTGTCACGTTTGTTTTGATAAACTTCTGTTGCCACTTTTTTTGTACAACTCGAAAAAAAAACGAACAACAACAATAATAATATGTATATATTTTTTTGCATATCACTAATATTTTAGTTTCTATATATTCCATTAAAAAGAGGTTAGTGCAGATCCTCTCCCTACAAATACTTTAGAGAGGGAATAAAGCACTAACGCAATTTTTTTATTAACGTGTCCAGTCTTTTTCTTTCACATTTGGATAATATCTATAGCACCAACATCCTTTTTCATCATATTCGGTGAGGCATCCGTTAGGACATTCGTCATCTTCATATCTTGCTAAAGCCTCTATATTAGCAAGTGCCAAATCCGACAATTCCACTTCCTGTTTGTTCTGCTGATAATTCCAGCCAGCCGCTACGGCAATGGCTGCAAAGGCTATTACGCCAAAAAATTTCTTTCCCATTTTATTTTGTTTTTAGGAATTTGAATTCTATTATTTGAACCTTTCGTCCAGTATCATTTCCCGGAACAGGTGATTCCAACCTCTTTCTTGTTTTCTATAAATTTACCACCACACCTGTTTACCCTCCTCATAAGTAAACGGCCTATGTTCTTTTCCCCGCGTATGGTTATGAATGCGGAATAGGGCATTTTGAGGTATATTATGAAATGCCAGCCTGTTTTCTTTACCATATTGCCGGCCTAATGAAATCCATTTCTTGTCCCAATAGAATAATTCATATAATTCTCCGGTGACGATTCTGTTGTCGTCGCTCCTTGGGTAAAACTCGACCTTTTCGATTTCACGAGGTTGGCCGAGGTCGAAAACGATATATTGGCGTTTCTCTGATTTATCAGGTTGATAAAACGAGACCCTGTCTTCATCCATTACGTTTTCGAGTTTATTGTCACTTATTCCTTTTGTTCCTGTCAGCTTCCCTTCCAACTGTTGCCGGTTTTTTCCGAAAATCTTTATTTCTGCAATGGAATAAGCATCTTGGAAAGCCGGAGTGTTTTGAAAATCGCAAACCAAATAGCGGTATTTCTTGTTTGTCGGGATTTTGAAACTGTCTTCATAAAAAGGTAGTTTCTCAATCGTATATACATTCAGACTGTCTGACAAATCTTTCTTGTTGCAAACGGAAAAACGGGTTCCGACCGTTCCGGCGGCTTGCAATGCAGTGTGTAGGCGGTATGGAGTTTTCGAGTAGAATGTTGCAGATATTTCCTTTTTGTCTGCTTCTTCAGAAAAACATTTTAATTCTCCATTCTCTTTGAGAATAAAAGCATTTCCTGCCGGGATGATTGCCCCGTTTTCGTAGTAAGCCGGCAGATAAAGCATATTCACACCGACTTTAGTAAATAAGGCCTGTTTTTTTCTTGGGATGCTCCAACATACCGGAATCCAATTATTATCGTCATAACAGCATAAATAGACATATTCTTTTTTGTGTTTGTTGTCCCATAGGGGAACTTCGATGTCTTTGCACACGATGTATTTATCCGTAATATCCTCTATTCCCGGGTTCCTGAAGAAATCGGGAATTTCTTCTTTTGCTCTGAGTGCCAAACAGTTTTGTTGTATTTCATAATTAATCCTGTACACCTTTGGAATCGTTCTACAGTATTGTATGGAAACATGGGGGAGTGTATCTTTTACTGTCGGGCTGTAGGTGTTTTTCCAGAATATATTGTCGACCAGTATATCACTATCTGAAATGTATGGCCGTTGGGTATTATCGTACAATTTCTCAATGTGTTCATCTCCGATTATTTCCGTCCAGAAATGGGGAGAATTGGCATTACCCCAGTTGGGAAAAGTATTTAAAGCTGCCGGAATACCGTTTGCCCGTAATGCAGCGATTTTATAGATATTTGCTTCCAGGCAGGTCCCGATCTGTGCTTTTGCAAGGTTTTCAAAGGTGGTGGGAAGCAATCCTTTATGCTTTTGTGAAAAAAGTACCCAGTTTTGAACGAATGTCTTATCTATGTCCTCGGCAATGATTTTGCCGATTTCTTTATATGATTTATGGCAAACGGAGTCTCTTAATGTCGCATATTTCTGTTCAAAGAAATCCGCAGCTTGTTCCCAATAGCAGTTGCTTGTCGTATATGGAAGAATGTATTTACAAAATGTGTCAAAGTCAATGTCTTTACACCATGGATATTGTTGCCAGATATGGAAGCAATAGTCGATGTGGCGGATTAGGAAATCAGCGGATATATGCTGAAGATCCGACAGATATCGAGGATGTGATTCAGCATAGGGATATAGTTGTTTGATACTATCGCAAATTATATATTGGATGTCGTTTTTGTATCGTCCTTGAGTATTGAAATATATGATAAAGGAATTGAAATATAATTGAGATTTTTCAATAGACTTACTGTCAACAGTTTGTTTTCCAATCATATTGTTGATAAGGAAAAGGGACATTGTTGATTTCTTTTTATTATTTTGATAATGTCTCTGTATACTTTCCAATTCTTTTGCGTTCTTGTCTGCAAGTTCTAATGCATATTCGAAATACTTGTTCTCTGAGTAGGAACAAGAGGATAAAAAAATTGCCAGATATGAAAGAATTCGAGTATGCATATGTTTTTGTTGTTTACTTTATATTTATTGAGGATAAATCAAATGAATACAGATTGAAGTCATCTTTCCACCCCAAAGCAATTAACTTCTGATTATCATCGGTTACACAAAGGTTGAATAACTTTACGTCGGAAACCAAGCGGCAAATACGTTCTCCATCCCAATTATAGATGAAAATATCATTTGTAAGTTTTGCATTCATCATTCCTTCATTATTATGTACCTCTAATTTTTTTCCAGAGTATAATGCATAAATATATTTGTCAGTTGCATAAATATCCGTATATCCAATGATATTCTCCTTTCCGTGCCTGATGCTATTGTATCCTGGGCGACTATCATTTATGTACACAGGGTATATGTCATGATAACTTTTTATCAGTTGGGGAGTTGTATCTATTTGATACAATTCGAATATAGCTCCGGATGAACAAACGGTTGCAAATCTGTTCATACTTGGGTTACAAACCATATAGTCTTGGTATGCAAGCACTCTGCTTTTTATTTCAGATTCATTTTTGTCGTTGGGGAAACTTCCGAATGATTTTATATATTCTCCTTTACTATTCAGTATGGCGTATCTTTTATCATCATTTTCGTCTCTGTTCATTAGTCCAGATATAATATATTTATCATTTATCTGTATAGCAGCTAATGGCATCTGCTGTAAATTTAGTATATTAGATGTATTTCCGTTTAAATCTTTTGTAATGATCTGTTTTTTTTGGATATCTAACATCTTTAGTTTTTCACTATTTGCTTTTTGCATTAAGCGAAGCATAATATATTCATCCGGACCAGAACCGATTTGAGCTAAAGAGCGAATACTGTCTTTTGTATAATATATTTGGTCTAATAAAGATTCTCCCATATAATTTTCTTTGATAAGGAGTTGTTGATTTTCAAATGGAATTATTCTGCCAAATGAGTTTATTTTATAAGTATCTACATTTAATTTGTTTGATTCTATATTAAACACCTTCTTGAAATATTCTTTAGGTTCTTTTTCTTTATGGCTACAAGAAATAGTAAATATAATTGCAAATATGAATATTTTAGAACTTATAGTTTTCATGTGTCAGATAATTAGGAGCAAGGAGTTCTGAGAACTCCTTGTAAAGTTAATAATGAATTATTTGTAACCTGGAATGACTGTGTGACCTAAATCATCATTAATTTCGTAACATGTTTGAGAAGTCATGATACAAGGTACACCAACTTCTACTTCAGGATCAGCTAGAGCTTCGACATTTTCCAATGCCAAATTAGACAGTTCAACCTCATTTGTATTCTGCTGATAATTCCAGCCAGCCGCTACGGCGATTGCGGCAAAAGCGATAACGCCGATAATTTTCTTTCCCATTTTAGTATTATTTTGATGGGTTTTAAATTCGTTTGTCTCAGTTCTTTGTCCGGTATCATTTCCCAGGACGGGTGATTTCTAACCCTTTTGTCGTTTGTTTCAAATTTAGTACTTTTGCCGTCACCTCCTTCTTTATTAGTTATTGAATGAGGAAAAGTCCGGGAGTTTCTGCTAAAGTTCGTGAGTCTGTAGGCAGGAACTCCTTTCTTTTCCAGTTAATTGTTCTATTTAACTGTCCCGATAAAACTCACCATCAGCGAGTTATTGAAAATATTTCCATATATCTCCACCGTTCGATAAAAATCTCCCGGCTGTTCTGCTTCGTAACTGACCGTGACTGTTCCGCTCTCTCCCGGTTGCAGTTCTTTCCAGTCGCAGGTTGCTTCGGTGCAGTTGCAAGAGGTGGTGAAGCCTTTCAACTTGAAGACGTTTGTTCCGGTATTTCGGACGGTGACCGTTTGCTGTTTGGTGGTTCCCTCTTTGACCGTTCCTAAGTCATATTCAGCCTCTTCTGTTTCGAGGGTTGTCTTGGGCAATGCTTCTTGATGTTGCATACCGGTTATCTGTTTCAGATACAAATCCCTGACTGCCAAGTTATGTACAGGGTTGCCGATTACTTTCACCTTGTTGTCCTTGTCAAGCAGGAAGGTTTGGAAGGTGATATCTTGCGGAAATTGGTTTAGCTCATCGAACCGATTGTTTCGGTCGATGCAGATCGGGCGGTCGAAGTTGTCACGTTTCAGCATATACCGCAACTCACGGTCGTCTTTTGACTGGAAGACGAAGATGAACGGAACGTTGCCGTTTGTTGCCGAATCGACATGGGCGATCAACTCTTTCCATTTCGGCAATTGCAGTTTGCAACTGGTACACCCGACCGAATCGACGTAAACCAGCACTTTATATTCCGCATCGGGTATCCGATAGTCCACCGGCTCGGTGACAAAACGGGTGAACGCCATATCCTGTGGAAAGACGATCTCTTTCCCTTGCCATTCCTGAACCAACTGAGCGAACTTTTCTTTGTTATTCTCTTTACAAGCGGTTAACAAAGAAAGAAGTAGTAAGATGTAGAGTTGTTTTTTCATTTAACCGTTATATTTTAAATTCCATGATCGGCTCATCACTTTCTACACATGTGGCGATGATCGTCTTTGTTTTTTCGTTTACATCGATTCCGTATATGGGTTTGTCTAAGATGTATTTTTGTATGGGATTCCCTTTCAGGTCGAATACATATATATAACGTCCTCCGTCTTCCGGCTTTTCGCCCCGTTGGTGAGAAGCTAATTTATCCTTGAAATGTACACCTTGGAATACACTGTAAATGTGTTGGTCTGTGACAACAATATCGCTGAATCCCATAATTCCGGTCGGGAAGCCTTCGCCTTTGACGCTTTTAAACTGGGGCTCGCCGTTCGGACCATATAATACGGTATGGGTATTTTCTTTGGTGTTGTATATTTCGATGGATTCCCCTAATTGAGTGACCATTGCCAATATACCATTATGAGGGTTGTAATCAATAAAGCTACGCCATGCCTGAGCCAATGCCGGACGATTTTCCGTTGCAAAATCTTTTTCAGTGGGGATTTTACCGATGCTTTTGATAGGTTTACCACTGTAGTCGACTTGCCAATAACGGTGTTCCCCTAAATAGTCGGGGATGAGGAAACAGGAATCTGTGGCATAAAAGTCCAAAGAACGAACCAAACTTTTATCCAATGGTATTACTTCTTGTCTTGTGGCTGAACGATTTCCTGCAGAGACGGCCCAACGCGATATTTGCATTTTGTTTGCGTCGAGAGCATATATCGTATCGGGCGAATCAAATTGGAATGTTTCGGCAGAAAGCATCTCTTCCGGTCCTTCCCCCCGTTTCCCGAAAGAAACGATATGTTTCCAATCGGGGTAGGTAAAGGCATGAAAATAGTAATCGGCGTTATGCAAATCCATTACAATAGCCATACTGTCTTTAACCGCTACCCGGAATGGGTAGCGGAAGAGGGCAGTGTCCAGTTCGATCACCCGCGCACTTATTGCCTTTTCATGGGGAAAAGTTGAATATCGGGGATAGTGGGGACCGGGAGAATCGGTACAGGAGATTATCGCACTGATACCTATTAATAATATGTATGCAAAACGTTTCATGGTTATTCTAAACTAAGACCTGATATTTTGTATTCTACTTTGTAACTTCTGCAATCAACCAAAGCAATCGGCATCCGCATCATTTTCGCCTTGGGCCAAAGCTTCTATATTTTGGAATGCCAACTGGTCAAGGCCATTGTTTCACGGTTGTTCAACAAACAGTAGGCTGCCAATAAACAGCTTGCTGTGAAAAGCAGTTTTAATAGTGTTTTCTTTTTCATGACTGTATTTTTTTTCTCTGCAAAAGTAATCTAAGATTTAAAAACAACTCATGAAATTTGGAAACACTTTAATGTTTCCGCTAAATATTTCCGAAATGTTTCCAGCGTATTGATTCTGATTGCGTGAAACAGTTCAATCGCATAAAGTGCCAGATGAAAATGAAGCAATATTTCAGGTAAAATAGAAAAACGATAAAAAGGGGCGTATTGTAGTTTATCTGAAATTGTGCCGTGTTGTTCTTACCACCATGGCGATATTGGAAATATCTGTTTCCGGTCTTTAATATAGAAAGCTTGCTCCTCATGACCTCTTGTGTGATTTCTTAGCCATAAATAAGCATGGTCTGGTACACGGTATTCCAAATAGACAGTATCGGCTATTTGTCTTCCTAACGAAATCCAACCATTTGGTCCATCATTGTAAAATAATTCATATAGGTCTCCGGGACGGATGTAATTATCGTCATTGTGAGAAAAAAAGACGATTTGGTCAATAGTTTTAGGTTTTCCTAAATCTAATGTTACTTGTCCTCCTGGATTTTGGGCGGTAAAATATGTTAAAGGGTCATTGTCTATTATAGATTGAAGTTTGGAAATAGGTTTTATGCTCTCCGGTTCACATCCGGATATTAGTTTCGGGTGTACGGGAGTACCTTGGTTGTATAAATTAATGCCGCTTAAATCGATAATTTGTTTTGTGCTTGCTTGGTAGCGGATATATTGATATTTTACGGGCTTAGGCAATAGTATGGAGTTATAGGCAATGGGCGATTCTTCCGTTATTCTAAATAATACTTCTTTATTGTTGAAATCAACTTGATTAGAACCTTCAAATGAGGCGCCTTTTACTTGTCGTAAATAGTAACGCGACCAGTCTGAGTGTGGATATTTCCTGTATAATTTAACTTGTTTGGATCTCATTGTATCGGGCTTAAAGATTTCTATTTTCCCTTTATTGAACAAAAACGGGTAAGAAATTTGTCTGTAGCCTTGCCTTTCATATTCGTGTAAAGCATACATCATATTGGATTCTACGTTATTAAACTGTATTACCCCATTTTGAGATATGGTTACGCCACAACTCCACCATTGTCTGGAATCGAAAAAACTGAGATAGACAAAACTCCCTTTTTCCTTTTTTTTCAGGTTAATGGACAGTGTATCTTTGTAGTAAGCAGCACTTACATCTTTGAGGTAAGCATTTTTATAATAGGGATATAATAACTTTCTTTTTTTAGCTACGTATTTGCGTGCTTCTTCTATTTGTAAGGCATACATTTTGCGGTATATTTTGCCACATCTGAAGTCTCCGATCCGAGTATCTCCTCGGAATGTAGTCCAAGTGTTATACCAGAAAGGGATGTCCATACCTGTTGTATCTTTTATAACATTCCATGTATGGTAATGTCGTACGTTAGTCTCTTCCATGCAAGGGATTCCGATAGAGCGACATACATAAGTAAAAAGGTCGGCAAAATCTCTACAGTTTCCGAATCGATTGTCGATTAAGTAAAGAGCTCCAAGATTTGGCAATGAAAAAGCTGTACAATGTCGAAATTGAGGCTCTTTTAATATGTTTCTCACCAAGTTGGCTGCTTCAAGAACATCACTTCCCGTATAAATCGAATCAAGCAATGGACTAAAAGTGGCGGAATATAATTTTCTCCAATTTTCCAACGGTTCATTCCCTACCCTGTAGGGTAACAAGTATTCACAGAAATCATGAAAGGAAAGATATTTTCCCCAAGGGCGTTTATGCCATTGTTCGAATGCTAAATCAATGTTTTCTATCAAATACTCGGCTGTTATTATTTGGACATCATGGATTTTCGGTAAATCCACATAGGAATAATTTCCCCATTTTTGGATGTGCTTTGGATCAAGGTAATGATGTGAGTCTGTAAATGTCAAGACGTGCTTGATACTGTCCATTTCTCTTCCTTGTTGGTAAAAGAAATGTGCCGGCATGTTGCGTATTAGGAATTTGGCGGCTTCTAATTTCAAAGAATCATTTGCATAATGCTTCAAAACCTGCTCTAATTCTTTTTTATTACTATCCGCATATTCCATCGCAAAAGACAACTCCGGTTGTTTGTCTTTGAAAAAGGAACAAGAAGATAATACAGACAATAATAAATATAGCAAAATGATACGTTTCATCTTTTTTCTGATTATTTCTCCTTTTATTTAAGGTAATTGTTCATTCAAAAAAACTCTAATATATAAGGATTATCTTCCATATTGCAGATAATCTTATTGCCAAATTTGTCGATCACATCTTCGGGATATTCCGAAAGACGATCGGGTGTGATATATAATAATATACTGTCATCGCTTTCTGCATCGGAAATAGTGGAAAGAGTCGTCCCGTATGAGAATTGGGTTGAGACCTTTTGTCCTCCTTCTACTTTTGTCAGGTAGTTTTTCCCGCCTTGATGCGTTTGTAGCCAGATTATATTCCCTAAAGAAATCATGTTATTGATGTAAGAGCATTTATTGGCTTCAAGGATGAAGTCGACACCGTGCGCTTGAAACATTTCCAACAACTGCTTTTCGGTGAGGAACTCCTTTCCTCCGACATAGTGTCCCATTTGAAATTGCTCAGTTTGCGGATTGAATGAAACGAATGTGTTTGAGATACCTAACTGGAAAAGATAACAGGATCCATAAACCGCAAATTGTACCGGCCGGAACATGATGTAGGGTATTTCTTTTTTCAAATATTCGGCAATGATTTTCCCCTCTTTGTCTACCAACGTCAAAATGTTTTCGTTCTGTCCGGTGACAAGCAGGACATGAGAGTTCTCCATCTTTTTAAATTTATGGATTACAAATGGATAGGAGATTTTTCTTTTGAAAGAAAAATCGGTAGCATCGTAGATTTTCAGGCTTTTGTTGTCAGATATCCACACTTCGGTTTTGCCATTTATATCATAGACATCAAAATCTTCTATCCGTGGGTATTCTTCCGGCCCTTGCCCCTGTTTGTTTAAAGACGATACGAATTTTCCGTCCTTGTCGAAACGGTGGATTGTTTTGCCATTAGAGGATAAAATATAATAATGATTCCGAAACTTCCTGATCTTATCAATCTGCCCGATCAAACTGCCGGAAGTCGTTTCCAACGGAGTAATTTCGTAGCGATCAGAAAACAACTCTGTCCATTTCGGCCGGGATTCTTCAGGGGATAAATCCGCCATCAAAACAATTTCGGTCACCTTTTGATTTGAGCACGAACTCAAAAGCAGGTAAACCAAGCATATAAGAAAGAATTGTTGGGCGATATTTTTCATCTCTTATTCTTTTATTTTAATCGTTAGTAAAATCCAATCGTTCCCAGTGGTTGATAATCCGGGTAACATTTTCCGGATAGCCGGGTATGTGCATTTAATATTTAAGTAATGACCGGCAAGGTCATTCTCGCGAACAAGCAAATAAAGATTGTTTTTATCTGAACCGATAAAAGGATTCACATATTTGGATTTGAAATTGTCAAAAAGACGGTCGAAAGAAAAGAGGATATTGTCTTTACACCGGATAGCACAAAAATCGTCCCTTTTCCCCATTAACTTGAAAAAAAGATAATCCGAAGCGGAATAAAAGCTATAACAGTTATAGATGTATTTTTTCTTATCGATTATTTCAGCCATTCCCGCATCTTCTCTGGGATACTTGTCTCTGGTTAGAAAATCTCCATGAAAATCAAGACTATAATATGGGAGTATCTCCTTCCCGGAAGTATCGTATCTATAGATTGTGTCTGTATTATCCGGAAGAATCAAAATGTCGTCAGTATCTGTCGTATATAAATTATAAGGTGCGAACAACCATTCTTTTTTCCCCCATTTAGGCAGATATAATTTGTGGATAGACTTGAAATCGGTAAGAGCCATAAAGTGTCCTTCAATGTGCCCTCTTTCAGTATTGGCTCCTCCCGAATAAACCAAAAAATCTTGTTTTGCGGTCGGTATGATGGCGGCACAAGGAAAAGGCAAAGACACTTTTTTGACCGGTGTGCCATCCAGTTTGAACTTGTTGATAATTTTGAATCTGCTCACGACCCACAACTCCTCCAATTCCGGAACAATACACATGGAATTGACTATTAAGGCATCCGAAAATGCAATTTCCTTTATGAACTTTCCGGACTTAGAGTATATATATACATTTTTTCCAGCCATAGTACTTCCCATAAAGTATAGGAAATCTTTATATTGAACCATATTTGTACAAAAATCAAATACAGTATTACTTAATTTTGTACAGGAAATGTCTGCAATCAAACTATCAAATGTGATTTTTTGGTAGTGATTCATGTCCATTTGAATGGTATCTTCTCCACGAGAAGGAGATGAAATACCGTTAATACAATTTGTACAGAACAAATATATCAAAAGCTGGAGTCGTATTCTTGTTACCATAATTCAAACGACATTAAGAGTGGTGTGCCAAAATGTACTTGCCCTTATGTTTAGCAAAAGAAAAGTACCTATCATCAGATATTATACAGACAGTTTTGACACACCCTCTTCTAATAATTAATAATATTTTATATCTCCACAGGTACATGAATATCCAACACCATATGAATCGCAAATTGCAATCCAACCAGTTGCGGAGCTATGTCCGGTTCTCCATTTACAGTTACCACTTCCTTCGCCCCTGGCAAGAGCCTCGACGTTTTCCAACGCCAAGTCTGAGAGTTCTACTTCCTGTTTATTCTGCTGGTAGTTCCAGCCTGCTGCTGCGGCGATCGCAACAAAAGCGATGACGCCAAAAAATTTCTTTCCCATTTTTTGTTTTATTTTTAGGGATTTATAGACTTATAATTAGTTTTGAATCTTTTGTCCGGTTTCATTTCCCGGAACGGGTGATTTCTAACCCTTTTGTTGTTGTTCCTAAATTTACTACTTTTGTGCGCACCTCCTTCTTTATCTGTTATTGAATGAGGAAAAGTCCGGGAGTTTCTGTTTATGCTTGTGAGGCGGTAGGCAGAGACTCCTTTCTTTTTCCCGTTAATTGTTCGTTGATACCTTCCCGATAAAACTCACCATCAGTGAGTTGTTCGGGATATTACCATATATCTCTACTGTCCGGTAAAACTCTCCCGGCTGTTCCGCTTCGTAACTGACCGTGACCGTTCCGCTTTCTCCCGGTTGCAGTTCTTTCCAGTCGCAGGTTGCTTCGGTGCAATCGCAAGAGGTGGTGAAGCCCTTCAATTTGAAGACGCTTGTTCCGGTATTTCGGACTGTGACCGTTTGCTTCTTGGTTGTTCCCTCTTTTACCGTTCCTAAGTCATATTCAGCTTTGTCTGTTTCGAGGGTTGTTTTGGACAATGCTTCTTGATATTGCATGCCGGTTATCTGTTTCAGATACAAATCCCTGACTGCCAGGTTATGTACCGGGTTACCGATTACTTTCACCTTGTTGTCCTTGTCAAGCAAGAATGTCTGGAAGGTGATATCCTGTGGAAATCGGTTCGACGAGTTGAACCGATTGTTCCGGTCGATACAGACAGGGCGGTCGAAGTTGTCGCATTTCAGGATGTACCGCAACTCACGGTCGTCTTTTGACTGGAAGACGAAGATGAACGGAACGTTGCCGTTTGTTGCCGAATCGACATGGGCGATCAACTCTTTCCATTTCAGCAATTGCAGTTTACAACTGGTACACCCGACTGAATCAACGTAAACCAACACTTTATATTCCGCATCGGGTATCCGATAGTCCACCGGCTCAGTGACGAAACGGGTGAACGCCATATTCTGTGGAAACACGATCTCTTTCCCTTGCCATTCCTGAACCAACAGGGCGAACTTTTCTTTGTTATTCTCTTTACAAGCGGTTAACAAAGAAAGAAGTAGTAAGATGTAGAGTTGTTTTTTCATTTAACCGTTATATTTTAAATTCCATGATCGGCTCATCACTTTCTACACATGTGGCGATGATCGTCTTTGTTTTTTCGTTTACATCGATTCCGTATATGGGTTTGTCTAATATATATTTATGTAAAGGATTTCCTTTCAAGTCGAATACATAAATATAACGTCCTCCGTCCTCCGGTTTTTCACCTCGTTGATGTGATGCCAATTTGTCTTTAAACCGGACTCCCTGGAATACGCTGTAGATATGTTTGTCCGTAATGACAATATCACTGAATCCCATTATTCCGGTCGGGAAGCCCTCGCCTTTTACACTCTTAAATTGGGGCTCGCCGTTCGGACCGTATAATACGGTATGGGTATTTTCTTGGGTGTTATAGATTTCAATGGATTCCCCTAATTGGGTGACCATAGCCAATATGCCATTGTGCGGGTTATAATCAATAAAGCTACGCCATGCCTGGGCCAGTGCCGGATGGTTTTCTTGTGCAAAATCTTTTTCAGATGGGATTTTACCTATGCTTTTGATAGGTTTACCACTGTAGTCGACTTGCCAATAACGGTGCTCGCCTAAATAGTCGGGGATGAGGAAACAGGAATCTGTAGCATAAAAGTCTAAAGAACGAACTAAACTTTTATCCAGCGGTATTACTTCTTGTCTTGTAGCCGACCGATTTTCAGCAGAGACAACCCAACGCGATATTTGCATTTTATTTGCGTCGAGAGCATAGATTGCATCGGGCGAATCAAACTGGAATGTTTCGGCCGAAAGCATTTCTTCCGGTCCTTCACCCCGTTTGCCAAAAGAAACGATATGTTTCCAATCGGGGTAGGTAAAGGCATGAAAATAGTAATCGGCGTTATGCAAATCCATTACAATAGCCATACTGTCTTTAACCGCTACCCGGAATGGGTAGCGGAAGAGGGCAGTGTCCAGTTCGATCACCCGCGCACTTATTGCCTTTTCATTGGGAAAAGTCGAATATCGGGGGTAGTAAGTACCGGGGGAATCGGTACAGGAGATTATCGCACTGATACCTATTGATAATATGTATGCATAACGTTTCACAATTATTCTAAACTTAAACCTGATACTTTATATTCTACTTTGTAGCTTCGGCAATCGACTGAACCATAACCTGCGCAATAGGCTCCTGCATCATTTTCGTCATGGGCCAACGCTTCAATATTCTGAAATGCCAGACTGTCCAATGTGTTTGTTTCATTATTGTAAAACAGGCTGCACACAGCCACCAAACAACTTGCAATAAAAAGCAATTTTAATACTGTTTTCTTTTTCATGTTCCTTTTTTTGAGCGTAAAAGTAATCTTCCGATTTAAGATTGCCAACTAAAAGTGGAAACACTTTGCTGTTTCCGGTGAAATGTTGCCAAAGTGTTGATTTTGCTTGTTCGTTTTGTTACTTTTGTCTCGCAAATGAGATGAAAATGGAAAAACATAGATTTATTATAGTCTTTGGAGGGACATTGATTTTAACGATTTTGGTTGTGTTTTTATCTTGTTATTACTTTTTTCAAATTAAAAATGAGCAGATTCTTAAAGCAACTTATCTTTTTAGTCATGCAGTCGATCTGGAAAAGGAACTGATGCAACCGAAGTTTGTCTCTTTTCCAAAATCAGATACCGACATTTCTTCTGATTCTACTGTTATCGAAAGCGAAAAGGGAAAAGTTGTTTTTCAGAAAAATAAGCAGGCGGACAGTCTTGCTTTGATCGATAAAAGAGAATGGTTTTTTCAGATGTTCATTTCATTCAAAAATCCCAATCGTGCCTTTACCCTCGACAGTCTTTTCCAAGAAGAACTAAAGCGTGAAGGCATAATTGCCCAGACAGCCGTTTCTTTTTCACAAGGTGACAGCCTTGTCAGTTGTTCGAATAAGCCGTTATCTCAGGCAGGGATCGCTTTGGAGCCTATTGTCTTTGGTGTAGAACATGATCAAAGACAAATAAAACTACAAGCGTATGTCCTGTTTTCCCATTCCTATTTATTTAGCCGGATGCCTCTGATTTGGGGGCTGATTTTATTGTGGTGCATTCTTGTTATTATAATGTATATATGGCAACGCCGCAAAAAGGTGGAGCATAATAAAGCGGTTGTTACTCCTGTTACGGCCGTACCGGCAGTGCTTTCTTCGGATGCTTCGGAGTGGATAGAGATAGCGCAGGATGTTTTTTTCTGCAAGAAAACGGGAGAATTGAAAGATCGGGATCATAAAGTTTTTTTGGCAAGAAACCGTTTACGTGCTTTTATCTGTTTTTGGGAAGCTCCGGATCATACTGTCAGCTATCCTGTTTTTTGTAATGATGTGTTAGGGCGGCCTTTGAGCGAAGATGAATCGACAGAAGAAAATAGGCAGCTAAACCGAGCGATAAAGAAATCTATGACGCAAACCATAATGCGACTGCGAGAAGATTTGATGACTTTTCCGGAGTTGTCTATTGAAAATGCTTCCGGTTTATCTTATCGCCTGAATATTGGAACTGTCCGGGAGAGCAACGTAGGGTTGGCAGAATGTGAATCTGATGTTCTTTAGATATGTTAAAATGTACAATATCCCTCTGCTAAATAGTTATATTGGACATTTGTTTGTATTTCAGTCCTTTATTAGATTTTGTGTTTCTTAAAAAATATTACCTCTGCGGGTAATTTAAAAAATATGGGGTAGAAAATCAAAATAGATGCGGTAGAGTTTCGATTTGGACTAATGGGTGTTTTGATAATCTATACAATAAGGTGTGGAATGGCAATAAGGAGGTAACCGAATCATTGATGTATGCTTTTGTTTTTATGAGAAACATAGCAGGAAAAACAGGAAATTACTATCTTTGTTGTATTGCGAGTTGAATGCACAGCTCCAACAATTTTGAAAGGACAGCCATGAGCAATAAGATTTATCCGATAGGTGTACAAAATTTTGAGAGCCTCCGCCAAGACGGTTATTTTTATATCGATAAAACCGAGTTTATCTACCGTCTTGTCAAGTCGGGACGTTACTATTTCCTGAGCCGTCCGCGCCGTTTCGGAAAAAGCCTGCTCATATCAACGCTCGAAGCCTATTTTCAAGGTAAGAAGGAGCTATTCGAAGGCTTGGCGATGGAGCGGTTAGAGAAAGACTGGTCACAATATCCGATCCTGCATCTGGATTTGAATGCACGCCAATACGACAGGCCGGAATCTCTGCTCGAAGAATTGAACAAACATCTTGAGATTTGGGAACAGACGTACGGCAGTCCGTATGGTGACCGTAAACCGGAAGAGCGTTTTTACCAAGTTATTCGCTGTGCATATAAAAAGACCGGCCAGCGGGTTGTGGTCCTTGTGGACGAATATGACAAACCGCTGCTTCAGGCAATCGGGAATGCGGAATTGCAGGAGGCTTACCGTAATATCCTAAAAGCTTTCTATGGGGTTTTGAAATCAACGGATGGCCATATTCAGTTTGCTATGCTGACGGGGGTGACCAAATTTGGAAAAATAAGCGTATTCAGTGATCTGAACAACCTGGACGACATTTCCATGCGCGAACCTTATGTCAATCTCTGCGGAATTTCCGAACAGGAAATACACGATAATTTGGAAGAAGAGATCCATGAGTTGGCAGAACTCCAAAACATGACCTACGAGGATGTTTGTGTTAAACTCAAGGTGTATTACGACGGTTATCATTTTGTGGAAAATACGATAGGCGTCTACAACCCGTTTAGCTTGCTCAATACATTTAAATATAATAAGTTTGGCAATTATTGGTTCGAGACCGGCACACCGTCCTATTTGGTCATATTGTTGAAACAAAGCCATTACGATCTGGAACGTATGGCTAATGAAGTTACCAGCTCGGACATCTTGAACAGTATTTATGAAGATTTGAATCCTATCCCGCTCATTTACCAGAGTGGCTACTTGACAATCAAGGGGTATGACGAGGAATTCGGAGTTTATCGGTTAGGGTTTCCCAATCGAGAAGTGGAAGAGGGGTTTATCAAATACTTAATGCCTTTCTATACCAGTGTCGATAAAGTAGAATCTACTTTTGAAATACAAAAATTCGTCAATGAAATCCGTAAAGGGCAACCTGATGCATTTTTGCGGCGCTTGCAAAGTTTCTTGGCTGATACACCGTACGAACTGGCTCGCCAATTGGAATTGCATTACCAGAATGTTCTTTTTATTGTTTTCAAATTGGTCGGTTTTTATGCGCAGGTCGAATACCACACCAGTGTGGGGCGTATTGATTTAGTTTTGAAGACGCAAGATTATATTTATATTATGGAATTTAAGTTGGAAGGGACTGCACAAGATGCATTGAAGCAGATTAACGAAAAGCAGTATGCACTCCCGTTTGCTACTGATCCCAGAAAACGATTCAAAATCGGAGTGAATTTCAGTAACAGGTTGCGGAATATCGAAGAGTGGATTATTGAAGAATAAATTTGATTTCTTATGCCTTATTGTCAATAAAATATTTTTTTACATTTGGAGCTGTACAAGACAAGTGCTCTTTTCCAGTAAGTAAAACGGTGTTTTATGCATTGATTGGCCACTTTGTTTCCATGACGACCGTCTTTATTGCCATGACAAGGGATTTTATAGGCATGAAGACGGTCGTCATTATATATGATCTCGGCAACTTACGGTAACGAAGACGGTCGTCATAGGGAAATTCTGTGCTCCTCGCTGGAAAAAAGCGGAAAATGCTTTTGGCGTAAATGTATGTGTCATGGATGTTGTTCGGAAATATTCGGCTCTCAGAGAGTTGAGGTTTTTCACATTGTTACTGTTTTGCTGTTTTAGGGTGGCACAATGGAGTCGGAACGTGGACGAGTTGCCGGATCCATGACATTTGTTGCCACCCTGAAACAGATTAATCGTACAAAGTGTCAGATTGAAATGACGCACTATTTCAGGTGAAATAGAAAAATGGCAAAAAAAGAGGTTATTGTATTATTCTTCAATAATCCACTCTTCAATGTTCCGCAGTTCGTTACTGAAATTAATCCCGATCTTGAATAATTTTCTTGGGTCGGAAGCGAATGGAAGTGCATACTGCTTTTCGTTAATTTGCTTAAGCGCTTCCTGAGCAGTACCTTCCAATTTGAATTCCATCACATAGATGTAGTCATTTGTTTTCAATACCAAATCGACACGTCCCCTGCTTGTGTGGTATTCGACTTGCGTATAAAAACCGACCAGTTTGAAAACGATGAAGAGGACATTCTGGTAATGCAATTCCAATTGGCGGGCCAGTTCGTATGGGGTGTCTGCAAAGAAACATTGCAGGCGTCGGAGGAACGCATCGGGTTGGCCTTTACGGATTTCACTGACGAATTTCTGTATTTCGAAGGGAGATTCTACTTTGTTTATACTCGTATAGAAAGGCATCAGGTACCGTACAAAGCCTTCTTCTACTTCGCGATTTGGGAAACCTAACTGGTAAATGCCGAATTCTTCATCATAACTTTTAATGGTCAGATACCCGCTTTGATAGATTACGGGGATAGGGCTCGACGAGTCTGCATAAATGCTGTTCAGTACATCCGAGCTGGTTTCTTCGTTTGCCATGCGTTCCAGATCGTAATGGCTTCGCTTCAACAGTTCAACCAAATAAGACGGTGTGCCTGTTTCGAACCAATAGTTGCTGAACTTATTATATTTAAATGTGTTGAGCAGGCTGAACGGGTTATATATGCCGATGGTATTTTCTACGAAATGATAACCGTCGTAATACTCTTTGAGTTTGATACAAACATCCTCGTATGTCATGTTTTGGAGTTCTGCTAATTCATGGAGTTCTTCTTCCAGATTGTCGTGTATCTCCTGTTCGGAAACCCCACAAAGATTGACGTATGGCTCGCGCATGGAAATATCGTCTAAATTGTTCAAGTCGCTGAATACGCTTACTTTTCCGAATTTGGTTACGCCGGTTAGCATACCGAATTTGATATTGCCGTCCATCGTTTTCAAAACTCCGTAGAAAGGTTTCAGGGTGTTACGGAATGATTGTTGGAGCTCTTCATTGCCTATAGCCTGTAACATCGGCTTGTCATATTCGTCCACAAGGACTACGACGCGTTGGCCTGTCTGTTTGTTGGCTCGTTCGATGACTCCAGCGAAACGGAGGGAAAAAGAACGTTCGGATGGATTGGCTCCATACAGGCTTTCCCAACCGGCCAATGTTTTTTCAAGCATATTATCGAGGCTTTCCTGACAATCGTATTTCTCGATATTCAGGTCCATGTGCAAGATCGGATGCTCGATCCAGTCTTTTTCCAGTTTTTCCATGGCAAGCCCTTCGAACAGTTCTTTCTTGCCTTGGAAATAGGCTTCGATCGTGGATATGAGCAGGCTTTTCCCGAAGCGGCGGGGACGGCTCAGGAAATAGTAGCTGCCGGTTTTGATAATCCGGTAGATAAGTTCGGTTTTATCGATATAGAAATAACCACCGGTTCGAAGTTTTTCGAAGTTTTGTATGCCTATCGGATAAATTTTATTGCTCATAACGTTCCTGTTTTATTCATTTAAACTGTGCATTCAGTTCGGAATACAACAAAGATAGTAATGTTTCTTTGCGTAGCCAAGCTTGTCGGACTGATATAGCCTAAATTATACCTTCTAAATTCAAATAAGCAAACACAAGGAAATATTAAAAAAATTCTATTATACAGGGATTATCTTCTGCATGGCAATTTATCTTATTGCCGAACTTGTCAAAAAGATCGTTCCCGTACTCGGATAGTTGTTCGGGATTAGCATATAGCAAGACACTGTTGTCACTGTCGGCCACCGATATAGTGGAGAGTACGGAGCCATAAGTAAATTCGGTTGATACGGCCTGCCCGTTTTGGATTTTGGTCAGGAAGTTTTGCCCATTATTGTGCGTCTGTACCCAGATAATATCGCGTAGTGAAACGAGGTTGTTAATGTATGAACCTTGGTTGGCTTTCAGGATAAAATCCATTCCGTCGATCTTGAAAGACTCGAGTAGTTGTTCTTTTGAAAGATATGATTGATCTTGGGTAAATACCCCCTCCCTGAATGTTTCCGTTTCGGAGTTAAATGCTACATACGTGTTAGATATCCCTAACTGGAATAGATAGTCTGAACCACATGCTATGAACTGTACGGGACGGAACATAATGAAAGGAATTTCTTTTTTCAGATAGTCGGAAAGTATCTTCCCTTCTTTATCGGTTAAAGTGAGTGTATTTTCATTTTGTCCGGTTACCAACAGGATATGCGAGTTATCCAGTCTTTTGAATTTGTGGATAACATAGGAATAGGGTATTTTGAATTTAAATGATAAATCAGCTGCATCATACACTTTCAGGCTTATATTATCTGAAATCCAGATTTCAGTAGTTCCCTCTGTTTCACAGATATCGAAATCCTCGATACGCTGATATTCTTCCGGCCCTTGCCCTTGTTTAGACAGTACGGATACAAATTTTCCCTTTTCATTAAAGTGCAGGATTGATTGCCCGCCGGATGAAGAAATATAATAGTGGCCTTTGAATTTTTTTATTTTGTCTATTTGCCCGACCAGACACTCGGAAGTGGTTTCCAGAGGTGTAATCTCACTTTTATCCGTAAATAAATCGGACCATCGGGGATGCATCTCCTTTGGGGTGGGAAAATTCTCCAATAGAATTTTCTCCTCTTGCTTTTTTTCCGTACAGGAAAGGTATAAGCATAATAAAGTGACGAGTAAAAAGACGGTTCTATTCATAATTTTTATTCTTTTATTTCGATAGTTAGTAATATCCAGCTGTTCCCGTCGGGAGATAATGCCGGTAATAACCTTTGGATGGCCGGATAAGTGCATTTGATATTCTGGTAATGTTCGGCAAGCTCCTTTTCCTGGACGAGCACATATAAATTCTTGCCGTCGGAACCGATAAATGGATTATAAGAGATGGGCATGAAGTTGTCAAACAAACGGTTGAAGGAATATAGAACATTATTTTTCAGATTGATAGAACAGAAATCTTCCCGCTTGCCGACTAATTTAAAGAATAGTTTGCCGGAAGCCTGGTTGAAGCTATAATGAGAATAAATGTACTTTCGCTTTGTGATGATTTCCGACATTTCCTGATCTTCTCCAGGACCGTATGGATGTTTGTCTTTTGTTAGGAAATCTCCGTGGAAATCGAGAAAAAGGAAGGGATAGACAGCTCCTTTTTGCTGATTATAAGAATAGATCGTATCTATATCATTAGGAAAAATGAATAAATTATTCGCCTTCTCATCTTGTGCATATATATTTTGCGGGGCAGATGGCCATTCTTCTTTTCCCCATTTCGGAAGGAACAGCTTATTTATAGATTTGAAATCTGTTAGTGCAAGAAAATGACCTTCAATGCTTCCTCGGCTGTTGCATGTGCCCCCTGAGTAAACGAGGAAGTTTTGCTGTCCAACCGGTATGAGGTTGGCGCAGGGAAAAGGTAAAGATACCCTTTTAATGGGTGTCCCGTCCAATTTGAATTTATTGATTATTTTGAAACGGCTGACGACCCACAATTCTTCTGCATCCGGTATGATGGCCATCGAGATAACGAGAAGCGCATCGGCAAAAGTCAGTTCTTTAACGAGTTGTCCGGATTTATCGAAGATCACTACTTTATTTCCGGCAATTGTCCTACCCATTATGTAGAGACGGTCCTTATGTGTAGTCATGGTTATGCCATAATCAAACAAGTTGGATTCCAGTCGAGTACAGGAGATGTTTTTTACCAGGTTGTCAAAATTGATTGTTTTATACTCGGACATATCTATTCGCGTCACCGTATTGTGCTCTTTGTCCGATTGGATAGGAATCGTACTGCCCTTTGCATAACAACAAACGGTGAAAAATAGAATAAGTATTTTTATTTTCATGGTCATGTTGTGTAGACTTAAGTTTCTCTAACAGGTTATTACAAATGTACTATAAATAATTTGAGTTTGTTATATTTGTAACAATAATAAACTTCAACTGTTTTTAGTAGAGTAAAGATTCGGATTATGAGGCTTTTTTCGGGAATACGGGAGCGTGTGGATGCTTTTCTTCATGATGAAAAATTGAAGAAGAAGCTGTATATCATTATATTCGAATCAGATACTCCAATGGGAAAACTGTTCGATACCTGTCTGATCGGGTTTATTATCGCAAGCGTATTGGTTGTGGTATTGGAGAGCATACGGTCTTTTTCATATCATTATACGTTGGGATTACGGATATTGGAGTATGTGTTTACGGCTTTCTTTACTTTTGAGTATCTGGTTCGTATCTATTGCTCGCCAAAACCCAAAAAGTATATTTTCAGCTTTTTCGGGATCGTGGATCTGCTGTCGACATTGCCGGTCTATCTGAGTTTTTTCTTTGCTGGTACTCGTTATCTGCTTGTGATCCGTGCATTCCGGTTGATTCGTGTTTTTCGTGTATTTAAGCTATTTAACTTTCTGAAAGAAGGTAATATGCTATTGAAGTCGCTCCGGATCAGCGCACCGAAGATATTTGTGTTTTTCTTTTTTGTCCTGATCTTGGTGACTTCGATCGGTACGATAATGTATATGATAGAAGGAAATCAGCCCGGTACGCAGTTCAATAATATTCCGAACAGCATCTATTGGGCGATCGTGACGATGACGACTGTCGGCTACGGAGACATAACGCCTGTGACACCTGTCGGGCGTTTCCTGTCGGCGATCGTGATGTTGATCGGTTATACGATTATCGCTGTCCCGACAGGGATTGTGTCGGCAACAATGGTAGGGGAACAGCGTAAAAAAAATAGGATGGAATGTCCGCATTGCCACCGGACGGGACATGAAGAGGAAGCCGAATATTGCAAATATTGCGGTTCGAAATTGGATCAGGAAGAAACAGGGAAATGATAATTTTGTATATTTGCCCCCCGATAGACAGATCAATGTAATTTTTCTTAATAGTTTAATTTTAATTCATTTTATTATGAAACGAATTGTGTTTTTATTGTTCTCAGTTTTCTGTGCATGTGCACTTAGTGCACAATCTCTTAACACGCTGACTCCGAAAGAAGAAAAGCAGGGATGGGTATTACTTTTCAATGGTACGAACCTGGACGGATGGACTTCGGTCGGCAAGAATGTTCCTCCTACAAACGGATGGACGGTAGAAGACGGTATCCTGACTGTCAACAAAAAAGGTGAAAAACGGGGTGGTGACATCATTACGAAAGACGAATATTCCGATTTCGACCTTTGTTTTGAATTCCGCTTGACAAAAGGCGCTAACAGCGGGGTGAAGTATTTCTTTACCAAATATGACGAAGGAGGCTGGTTAGGGCAGGAGTTCCAAGTCCTGGATGACGACAACCACCCGGATGCCAAATTAGGACGCGATGGAAACCGTAAGACTGCTTCTCTGTATGACATGATTCCGGCGGGCAAAAAACAGCTGAATCCGATCGGAGAATGGAACCAGGGACGTGTTGTAGCTAAAGGCAACAAGGTGACTCATTACCTGAACGGAAAGAAAACTGTCAGCTACGACCGTTCGAGCGAAGCTTACAAAAAGATTTGGGAAATGAGCAAGTACAAAAAGTCGAAGCCGATGTTTGGTAGTGTAAAGCAGGGCCATATCCTTTTGCAGGACCATGCTGACGAGGTTTCTTTCAGAAATATCAAGATTCGGAATCTGTCAAAATAATTATTATCTTTGTCGCCATTTGATATAAATAATTAAGAAAGAAAATGGAAACAGTAGTAAGTGGCATTCGCCCAACGGGTAATTTGCATCTGGGGAATTACTTCGGAGCAGTAAAAGGATTTTTGCAAATGCAAAATGAGTATAATTGCTTTTTCTTTATTGCAGACTGGCACTCGTTGACTACACATCCGCATCCCGATAATATCCGTAATAGTGTAAAGACAATTCTGGCTGAATATCTGGCTTGCGGCATCGACCCGGAAAAAGCGACCATCTATCTGCAGAGCGATGTGCGCGAAATTCCCGAACTGTATCTGTATTTGAATATGAATGCGGGGATCGGTGAGTTGATGCGTACTACTTCTTTCAAGGATAAGGCGCGCCAGCAGCTGCACATTGACCGTGTCAACACCACAGAAGGCGATGTGGAAAAGGAAATTTTCAACGAGGGGAACAAACATAGCGTAAGCGCTGGTTTGCTGACCTACCCGACTCTGATGGCAGCCGATATCATTATCCATAAGGCAGTGAAGGTGCCGGTTGGGAAAGACCAGGAGCAGAATATGGAAATGGCCCGCCGTTTTGCCCGCCGTTTTAACGCGACTTACGGAGTCGAATGTTTCCCGGAACCTGCCTCTTTCTATTATTCCAGTAAGGCGATCAAAGTGCCCGGATTGGACGGATCCGGCAAGATGGGAAAGAGCGAAGGAAATGCGATCTACCTGATTGACGATGAAAAGACAATCAAGAAGAAGGTGATGAAAGCTGTGACGGATGCCGGTCCGACGGAGCCGAACAGTGTGAAACCTGAGCCGATTGCCAATCTGTTTACGATGATGGAGATCGTATCGACGAAAGATACTTTCGATTTCTTCAATGAGAAATACAACAATTGCGAGATCCGTTACGGAGATTTGAAAAAGCAATTGGCTGAAGACATCAATAATTTCTGCGCCCCGATTCGCGAACGTATTTTGGACATTCGTTCCAACGAAGACTATTTGGCGAAAGTAGCCCGTATGGGGGCCGAAAAAGCAAGCGAGAGCGCTGCGAAAACGTTGCGTGAAGTGCGCGAGATTATCGGATTCAGAGGATAAATTTATTCCGGTTTACATATTGAGACATAGATCACGCCGAACTTACGGATTAATTAAAGCCGTACAGTCTGTGTGATCTATGTCTTTTTTATGTGCGTATGATAGTAATATTGTGCGATATAATTTATTAAAAACATAATAAAGAACCTGAAAATCGGATTATTAAGTGAAAAACTACTTTACTTTGCAGTGAATAGAGACAAATAACAAATGTATGGCGGCAATATCTGCGGGAGAGTTTGAACGTATTTTCAAGGAGCTGTATAAGCCCCTGTGTTTGTTTGCACTCCGTTTTACAGAAAAAACGGAAGATGCCGAGGACGTCGTGCAGCAGGCTTTTGCCGATGTTTGGGATAAAAACAGCCATAATGTGGTAATTGCTAACTTTAAGTCCTATCTCTACCAGGCGGTACGGAATCGTTCCCTTACGCTTATCGCCCAATCTTCCGATACGTTACAGACGACAGAATGTCTTGCCGATATAGAGGATCTGTCGGAAGAGGAACAGATATATCAATCGGAACGGGATGCGCGCCTCTGGGCGGCTATCGACGAACTGCCTGCCGAACGGAAGAAGATATTTCTGCTTTCCAAGCGGGACGGACTGAAATATCAGGAGATTGCAGAAGAGTTGCATATTTCCATTAAAACAGTTGAAAACCAGATAGGAAAAGCGTTAAAGACTTTGCGGGAAACTGCTGTGCGGATTTATTGTTTCTTTTTTTCTTGAATGAGTAGGGGTTTTTTCAGATTTCCTGTCTTAGTGATAGAATGGTTAAAATGTTTATGTATCACTAATGCAAAAAAGAGAGATGAAGAAATTCGTGTTATTTGTGATGTTGATGATGGGTGTGGTATCAGTGAGCGCACAGCGGTGGTCGCTGACACCGGAAGTAGGGATGATGGCAGTCAAGAGAGGTGGAGATGTCTATATCAATGAACAGAAGCCGACTTGGAATACTCGTTGGAAAGTCGGGGTTGGTGTGGAGTTTGCCGTCAGACCGGATCGTTTTTCATTGAAATCAGGTTTGTATTATACCCAGCGGGGATATTCGAGACATTCGATTTTGTTTGGGAGTGTTTACCCGACGACTGACGATCAATCGAAACCTACTTTTAATGAAAGTTATTATAAAACGAATCGTCATTTTTTGCAGGTTCCGTTGATGGCAAATTTGTCATTCCGTTTAGCGGAGAATGTACGGTTGAATCTGGCAGCCGGTCCTTATGTCGCTTATTCGGTGGGAGATAAAAATATAGGTAAGTATAATGAATATACGCCGGGTTATAGTGGTGGTTACGGAAGCTATGGCTTTAACTATTATGGTGGTAACGGTGGTTATCTGTATGGTGACGGATGGATAGGGCAAGGTTTTAGTTATGAGAGTCGGACGCATGATAATCCTTTTGACTGGGGACTTTCGTTTCAGGCAGGATTGGAAATTGGTTCCTGTGTGATGAGCGTCGGTTACGATGCTTCTTTAGGCAAGGAATATGACTATGATTCAGTCGACTTAAAATATCATACCTTCAGCTTGTCTGTCGGGTATAAATTCAAATTAGGAAAATAAACAATGGAGAGTGCTGTGGCAATTGTCCATTGTCAATTATCAATTGTCAATTGAAATGATGAACAACGAGCAAGATGATAGATTTGAAAAACGCCTTCGTTTTGTAGCCCGGCGCTACAAAGAGGGAAGCTTGGATGAGGATAAGGCTTGGGAGCGGTTTGTTTCCCGACAGGGAATCCGTCGCCAGGTCGCTTTCCGCCGTTATTGGATGGCGGCTGCCTCTGTTATGCTCTTGCTTATTGGATTCGGCACTTTTTATATGAAAGAGCGGAATAATCCCGAATGGGTATCTGTCGTTACTGTATCGGGGCAGCTGAAAGATGTTTATTTGCCGGATAGTACATTGGTATCGATGGCCGGAAATTCGACACTCCGGTATGATGTGAAGAAATATGGAAAGGAAAGGCGTGTAGTGGAGATGACCGGAAAAGCTTTTTTCCAGGTGAAGAGGAACGAGGCACGCCCCTTTTCCGTTCATACGGCTATGACGGAGGTGACGGTTTTGGGTACCAGTTTCCAGATAAGCGAACAACCGGGAATGACGGAAGTCGATGTTGTGACGGGAAAAGTGCGTTTTGCAGCCGGGAAGGAGCCTGAACCGGTTATCCTGACGGCGGGAATGTCGGCCTCTTATTCGAATGAAAAGAAAGAAATAGATATCCTGAAGGAAGAGAATCCGAATCATCTTTCCTGGAAAACGAAGCAGTTAAGGTTCAACGATACGCCTTTGGAGAAGGTGATCAGGGATCTGAACGAGTATTACCAGGTAGAGATCACCAACAAAGTGGATTCGCCGGATTCCAGGCTGACCGCTACATTCAACGATTTGCCTCTTGACGAAGTCCTGCTGGTTATCAATCAGACGTTAGATATCCGACTGGTTCCCCGGAAGGATAAGTAAAAAAAGAACTTATGTATCGTGTTTACCTATTTGTCATCGGGATTTGTATGTGTTGCCCGTTGATCAGGGCGAAAGAGCCATTGTCCCTGTTGGTGGATCCGACTCCTACTGTTACGCTGGATATGAAGCGGGTGCCGTTACAGGATATTTTGTTAGAGATCGAAAAGCAGACCGGTCTGTTTTTTTCCTATGAATCGTCGATGTTGAAAGAATTTCGCCATGTTTCGTTAACGGTGCGCGACGAGTCTCTTTCCTATTGCCTGAAACGGCTGTTCGGCCCTTTACCTCTTGTTTACCGGATGACGGGGCATTATGTGATATTGAAACGGAAACCCCGGCAATATACTATCAGCGGGTTTGTGCGGGATTCCGCGTCCTATGAGAGCCTGATTGCGGCAACCGTGGTGGAGCGTTCTTCCGGGAAAGGGTCGGTTTCCAATAATTACGGTTTTTATAGCATTACGTTGCCTCCGGGGAAAGTGGTGCTGTCTTCTTCTTATGTTGGCTACGAGCCCTGTTCCGTTACATTCGAGTTGACCCGAGACACGATGATCGATCTCTCCCTATCGCCTGCCGGGGTACTGGGGGAAGTCGTGATAAAAGGAATTTCTCCCCGGTCGGATGTTTTGAACAGTCGGGTAGGGGTGTCGGATGTTCCGGCAAGCCGGGTGAAATCGTTGCCGGCCCTGTTGGGCGAAACGGATGTTGTCAAGACTTTGCAACGGCTACCGGGTGTGACCGGAGGAACAGAAGGCATGAGTGGCTTGTTTGTGAGGGGAGGCGATGGCGACGATAACCTGTTTCTGCTTGATGGAAATCCGGTCTATCATACAGACCATGTGCTAGGCTTCTTTTCGGCTTTCAATCCGGATGCAGTGAAGAATGCCACTTTTTATAAAGGAAGTTTTCCGGCGGAATACGGCGGGAGACTTTCTTCTGTTATAGATGTGCGTACGAACGAGGGAAACCGGAAAGAATATCACGGGAATATCTCGGTCGGCTTGCTGGCGGCGAGGGCCAATCTCGAAGGGCCGATCATCAAAGATAGGTCTTCATTCAACGTGTCGGTGCGGCGTACCTGGATGGAACTGATCACTTGGCCGGTCATGACGGCTGTGAACAAGAAGGCCGATACCGAAGTGAAAGGCGGATACCATTTCTACGACATGAATGCCAAAATCGATTATTCTTTTACGGACCGCAGCCGTGCCTATCTGAGCTTTTACATGGGAAGCGACAGTTACCGTAACGGCGAGGACTCGAAAGACATACATGGCGAAGATCGGGACTTCCGCTGGCGTTGGGGAAACCTGATCGGGTCTGCCGGGTGGAACTACCTGATCAACCGGAAACTGTTTGCCACTTTTACCGGAGGATATACCCGCTATCGTTCACATATTATCCAAAAGCAAAATGCATTTGTCTCTTCGGCAGATAAGAGCGGACAGGTCTATTTCCAGGAAGGGCATTATCGTTCGGCTATGGAAGATGTGAATCTGAGAGCCTCTTTCGATTATCGCCCGAATGTCGACCACCGGATCCGGATGGGAAGTGATTACCTGTTCCATCTTTTCCGTCCCGAACAGAGCAATATGAGTTCTTGGTATAAGGATTCGGTTGTTTCGCAAATGAATAATACGGTCTTTTCGCATTCCTTGATTCATGGCCACGAGGTTTCCCTGTATGCTGAAGACGAAATGTTACTGACCGATCGGTTGCGGGTGAATGCCGGGCTGCGCTTTACCCTTTTCCACGTACAAGGAGAGACGTATCAGTCGTTCCAGCCTCGTTTTTCCGCCCGCTACCTGTTAGGGCGGAACCTGTCGGCAAAAGTGTCCTATACGAAGATGAACCAATATATCCATTTATTGTCCAACAGTTATATCAGTCAGCCGACGGATATTTGGGTACCGGTTACCGGGAATATCCGTCCGATGCATGCGCACCAGGTGACGGGTGGCCTCTTTTGGCATTATAAAGGATTGGATTTCTCTGCTGAAGGCTACTACAAACGGATGAATAATTTGGTGGAATATAAGGATAACGGTCCGGTTTTACCCTCTTTTGCAGGCTGGGAAGACCGGGTTGGAGTGGGCAAAGGGCGTTCTTACGGTCTGGAACTGATAGTACAGAAAAAGACCGGGCGGTTTAACGGATGGATCGGGTATACACTCTCCTGGTCCGACCGCTGGTTTCCGGATGGAACGGTCAACAAGGGGCATCGTTTCCCCTCCAAATACGACAACCGGCATAAGGTCGATATCGTTACTTCCTACAAACTGTCTAAAAAGGTGGAACTGACGGCAGCCTGGATGTATAAGTCCGGTAATCACCTGACGATTCAGGACGTGCAATACCGTCCGTTGCCGGAGCTGACGGAGCGTGGCTACCGGGAGGAGCTTGGGTGGGGATATGGCCAGAACGCGAGTTCGCGCAACAATTACCAGCTTCCGGCTTACCACCGGCTTGATTTGGGCGTCAATTTCTATCGGTATAAGAAGAACGGGCGTATGGGAATCTGGAACCTGAGCCTTTGCAATGCTTATTTTAAGGCGAATCCTTTTTCGGTCCGTCCTGTTTATTATCAAACGGAAAAGGGCCGGGAGGTTGTGTTGGAACAGACCTTGTTGTTCCTTTTTGTCCCTTCCATCTCTTACACATATAAATTCTGATGGTGATGAAAAAGATACTGTTTGCCTTGTGCTTGCTTTTGTTTGCCTCCTGTACCCGTGATGTGGTGTTGGTTCTTCCGCCCGTTTCTCCGCGCCTGGTGCTGAACGCTTCCGTTTCTCCGGATACGGATGTGACGGCTTTCTTGTCCAGAAGCTGGTTTGTCCTGGACACGGTCACGGACGACGGGGTTGCGGACGGCAACATACAAGTGTTTATAAACGACCGTTTGCAAGGATGTATGCAGCCCGTTCCCGATAGTCGGTTTGCAGGCCGGTATGTATTGCCCGGATGTCGTGTGAAGGCCGGTGATCGCTTGCGGCTGGAAGCCGGAGCAGAAGGTTTCGAGCCGATAGGAGGAGAGACGGTTATTCCGGACCCGGTGGAGATGTTGTCTGTCGATACGGTCCGTTTTACCCGTTTTGGCTATGCCGGATATGAATATCCTTCCATACGGCTGTATGTCCGGTTTCGTGACAAGCTGGATAAGCGGAATTATTATCGCTTGATAATCGAGAAGCTGACGGAGTATCAGAAAGGAGACAGCGTGATAACCTGTAGTTCGATGTATAGGTCGGAACCTGCTTGTTCGGGTTGGCTGAGTGTGGTTTATGAAGATCCGGTATTTCGTTCGACGGCGACGAATCCGGTTATCGAGCAGTTGGACGGGACGACTTGCCGGGGCACGTTTACGGATGATATGTTCGATGGCGAAGACTATACGGTCCGCTCTTCTTTCTGGCCTGTTGATCATTCCTTTAAGGGTGATTCGGTGACGACAACAGTGCATTATGATGTCCGCCTGGTGGCTATTTCGGAAGAATACTACCGGTATCTGGTCGTCATCCGTAATTTCTCGATCTCGTTGGGCGATGCTTATTTAGACGGCTTGGTGGAGCCTACTGCTACTTATACGAATGTCGAAGGCGGCTTCGGAGTCGTTGCCGGTTGCCAACTGGCCCATCGTCGTTTCACAATGCCTTTCGGTGACAAGGAACCTTATTGGACCCCGTTTACTGTTTATGATTGATTTTAAAAACTGTTTTGATTTTTTACAAACAGCCAGCTTTGTTATTTTGCTGTTGTTTTCGACTATGCTTTGAGTGTCTTTTGGGCCATATCCGCCTTTCTTCTTCGTCAGATAGCCCGCTCTCTTCCTCATCAGAGCGACGAATCAGATCCAAAAATACATCTCAAATCATGAGGCGAAAAAATCAAAACAGTTTCTTATAATTTTTTCGAATCGGATAGGGGTTTTTCCGTTTTTCCCGTCTTATGGATAAAATGTCAATAAAGATAAGATGAAGAAGTTAATGTTGAGAGGATGGTTTACCTGTGTTTTTGTGTGTTTGAGTTGTTTTTTGATGTCTGAGAGGTTGTTGGCAGAGGTAAACGGTGGAGATGAGGTTCGAACGGTTACATTGAACATGCGGAACGTTTCTTTGAAAGAGATTCTGGCAGAGATCGAGAAGCAGGCCGGAGTGACTTTTTCGTATGAATCATCTTTGTTGAAAGAGTTTCAGAAGACAAGTTTCAAAGTAGAAGATGCAGCACTGGACGATTGCCTGGCACAGCTTTTTGCCAGCTATCCGCTCGTGTACAAGAGGACAGGAAACATTGTCGTTCTGAAACACAAACCCAGGCAGGTCACGATCAGCGGTTTTGTGCGGGATAAAACTTCCGCAGAATCCCTGGTCGGGGCTTCTGTGTATGATGTCGGCTGCCGGTTGGGGATCGCTACGAATGCTTTCGGCTTTTTCAGCCTTACGGTACCCGCCTCTGATGATCCGGTACGGATCTCGGTATCTTATATCGGATATGAAAACCGGAAAATCGACTTTCCCGTGTTGGAACGCGATACGATGCTTACCTTGTTTTTACAGACGAATGCTTCGATCGGTGAAGTGGTGGTGACTGGCAATGAGCGTTCGTTGCGTTCGCCTGTCCACAGTGTGCAGATGGGGGCTTTGGAGGTAAATCAGGCAACGATCCGTGCTACTCCGACTTTGTTGGGTGAGTCGGATATTATTCGGACATTACAGTTGATGCCGGGCGTGTCGATGGGGACCGAAGGTGTCTCCGGCCTGTACGTGCGCGGGGGGAATGTCGACGAGAACCTGTTCCTGATAGACGGAAATCCGGTTTACCAGCTTAACCACTTGGGAGGAATATTTTCTGCTTTTAACGGTGAAGCGATCAAAAGTATGGATTTCTATAAGGCCGGCTTTCCAGCCCGTTACGGCGGTCGCCTTTCGTCGGTTGTCGATGTGCAGACGAAAGAAGGGAATATGAAGGAATTCCATGGGAGTGCATCGGTCGGATTGATTGCGGGGAACCTAAGTCTGGAAGGACCGATTATCAAAGACCGTACTTCTTTCTCGATCGCTCTGCGTCGTACTTGGCTCGATGTGATTACTGCACCCACACTGGCGATCTTCAATGCCGTGAAAAAAGATAAGAGTTCCGACATTAATTTCCGTTACGCCTTTCATGATTTAAATGCCCGTATAGACCACCGCGTCAGCGATCGGAGCCGTCTCTTTGTCAGCATCTACAATGGAAACGATGTGCTGAAGGCCACAAGTGAAGACAATCCGAGCAGAGATGGCTCGATCAGTTACTATCTGGATAAAACACAGGTTTCCATGCGCTGGGGGAATCTCGTCGCTTCCGCAGGTTGGACATATGCGTTCAATAACCGCCTATTCGGTAAGATTGCCGGTTTTTACACCCGTTATAATGCAAAAATATCTTACCGAGAAGAAGAAAAGTCGTGGGATTATAATAACGAAGCCTATTCCTTGAGTTTCGATGAAACGGTCAGCGCTTCAGGGATCAATGATTTCGGTGTCCGTACATCGTTTGACTATCAGCCGGTCTCCAACCATCATATTCGTTTCGGAGGCGATTATGTCCGGCATGATTTCCGTCCCGAATACAGCCGTTTCCTGACAGAGGAGGGCGATAAACCGGACTCTATGCAGGTCAGTAAAGTGTTCAGCAATGAGAAATTGCTGGCACACGAGTTGTCAGCGTTTGCAGAAGACGACTGGACATTGGCACCTACGCTCCGTCTAAACGCTGGAGTCCGTTTGAGCCTTTTCAATATCGACAGGAAAACCTATACAGGCGTCGAGCCACGCGTTTCTCTGCGCTGGCTGCTTGGCAAAGATCTTAGTTTGAAGGCTTCCTATTCGAGGATGAATCAATATGTGCACCTGATCAGTAACAGTTTCCTCAATTTGCCGACCGATTCGTGGATGCCTGTCACCCGCAATCTGAGGCCACTGGTCAGTGACCAGTATTCGTTGGGCGCCTACTATAACTGGAAGGATCTGGACTTCTCGATGGAAGGATATTATAAGGACAGCCGTAACCTGCTCGAATATAAGGACGGGCACAGCCTGGTCCCCTCATCGATCACATGGGACCGGAAGTTGGTTGCCGGAAAAGGATGTTCTTATGGTTTGGAATGGATGGTGAGGAGACCTGTAGGACGTACAACCGGCTGGATCGGGTATTCCCTTGCCTGGTCGGACCGCCAGTTTGACGAGCTGAACGGAGGACGCCGGTTTCCGTCTCGCTATGACAACCGGCATAAGTTGAATATTGTCGTCATGCATAAACTATCGAAACGCGTTGAACTTTCGGCTGCCTGGACCTATACCTCCGGTAATTATACCACACTCTCGACAGAAAGTTACGAGGGGTTGACCCCTCCGTCTAAAGATCCCTTTTATAATTTCAGGCAAGAACAGTTCGACTTGTATGGTGATCGCAATAATTACCGACTTCCGGCTTATCACCGCCTCGATTTGGGAATCAATATCTATCGTCCGAAGAAAAAAGGACGTATGGGCATCTGGAATGTCAGCGTTTACAATGCCTATTGCCGGATGAATCCTTTTATGATCGAAAAGACGGACGAGTACAATCCGGACGAAAGAAAGTCCTATCCCGTTTTTAAGCAATATAGTTTTTTACCGATAGTCCCGTCTATTACATACACGTATAAATTTTGAATGAAATGAAGGCAAACAAAATATTCCCGTTCCTGCTTCTCGTGGCAGTATTTTTTCAAAGTTGTGAACAAATCGTTGAACTCGATTCTTTCAAGCCTGCTCCGAAATTGGTGCTTAACGGGGTGACGAGAGCGGGTGAACCGGTTTGTGTCAACCTTTCCCGTACCTGGTTCCATACGGATGGAAAACCCAATCTGACGATTTCGGATGCGGATGTGAAATTATATGTGAACGGGCAGTTCAGGGAGCAAATGTCGTTTGTCGCTCCTTCCGAAGAAGGGCTGGCCGGCTCTTACAAGGCATCCTATTCACCTGCCACCGGTGATCGTATCCGTATCACGGCCTCTGCTCTCGGCTATCCTGATATTGCCGTGGACTCGGAACTTCCGAAGCAGATGGCGATTGAGGATTGCCGGTTGAAGGTGCAGAAAAACTTTTGGTGGGAAGATGATTCGACTTGCCAATATCTTGCCGATTACACATTGGAACTGACGGTTCAAGATCCTCCGGAAGAGGAGAATTATTATCTGGTTCATGGAAAAGAACTTCAGTATAACGGATATGGAAGTGCCGGATCGGAAGATTTCGAAGTCATTAAGGGCGACACCGCTTATTGGTATGCTACATACATCCGTTTTTCCGAAGACCCGTTGTTCAAGAATGCAGTGACCGCTTTCGATTATATTTTCGGAACCGGAAGTTCCGGGGATAACTATTGGGGAGCTTTCTCTGACGAACTGATAGAAGGACGGACTTATACTATGCGGGTTCCTATCGGGAATAGTTATACAATTTACCAAAACAAGGAAGACCAGTCGATCATTCATCCTAAGAAGTTCCGTTTTTATTTGCAGTCGATCTCTAAGGACTATTACGATTACTTGAAAATGTTACAGGAACTCCAATCCGGTTCTTTTACAGGTGATCTCGCGTCTGCCGGTTTTGCCGAACCGATCCGTCTCCCTTCCAACGTGGAAGGGGGAACGGGAGTGTTGGGTAGTGCAACGGAATGTATTTACGAGTGGGATGAAAGGGATATCATTACTTTTGAAGGTCCACGCTGACCGGATAATGGTCTGAAATCCCTTCTGTATCTATTCCGTTGTGGATGCGGGCATCGAGGCAACGGGAAACTAAGGACGGAGAAACCAGAATGTAATCCAACCGTTCGCCTATCCCGTGCAGACGAGTGTCGCCATGTTGCCATCCGTAGAGGAAAGCGGCCGGGAATGTCGTCCGTTTATCGGCAGGGACATACAGGCGGCATATGTCGGTCAATCCGATAGACAGGAACTTGGATAGAACCGAATAATCAAACCGTCCGTCACGCATATTCCGGTATGTTTCTTGTTCGGCATCCCATTTCTGCATGTTTTCGATGAGTTGGGCGTGTGTTTCCACCCAATCGGCATCGAAAGGTGAATAGGCGTTGAAATCTCCCATGACCATACAGTTGTCCAACTGGTTGTCCTGTATGTAGCTTGTCAGCATCTGTGCTTCTTTCAGCCGGAATTTCCAGTCGTGAGGGCTGAGATGGGTGACGATCATATCCAACCCATGCGTTTTTACGTGCAGCATACCGTGCCAGAAACCTTCCATTTGTTTCTTCACGACCGTGATCGGTTCGTTGGAAGTGATGCCGACCGGATATCCTTCTTCTTTCACGATGGCATAATACTTATGCCCGTATTCGGAGGCCAGTTGCCCTAAGTCCTTTTCTGTAAATCCGACCAGTTCGGTCATGGCCAGAATATCCGGTTGCTGCCCTTTTATCCAGTTGATAAAGTTGGCCCGTCGGGAAGCATCGTGTTCGAAACCGTTCCAGATGTTGTAGGAGATAACCCGCAGTTTTTCTTTTCCCGCCGGTTGCCCGTTGCTTGTTACGGGCAATAGCCATATGAATAGTAAGGTATAGAGTATATGAAGTCGTTTCATATTTGATTGGATTGAATGGTGCTATTTAGTCAGAGTAAAAGTAGCCAGTACTGCCTTATGATCGGTTGGCCAGACGGCAATCGGTTCGATAATCGGATCCGAGGTTTCTTCTGTTACCCGTTCGCCCCGGAGGATATCGCCTTTCGGACCGACGATACTTACGTCTGTGAGCGATAACCCTTCAAAAGGGGCGTACAGGATGAAGTCGATGCGGTCGCGGTCATCGGCTTCCGGTGACCAAACCAAGCGTTTGAGATCGATATCCTTGCAGTCGGCCGGACAAGTGAATCCGGGATATTTAACCGGGTCCGGATACAAGCTGCGGTAAGTGTCAATGAAACCGGCTTCAGCCAGCATCATGGAGCAGTCCCAGGGGACGACAGCCCCGTGGTGGTCGAACAGGTCTTTCGTCGCTTCTGTCCAATCGAGGTGCGAAGGTTCGTTGAAGTCACCGCCCAAGATAACGATGCGGCCGGCTTCACGGTCTTTTTGGGCTTCTGCTAAAAAGTTGGCGATTGCATCGTCGCGTACGGAAGCCTTGTTCAGAATCAGGATAGAATCGATGTTTGTCACCGGTTCTTCCTTCTCCCAGGTATTTCCGTCGTATCCGCGTACGTCATAGTAGGCGCAGTTCCGGTAATCTAGGTGAGCCGTGTAAACGGCAAATTCCTGGCCGTCTTTTTTGGATACAAGCCGGTATATGCTTCCCCGGTCGTCATTCAGGGGATAGACCGTTGTACTGTCCGAAATCGGATAACGGCTTAGCAGGCCGGAGTCTTCGGTATAGAAAGAGTAATAGGTTTTCCCTCTCTTTTTCAGCGCTTCCACGATCCGGTCACAAAAACGGGTGTTACGATAATTGCGGACTTCGCTCAGGGTGACGAAGTCTGCATTGCTGCGGACGATCTCGTCGGCCAGTGCTTCAAAGCCGCCTTCCACAACTGTCCCTTCTTGCCAGATATTAAATTGTAATACTTTGAATGTCTCTGTTTTCTGGCAGGATGACAGCCCGAAAACCATAAGTAGGAGCAACAGGAGTGTTGTCCTGATTCTTTCTTTTTTCATGTCAGTATGTGTTTTTGTCTACTATTTCTTTATGTTTAGTTACCGATCCGGAATGTCCCGATCTTGCCTGCCGGATAGAACATGAACTGGCGTTCCATCTTTCCGCGGATCGGATTGTATTCGTAGTTGATCCCTATGCCGACTCTGAAACCGCTGTCGTTCACCTTGAATTCGAATGCACCGCCTACGTTTGTATGGTTGTAGAACGGGTTCATCAGCATATGCGGGTTGTTTCGTTCGTTGTGGTCGTAAAATGTATATTGTCCCCATCCTCTCACCGTCATCCAGTCGGTTACATCATAGCTGGCCATCGCATTGAACCCGCCCATGAATTTGGGGGAAGGATTGAACGGTGTGAAATAACGTCCGCCGAAAGCGCCTCCCGACAGGGAGAACCGGTCGTGTGTCCATAGCAGTTCCGTATTGATCCGGGTAAGGCCGCCGACACCGGGCCATGTGTATTGTTGTCCGCTTGTGATAAAGGCCACTTGTTCGCTGACGGGAACGACCGATACTTCGTGAAAATCCAGTGCCATCGGCGAGACGCGTCTTAACATCGGTGTGTACGGATTGAAAAATGGCTGATAGGCGGCAGATGAAATGACCATATCCATCGGGCGCTCCTGTTCATATGCGGATTGGACAGGAAGGTCGGGAATGAATTCACGCAACTTGGCTTCGATCAGTTGCCTGTCCGATGGCGTGAAGCTTTTGTATGCGAATTTGGGTAGGTTCAAGTCGAAAACCGCCCGTTTGGGCACTGCCACCATTCGTCCTTCTTTTGTTCTGATCCAGGTCAGATCGGATTGTGCCTGCAGACATAATGCGCACAATAACAATATGATTAAACTAATTCCCCGCTTCATACAACAACTCATTTAATTTCTGCGAAGATAAAAATAAATTTAGATATTTGTGTATAAATAATGAAGATAGGTGCAACTATCCGGGAATCTGTTTCATCATATAATCAGAGAGTAGCAAGTATTTATGGACGAACAACTGTTAATCGACGGATGCAAGCGTGGAGAAGCATCGGCTCGTAAAGAATTATACGAGCTGTACGCACCTGCCATGATGAGCGTATGTGCCCGTTATGTCCATGACAGGGAGACGGCCCGCGATTTGCTTCAGGATGGATTTATCAAAGTATTCACCAAAATACAGACCTATTCGGCGACTGGCCCCTTTGGCGCCTGGCTACGAAGGGTATTTGTGACGACGGCACTCGAATATCTCCGTAAATACGATGCTCTCCGGTCGAGTGCCCCGATTGATGAATATGGAGAACAGGTTGAAGACGTGGATGTTTCCGTACTGGACCGTCTGTCGGCCGACGATTTACTGGAATGCATCTCCCGGTTGCCCACCGGTTACTGGACTGTCTTCAACCTGTATGCCATCGAAGGATATACGCATAAGGAAATAGCGGCTATGCTTCATATACAGGAGATCACTTCCCGCTCCCAGTTTGCGCGGGCAAGGAAAGCATTACAGGAAATGGTTCAATCTTTAATAGCGCAGGACAATGTCAGCAGAAACAGAACATAATGAACATTTAGACCTGTTCAGTTTGAAGGTAAGGCAAAAACTGGAAGATCACCGGCTACCCGTCGATATGAAGGGTTGGGAACAGATCGAGGCGAAGATGACCGAACGTCCGCGTCTTTCCGTTTGGAGGATCGGTGGCTGGGCAACTGTTGCCGCCGCTGTTCTTGCCCTGTTGCTCCTGATCCGTCTGTACCCGACCACTCCCGTTCCCACGTCCGGCACGGGATTGCAGGAGGAGGGGCAGATCGCCGAAAAGACGAATCCTAAGAAAATGGATACTGAAGAGCAGCAACCGGATAGAGGCGCTTCTTTTGCTCTCCCGCGTCAAGCACGGGAACGGATAATTGCCCATGTTGCACGAAAAGCGGTAGCCGCCCCCAGTCCTGTTGATACGATCGCTTGGGAAGAAGCTATAGGAGAAGAAGGAGAAATCGAGCTTCCTCCAAAATCGGAGGTTACGCACCCGTCAGCCGAAGTCCCTGCCATACGGCACTTGGGGCCGGAACCGGAAAAGCACCGGACTCAACAACTGCTCGCAAGGGCGGATAGGCCGGAGGCGAAGGGCGGCAGATGGCAGATCGGAGCCAATATGGGGACAGGCGGGCATTTATCGTTAGGTATGGGGTTAGATAACACTTATCAGGATGATATGAGCGACTCCCCGACGGACCCGGATGTGCCTCTTCCTCCCGTTCCTCCTGTTACGGACGACGAACCGGAATTAGAGATGGGTGGCGGCCCGGAAAACTTCTCCCAGGTGGATTGCGCACCGCCCTTGTCATTCGGGATAACCGTACGAAAGCACCTGAATAACCGTATCGCCCTTGAGAGCGGCTTGGTTTATACTTATTTGTACACGAAGTTGAGCCAGAACCGGACGATTAGCGGTCGGGCAACATTGGGTCTTCACTATTTAGGTATTCCAGTCAACCTGGTGGTTAATTTGTGGGACAATCCGAATTGGAATGTGTACGTCTCCGGTGGTTTCATGATAGAGAAAGGAGTGCGCTCCGTCTATCATGTGGAGGCATATAGCCTCGATGAGCAGAAATCTGCCACATACCGTTCCGGCATAGACGGACTGCAATGGTCGCTGAACCTGTCTGTCGGTGTCTCTTACCGTTTCTACCGGGATTGGAGTTTGTACCTGGAGCCGCGTTATTCTTATTATTTCGATAACAACCAGCCAGTGAGTTATCGCACCGAGAACATGACATTGATAGGTGTCGGGGCCGGGGTGCGCTTCGAGTTTTGAACGGATAGTTTTTCTTCCCCTTTATTCACTCCTCAGGCTTTTTACCGGGTTACTCGAGGCAGCCCGGTAACTGTGCCATCCTACCGTTAGCAACGTGATAGCCAAGACGATGCCTCCACCCATCAAGAAATAGAGCGGGGAAATGCTCACCCGGTTGGCGAAACTTTCCAACCAACGGTTCAGCAGCAGCCAGGTAAGAGGTGCTGCGATCACGAATGCCACTGCTATCCATTTGACGAATTGCCGGATCAGCAGGAACATGATGCTCCGTGTGCTGGCTCCGTTCACCTTCCGGATCCCGATCTCTTTGGTCCGTTGTTCAGTCGCGTACACAGCCATTCCGAACAGGCCGAAGCAGGTCAGGAAGATGCTGATGATGGAATACATCAACAGCAAGTTTGCCATATCGGTCGTTCTGCGGTTGCGTTGCATGAATACTTCGTATACATCCATATAGGTGAAATATTCGCTCGGGTTTACCTTCTTCCATACAGCTTGCAGCGTTTCCATCCCTTCCTTTTTCTGTTTGTCATTCAGCCTGACATAAAGCGTTCGGTAGTGTTGGTCACCGGCGTTGTTGAGGTAGATCAGGGATGGCATCGCTTCTTCTTCCAGTGTATTGATATAGAGGCCGCTGACAATCCCACAGATCGTACATGTCTGTTTAGGATCGCTGGGCAGGATGTCCCGGAAGGATTTGTCATACTGGCTGACCGGCTGACCAACGGGGTTTTCACCGGCCGGGATCAGGATGTCCGCATATCTCCGGTTGATGTAGACCGGCCGGCCGTATTTCCGCATCGCTTCCCGGGGAGGCAGTCCTTGAAGGATTTGCAGCTCCAAGGTTTGAAGGAAATCTTCTTCCCCTAAATATTGGACCGACGAATAGTAGGATTCCGACCCGTCCCTGTTCTTGATAACGATCTGTTGGAGCCAGGCGAAGAGGATGGAACCTCCGGCGCGTGTGACGGAGACTATTTCCGGCCTGTTCTTCAGTTCGGCTGCGAATGTGTTGACATCCAGTTTTCCGCCTTTCCAGCTTCCGATTTCGATCAGGTTGCGGTAGCATTCGCCTTTCTTCTGCGTCAGTCGCAATTGCGCGTAGATGGTGAGTGTCCCGATTACCAGCCCGATGGAGATGATATACTGCATGACGGAGAGGGCGGTGACGATTTTTCTTTTTTTGTTTCCGGTGAAGAACAGGCGGTAGTTACTATCCGTCAGGTTGGTGATTTTCCGGCTCATGTAACAAGCAGGGATAACGGACAGGATCAGGATCAGTCCGCAGATGACAGGCAGCACCTGCCTGTTCAGGAAAAATCCGGTAGTGATCCTCCCGGACATGATCCGGTTGAAAACGGGGATCAGGTCGTGGGCGATCAGCAACGATAGCAGGAAAGCGATGCCGACCGTGAGGAATGTATCCAGAAACAGCTGGTAATTCATCTCCGCTTGTGTGGCTCCCATCAGTTTCTGCGTGTGTATGATCCGTATCTGTTGAAGGATCCGGGAGAAGCTGAGGTTGATATAGTTGGAGCAGGCGATCAGCAGGATCAGCAATGCGGATATCAGCCCGATGAGTAACAGCGATTGTTGGGAACGGGCGATATAAGGAATCGACTCTTGCGGGTAGTGCTGGAAATAGGATTCTTGCAAGGTGTAGAAATAGTAGCGTCCTTTCTCCTGTTGCAGCGTAGGGACGCCGTCTGCCTTGATCTTTTGGGCGAATGCTTCTTTGTCGAACGAGGGGGAGACCCTTAGGAGGGCGACTCCTCCTCCGTAATAGTCCTGCCCGATACCGGTGAGCATATCGAACTTGAGGTAGGACTGAGGATGTTCTTTCAAGACGGCGGCAATTTGGAAAGGACGGGAAAGGGGCGTCATTTCGTTTTCCTGGCGCATGCCTCCGTCCGCCAGGTCTATTTGGACGATTTTTCCTACCGGGTTTGTCTTTCCGAACAGTTTCCGGGCGCACGATTCGCTCAGCGCGGCTTTGTCCGGGGCGGAAAGGGCGTCATGCAGGTTGCCGTACAGCACTTCATATTCGAAGAAGCGGGCGAAAGTAGTGTCTGTCCTGGTAATCAAGATCGGATCGTATTTCTTGTTCCCTATGGTGATGGAATTGCAGTCGATCGAGCTGAAGCGCAGGTAATCCTCCACTTCCGTATATTGCTCTTTTAGCTGGATCGGGATCTTTCCAACTATAAAAGAGGCCTTTTCTCCTGACTTCATTGGCGAGTCTTGCGCCATATAGACGATCTTTTCCTTGTTCGGATTATCCGCCTCGATGTTGAATTCATATATGACGAAGGCTACCAACAGATTTGTGCAGGCAATCCCGATCGCGAGGCTGACAATCGAAATAATGGAAAATGTTTTATTGCGCCACCAACTACGGAGGACCAGTTTGAGTGCTACAGCTTTCATGACTTTTGCTTTTAAATACGAATCAAAGCTATCCCCTTTCTGTGGATGTCGCAATAGATAGTTCTTTTTTCTTCGGGGAACCGCAAATTTGTCCAATTATTGGACAATGGGATCGCCTTTGAATGAAAGGGATTTTTTACTTTCATGCAAGTGTAACTTGTTTTCGACAATGTCGAAAATATACACGGCGACGTCGAGAATATACACGACATTGCCGAAAAGATATGCGACATTGTCGAAAATAAATTACACTTGCATCTGATTGCGGATTTCTTGGCAGAAAATAATAACTTTGTAGGAAGAAAAAAATGAAACTATGCTGGATGGAAAGATAGTCCTTGTGGATGATAACGAAGCGGTGCTGAAAACATTGAAGATGATTCTGGCACGTGAATTCAAGACGGTGGTAGGAGTGTCTGTGCCGACGTTGTTACCGGCTTTGTTGCGTGAAGGAGATGTCGATATTGTCCTGCTGGATATGAATTTTGTGACCGGACGGCAGGATGGAAGCGAGGGCTTGTTCTGGCTGGAGCGTATTGTCGACTGTCCCGATTCTCCTCAGGTGGTCTTGATTACGGCTTTCGGAGATATCGAACTGGCCGTTTCCGCCTTGAAAAGGGGAGCGGCTGATTTCGTTGTCAAACCGTGGGATAACGAGAAGTTGATAGCCACTTTGCAAGGAGCTTTCCGGCGCAGGAGGAAGGAGAGGGCAGAAGCGGCTTCCGTGAGGCGGATATCGGCGGAGGAGGAGAATGAGCAGGTTGTTTCCCTCTTGGTCGGATCTTTATTGAAAAAATATGCACAGGCGTATGGCAAACAGTTGCCGGCCGTCACGCCTGACGGACTTGTCAAGCTGTCCGGCCTGATCCGGCAAGGGGATCTTTCAGGTTTGCAGCAAACGATCGAGCGGGCTGTCCTGCTGACGGATTCGTCTTCGCTTGGTGCGGACGATTTCTATATAGAAGAAACCGCTCCTTCGTCCCGTCCGGTAACATTGGAGGAGATGGAGAAGCAGTTTATCCGTGAAGTGTTGCGCGAGAAGAACGGCAACCTGACACTTTGCGCCCAACAGCTGGATATCAGCCGGCAGACGCTTTATAACAAGATGCGGAAATACGGTTTGTGACCGGAAGGGCTATCCTTATCGTACGACGATCATTACATAATCCCGTTCGAATACTTTCGGATTGTCCAGCAGTTCGAGCAGTTTCTTTTGCTTGGGCGAGCCGGTGCGCTTCACCAGTTCGCGCATCTCGGTGACGGTGCGGAGCATATACAGGCAATCGTCCGTTTGTCCGTCCGGCCAGAAAGGCAGTCCGTCGTCCAGGTCGTTGATGAAGCCCCTGTTTTTGCCGGCAGGCAGCATAACCGTGCGTCCTTCTTCTTTCAGGTAGACGGCCTGATGGGTCAAGGTCGGCTTGTAGGTATATTCCCAGCCGATCCAATCGACGATCTTTCTGCCTCCTTTCTGGTAGAGGCCCATGAACAGCCCTTTGGGATTCTCATAGAAGGTCTTTAGCCATATTTTGCCTTCCGGGATTTTAGCGTCCTTCATCTCTTTCAGATGAAGTCCTTGCTCTCCATAACGGATCGCGTAGAGCGGGGTGACAGTTTGCGGATCACGCAGTTGGTAGACGGTGTCACAATAGGGGATCATGAATGTCATCTTGTCTTGTCCGGTGTTCCAATAGAATGTTTGAAAGAACGGAATACTGTCCGTCATCGTGCGCGGGGCCAATTTCCCTTCTTTCAACCGGAACTTGCAGAGTGTATCGCCTTGGAGGTTGAATGTCGTGATTCCGTCCGGTTCTCCCGCCGTTTCTCTGTAGCTGCACAAAGTGTAACCGGTGGAGGAAAAGCCGAGCAACCTGTCGCCACGCCGGCCGAGCTGGTATTTCTCGATGGGGCTTTCGGGGAAGAAGTAACTTTTGATTGTCAGCATCGTGTCCAATGGCGGCAAAACTCCGATGAAGGGGATGCTGTCTGTCCCGGTTCTCCGTGTTTCCTGTGTCTTTCCGCTGAGGGCGACATACATGCGGGTCGTTTTTTTGTCGTAGAACATGTTCTGTCCGTTCATCTCGTTGTTCCATTTATAGGCCAATGCTTTGAAGCCATATCGTTTACTCGGAATGCCTTGTTTCCGGTAGTAGATGCGCGGATTATTGAAGGTGATAAAAGCACCACTGTCCGGCAACTCGATAGCCTGGGTGACGGTGAACCGGGCGTCTCCGACGGTGTAGTATTCGATCTCGGAGGCGATCTGGCTCAGCTTCAACGGAACGGGATTTTCGGCGGCTTGCTCTACATCCACGGTTTTTACGGGTTCGGAACGGTCTATCCGGGCTTTCATCTGTGGAGCGGTCGGGATGTGTCGTACTTTTTCTTCTGTCTGTTTGCATCCTGTTGCTAACAGTAAAACAGACAGGATACTTATGGTAAAAAGGTGCTTTTTCATCTTGAATCTGTATTTGTAGCGAATGTAATGATTTATTATGTATTTATTGCTTTAACTTAGCTAAAAAGAGAAGGTTGTTGTCGTTCTCATTGACAGAGTTTAATAATCGGGTCACTTTCTCTTTTTGTTCGGGAGAGAGTTTGCCTGTTTTCATGCTTTTTTCAAGCCGGTCGCGGAGGTTTCCCGGATCTTGGTTCAGGATATAGTAACCGTTGCGGAAGTTGGGATAGGGAGGAAAATTGCCGTCAAAACTGGTCAAAGGCAGTTCTTCATTCCCTAAGAAATCATTGACAAGATGCATATAAGCTCCTTTCCCGGTTGCTTTGTCGATTATGAAATGTTTGTGATTGGTAGAAATGAACATTTCGTCTGATATTTGTACACTTTGGGAGGCTGTCCCCAAGAAATGGTGGGGTAACTCGAAATAGTCGTGATCCGGGATCGGATTGGTAGTCGTGAAGGTCATGGTGAAATGAGGAATCAGCACGTTATGATGGAAATCATAATGATAGAGTGTGTCTTTCCGTGTCGGCAGGCTGTATTTGAGCATGCAATCGTATATGCCGTCCATGTTGCAGCCGGCATATACTTCCGAATTATAATCGTAGGCTGTGAGCGACCCCGCTTCTATGTAATCCTTCCGTTCCCCTTTCAAATCTTGTGTCCAGGCAACGGCCGGTATATGGGGGAAAGGTAATGCGAATACGGCTATCAGAGAATCCTTTGCGTTGATCCATAATTTGCCTTTCGGAATATTCAGGCAAAGCGGAATAGAGGGCAGCACATTCCCTTGCAGGTCGTAAACCAGTAGTTGGCCGACGGTCCAGGGAAGCAGATAGATCCGGTTGTTGGCTTCGTCGATTTGGGCATCGTAAATCGTCCGGTATTCGCCTGGCCCTTGTCCCTTTGCACCGATGGTTGTCAGGAACTTCCCTTTCCGGTCAAACAGCTTGGCTGGCTGCGCGTCCGAGGGCCAGACCAACATATAATTGTCGGATAGGACTACTTGATGTTCTCCCATCAGCGCTTCCTCCCGGTTATCGAAATGGATAATCTCCAGGTTTTCAGCTAACAGACTGAGGGGAATTTGAAGGGTGTCGTTCAACAGTTTTTGATCGCACACCGTTAAGGGATACCCGGCAATGGTTTCTGTTTGAATCACGACCGGACATTCGTCCAGAGTTTTGATGTTTACGCTGCTGCAACCGGTCCAGATGAAGCAGCATACAATGTTTATCAGGGCAAGGAGTCTATTCATATTTCTTTATTTCTTTTTTATTTGACTACGATCATCACATTCTGTTTCTCATCCACGCTATCTAAAAATGCTTTCAATTCTTTCTGTTTGGATGATCCAGTCAGCTTAATCTTGGTTTTCAATTCTTTGGCAGGGCGGATCATATAGAGATAACCGCTCGTCTGGCCGTCCGGCCAGAAAGGGAGTCCGCCGTCGAGGTCATTTGTCAGCCCTTGGGTTTTAACGGGCAAAGCGAAAGTCTGTCCGGAAGATTTCAGATAAACGATTTGACGTTCCTCCGATGGCATGTCGGGTTCACGATTAGCATCCAGCCAGCCGCTCTGTGTGCTTTTGCCTTCTTTATATGTCCGGACGAAGAGGGCTTTTGCGTTCTCCTCGAGTGCGGTCATCCAGGCTTTGTTTTTCCGGTCTTTTCCTTGGATGTTTTCGATTGCGGTCAGGCGTAGTTTTCCGAAATCGGTCACGTATGCCGGATAATAGGTCTGCTCGTCCCGGATCCGGTAGATGGTGTCGCAGAAAGACAAGCGGAAAGTTATTTGATCGCCATGCCGGTATATCTTGTCGAAGAAGGGAGGTTGGAACAAGTATTGTCCCCTTTGGGTAGTGGGATCTATGCCGGCCGTGAACGTGCAAATAGTATCTCCGTTCAGATGAAAGAGCGTGATGCCTTCGTCTATACCATCTTTGTTTTCTTTTTGGGTTGCGTATTTGTCAGGAGATAAATAGCGGATGAGAGATGATTTCGGAGGAAAGAAATAGCGATTGGGCAGCGAATCCGGATACAGGTAGTAAACTCTTGCCAGAACGGAGTCCAATGGAGGAAGTTCTGCGATATACTCTTCTCCGTAACCGGTTTCCTGGTTGATCCGTTTCAGATGAGCATACAGGCGGGTAGTGACTGTATCAAAACTGATTTTGGAGCCGGGTACATTGATCCAGTTACCATATGTCGTTTTCAGCCCTACCCGTTTTCGCTTCATCCCTTTGCGGTAGAGGTATAGCTTGGGTTGGTTCAGGGCGATGAATCCTTCATTTGTCGCAACCACGTCCGTGATCGGATATTTGTCGTCTCCGACCATGAAATACTCGATGGATGAGGCTACTTTGCTCAAGTTGACCGGGACGGAATCTGCAAGTGCTTTTTCAATATCGATACGGCCGGGCGTGACGGATTTGTCATAATGTGCTGTGTATTGCGGCGGAAGCGGTTGGTGAGCCTCGACCTCGGTGATCGTTCCTTTCGTTTCGGATGCTTTTTGTTGCTTACATCCTGTTGCCGACAGGAGTGCCGGTAACAGGATCAAAAATAACCGTTTGTTCATGGTGCTTATGGTTTTAATTTGGCGATCATGACGTAGTTGTTGTCGTTCTCATCGATAGAAGCTTGCAGGTCGGTCAGCTTCTTGCGCATATCGTCACTGATTTCTTGGTTCTTCAACGCGTTCTCGATGTCGGTCAGGAGGTTGCCGGGTTCGATGTTCCGGGTGTAATATCCATTGGAGAATGCGTAGCTGGGATAGCCGATTTCCAAATTGCCGAAATAGTCGTTATAGAGTTTGAAGAATGAACCTTTCCCGGTCTTTTTGTCCACGATGTAATGGTAAGTTTGGCCGTTGGTCCATGCTCCGGGAGCGACTTCGATCGGTGGTTCTGAAAAATCTCCAATGAAATGGTGAGGCCATTCTCCGTATCCGTGCCAGGGGATTTTATCCGTATTGGGAAAGTTTAGTGTGAATGTCGGGATCAAACGGCTATTGTCATCGTCATATTGGTAGAGCGAATCGACACGTGTCGGCATTATACATAAAATATTGACATCGAACGTGCCGGGAAGATTGAATCCGGCTGTCACTTCATTACTGAAATCTTGAGGTGCTTCCAAATGTCCTGGTTCTATGCAACTGATCCTGTTTCCTTTCAAATCCTGTATCCAAGCTACGGCCGGATAACCCTTGAAAGGCAGTACGACTACCGAAACTTTGTCTTCGGGAAGATCGACACTGAATTTCGCTTTCGGGCAGCGCAGGCAAAGCGGGATCGGGTCTAAGACTTTTCCTTGCAAGTCGTACACTAACAATTGCGAAGCATTCCAAGGCAAGATGTAGATGCGGTTGTTTGCTTCGTCCAGTTTGGCATCATATACCATTTGGTATTCGCCAGGACCTTGTCCGATCGCACCGATATTGGTCAGGAAATTCCCTTTACGGTCGAATAGCTTGAAGGGGTTTGGCTGGCGGCCATGCATCAAAATATAATTATCTGAAATCGTCATCCCGGTTTGTCCGACTAACGCCTCGTCTCGGTTATCCAATTTTACGATTTCCAGTTCTTCCGCAAAGAAACTGAGCGGTATGCGTACGGTATCGGCCAGTAGTTTCTGGTCGCACGACATGACTTTGTCAGTTCCTACCTGTACATATTGACCTACTATCGGGCTGTTGGCCAAAGGATCGTTAGCTTGTGCGGATTGATTTGTGCCCCCCGTTCCGCAGGATGTCGCTATTGTAGTGATAAGCAAACCTCCTAAAAGTTTCGTTGTCTTGTTCATAATCTCCGGATTAATTGTTTGTATTTTATTTGTATTAGATAGTTTGATACAAATAAAGTAATTTAATTTGTTAAAAACAAGTTTATTACTATTTATTCGTAAATAAACGCCCGATTCGTATTCTCTTTGCTTTTTTGTGGGTTTATCGTAATTAATGTACCTTTGCTCCATGTACAGTCGCAGGTTATATGCTAAGATTGTAGGGAGCGTAGTATTGATCGTACTTTTATCCCTGATTGGCTCCTGGTTGTTAATAACACAGTTGTCATTCACTTTATCCTTTGTGTGCCTGTTTCTTATCCTGTTGATAACTCTGTTTATAATCCGGTCGACAACTCACTTTAATTATAAATTGTCCGTCTTTTTCGAGGCGATGCGGAATGAGGATACGACACAGCATTTCCCTGCTAATCCGGATGATCCCTTTATGAATGCTTTATACGCTGATATGAATCATATTCTCCGGCAATTAGGGGATAAACAGATTGAGGTAGAGGAAAAGAGCCTTTATTATGAGAGCATTCTCCGAGTGATGACACACGAAATTCGTAACTCTATCACCCCGATCGCTTCTCTTTCGGCAGACCTGTTAAAACATCTGGATCCCGTTCCCATATCCCGGCAACGCGAAGGACTTGAAGTTATCAATAGTCAGGCAAAGAATTTGACCGCTTTTCTTGATTCCTATCATCGTTTGACGCATTTGCCGGAACCGGAATATAAGATGGTTACGATACAGGCGTTATTTACTAAGTTGGAACGGTTGCTGCAGGCCGAACCGGGAAGTGAACGGATCGTTTACTCCGGTGGTAAGGCGGGTAAATCGACAGATAAGGAACTTCAAATATATGGCGATGTAAATCTGGTTACTCTTGCATTGATCAATTTGATCCGGAACGCATTGCAGGCAGTAGAGGGGCAAAAGGATGGAATTGTCAGGGTCGATGCATATGCCGGAGCAACCGGGCGTCTCTTTATAACAATAACAGACAACGGTCCGGGGATTCCTCCCGAACGGTTGTCTGCTGTCTTTACTCCTTTCTATTCCACCAAATCCGGTGGTAGCGGTATCGGCCTTCCTATTTCCCAGCGTATCATGCAACTGCATGGTGGCCAACTTTCTGTCTTGTCCATTCAGAATGTCCGGACTACATTTAAGATGGAGTTTTAATATCCCAACTCGAAATCCTGGTCTACGGCAGGGACACCTTCACTCATCCATTTAGGCATGGGGGCACCTTGCAGGTAGTGCTGGAAGAACTGGAACATGCGTTTCTGGAAATCGATGCGGTTTGCTATACGCGTCGGCCAGTGGGGTTCACCTGTGTAGTTGAGCAACCAGGTCGGTTTTTGGAGGCGCTTGAGGGCGATAAAGTATTCGATACCCTGGTACCAAGGCACATGTCCGTCTGCATCGTTGTGCATGATCAGGATCGGGGTAGTCACCTTGTCCATATTGAACAGGGGAGAGTTTTCGATGTATTGCAGGGGCATTTCCCAAATGTTCCCCCCGATACGGCTTTGCCCGTGTTCATATTGCATGGAACGGTTTAGTCCTGATCCCCAACGGATTCCCCCGTAAGCACTCAGCATATTGACTACCGGAGCACCCGATTCGATTGCGGCAAAGAGATGGGTGCGGGTTGCTAAATAAGCAACCTGGTAACCTCCCCAGCTATGGCCTTGTGCACCGATCGCTTTTTCATTGACATATCCTTTCGCAATCAGAGAAGTGATCCCCGGCATTACACAATTGTAGCAGCTTTCACCCGGATAACCGTCTGTAAAACGCACATCGGGGTTGAAAATGACAAAGCCGTGGCTCAGATAGAACGGATAGTCGATCGTGGAGCGTCCGGGACTGGGCATATGGTAGTTGTACAGTGTATTGGCATTGCGTTCATAGAAATTCACGATTACCGGATATTTTCTGTTTGGATCGAAATTCGCCGGTTTATAGATGACACCTTCCAATGGCCGTCCGTCCAGAGATATCCAGGTGGTGAGTTCGGCTGTTCCCCAGATGATCGAATCTTGTTGGCGGATACCATCCGTCAGCCGGATGGACTTTTTGAAACTGAGGTCGGACAGTTGGATATCCGGATATTGTTCATATGTTTCCTGCGTGTAGATTACGGCATCTGCGTCTTTGGCTTTCGACAGAGCGGCCAGTTTGAAGTCGCCGGCCAGCAATGCTTTGGGGGCAGCCGGTTTGTTCAGACGTGCGGTATAATATCCGAAACCTTTGGTGACTTCGTTGAAACCGTTGAGATACTGGGGAGTATTCAGGTTGTACGATCTTTTTTCCCGGTCTAGTTGAATCAGTGAATAGGTGATTTTCTCTTTCCGACCGTTTACAGTCAGATTGACGGGGGAAGAGGAGGCTGTCGGACTGAATTCCCATATATCGTAGCGGTCCTGTATCAGGATGGCCTGGTCGTCGTCCGTCCAACCTGCGACTCCGTATGGGGAAGGATAGTCCGGGACGTCGTTATCCTCATTCCAGGCGATGAATGTCTCCGGTGTAGTCAGGCGGTATTCTTTCCCGTCGGTCATGGAACGGGTGTACCAGGAGCTGTCTTGCTCCTGATACCAGTATGCATATTTCCCTTTCGGGGAGAAACGCATGTAAGAAGGGCTCTTTTCTTTGATTTGCCGCCGTTCTCCGGTTTCCAGATCGACCGTATAAATGTCATAAAAGTTTTTGGCCGTCCACATGCTTTGTGTGCCGTATGGTTTTGAAGTCGAAAGAAGTGCCAGTGGTGCATTTCCTTCATCGGCTGTTTGCAGTGAGGGGAGTTCTTCGGTTGCTAGTTGGAAAAGATGTTTGGAACCGATGTTGTAAACCGCCGTATAAGACCGCTTCAAGTCGGACGCCTTGTTGAAAGACTGTTGTGTGTATTGTACCTTTTCGTCCCAACTCCACACTTGTACGTCCGGTCGGTTTTCTGCTAGTACAGTCGTGTCTTTCTGTCGAGGCTCCGGGGCGGTGCCGAAGAACAGGCGATTTGCGTCTGTGGAGAAATGGAGAGTCCCGCTTTCACTTATTATCCACGATGTAGGGAAGGCTTTGTCTCCCCGTTTCGCGATCAGTTTGCCAGGGGTATTGTCCTCTGCCAGATACAGGCTGCTTCGGGTTGAGGCGGAGTCTTTGTTTGCGCAGAACAGATAGGCAATTTTGCTGCCATTTTCATTGAATGCAATCTTTTTGAAGACTCCTCTTCCGGTGGATATCCGGCTGTTCCCTTTCTCTGGAATATAGGTGTATAAGACAGAATCGGATACGACATATAGTACATTCCCCTTTTTGGCAAATCCGAAATCACTTACAGACGGAAACGAATCTTTTTGCATCCCGTCGAGCGAACGGATGTAAAGAGTGGAGTCTTTTTTACTTCCGCGTTGATAAGCCAGCCAATCAGCCGTTTCTGAAAGTTTGTATGTTTTGAGTGAGTCTACCGTTTCTTCTCCGCCTGTCAGTCGGGAGATGACAAGGCTGTTCATCGGCATTTTATCCTTGTCGGTTTTCTTTAGCTTCTCAGCTTCTACCATTTCCAAGGAAGGAACTTTTGTTACCAACAGATATTGGGATGAAGCGCTGAACTGTGCTGTTGAAGCAGGCTTGAAAGCCGCTTTCTCTTCTCCTTTGCCGTTATATAACTGAATGGAGGCGTCTCCTCGCCAAGGTTCCATTTTGCAGAAGACCCATTTACCGTCATTGGAAATACGTTGTTCGGATATGTGTTCCCAGCCGACCATTTCTTCGAATGTCATCGCTCTCTCTTCTTGGGCTCGCACTGACAACCCGGAAGCCAATAATAAAAGGCTTATGAAATGTATGGAGTAATTCATTTATTTATAAGAATTGTTTTAGTATGCAATATTACTCTTTTTTATTAAAAGGAAAAAGTATCTTTGCTACCTTCAAAAATTATTGGCGATAAAGTTTGTTATGAGAGATCGGAATCTTGATATCTATAGAGGAGGAATAATGATTTATATCACTTGTTTCTGTCACTTAATGTGGTGGGAAGGAGTTAATGTCAGTATATTCGAAAGGGGCTGGGTTTCCGGTATCTTTTTTGCGATGGTGACGGTGTTTTATCTTGTCGGAGCTTCTTATTCATTATCGTCGAAAAAAACGTATTGGGAATATGTGAAAGGTAGGGTAAAGAGAGTGGTAATTCCATACTGGAAATATGCATTATGTTGTTTACCTGCTGTTTTGTATATTTATTGGAAACATGGACTTATAATATCTCTGGATGGTGTGGTGTCTTATGTGTTTTTCAATCCTCCTGTAGAAAATCGGATTTTCGATCATATATGGTTTATATCCCCTTATATATTGATTAGTCTTTGTCTTCCTTTTTGTGCCAGTTTTATTCGTCGATATAAGCCACCTTTTGTTTTTTGGGGTATCGTTCTGATTTTATCGCAGTTGTTTAAGTCTTATTATCCGGATTTGCTTCAAACTGTGGTTATTTATTTGTTTTTTACGATATGGGGACTATATTATACAAAGAGATTGGGATGGCAAAATGTGGTTTGTGTAGTAGTCGCTGTAGGCTATGTTGTTTATGCTTTTGGAATAGAAAAGAGACCTTTTGATTTGCAAGCGAATAAGTTTCCACCTAACCTGCTGTTTCTCGCTTACGGTTTGACAATCTTGGGAATAGGGGGATCTTATATGAAAAAAGGGCTTGTTCTTTTATATGATAAATTTAGAATAGTGCGTTATTATATAGATATATACTCGAAAGAAGGATATGAGATCTATTTGGTTCATGCATTTTCAACGCTATTGTTAGGAGGATTTAAGCGAGCTTTGGGGCTGAATCAGATTATAGCAGAACATCTTTCCCTGCAATTGATTTATATTGTAATCGGCTTTTTGTTCTTGTTGAACGTCAATATATATATTCTGAGGTTATATAATTATATATGGTCGTTAATTGATAGGATATTTAGAACTGTATTCCCTACTTGGAAATTATAAATCTTTGACCAGCCGGAAACCATTATTGAAATGTTTGCTGTTTGGGAAGATATAATAGCGGCAGGTCGGGCGGCAGATTGCACGTTCGTTGAACCAGGTACCGCCACGGACGGCAACATATTCTTTGCCGTCTTTTATTTGGGTATCACTGCACCATTCCCATACATTACCGCTCATATCGTACAACCCTAATTCGTTAGGCTTTAATGTCCCTACTCGGTGTGGCTTACCGCCTGAGTTTCCGGCATACCAACCCAAGCTGTCCAGTTCCATACCGCCGCTATAGAGATGGTCACGGTTCCCATAGTTGCCGCCTCGTGCGGCAAATTCCCATTCTGCTTCGGTCGGCAGGCGGCCTCCGGCCCATTTGCAATATTCCTGTGCACCGTACCAGGTGACATAGATTGCCGGATGAGCCTCGTAACCCGGCACTGGCTTTCCGTTTTGGATGCCCCAGTTGCAGGGGTAATACAAAGGTGGGGCATTTTTTAGCTTTTCAGGACTAAGTGTCGAGAGAAAGGCGGCAAACTGGTAGTTTGTTATCTCGTACCGACTGATTAGGAAACTGTCTACTTTGACTTTGTGAGGTGGGTTGTTGTCTTCTTTATAGGTAGACCCCATTTCGAAACTTCCACCATTGACGGTTATCATTTCCGGTTCTTCGTTCAGTTTCAGCCATTTTCTGAATTGCAGGTCTTCCATTTTCTTCACCGCAGCTTCGTATTCGTGTGCTCGGATGTCACTTGCCATGAATTTCTGAAGATAATGGATCGCAATGTTGTAAGCTTCCACATCTTTGAATGGGAGCAAGCGTTCGGACATGGAGGCCAGTGCCATGTAGCCGTCCGTCCGTGTAGAGTCGAGTTGCACTGCTTGTACATAGAGTTTATAGGCTTCTTCCGCATAGCTGTGCATTTCCTTTTCTTTGCGGCTTGTCAGGCGTAGCAGGTCGTCTGCCTCCCGAATGTTGCTGTCGGCATACGGGTTGATCTGGTTGCTGATCAAACGGGTGAATTTGGTTTTCTTCATCTCGACAGGGATGAGACGATAAAGGGCTTTCAGCGAGTCAGGCGAAAGATCTTTCATGACACGTGTCAGCAAGAACTGCCCGGCATATTGGTCCATATGGTTCTGGATAAACTTGGAACGGATGGAGTCACGTATGGCTGTGATTCTATCCCTTTCCACCTCTACGTCTAATTTGTAAGTGCCCGGAACGATGTGACTGTTATACACCATACCATCTGTTTTCCGGTTATGCAAGCGATTGGCTATGTGGTTCAGGCTGTCGATCTGTTGTGTAAACGACTGTGTCCGGTTCAGATAAGCGGCATATTGCATTTGGGTTTGAGCTCCTTCGAAATGCAAGCCGTTTGGAAAATCATGGATGCTTCCTTCGACAACGATTTTTCCTGTGTCTACCAGCAAGTCGCAGTAATAGAATTCATCTTTGATGGTCGTGCAAAGCCAAAGATGCTGCGGTATGTCGAACAACTCGCCCTTCATCTGCAATTTGCCGTCTTCGAGGCGCATCGCATTTATAATCCGCTGCGTGCTGAATTGTTTCAGGAAGAATACGGTCCCGTCTTTCACATCTCGAATCCGGGCCTGTATGAGGTAGGAGTTATCGGCATGTGACAACAGACTGATCCCTGAAAACAATAGAGCAAGCAACGTTCTATACATAGTAACAGTTCTTATTTATCCAATTCCTTCATGAGCATTTCCTTCATCTTATCCGGTCCCATGAATCCGACTTGGAAATGGGTAGGCGTACCGTCTTTGGAGATGATCATGTAAGAAGGAACGCCCTGCACGCCGAATTTATTGCAGATATATGTCCATTGTGCATCTGTCATCCGGTAATGTTCGCCTTTGATATCCGGTATCATCTGTTCCCAAGTGCCTTTCGGGGAGTTTTCGCCTGCCAGGTAGAGGAAGACGATATCCTTGCCTACGAAATCTTTCTTGACCGGTTCGGACGCTCTCATCGCGGCTTTGCACGGGCCGCACCAGGTCGCCCAGAAATCGACAAACACGACTTTGCCCCGGTAAGGCGTGGTGATGGCGTTGAACAGCTCCTCGGCCGGGATGTCGGCAATGTTCACGCGGTTGACGGTGTAGCCGGATTTCTTTTTGTTTTCTTCGATTGTTTGCTTGAGCTTGTCGTTCATGTCAAGCAGGGCGGAACGGATCTCGGGTACCGTTTGTTCGGCCAGTTGCAACTCTTTTTCATCCAATGGTTTAAACTCTTTGATAGAGGCGGCAAGGCGGCGTCCGGCGAGCATGTCGAATAGGATACCTTTGTCTGTACCCATGACTTTGGCAATATCGGCTGTGTTGTCGGGTACCTTCTCCTCTTCCGTGGCCTGTTTTTCTCCCCTGAAATTCGTGTAGCGGAGTGCGTCCAATAGGTAAGCGTACGAGTTGCTGTATAACTCCAATGGGCTGTTCGAGATGTATTGCGGAATAAAATCGTAATAGTCGAACGTCGGGATCGGCTTGACATAATCGACAAGAACCGAGTCGCGTGGAATCTTATTTACACTCCGGTAGGCGTATTCAATCATGGACGGTGACATCGCTTGCTGGACAAAACTAAGTTTGAGATCTTGGAGCAAGAGTGTACGGTAAGCCTCACTCAGTCCTGTTTGTCCGTCTAGTTTCGCTTTGGCCTCTTGATAGCGTTTTAGCCAGTAATCCTTAAACTCATCTAAGTTCATGCTGGCAACATCGGACATCATTTTTATGTATTCCTCCTGGCTTTGCGGCGAGAGGGAAGTAGGGGCCGCCGGACGGTTGTTCACCTCGTTGTTGAGGGCGGCAAATGCTCCTGTGAAGAAATATTTTTCACCCAAAGAGGGTTTATCCTTTTGCTTTTTGGATTGTTGACGACAAATTTCCGGAAAGTTGATTTCAACGGAGGTCATCTCACCGGGTTTCAGATACACTCGGCAGTTGATGAAACCGGTCGCTAAATGAATCCAGCTTGCGTGCAATAGGGGGATTTCTTGGGTGAATGTACCGTCGGGCTGGATTTTGAAATGCGATTCATCCACTCCGCCCGTCAGTGTGTTGTAAGACCAGCTTGTGCCGTCTAAGCCGAACACCGGCTTGTAGTCGGCTATTTTTCCTTTCAACGTGGCGATGCCGCTATTTAAGATGGGAGTTTCCAGTACCGGGGTTTCTGCCGGATTCTTTTTCCCTGCTAAAGAAGAGTTGGCTGGCGAGCCGTCCAGATGGATATTCCATATCTTGAAAGCCCCTTCTTCGTTCCCTTCGATAAAGTCAACGGTTTTCGTCCCTTTGGGTAATGGTGGGAATATCAGCCGAAAAGAGGCTTCTCCTGACTCAGGCATCCAGAACTTTTCGCTTAGGGTAATACCGTCGCCTGCCTTGATCGGATAGGTTTTGCCGTCGGCCCGTAAGGTTGTTTCTTTTACGACCTGAATCCAGTATTTCGGGCGAAAGTAAGCGTCGATATAAAAGACCGTCGCGGTGTCGCTCAGTGCGATTTTATCTATTTCCAGCGTTGTCGAGCTCCAAGCGTCGAAAGCCGGTTGTTCAACTATGCGTTCCTGTGCCTGCAACCCTGTGCAGCTTAAGAATAATAAACATGTAAGTAGAGTCTGTTTTATAACAAGTGTCTTCATAAGCAATTCGATTTATGATTAGTGCCGGCAATATACAAGTTTATTTGATTTGGAATCAAATAAGATACGATAATTCCGTAAGCCATAACATATCTTAATACGCTATGGCTTCTTCTTTCCCTTTTATAACATTTAAAACTTAGATCATGGTCTCCGTTACCACCTGCCCGTCGAACAGGTTGATGATGCGGGATGCGAATCCGGCATCATGCTGGCTGTGCGTCACCATGACGATCGTCGTCCCTTCCTTGTTCAGTTCGTTCAGCAAGTTCATTACCTCCTGCCCGTTTTTGCTGTCCAGATTACCGGTAGGCTCATCGGCAAGGATCAGTTTCGGGTTGGCCACTACGGCGCGGGCAATGGCGACACGCTGTTGCTGGCCGCCGGACAACTGCTGTGGGAAATGCTTTTCGCGGTGTACGATAGCCATTCGTTCCATCGCTTCCTGCACTTTCTTTTTCCGTTCGGCAGCCGAAACACCCATATAAAGCAGAGGAAGTTCTATATTTTCGTACACGTTCAATTCGTCGATCAGATTAAAACTCTGGAAGACGAAACCGATGATTCCTTTACGCAACTTCGTGCGCTGGGCCTCCGTATATTGAGACACTTCGATCCCGTTCAGGTAATATTCTCCGGTAGTCGGGTTGTCCAGCAATCCCAAGATGTTCAACAACGTGGATTTACCGCATCCGGAAGGTCCCATGATGGCGACGAACTCTCCTTCTTTGACCTCTATGCTTACTTTGTTTAGAGCCGACGTCTCCACTTCTTCCGTCCGGAAGATCTTTTCTAATGCAACTGTTTTAATCATATCATTCAATTGTTTTGTTTCTGAGTAATTGGGCAAAAGTCGTGCCATAGATATAAATGCTTATTATGTAGTGTGTTGCCGATTAGATGTAACCCTGTTGTGTGTGCATATCCGCACAAGTGGAGTTCGGATGCGCACGGTTTAGTTCCGGCTTCCGTATCTATTAACCTTTTCTTCCCTATTTATTAGCAGTTTCTTAAACGGATATAGATTGTCCGCTGAGTGGTGAACGATCATTCTCCGGCTGGCGGACAACTTGTGATTGTGGACGAAAGGGATAAGGATTAGGGAACTTTCGGTCAGTTTCTTTTGAACTTCCGGTCAAGCATTCCGATGTCTTTGTGCAAGAGGTGATGATAAATAGAGTATAATATACACTGTAATGGTAACATGAATGCCAATTTTTCGTATGTTTGCAGTATGTATAAAGAATCAGACGTATGAAAATGACAAATAACGCTCCTCTATATTGGTATGTTTTCTACAATGACCAACTTTTGCTGCAAAAGAAAGCCGGTGGCTATGCAATCCCTTTTATGAATGAAGCACCCGTGACTGTCACCTGCTCGCTTCCGGTCGAAATGCAGGACGGGACGATGGCGATGGCGGCCTTTACCGATGTACCTTTGGTTGAAACGGACGTTTACCTGCCGATGGGGCTCCGGTCCTCTTACGATCATCTCGACCGCTACTTTTATGACCAGGCAGGGAAGGCGTACGAGATTGTTTATTGGGATCAGCACAGCCGGTTTTGTCCTGTCTGCGGAACGCCGACGGAACTGAAAGGGCCGATCATGAAGAAGTGCCCGGATTGTGGGAACGAGATGTTTCCGGCAGTATCGCCCGCTATTCTTGTTTTGATCCGGAAAGGCGAGGAAATCCTGTTAGTACATGCACGTAACTTCCGGGGGACGTTTCATGGGCTTGTGGCCGGTTTCCTGGAAACGGGTGAGACCTTGGAGCAGTGCGTGGTACGTGAAGTGCGGGAGGAAACAGGTTTGACGATCCGTGACATCACTTACTTCGGCAATCAGCCTTGGCCTTATCCAAGCAACCTGATGATCGGTTTTATTGCCGATTATGTCAGTGGGGAGATCAAGTTGCAAGAGGAGGAATTGAGTTCCGGTTCGTTCTTCTCGAAAGACAACCTGCCGGAGATACCGCGTAAATTGAGCTTGGCGCGGAAGATGATCGACTGGTGGTTGGAGAGTTGAAAAATTAAAGAATGAAAAAATTAAAGAGTTAAAGAATTAAAGGGTTGAGGATTAAATCATAAATCACTTTTATTATGAAACAAACGACTTTGTTTATCTTTTGCTTGTTGGCGATGGTGCTCGGGGTAGAAAGCGCCGCTTCGCAGGTGACGCGTGCTGATTACGAGCGGGCCGACACGATCTTGAAATGTTCCAATCGGGTTTATTCTCCCGCTATCCATCCCGAATGGATAGACAGTTCTCACTATTTCTGGTATAAGAATCATGAGAAGGAGGGAGATTTTTACTATCTTGTCAATGCAGAGAGTGGAAAGAAGCAACGTGCTGCAGATAAGAAAGGATTGGCGGTTTTCTTCTCTAAAAAACAGAAAGGGCTGGCCGAGTCCTTGCTAAAGGAAGAGGAAAAGAAACCGGACCGTTGGCACCGTCATGGAGAAGCTCCGGTTCCTGTTGTCTCGCCTGATAAGAAATGGGAAGCTTATGTGAAAGATAACAATCTCTATATTTCTCCTGTCCGGGATGAGAAAGAGAAGGATAAGCCGAAAGAAGAGATTGCCCTGACGATGGATGGTACGACTAACTTGCGTTATGATGCTTGGTCGATCATCTGGTCACCCGACTCCCGGAAGCTGGCGACAGTGAAGGTGCGCGACGTGCAGGAACGTCGTATCCCGTTGATCGAATCCAGTCCGTCCAGCCAGAAGCAACCGATCCTGCAATGGCGCGATTATGCGAAGCCGGGCGATGTGTTGCCTGTTTATCTGCCTGTCCTTTTTGATGTGGAGGCACGGAGGCAGGTAGCGCTGGATGTCGCTCCTTACGAAAACCAGTATTATCTGAACCTGACAGGCTGGCGCAAGGACAGCCGTGCCTTTACGTTCGAGTTCAACCAGCGTGGCCATCAGCGTTATGTGATTGGCGAAGTGAATGCGGCCGACGGCTCTATCCGTCATCTGGTGGACGAGCAGACAAAGACTTTTATCTATTATTATAACAACTTTCGGTATGATCTGGATGATGGAAAAGAATTGCTTTGGATTTCCGAACGGGACGGATGGCGTCATCTTTACCTGATAGATGGTACGAGCGGGCAGGTGAAACGACAGGTGACAAAGGGTGAATGGGTGCTCCGTCAGGTCGATTATGTGGATGAAACGAACCGGGTTGTCTATTTCACCGCTTCGGGCTTTAATAAAGGCGAAGATCCTTATAACCTGCATTACTGCCGGATTAACTTGGATGGAACAGGCTTTACCGATATGACTCCTGAGAACGGGAACCACCGTGTGACTTTCTCTGCCGACCGTTCTTATTTTACCGATGTCTATTCTCGCCCCGACCTGCCGCCTGTCAGTCAGTTGAAGCGAACCTCGGATGCGTCTGTGGTGGCCGGATTACAGAGGTGCGATGTGAGTGTGTTGCAGGCGGAAGGCTGGCAAATGCCGGAAGTGTTCTGCGCGAAAGGCCGGGACGGGCAGACGGATATTTGGGGGAACATTTATCGCCCGATGCACTTTGATGCTTCCAAATCCTATCCGGTCGTAGAGTTTATTTATGCCGGTCCGCACGATTCGCATGTGGATAAGGATTTCAAACCGGCCCATCATCTGGTCTCCAAATTGGTAGAACTCGGCTTTATCGTCGTTTCGATCGACGGTATGGGGACGTCCAACCGCTCGAAAGCTTTCCATGATGTATGTTGGAAGAACCTGAAAGATGCCGGTTTCCTGGATCGTATCGCTTGGATGAAAGCGGCAGGTGCGAAATACAAGTATATGGATTTGAATCGTGTCGGCATCTATGGCTGGTCGGCCGGAGGTCAGAATGCGATGGCTGCTTTGCTGTTCCATAACGATTTTTATAAGGTTGCAGTCGCCCTTTGCGGTTGCCATGACAACCGGATGGATAAAATCTGGTGGAACGAACAGTGGATGGGCTATCCGATCGACGCCTCTTATAGTACCTCCTCCAATGTCGACAATGCTTATCGTCTGAAAGGCAAGTTGCTCCTGATCAACGGTGAACTGGATGATAACGTCGATCCGGCTTCCACCTTGCAGGTTGTTAGTGCCTTGATGAAAGCAAACAAGAATTTCGAACAGCTTTATCTACCGGGCAAGACGCACAGCCTCGGCGGTCCGTTCGAAATGCACAAAATGCACGATTTCTTCGTCAAGAACTTGTTAGGGCAGGAACCGCCGGAGTGGGAATAACCTAACGGTTCTCTATCTCGTCCAGCCAGATTTCCAGGCAAACCTGAGGAAATAGTTCCATTGTTTCCTGCACGGTGGTTGATGATTTCATCCGGTTGGCAATTTTATCAGCTGTATTGGGATAGGCTGTTTCAATCAGATCGTTCAGAATGAAAGAGAAGAAAGGTGGATTTCGCTTTAGATAGCGGTCCATTAGCAGGTAACAGGTAGCGGGAGAGGATGACAAGACTTGATTTTTCAAATCGGCATACTCTTCCGTTTCCATATATTGATAAGGTGTATTTCCCAATCCCATTTCATCGCATTTGGTGAGGAAAGAATTAAATTTTTCATTGAACAATTTTTTCTCTGTGCGGGAAGCCATCTTTACCCCTGTATTGATGCGGGTACGGAGGTCAGGTGTTACCTTGAAAACATCCGGTTCTGAGTAGTCTTCATTGCTGCATGCTCCTAACATGGCAATGATAAAGAGTGCTAACAACGTAGCTAATAGTTGTATTTTTGTCATAATCTGTTTCTGATTAATGTTTCTTGTATAACTATAAGACGTTATATGACACCGAATTGTTGCAAAATAATACGACTTTTTTTATAAAGTTCCTATTATGGATGTTTAGTTTGTCGGAGCAGAGGAGATTACGTGTGTCGTATCTTTTAACTGCAACGAGTCCTTGCGTAACAAAAGCGTATCCTGTCCGGCTAATTTCGGATGATCGGTTGCAAATTTTTTCTTTTTCTTGATGATATCGGGAGTGGGTAAATTGTTGTAATTCTTCCATGTCCCGTCTCTTTTAGCATTACGTTTGTGTATATGTGATTTACGGCTGGTCATCTCAGCCAGATCAAAGAACATGCCGCCGGGAACCGTGATCGGATTCCGTTTGACTTCATCGAGCATATATTGATAGACTGGTAGTATTTTTCCGGGAGGAGGAGCGTATAGCCAAAAGACACCTGGTGGGAGGTCTTTCAATGCTTTCTTGCGGTATGCCGAGTCCGTTTGTATGTATTCGGTAAAATCTTTGAGGATGGGTAACGGAGTTACTGGCGATATCTTCATGTTGGATGCCGGTTCATCCAAGTTTATAAAGGAACCTGATTGAATCGCTTTCATCGTCTCTGGATTCAGTTCCAGTTTTTCTTTTCCGGATAGAACATTCTGAAGCCAGACGGAATCCTTTTTTGTCCACTGCTGTGCAGATATATAATCGACACCTCTCAGACAAATCAACATCACTATAAATATTTGTTTGTGCATGTTATATTATTGCATCACCTCTTTTACTTTTAATTCTTCACCTTTCAGTGCACAGGATGAACCTGCTGCTAATGTAGTAAACAAAGCTAATAGAGTGCTCGTTTTCATAAAAGACATATTAATATAAATAATTTATAGAGCGAATATAAAACAACTTATGGTACTGTATGATATAATTAGTGTAATTTGTCTTATCAATTTAAAATGTTAATTGTTTTTGGGATGTGTTGACTTAATTAATTGTTGCTTTTCTTTTTTATTGTTCTAACCTTTCAATTATTCTGTTCATAATTTATTTTTGAGGGCGACCGGGAGAGTACTTGGACGACTGTTTTTGAGTAATGTATGAACATGATGTGATGTTTTTTGTGATTATTCGGTTTTAATAATTTCCGCCGGGTTGGTAGTAGCAGCTCTTTTAACCTGGCGGAAAATAGAGAGTAGTACGATTCCACTGGTGAAAAAGAAAACCAGCAGGAACAACCATGCAGGTAATGTGGTGTGATTGGCGTACGTTTCGAGCCAACGTTTCGTTACTAAGTAGCCGACCGGGAGAGCGAAAGCGTTGCCTAATGCCACTAACATGAAATACTCCCGGAAAAACAGTTGAAGGATGTGATAAAATGTCGCTCCGTTTACTTTACGGATAGCAATCTCTTTTCGGCGTTGTTCGGTGGCGAGACTCACCAGGGAGTAGATACCGAAAGTGGAGATCAGGATACAAACCAGAGAAAGGATACTAAAGATGGTAAAGATCACTTTCTCCGGGCGATTGAAAAGATCGACCAGATCGGATAATTCCGTAAACATTTTGTTCCGGTTGACATTGTCATTCTGAATATGTGATGTTATCTCACGAAGATGCTCCAGCACCTCCTTTTTATGCCCTTTTGCATAGCGGACATAAATAAGGTAAGGGCGCTCGACGTCTTTTACTGTTGGATTATCGTATGTGGTAAAGAATAGCGGTAATATGGGATATTGCATCGGAGCATAGAAATAGTCTTTTATGACACAGCAAACTTTGGCTTGGCTCGCCTGCCCTTTTATGTATATAGGCCGTTCAAGCAGATTCGTATATCCTAATGTTTGTAGGCAAGTTTCATTTACTATATAGCTATATGGATTTGCCGCCGTCGGCCAGTTGCCCGATATCGGTTGCAGTTTGAAAAACGAAAAGAAGTCTTTGTCGGCAACAACTACCGGGTTGTAACTATTTGGTTCAGATTCATTCGGATCGAAACAAAAGTGCGAGTAAAAAGAACCGTACCAATCCCCTTGTTCCGTAAAGACCGGAGCATTTCCACAGGTATATGTAACTCCTTCTATATATGGGTGATTGACCATTTCAGGTTTCAAGACACTAAGGTCTGTCTGATGAGCTGTACTGTATCCTAAATCGACTTGTATGACCCGTTCATAATCGATCCCTTTGTCTTTCGAAAGGATAAAATGTAACTGCCGAAACAACCCTAAAGAGATGATAAAGAATAGTGAACCGATAAATATCTGGACGACGATCAGGCTCTGTTTGAAAAGAGCAGGTTTCCGTATTTTATGCTCCAAAAGATTTCGTATCGGATAGTAACAGATAAAAAGGAAGATCAAGATACTGATTCCGGCGAGTGATAGCGTATTGCCGAAAAGTGAAGTTCGTGAAAGATGGCGACTGACGTTCTCGTAGATGCCGTATCGGTTCCATGCCGTATAGCTTTCATAGTAAGGATAGAGGCTTTCGATCAGACAGAAAGCGATTAAAAAGGCAATCATTAAGGGGAATGCCAGTTCGGTAAAACCTTTCATGACCATACTTGTGGTTGAGGCTCCAACACAAAGGTAAGTCCGGTTTTTTTGCTGCTTCCGTTGCTGTTGCCCTATAAAAAGAACAAGCTGATTGATTAAAGCGCTTAGGAAAGCCATTATTCCGGCTAAAGCCAGGATATGGATGTTACGGATGCGATCTGTCAATTCTGGGTGGCACCGGAGATGTACTTCGGAGGCTGTCAGCAAGTTTATTTTCCAGTTTTTTACTTGTTCGCGATCCCATTTATCTTCTGCATGGCTTTTATAGAGCGTTAGTTTGTTCCGTACATTTGTCATGTTTGTATTCTTTTGAAGTCGCACGTAGGTCGTCATGCGTTTGACATGATTGGGTTGGGGTATCCTGATTAACAAGAAGTCGAACAGCAAATCAGTATTATCCGGATAATCACGGATAACACCGGCTACCGAGGGACGGAGATTGTTATCCAATACGACTTCCTTGCCGATGCAGTTTGTTGTCCCGAACAGTTTGTGAGCTGTCCTTTTCGTTAAAATGACAGAACTGCCGTCGGGAACGATACCTTTGTGAGTTCCTTCGATAAAATCCGCCTGGAAAAGATTGAAAAAGGACTGCCCGCTTTCCATTCCATGCAGGTTAATTGCCTCGTTTCCCTGTTGCAGTGTAAAGCTGAGATGGTTGAATGAACAGGAGGCTTCGATTTCGGGGAGCAACTTGAACAATTCTTCCCGGTCATTAATATGTAATTGATCCAGATCGGCTTGTGTTCCGTTGGCACGCTTTACAAGTCCCTCCGTCGTTAGGCAGTAAAGTCGGTCTGCTTCCGGGTGGAAATTATCGAAATGTGTCTCCCACCATAACCAGTAACCTCCTAAAATGAAGGCTGTAAATCCTATGGCCAGGCCGATAATGCTGATAATTGATTGAGTTCGGTATTTTAGTAATTCCCGGAAAGTAACTTTGATATAGTGCGATAACATTGTCTGATTGTTTGTTATAAAATCTTGTTCAAATATATTTTTTTATTCTGACTTGATCACCTCCGCCGGATTGCTCTGGGCAGCCCGTATCGTTTGATAGAGGACAGCTCCGATGATCAGGAAGATGGTGGCAAATACGATTGCAATATACATCCAGGCAGAGATATGGCTCCGGTAGGCATATTGTTGTAACCAATTTTGCATGAACAACCATGCGAGTGGCAGTGCCAGAAGATTGGCGATCAGTGCTATTGTCAGATATTCTTGGAAGAACATCTTGACAATTGTTCCAGCAGAGGCTCCCATCACTTTCCGTATGGCAATCTCTTTCCTCCGTTGTTCCATATTGCTGGACGAAATGGAATAAAGCCCGAAGATGGAGATGAGCGTACAGAACAGGGCTAGTAAAGTGAAGAGTTGCAAGCTGGCGTCCTCGGAGGTACTGAGCTGGTCGAGTATCTGGTTTATAGTTTGTGTTTTACAAGTGGTAGGGTCACCTTGTTTGGAATGTTTTTTGAATACATTCCGGATCGCTTTGATCGCGGATTTTTCTTTTCCGGGTTCGGTACGGGCATAATAAAAATAGCTATTCCATTTGCTTGGATCGGTTACGATCACTAGAGGCAGTACCGGGTTGCGTAAACTGGCTGCTTGGAAGTTTTGGATGACCCCGACGATCTCCATTTCGGCACGTCCTCTACTTCCGTCTCTATTTATTGTGTAATTCCAAATGCTGATCTTCTTTCCGATAGGATCGTTTATACCCATGATACGGGCTGCTTCTTCATTGATGACAGCTTTTGTCCAAGAGGAATGTCGGTTACCGTCGGATAGATCTCCTTCATCGACGAAACGTCCTTTCAACATTGGTATGTTGAAAACTTCCGGGAAGTTGCTACCTACTTGTAGGACTTGGAAGTTTGGATTGAAATCCAGTGGTTTCCCTTCCCATTCGACTTCGTTTTGTGTATAAGGTTCATGGGTGATAGTAAATATTCCGGCTTGTGTGAATCCTTTTAGGACTGCCAATGAAGAAATCTCTCGACTGATCCCTTCCCGGTCGTTGAATGTCATTTCCATCTGGATCAGGCCCTCTTTCTGGAATCCCAAGTCTTTATGTTTCATGAAAGATATTTGCCTGAACATAATGAATGTGCTCATCAGAAAAAATATGCAAATACATAGTTGAAGTGTCATGCTGATTTTGCGGAAGCCGCTTTTCCGAGTAGGAGAGATTCCATCGGATATTAATAGAGAAGAGGCACGGACAAAATGCAGGAATAGTGGTAGGCAGACAACCGTGAGTATCAACCAGCTAATACCTGTTATGATACAAAGATGGTTGAATAATAATTTTCGCTGTAATGTCGTTTCGAAGAGGCGTGAGAAACCGTCAGCGGTTAATTCCAACAGGCAAGAGGCCAATAGAAAGCTGATCCCGACAAGCAGCGTCAATTCCAGCAGCAACTGGATAACCAAGTTTTTTTTATCAGCGCCGATCGCATTTCTCAATTTCATTTCTTTGTTCCGTAAATAGATACGATTCAACAGTAGATTGGTGAAATTAAAGAAAACGCAGAGTAACAATAAGAGTCCGGTTACCGTGAATGTCCGGATGTAGGAAAGATTAAATGTCAATTCACTTCCAAATGTATGACGGACATCTGTCAGGGGAATCAATTTTAGTAGGATTGATTTATTATATCCATGCTCAACCATATAAGAATTGATCTTCTTCTCAAAGGCTTTTATATTAATGTTAGGTGCTAACAATAGATAAATTTTAGTGTTTAGCAAAGCCCATTGCTTTTCGTCCGTGATCCGGTTTTCCCGGTCACGGTCGAATTTATCCAGTTCATAAACATCGGCTTGCATCATGGAGTTATTGGGCGAATCTTCCAGGACGGACACGATCGTAATGTGTTTACGATATCCGTTTTCAAGGGTTTTGCCTAATGCTTTTTCTGGTGTTTTGAAATATTTCATGGCAAAAGAGCGGGTGACGGCTATCTCATCCAGTGTTTTCAGGATATCATCCTTTTTACCGCAAATTACGGGACGTGGAAAGAATTTGAAATACTGTTCGTCAATGAATTCCTCGTCCGGATCCTCTAACCTTGTTTCTCCATATTTAAAAGTCGAACCATATTTGGAATAAATCTGGGTTGTCTCTATTACTTCCGGAAAATCTTTTTTCAGTTTGCGTGCCAGAATAAGTGGTAATTCCTCCGATTTCTTTCCCGTTTGTTTATCGATTCCGTATATCCGGTAAATTTGCTCGGATTGTGGATAGAACCCGTCGTAGTTCGTTTCATACCTGTACCAGTTCCATCCGTATGTGAAACAGATCAGCCCGATTGCCAGGCCGACAATACTGATGGTAGATTGCACTTTATATTTTGTCAGGTTACGGAGTGCAACTTTGATGTAGTGTTGTAGTATCATGGTTGTTTGTTTTTATTCTGATTTGATCACTTCTGCCGGATTGGTCCGGGCAGCCTTGCGTATTTGCCAAATTAAAGTCAGCAAAGAGATTGCTCCCGTAAGTAACAAAGCGATAGCAAATAACCACCAGGAGATGTCGGCTTTGTGGACGAAACTTTCCAGATATTTGTGGATGGTAAGCCAGGTGACAGGAGCCGCCACAATAAATGCGATTGCGAGAAGCTTATAATATTTTCGTAATAATATTTGCATGATGATGGAAGTGGTTGCTCCGTTGACTTTGCGGATGGCTATTTCGCGGTAACGTTGCTGTACGTCAAACAAGGATAACCCGAAAAGACCTAATGAGGAAATCAGGATTGCTATCAGTGCAAAAACACTATAGATAATGGCTACTTGTTTATCTTTATTGTATAGTTCCTCGATTTCATCAGAAACAAAAGTATATTCAAAATCACCTTGTCCTATTTCATTATGTAACTTTTCCAAAAACAGAATGGCTTCCTGACGATACCCTGGAGAGATTGCTGCCATCAGTTTATTGTGAGAAAGCATAGACTCATTGTGTATGGATAGGATGATCGGTTTGTTATGCTGTGCAAGATGAACTGTCTGAAAGTCATTGGTAAAACCTTTGACAAGCAGATATGTCCCTTTTGCATTCCAGTCGCTTTCCAATAATTCCGGAAGTTTTTCGTTTTGAGAGAAAAGTCTTTTGGCTGTTTCATTTAACAATACTTCATTTTGAGCAATAGGAAGGCCCTTCCCGAAAACCGGAATGTTATATAGTGTGAGAAAGTCGGGGCTGATGGTTATATGGATGACTTCTTCCCATTCACCTCCTGGAATTCTTACCGCCTTTTTATGAAGAGGATTCAATGGAAATTCATAAGGGCTTATACCGAAACAGAAAGTTTCAAAAATCGGGGAAGATTGTAACGTCTCTAAAATATATTTGTTGACTTCCTCTTGATGTTTTATTTCATCAGCAGTGTATGACATCGAAGAGGTAGGCCGTTGGAACCATACTTTTATGATGTCTTTAGTTCGATATCCAGGATCTGTAGCCAGCATATAGTTCAATTGTTTGATAAAAAATAGAGAGCAAACGATCAAAGAGAGTGTTATGCCATATTGTAAAGTGAGAAATATGGTTTTTATCTCCGGCTTATCTTTACTTCGGTCAATATTTTGTAGGGAACTTATGACTGGTTTCCGGCTGAAACGTACGAATGTATGCAAAGCTGTGATTGCAGGTAAGAGTAACAATAGTAGAATTGATATCCATATATTATAGTGTTTTTGAACTATAGCTTTGATTTCCAGTATATGAACTTGTATGTCATAAGTCATTTCGATAATGACCCAAGCTAGAAACAGGGCAAATGCGGTTAAGAAGAGATTTTCTATATATAGTTGAATAAAAAGTTGAGCAGGCCGGGCTCCGAACACTTTTTTCATACTGAATTCTTTTCTCCTTTTAAGGATGACGACAGAGTTGAGGTGGACAAAATTGAATACTCCGACAAGCAAAAGCAGTAAGGCTGTGACGGACAGGATATGAACGCTACTTGCATTCCCTTGTAAAAATGTCTTTTCTCCTTTTTGGATATAAGTCTCCATATACAGTTTATCCAGAGGAAAAAGCTGGAATAGGAAACTGCGTGCGTTCTGTTGATCGTACGTGGATTTAAGTTTCTTATTTATAACGTCTATATCGGTATGTGGAACAGCTAAAGCTATGCTGTAATAATTCACTGGAGGCCATCTCCATTGTAATGCACGTGAAATCAGAAGGTCGAAAGAAAGAGAACTTTTAGTCTCGACATTTCCTGTAATTCCCTGTATGGTTAACAGTTGTCCGTTGTAATTTATGATTTTCCCGATAGGGTCTTGGTTCTTAAATAGTTTTTTCGCAAAAGATTCACTGAGGACTGCTCCTTTAGGGTCCTTTAATAGCTTTGTCTGGTCACCTTTTAAAACAGGGAAGTCTAATATTTGCAAGAAAACCGAATCAGTTGCTAGAACATGCGCACTGAATCCTTTGTTTTCAACTTCGATTGTTACGTCTTTAAGAGAAACAAATGAAGTGTGTTTTTCTATTTCCGGTATATCCAAAGGATTTTTGTAATCCTTTCTCATCATGATATTTTGTGTAGTAAGAAGAGTGGGCACTTTTTCGTTATTATTCCAATGCCTGACGCTTAGGAACAACCGTTCATGGTTGGACGCAAAATGATCTGTTGTCAATTCACTGTAGACATACCTGCTGATGATTATGACACACGCCAGACTCAGTGCCAACCCCATGATGTTGATGGCACTGTAGAGCCTGAAACGTATCAGCGATCGTAAAGCTAATAGTATTATTTTCATATTGATGTTGTCGTATCGGGATTATTCTTCTTTTATTTTAAAATCAACTCTTCCGCATCCCCAAAGGTACTATATCCTGTGACAATCACCTTGTCGCCTGATTGGAGACCACCGGTTATTTCGTATTGTTGCGGGTTTTGACGGCCGATACTGATCGGGGTTTTCCGGGCTTTCGTGCCGGATTCGTTCAATTTGTATATCCATTGGCCACCGGTAGTTTGGAAAAAGTCGCCACGTGGGATAACGAGAGCCTCTTCCGGCTGCCCAAGTTCGATCTGGACACGGAAACTTTTGCCGATGCGTACGTTTTCCGGACTTGTCTCCGTAAAGACTAGGTCGACATCGAAGTTACGGTCTTTGACTTCCGGGACGACTTTGGTAATCCGGAGTGGGAATTTCTTATTTTGCCAGGTGATGGTGGCGGGCAGACCGGTCGTGATCCGGTCGATGTAGTATTCGCTGAGGGATGTATGGATTTTGAACTGATCGAGGACTTTGATCTCAGCGATTGCTTCGGTGCTCTGTATCTGTTGTCCGGGAGTTACTTTGACAAAACTGAGTTGTCCGGAGAGAGGTGCACGAACAATCAGATCCTCCATGCGCTCCCGAGCACGTTCGAACTTTTTACGTTCTCGTTCAAGATCATTTTTCATTAACTCACGGCGCAAGATCGTGGCCGCACTATCATGGCGCAAACCTTCCAACTGCAAAGCAGTGCTTCGGGTCTTATAGTCGAATTCGTCCCGAGCCACTTCCAGCTGTGCTTTGCTTTTGACTCCCATATTGAATTCCTCTTCGTCGAGTGCATAGCTTTTTTTGAGCCGGTTCAGTTCGTAAGTCGTCTGCAAGGTTTCTTGTTGCAAGTCGATGCTTTTCTGTTCCATCTCGATCTCTTTCTCTTGATAAGAGATCAGTTGCTTTTCCCATTCATCCTGCTGATCCTCGATGGTGCGGATAAGGTCGGGATTGTTGAGTGTCAGGATTGTATCTCCCTTATTCATCATAGTCCCTTCCTCTGCTATGATCTGATCTACGCTGCCTGCTTCGCGGGCGTTGATCTGGATGGTGAGAATAGGCTGTACGACCCCTTCGACATCTACATATTCCAGGAACTTGTCGCTTGTCGCTTCACCGATGATCAGGTTTTCCGCTTCGGTACGGAGTTTCCTGCCACCGGAGGCGGCGATCCCGACATAGACGAGAAGAGCTATGAATGCGGTTCCTCCGGCGATATGCCAGCGGTAGCGGTAATAAACGGGTTTCTTTGCAATAGGTTTATCCATTATGATTTATGAATTATGATTTATCAATTGTCAATTCTCAATTGTCAATTACCTCAATAGGAGTTCGTAATCTTCCGTGATCGGGATCATCTTCTCGAAATCGTAGCCGGTCAGGCTGCGGAGACCGTAATAGAGATTCCAATAATTATATAAAGCCGTGATGTAAGCACGGCGGGAGTTGTCTTTTTCGGCTATGGCGGCATTGAGGTCGAGAATTGTCGATTTTCCCAACAGGTAAAGCCTGCGTGCCACATCGTTACGGCGCTGGGCCGTTTGGTCTGTTTTATAGGCTATGGCAACTTTCCCGGCCTGTATGTTGAATTGTTTGACGATCTTGGCGACGTTCAGTTCGAAATCCATCCGCTCTTGTTCCAGTTCGGTGTAAACCTTGTCCCGATTGCTTTTGGCCACTTTCACCCGGCCTTTTCCTACTCCCCAGTCCAGTATCGGTATGCGTATACCCAATGTCACCAATTGTTGGTCCATCGGATCTCGGTAGGATTCTTTCAGCTTTTCGTTGCTCTGCGTCAGACCGAACTGTGCATATAAGGCAGCTTTAAAACCCCGGTTGGCTTTCGCCTCGGCGACGTTACTTTCACTTTGCAGCCGACGGCGTTCGAAGGCGCTGATATCCGGATTGTTTTGGAAAGCAAGTTGCATAGCTTCGTTTACATCGACTGTGAAGTGAGGAATGCTGTCGTCGGGAATCACTACCAGGGTAATATTTTCGGAAATACCCAGATAACTGCGGAGCGACTGGATATAATCATCGACTTCGATTTGTGCATTGAGACGGTTTGTCTGTTCGGTCAGTTTGTTGAGTTCCAGTTGGAGCATTTCGTTTTCGGTAATCGTTCCGATATTGTAACGTCCTTGCGCATATCGGTAAAGTGTGTCGGCGTATGCGAAATTATAGTTTGCGATTTCCAGTGAGGTTTGTGCCGTTGCCAGATTAAAAAAGCGATTGGTCGTATAGGCTGCAACCAGTTCGAGTGTTTCGATATAGGTCTTTTTTGCTTCTTCATATTTAATCGGTTCGATGCGGCGTTCCCACTTTAGGTCGTTGAAGCCGAATAAGTCTTGTTCATATCCTACGACTACCGGAGTACTCTTGTAAGACGAGATATTGTCGGTAAACATATCCAGTCTTTCAAGTCCGGTTTTCAATAAAACCCTACCTCCCGTGAGTGCTATATTTTGTTGGATTTCGAGACCGGCATCGACTGAGAGTTGGTTCCGATGTACAAATTTGTCGCTGCCATCTTCCAATGTAACCGATTGAATGGAACGATTCAAGCTCGGATCGGATGTGAGCGTCAAGCTCGGTAGCTGTTTGGCTCGGAACGAACGCCAGTTCCAGTAAGAAGCTCTGAAAGCATGACGGGCGGCAATTGCTTCAGGAGAATTCCGGCGCGCCATTTCGATTGCTTCGCTCAATGTCAGTGTAAGTGTTTTCTGCGCCTTGAGCTGGAAGGGGAGCAGAAGGAGTATTGTTATGTATATCGTGTGTTTCATGACAAGAAGGACGCAAATAATGTGCCATTCTTGTAAAATATTGATATTTAAGTTGATAAAAGAGTGAAGATTGGAAGTGGAGGTGCGGATTAGCACAATTCACGTGCGGATTAGCACGGGGAGTTTTCTAAAACCTTATCTATAGTTGGCGATTTGCTCTATTATTTTGTAATCGCTGCCACTGATTATATAGTTACTGCCTGTGATTATATAATTGCTGCCTGTGATTTTATAATCAGTGGCAGCGATTACAGAATAATAGCTTGTCCGGTTCGATTTTTGTGTTTGAATACTGTTTTATTTTCAGGTGTTATTCTGTCCAATGGTATAGATCCGTTTTTTTATGTCGGCTGACCTGTTCCTTTATCTCCGGAAAGTATCGGGCAAGAATGGTATAGAGTCCCGGATCATATGCTTTCAGTTCTTCACGGGTGTTAATTTTATTATGTTTGCCGTCGCCATCATCCGTATTGACCTCGGCGTTCACGTTAAACCAGTTCTGGACTCCTTCCGCCCAATATTCCCAGACGTTTGTGGCGGCATAGACATTTTTCCAGCGACCTTTAGCTACGGCTGCATCCAAAGACGCCTGCAATTCGTCGTTGAACTCAGGATGGATCGGGAGAATGCCGGCTCCATGTATGGTGTGGGCGAACTCGTGGATCAGGATATCTTCCGCATGGTATTTGTCGATCTGATAGGCAAGGATGTTCTCCTCGGCACAGGTTGAGAAAGGATGTTCGGCATCGCCGCCTAAACCACGGGCACGGACGTCCCAGTTAAGCGTTGTGTCTTTTGCCAAGAAAGCATGTTCGGGAATATCCGTCGTCCCTTCGTAGCGTGCCATGATGCCGATACGTGTATGTCGGTCGGTCAATGATTTCATGACCTCGCGTGGAAGTATGTCGGTCAAAGCCTTAATACTGATATAAGCGGCGTAGAAACAGGAGTCGGGTACGCGCCAGGAACTGACGACATGAATGCCGTTCACATTCATATATTTCTTATAGAAGGGGTCGAGTTTGAGTTCGGCAGGGGGAGCGGTGATTACAGGAGTGTCTGTCAATAAGGCAACCGGAACCTCTTCTGTTGTCGCCGGGCAGGTACATGTGTCGTTGCAAACATTGTTTGTCTTAACCGCAGGTTGGCAACCTGTAAGGGCTGCCATACCGATAAGGGCGGAAATGAATAGCCGGGATGTTTTCATCGTAGTAATATTTTTTAATGGTTTATGTCGTATTTGCCTGTAAATGTATGAAAAAAACGTGTTATTCCGCACAAATTATGTGCAGTATCGCACATACATTCCATATATATAATACATATCTTTGCCACGTTAAGGATGATTTCTTACAGGAGACAGAATAATATCAGGAATATGAAGAACGGGAAAATATTGATTATAGATGATAACGAAGATGTCCTCTTCGCATTGAATCTGTTGCTTGAACCCTATGTGGAACAGATAAAAGTGACAACACAGCCGGAACGGATCGAACATTTTATGTCGACATTCGTGCCGGATGTGATTTTGTTGGATATGAATTTCCGGCGGGATGCTATCAGCGGACAGGAAGGGTTCTTTTGGCTCGAAAAGATAAAAGCCGCCGATCCCGATGCAGTGGTTCTTTTTATTACGGCGTATGCAGATACGGAAAAGGCTGTGCGTGCTATTAAAGCGGGAGCTACCGATTTTATTCCGAAACCCTGGGAAAAAGAAAAACTGCTCGCTACTATCTCGGCTGCTTTGAGACTGCGTGAAAGCCGTACGGAAGTCAATACGTTGAAACAACGGGTAGAGGCATTGGGAAATCCAGAAGATACCGGTTTTGAGATTATAGGAGAGAGTGATGCCATGCAGGAATTGTTTGCCACGATCTCCAAGCTGAAGGATACGGATGCCAATATTCTGATTTTAGGCGAAAACGGGACCGGAAAGGATCTGATTGCACGTGCCCTTTATCATCATTCGCCCCGTTGCAACCAGGTTTTTGTCAGTATCGATTTGGGGAGTATTCCGGAACAATTATTTGAAAGCGAACTGTTCGGATATGAAAAAGGAGCTTTTACGGATGCCCGACGCGATAAACCCGGACGTATGGAAGTAGCTTCCGGAGGAACCCTGTTCTTGGATGAGATCGGCAATTTGAGTTTGCCGATGCAGGCGAAATTATTGACCGCTATCGAGAAAAGACAGATTCTCCGTTTGGGGGCTACCCGCTCCGTACCGATCGATGTCCGGCTGATCTCTGCCACGAATATGAATATCCATGCGATGGTCCAGGAAGGTACTTTCCGGCAAGATTTGTTGTACCGGATCAATACGATCGAGTTGCATATTCCTCCGCTCCGCGAGCGGGGAAATGACATTTTGCTACTGGCCGATTATTTTCTGAACCGTTATGTCCGCAAGTATAAGAAGAAGATAGGGGGACTTACCAGGGATGCGAAAACGAAGTTACAAAGCTATGCATGGCCGGGCAATGTCCGCGAATTGCAGCATGCGATCGAGCGTGCCGTGATTCTTTCGGATGGTTCCATGCTGAAACCTGAAAATTTTATGCTACATCCTGCACCTGCCCAACAGAAAGGAGAGCCGGAAGAGTTGAATCTGAGCGTTCTCGAAAAGGAAGCGATCGAACGTGCCCTCCGCCGGGCGGACGGGAATATCACCCGGGCCGCCGAACTGCTGGGAATCACCCGTTTTGCTTTGTATCGGAAACTGGATAAGTTGGGCCTATGAAACGATATGTCCTTTTCCTGAAGATCGGGTTACTGGTCGGGCTATCTCTTTCAATTGCTTTTTTACTTTTGAAAGGGTTGTATTTTACGGCTGTCATGTGTTTTATAATCTTGCTGGGAACTGCTTTTTCTCTTTATCAGGATCAGCGGAAAATGCTTCAGAGGATGGAGCATCTGATTGCTAACATCCACTATGGAGATATGAATCTGTCTTTCCCTGTTCCTTCGACTGACGGACCGGAAGCCAACCTGACACGTGCCATGAATGAGGCACTTTCTGCTTTTCGGACTCGTCTGTACAATATGGTAGTGGCGGAGGCAGAGACAGATGCCTGGCAAAAGCTGATCCGTGTCCTGACGCATGAGATCATGAATTCTATCGCCCCTATCATTTCTCTGTCGGAGACGGTGACGGAGCGTGCGACCTCCAATGGCTTGAACGAACGGGATTACGGCATTATGTTGCAAGCTATGCAAACGATACACCGCCGGAGTAAAGGGTTATTGGACTTTGTCGAGAATTACCGGAAGCTGACCCGTATTCCGGCTCCGACACAGCAGTTGTTTCCGGTCTCCTCCCTTTTTGACGATTTAAGGGGGTTGTATCCTGCCGGCGCTGTTTCATTCTCTTTCTCTGTCCGCCCGGTGGACTTGCGCATTTATGCTGATCGTGCCATGATTGAACAAGTGTTGATAAACCTGTTGAAAAATGCAGCCGAGGCATGTCAGGAACGTCTTTATCCTGAAGTCCGGGTGAATGCGTTCAGGCGTGAAGGAGTTCCGGTGATTACGGTATCTGACAACGGATACGGTATTGTGCCGGAAGCGATGGATAAAGTGTTTGTTCCATTTTTTACGACCAAACAGGGTGGTTCGGGAATCGGTTTGAGTGTTTGTCGGCAGATCATGAACCGGCATGGCGGTAGTATTTCCGTTATTTCGGAAGAAGAGAAAGGGACTACTTTCACTTTACAATTTCCCCAGACACGTGTATTGTAGAGGAAAGATACTGGACGATGATCTTTTTCAATTCCGCTGGTTTGATCGGCTTGGCCGCATATCCGTTGAAGCCGCTTTGCCTTACCCGTTGTTCATCTTCTGCAAAAGCAAAAGCGGTTACGGCGATAATAGGGATGTCGGAGTCTTCTTTTCTGATTTCGGCAGTCGCTTCATATCCGTCCATGTCTGGCATCTTGAGATCCATTAGGATAAGATCCGGATGGTGCTCGTGATAAAGCCGGACGGCCTCGTTCCCATTGCGGGCATGCAATAGGTCATACTCTTTTAGGATCGCACGGATCAGTATGTAATTGCTTTCGTTGTCTTCCGCGATCAGCAGTGTCGCTTTTTTCGGATTCGTGTTGTTGATTACGGCCTCCTCGTGTACCGTTGTTTTTATCGACTGAATATTGATGCCATGAATGACGGTATCCGGTAAAGTGAACCAGAAAGTCGAACCTGTTCCCAATTCGGATTCCACACCGATCTCGCCGCCCAGCTTCTTGATGATCATCTGACAGATGGCAAGTCCCAGGCCTGTCCCCTGTGCAAAGCTGTTCAGTTTTACGAAACGGTTGAACACAAGATCTTTCTTCTCCGGTTCTATGCCACATCCTGTATCTTTGACGTAGAATAATAGTTTGTCGTCTTTATGCTCGTAACCGAACCGGATGCTTCCCTCTTTCGTAAACTTGATTGCGTTGTTGATGAAGTTTGTCATGACTTGTGCCAACCGGTTCTTGTCCGACATGATGATGCAATAAGGCAGTTTTTCGACAAAAGAAACCTGTACCCCTTCGGGGGCTTTCAAGCGGGAAGACTGCTCGATATCGGATAATAGGGCATTGATATCTATTTCGGAGTCGATAAATTCCAATGTGCCAGCTTCGATCTTCGCAACGTCCAGAATATCGTTGATTAGTTGCAGGAGCAATTCGTTGTTACTGCTGATGATATTGATATATTCATCCCGTTCCTCTTCGTTCTCCGCTATGGTCAGCAGGTTGGAGAAACCGACAATTGCATTTAGCGGCGTGCGGATCTCGTGGCTCATATTGGCCAGGAAAGCGGATTTCAAACGGTCGGATTCTTCTGCCTTGTCTTTGGCCTTTCTTAGTTCTATTTCGTCTTCTTTCTGTTTGTCGATTAGGATCAGTAATTTATTTTTCAGTTTGCTGGTGCGTAGGTAAAAGTAAAGTACCATGATCAGGAACAGTAACAACACGATTGACACCAACAACAGGATTTCAAATTTATATTGGACGAATAATCCTACCTCGGTATTGATAAACACGGAATGAGGGGGCAGTTCTTTTGTCGAGATACTTCGTTCTTTCAGTTTCTTGGCATCGAATGTATATACGTTCGGGATTGTTTCTGTGTCAAGTTCATCAGGGTGTTCCTTCAAAAGGTGGACAGCCTGGCGGGCCAGATCTTTTCCTATGGAGCGGTATTGGGGGATACAGCCCCCGATCGCCCAGTGTCCCAGACCGATGGAAGTCAGTGAAAATGCAGGCACTTTGGGATTTGCCAGCATCATGGTGTAAGTCGCGTTGCCGACATAATATCCGTCGTTGACGTCTACACGCCAGGTTCCCAAAAGGATGATGCTTTGTGGGGGCAATTGCTTGATCTCCTCAATGATGTTATAGATATCGTTCTTACGCCCGTCCAGAGGGATGAAGTCTATCCCATCTATTTTGCCGATTTCCTTTCTTACCAGGGCTTGAAGCGAAATACCTCCATAACTGTTGTCTGTGACAAGGGCTAAATGCTTGGTGCTCGGATACAGTTTCCGGATCAGCTCTATATTGGCTTTGATATCATAGTTGTAGACAAATCCTGCCAGGTTCCTTTCCTTGTTTTTCAGGTCTTCTACGTTTACACTTTCGGGAGTCCATTCCGCTACATTTATATTACTGTCAGGCAGTAAAACGGCATTTCGGCTGACCATGCCGCAAAGTATCGGAATATTCTGGATTATGCTGTCATCTTGAGACAGATAGGAGGCCCATCCTTCCTGCCCGAGTATAACGATCAGGTTGGGGCTGCTTTCCCCCTGGTATTTGTTCAATAATTTACGCATTCTTTCCTTCCAGAGGGGAGCTTCGGGCAGGCTCTTGCAGTTCATGTTTTCGATTACGACAGGCGAGTTTCCCCCCTGTTTCTTGTACTCTTCCATGAACTCGGAGATATTTTGTGTCGTATTGCGGGTGTCGGGGTTGTAAGAACTTATGATCAGGATAGGATTATTTTCATCAGCATGAACCCGGCATGTGAAGAGCAGGCATATGACAGTGAAAAAAAATAGCCATCTGTACTTTGTTTTGTAGTCTGATGATTTGCCCATTAAATAAATATTATTCTAAGCTCCAAAATAGATCCCTTTTGAATCCCGCATGCAAAAATAGGAATTATTTGGTATAAGCTTGCATAAATCAATACTTTTCTAAAATTCGATCATAAGTCCTATACTGGGCAATAAAGTCCCGGTACGGCGTTCTACGGGTTTTAATTCATAGCGTTGTTGGTCGAGGGGTGCTTCTGGGTTTAGGACTTTACCTGTTTTGATATACACATCCTGTTCTTTATATTTGGAATTCAAGATGTTCTGTATGTCAATATAAGCACCCAACATGAACTTTTTCAGATAGAAGGTCTTGTCTATCCGGATATCCAATTGCGTGAAAGGCTTTAACCGTTCGCTGTTGAAGCGGCTGTAATCGTAATAGAGGCTACCGCTGGCGTCCCAGGCTTCGACCAGACTACTTTTTTCAACATCGTAAGGGGTATAAGGTGCACCGCCTACAACTCTTAATTTAGCTCCGATATCCCAGTTTTTTGGCAGTGCGTAGGTTCCGCTGAATGTAAAGAGGTGGCGGTTGTCCCAAGCTGACGGAATGTATTTTCCGCTTCCGCGTCCATCCTTGAATTCGCTTCGGACGTAGGTGTAGGAAGCGATAAAGGTCAGCCCTTTATAATTATACCACCGTCCGGTAAGTTCGAGGCCGTATGCTCTTCCTGTGGCGGTCGAGCTGACCGCTTCGTTTCCTAAAACCCCGTAGTCCGTACCTTTAGAGGCGAGTGGAATGCTATCGACTAATGACATCGGGTATTGGTCGTACTTCTTGTAAAAACCTTCTGCCGAGAATTTCAGATATGAGGAAGGGCGATACTCCAGTCCGAGTCCCGTCTGGTCGCTCCGGATATAAGTCAGGCGGTTGGCCTTATTCAGATAGTTGCCTTGATTGTCTTTGAATCCGAGGACTGTATAAGGAGGCAATTCGTAATATCTGCCGATGTTTCCGTTCAGATAAACCGCTCCAAACAAACGGTAGGAAAGGGAAAGGCGGGGTGAGAGCTGATCCAGGAGATTGTTCATCTCCGGCGAATAGTCGTTGGCATCTGCCCGTACTCCTAAAGATGCGGTGAAACGCTCGTTATCGCTTTCGTATATGGCTGTGGCATAAAGCCCCCATTTCAAAAGTCCGAGATCCGTGTGATAGTTGATCACTTTGGGAGTCGTGGTGAACTGTTTCTGGTATGTATGATTGGTGTAGGTCGCATATTCGAGGTTTCCGCCGACATTCAGCCGGAAGAAAGGAAAACGGAATATATTCTCACTGCGCAGTTTGTTTTCGATTTCGTCCGAACGGTAATTGAGAGTCAGGTTTTCTTCCGAACTTTCGTCATTGTCTTTGTATTTGATATTCCGGTTGTTTAGCTGGCTCCGGCTGATAATCAGTGAATAAATGTTTTTGCCGGAGTAATGTTTGTAAACTGCTCCCAAGGTGTATGTTTTTTGCTTGACTACTGGCAGGTAGGCTAAGATATATTGGTTCTTTTCACTCATATCTTCCATGCCGGTGTTGAGTTTCATGTCGTCTATGGCTCCCAGTCCCAGGATCGTCAGTTCGTTTTTCCGGTCGAATGTATGTTTCACTTTGAATTGTGCGTCAGTGAAGGTCGGCAGGAAAGGTAATCCGATCATATCGAAAAGGAACTGAAGGTATGAACGGCGAATAGACACCTGGTAAGTTGTCTTCTTGCCGGCCGGTCCGTTGACAGAGAATCCGATGTCCGAAGCTCCTATCACTCCCCGCAAGGAGAATTTTTCTTTGTTGCCGTCCTGTAGCTTGAAATCAAGAACCGAGCTAAGGGCGTTTCCACGCGCGGCAGGATAGGCGGCAGAATAGAAATTGACTTCGCGTATGAAATCCGGATTAATGATCCCGACAGGACCTCCGGAAGCTCCCTGCGTGGAAAAGTGGTTGATGTTCGGTATTTCTACGCCATCAAGAAAGAAACGGTTCTCAGACGGGCCTCCGCCTCTGACCATCAAGTCGTTTCGGAAAGCGGCCGTAGATGCTACACCAGGAAAAGATTGTACGACCCGGGATATGTCCCGGTTTCCTCCGGCACTTTTCTCGATCTCTTTGAATCCGATAACGCGCAGTCCGAGCGGACTTTCTGCCGTCTTGCGGAAAGGCGAGGCAACGATGCTTACTTCTTGCAGACTTTCACTGCTTTCTTCCAGTTCGATCGGAAAAAATAGATCCTTGTTGGAAATCCTGAATTCAGCCGTGACTGTTGGTTTATAACCAATGAAGGAGGCTTGTAGGCGATAGCTTCCGGGAGAGACTCCGGTGATCTCGAATTGGCCGATCGAATCAGTGACAGTCCCTTCTATCGTATTCCATATGACAACATTGGCGAAACTCACCGGTTCGCCGTTGGTGGCATCCTTTACGATACCTTTTATGGAATATGTTTGTTGGGCCCGTATCATTTGTAAACCCGTAAACAGCAAGAGTAAAAGAAAGATAAATTTCTTGGCCATCCTCGATTCTTGTTATGGGTACAAAGGTATATAAAAACCGGGATTAAAAACTTACCTTTGCAGGCATATTATAGAAATATATGCAGAACACAACGAATCATATCAAACGGGAATTACAACTGACGGCGGATGGTAGCCATACGCTTTTTATCCCAGAAATGGACGAACACTACCATTCTGTGAATGGCGCCGTACAGGAGTCATGCCATGTCTTTATCGAAGCCGGGTTGCACCATCTGGAACGGGGGGAAATCACCATTCTGGAAATAGGTTTCGGTACCGGACTTAATGCCTTTCTGACTTTGTTGGATGCTGAGGCCTGTCAACGGAAAATACATTACTGTTCGATTGAGCTTTATCCGCTTGGTACAGACGTGATCGAGAGCCTGAATTACGGAGAAATGCTCTGTGCCGGACGAAAGGATGTTTTCCATGCTCTGCATCAGGCGGAATGGAATGTTGCAGTCCAGGTTACGGAGTTCTTTGAACTGCATAAAATACAAGGAGACAGTAATACGTGTGCTTTGCCGGATCGAATCGACCTGATCTATTTCGATGCGTTTGCCCCTGATAAGCAGCCGGAGATGTGGAATCAGGAAATCTTCAACCGGTTGTATACCCATACGACCGAAGGTGGTGTTTTGGTGACCTATTGTGCGAAAGGTGTCGTCAGGCGTATGATGAAAGAAGCCGGATATTCTGTTGAAAGAATACCCGGCCCCCCTGGAAAGCGCGAAATGCTTCGTGCTATTAAATTATAAAAGAGCTTCGATTTTAGATACGAATGTAGTTTTAGGAGCAGCACCTACCTGTTTGTCCACTACCTTTCCGTCTTTGAAGAAAAGAACGGTCGGGATGTTGCGGATACCAAATTGTGCAACCACGTCGTTGTTGTTGTCTACATCCATTTTGCCGATAGTAACACGGCCTTCATATTCGGTAGCCAGTTCATCGATGATCGGGCCGACCATGCGGCAAGGGCCACACCATTCTGCCCAGAAGTCAAGGACCATAGGCTTACCAGAGTTTACCAACTCTTCAAAATTTGCATCTGTAATTTGTAGTGCCATATCTTTAATTATGAATTATATATTCGAATTTTGTGCAAAAGTACAAATTCTTTTATACCGTACAAATACTACCCATTAATTTTAAAATCCATATTATCGTTCGTTTGCAAGAATTCGACCAGGTTGCGTGTGACATTGAGCCGTATGTTTTGTGAGAAAAAATTCTGTATGATATTATGTTCACCGTCAACCACCTTGAAGTATAACAGACTCTGGCCCGGATTGTTTTTAATCAGGGTAGACAGTTCGTTTATGGTAGGTTCGTCCAAATCGTGGATCGGGACCGTGATGCTGATCTTTTCGATCAGACGGTCCTTCTCTTCCTGTAGTAGCTGGATGGCTCCGATAGATAAGCTAAGGCGACCTGAATTGTAGCGGTCTTCCACACGCGCCTTGATCAGCAGGTACATACCGCGTTTGCCGAATTTGCTGTAATCGACGTAATCTTTACCGAACAACGCTATTTCTCCGCTACCGGTAAAATCTTCTATCTTGATAATGCCGTAAGGATTCCCTTTCTTGGTCATCCCTTCGCGGAAGTCCGTAACGATACCGCCGAACAGCAAATCTTTACCCACCAGGTTTTCCTTATCGTTTATTTCCGCCATGCCGGTATTACATACATATGTCAGTATAATACGGTATTCATCCAAAGGATGGGCGGAAAGATAGATGCCGACCAGTTCTTTTTCCTTATTTAGGCGTTCGAGGTCGCTCCAACGTTCACATTTGGGAATCTCCGGTTTGGCGATGGCGATAAAAGCATCTCCTCCGAACAGGGAATTGGTTGCCGTGCTCTTGTCCGTCTGGAACTTATTGCCATAGCGGACCAGCGTTTCGAGGAATATTTCTCCTTTTCCGGTTTCGGCAAAGAACTGTTCCCGCTGAATGCCGAAGTTGTCGAAAGCACCGGCCAATGCCAACGATTCGATATTTTTCTTGTTGCAGGCAGTCAGGCTGACACGTTCCACGAAATCAAAGATATCTTTATACGGACCGTTCTTTCTCCGTTCTTCAATGATATTTTGTACGGCAGCTTCACCAACACCCTTCACGGCACCCAGGCCGAAACGGATGTTCTTGTTCTTGTCCACACTGAACTTCAGGATCGATTCGTTCACATCCGGTCCAAGAACCTGGATGCCCATTGCCTTACATTCGTCCATGAATTTTGTGATATCCACAATGTTCGACAAACTTCGGCTCAGGACGGCAGCCATATACTCGGACGGATAGTTTGCTTTCAGAAAAGCCGTCTGATAGGCTACCCATGAGTAGCAGGTGGCATGACTCTTGTTGAAGGCGTATGAGGCGAATTTTTCCCAGTCGGACCATATCTTCTGCAAAGTTTCTTCCTTGTAACCGTTCGTCTTTCCACCCGCCATGAATTTAGATTTCAGGTGGTTCATCTTCTCGATCAACTTCTTACCCATTGCCTTACGGAGGGCGTCACTTTCGCCGCGGGTGAAGTTCGCTAACAGACGTGACAAAAGCATGACCTGTTCTTGGTAGACGGTGATACCATATGTGTCTTTCAGATACCGCTCCATGACGGGAATATCGTACTTGATTTCCTCTTTTCCCTGTTTGCGGGCGATGAAAGAAGGGATATAATCCATTGGTCCCGGACGGTACAGGGCGTTCATCGCAATCAAGTCTTCGAACTTGGACGGCTGCAACTCTTTCAGATACTTTTGCATACCGGCAGATTCAAACTGGAATGTACCTGTAGTCTTTCCGTCGCAATACAGTTTGTAGGTTGCCGGATCTTCCAGGCTGATATGGTCGATATCCAGTTCATGGCCCGTTGTCAGCCGGATGTTTTCGATCGCTTCTTTAATGATGGACAGTGTTTTCAGCCCTAAGAAGTCCATCTTGATCAAACCGGTTTCTTCGATCACCGAACCTTCATATTGGGTGACGAGCATTTCTTCTCCGGTATCTTTGTCCTTGGCTGTACTGACAGGTACGACGTCCGATATATCGTAACGTCCGATGATGACGCCGCAGGCATGTACACCTGTGTTGCGCACGTTACCTTCCAGCATTTGAGCATATTTCAAGGTATCGCGTGCCAGCGGATCGTTTCCGGTAGCCGCCTCTTTCAGTTCCGGCACATAGTTGATCGCATCTTTCAGCTTAAACTTCTTCATATCCGGTATCTTGTCCGGAACGAGTTTTGCGAGGCGGTTCGATTCGGCAAGAGGAAGCTTCTGTACACGTGCGACATCTTTGATAGCCGACTTGGTTGCCATCGTGCCGTACGTGATGATATGAGCCACACGTTCGGCTCCGTATTTTTCCGTTACCCAGCGAAGCACTTCCCCACGACCGTCATCGTCGAAGTCGGTATCGATATCGGGGAGGGAAATTCGGTCCGGATTCAGGAAACGCTCGAACAGCAAGTCGTATTTGATCGGGTCGATACGGGTGATCCCCAGGCAGTAGGCAACAGCCGAACCTGCTGCCGATCCACGGCCGGGGCCGACCGAAACACCCAATTCTTCGCGAGCGGCACGGATAAAGTCTTGCACGATCAAGAAGTAACCGGGGAAACCCATCGTCTTCATGATATGCAACTCGAAGTTCAACCGCTCCTTGACTTCGTCGTTCAGTTCATCTCCGTAACAAATTTTAGCTCCGTCGTAGGTGATCTTTTTCAGATAGTCAGCTTCCAGTTTGATACGGTATAGCTTTTCGTAACCGCCTAATTTCTTTATTTTGTCGTGTGCGGCCTCTTCACTCAGGACAACATTCCCGTTTTCATCACGGGTGAATTCGTCGAACAAGTCCTGTTCGGTGAATTTCCGGCGATATCCTTCTTCCGTTCCGAAATCTTCCGGGATGGCGAAGGTTGGCATGATAGGACCGTGGTCGATGGAGTAGAATTCCACCTTGTCGGCTATCTCCAGCGTGTTGCTGAGGGCTTCAGGAATATCAGAAAAGAGGGTATTCATCTCAGCCGTCGTCTTCATCCATTCCTGTTTGGTGTAACGCATACGGTTCGGGTCGTCCAGGTCTTTACCCGTACTGAGGCAGATCAGGCGGTCATGTGCTTCCGCGTCTTCTGCGTTGACAAAGTGAACGTCATTGGTCGCGATTACCTTGATATCGTGTTTACGCGCCAGTTCCAAAATCACCTTGTTGGCTGTTACCTGGTGAGGGTATACATCTTGTGCGGCGTTCGGATCATGTGTTTCATGCCGCTGTATTTCCAGGTAGTAATCTTCTCCGAACAGGTTCTTGAACCAAAGAACCGATTCTTCGGCCTTGTCCATCCGTCCGTTCAGGATATGCTGTGGAATTTCCCCACCGATACAGGCGGAGCATATGATCAGGTCTTCGTGATATTTTTCCAGCAACTCCTTGTCGATACGCGGACGTCCGTAAAAACCTTCCGTCCAGGACAAAGAAACCATCTTGATCAGATTCTTGTAGCCGTTTAGGTTCTTAGCCAACACGATCAAGTGCCATCCGCTTCGGTCGTTCTGCGAAGCGAGCTTGCTATGCCGTCCGTTACGGGCGCAATAACACTCGCAACCGAAGATCGGCTTGAATATTTTTTTCTTCTCTTCTTCGATTTTTGCAGGTATTTCTTCAAGACGGGCCTGCTCTTCGGAGGTCAGTTCCGTTTTACTTTTCAGTTCTTTCAACTCTTTCTCATAATCCTTGATAGCTCCTAACGGTTTGCCGTTTTTCTTGGATACCTTGTTGAAGAACTCTTTTATTCCGAACATCACACCGTGGTCGGTGACGGCAATCGCCGGCATACCATCCTTTTGTGCTTTGTCAATCAAAGCGTCGATCGATGCTTGTCCGTCCAGCAGTGAATACTGGGTATGTACGTGCAGATGTATAAACGGTTCCATATGGGTTCTTAATCTTTTTTATTTCGGCCTATAAAGATACGGGTTATTTTATAAATTTATTCTATCGCCTGCTATAATCCGGCTGAAAAACTCTATCTTTGCTTTTGATAACGCAGAGATTAGCAATATGAGAAAAATTATATTTATCGCCTTTTGGGCAATGTTGATGATTATGCCGGCTGTCGGTCAAGTTACTTTCGGCGTGCGTGCGGGTGGTGCTTATTCTTCTCTGGTGCAGAAAGTTGAAGGTACATACAACGCCGGTGCCCGTTTTGGTTTCAGCTTGGCCGGACTTGCTGATATACATCTATATAAGGGCTTGTCTTTGCGTCCCGAACTGGCGTTTACGAACCAAGGCGGTTCTTTCTACTCTAATCCGCAAGTGGAAGGGGCGAAGAATTCTTTCAATAAATGCAGTTACTATTCTATCCAGGTTCCGGTGAACTTAGCTTATACCTTTATTATAAATGATGTGCAGTTGGGCGTTTATGCCGGTCCGGCTCTCGACTTCTCTCTTTTTGGAAAGATGAAAACCGAAAACCAGAACGTCGATATCCATTTCGGCCAGACCAAGGAGGCTGATCTCAAAACATTTGATCTGGGTGTCAATGTCGGCCTGCGCGTGGATTACAGCCGCTACTTCTTTTCCGTCAGCGCCCTTTGCGGCACACTGGATCGTCGCGCCATAGAACGTGAAGGCGAATCTTCCCTCTATCAGAACAACGTGACGTTGTCGTTGGGGTATATGTTCCGGTAAATATTTATTACTTCTGTATACCGAAAACGAGATGATCCTTCTTTGTCATTTAGACAGAGAAAAGAGGACGTTATATGTCAAACAGAAATGTTAAAAAATATTACCCTTGCTACTAATTCTAAATACATGGGGTAGTAATCCTATTTTGATGGGATGGTAGTGACATTTTGATAGTCGCGCTATAAGCCCTATGAACCCTATTCTTTCTTCCATTACAGTAAATCTATCGTTTCAAGGGGTATCTCTCTCAATTTTGGCGATTGCCACATTTACCCCTTAAAGATGAAAGTTGTGCCTATTATCCCTCTTGTCTATCTGGCCTATTTTTGCAATGTAAAGTTAAAACAGTGATAAAAACGACATAGTTCTAATAGGACTATGTCGTTTTTTTATATTGAAAATCATCGTATAAGCTAAATTGAATCTTCTATATGCCTATTCAAGATCTTCTGTAAGTCTTTGTTTTTCAGCCTTTCCTTAACTAAGTCCTATTAGAACTATGTTGATTGTCGAAAAAATGGAACAGGAAGTAAGATAAAAACAATAAAAAAGATAAACAATATGAAACTGAAAAACATCGCATTAGGTATAGGGTTCCTTGCAGCCATGTTTTCTTGTTCGATGGAAGACGATATTGCTTCGGATACGAAAGGTAAGGTGGATGGCGTATCCGAAGATTTGTATGCAGCCCTCCAATTCAATATTTCAACAGGGACGGATTTGAGTACGAAAGCAACAACCGAAGTAACCGGACCGGCTGTGGATTCGGACTATAGTGCAGTGAAGAATAAAGAAATGGAGGTAAACCATTGTTTTGTCTTTGTGGCAAACGGAGATGAAATTATTGGACGGAGATATTATACAAAGTCAGACCTTACGCAGAAAGATGGAGCTTATAAATATACGTTGAATAAACATCTCTTGGTAAAAGTTCCTTCTGTGAAGCCTGATTTGACAGTTTTTGTAGTCGGTATGACTGATGACAGTAATTCTTATTTTGCGACCCATATATATGAAACTGTTTTTTCTTTAAGTGAGTTGAGGAACAAACCGATCGGAAAATTCGTTCGGGATGGTCAAGAAACCGGTAACTCCCTGACCGATTTTATTAAGGTGGGAGAAGGCACGATCTTGGCTGGTAGTTATGGAACGTCCAGCAAAACAACAGATTTTGATTGCCTGGAAGAGGGTACTGTAAAATGTGGCGTGGCTGATGTGACTTTGGCACTTCGGACAGCAGCTATAGAGATTGCCTCTTTCGTGATAAAGGATGCTAACGACAATGTATTGTTTGATAGTGACAACCCTCACAGCGCAGCAGATGTACGGGCTGTCCTCAGAGATATTCAATTGGGTACGGATAAGGGAGGCATAGGCCAAACAGATAATAACGGCCAGCTTTTGAGTACTCTTTTAGGGGGCGGTGAAGCCATAGGCGCAGCATATTATGCTTATACTTCTTATTTGAATAAATGGAACAGTATGAACGAGGAGGCTAAAAAGAAATCCAATCCTATCGGTTATCGTTTCTATACATACGAGAAGAAGTCGTCTGCCACGAATGTTACGCTTACGTATGATTGGAAGGGTAGATCTGGTAGTACGACTTTCTCTATTAAAACAGGAGGTACGACCGAAAACTGTGCTGAAGTAAAACCAAATCATTTGTATAAAGTGCATGTGACGATCAAGAATCAAGTGGTTGATGTTGATGTTATTACTTATACAATGGATTGGAAAAAAGAAGAGATAAGCGGTGAGTTTGAAAGGATAAATGGGTAAAATATATATAATATCATGAAGCTAAGAAATATAATATCAGTGATGTGCGTAATGGCAAGCGTCTTTACAGCATGTGTAAATGAAATACCCACAGATAGTCCGGAAATCGCACAGGTGGGAGATCTGTCGATCGTGTTTGCGGTAGGGGATGCACAAACGAAAGCGGAAGCTGCTGATGGATATGAATGGGCGACTCCGGATGAGTTGGAAATCAGCCGTGTGACAATCGCTGTGTTTGATGATCAGAATATTTGCGTAGGATTTGTAAAAGATCCAAATTTAATTTCAGAAACGGTTACTGTGAATGATAAATCGCTACCGGCCTATCGGGCTTCTTTAAGTGAATTGCCAATAAACAAGAAACTTACATTTGTCGTGATAGCCAATTCGACAAATGAATATAACGGATTAGGCAAAGGTTCTTCATATAGCGAATTTGAAGCTCTGCAAGAAGAAACTACCGGTTTCCCGTATGCTGAAAGGCTTGCAAATACTTTGGTGAAAATCGGATCGATGGAAACTACTCTTTCTGTTTCTACTACAGAGATCCAGGTCCCATTACGTTCACTGAGTGCACGTATTGATTTTGGAGGGGTGTCTTCGTTGAATGATGAGACTGAAGAAAAGGTGTTGGCTGATGAAGATGGTGATTGGGTACAGTTGGAGTACAATTCAAATAATGTTTTGATGGATAAATTATTGAAGTCTGTTGCTGATTATGATGATATACAGGATTTGAATTCTAAAGGTTGGGGAGATGGGAAAAATCATAGTCAGATAACTTGGTATCAGAACTTTTATTATTATAGGGATAGGAAGAGTACTACTTATCGCATAAGCTTTTATAAACAAGAAACAAAGAAAAATCGGAAAGAAATTAGAAAGCAGGGAGCTTATTGGCAAGGGCCGATAGGGCTAAGTGGTGCAAATCAACTTTCTTATTTGTTATATATAGATAATCAGCCTCTTTATAAGGAAGCTGGTGCTGCAAATTGTAACGATACGACTTTTTATTCGTATCCATCCAGCGATTCTCGCTTTAATCTTACATTTACGTTACAATGTGGTATAGGGGAGAGTATAATATCGGAGTATGACAAGGAGGTGCGTTATGCGTATGTTGTACAACGTAACTATAGGGGGGGGTATTTCCCGGATACTCCTTATCCGACCGGAAAGGATATGGTTACGATTCCGAATAATGAGGTAACGAAGGAGTTGGTAAATTGTGGTTCTGAAGATGTTGAAAAAGTTTCAGATCAAACGGTTAATAGCCCGACTTACGAAACTTGTAAACTTACAATCGATGGTAACCAACTTCAAGCTGGTCATCTTTATCGTCTAACAGGAATATATAACCCGCCTGTATCAGAGGATATTATCTGGCAGGTTGCTGAGTGGGATGGTAATCATAGTGTGAGTATTGATTTTGGTAAATGAAAATTAACGAAATAAAAAGATAGACGTATGAAGCAATATATATTATCAGTAATTTGTGCTATATGTGCAATTTGTGTCTTGTTCGCTTGTACTGATGACGATTTGGTCAAGAAAGGAAACAAGGTGGTTGAAGGGATACCGACGGAAGTGAAATTATCGTTTACGGCAACTACTCCGGTTCACTTGGAAACAAAGTCTGCTTTGCCAACGGATGAAGAGTTCCGTGTTACTAATTTGTACTTGTTTGTCTTTAATGCAGAAACTGGGGAAAAAGAGTTTGGACGACTTTTCAAGGGAGAAGACTTAGGTATAATATCTCAAAAGCAAGCAGATGGATCGGGTGAAACGAAAGGAGAAATTACAGTAGAACTTCTCTCTGGGACGAAACGGATCTATGCAATTGCTAATGTACCGAATGAAAGTTCTATTTCCAGTTTGAAAACAAGTTTGGATGAAATTTCGAATGTGGATGGGTTATTGGAAAATGAAGTGAATCTGATACAAGAGACCTATCTGCGTTCATCCGGGCATTTGTTGATGACTGGTGTGTACGGCGGGGCATCGACTAATGGTGTTTGTACCATTGATCCGGCCTGTACTCGGTTGGAACCAATCTCTTTAAAAAGGGTGGATGCCCGCGTCACCTTTAATATCGGAATAGAGAAGGGGGGAACAGAAAAAAAGTTTACCCCTAAAAAATGGCAGGTGTTCAATTTGCCTAAACATATCAGTTTAGTTTCAAAAGAGTCTGATATCGCTTCTTCCCAAGATGATTATTTTGATATGACTGAGCCTGTTAGTTTTGAGACAACAACGACATCCGGCCAATCCTCTTTTACGTTTTATATGTGGGAGAACCGGAAGTCTGCACAAGGCTTGACTGTGTATCAGGAAAGAGAAATGCAGGATAAAACGACACCAAATCCCAGTCATCTGGGATATGTGGTGAATGGAGCTTTCCTGTATGCACCAGCTAATTCAACTTATGTCGTTTTGACCGGTGATTATTATGAGAAATATACGGAAGATGGTGTTACGAAAGAGCGTACGGCTGATGTTACATACACGGTTCATTTGGGATATGCAAAGTCGGTGAATGGAACTCTGGCAAATGATTTTAATACGGAAAGAAATACGACTTATATTTATAATGTAAACATCAAAAATGTGAATGACATCCGTTTGGAGGTCACCTCTTTTGAAGATGGAGAAAGTAAGGAACCTTCGCCAGGAGCAGAGGGGAATATTGTGGAAACAGATAAATTTTATCCGTTGGATGCACATTTCGAACACGATATTATCGTCTTTAATAAAAAAGCCCTTGAGGGTAGAGCTGGATTTAAGTTGAAAACTCCTTTCCAAGAGGGGTATTTTTCGATTGATGGAGCTGCGGGTAGCCAGCCGATTTCAGACGCTAAAGATTATGAATGGGTGCATTTTAGAAGGCACGAAAAAAATAAAAATGTGTATAGTAGAAGCAATTATCAAATGTATGATCCGGATAAGGTGATAAATATAGAACAATTGTTGCAAGAGTTGAAAACTGATGATATTTATGATAGCAAGGGAGATGTTGTCTATACTATGTTCGTGGATGAATTTTATTACGATAGAAACCCAATGACTGGCAATACAGATAATTTGTTGTGGAAGAAATTTGTAAATCAACCGAATCGTGAAATGCATATTTTGTGCAACACAGAATATAGCCAGGATCGGGAAAGTAGTTTGACAACCTCTTCTATTATGATTAGCCAACGTTCCATCAAAACATTCTATAATGAGAATGCATCGGGTTTGAAAACGGCTTGGGGTATAGAAACGATTAATGAGACAGGAAAGTTGACACCTCCGGATGATAATCCGTGGAATAAAGGGGATTTGGATAAGAGCAATGGCCGTTGGAACTTTTTCTCACAAGCTGATATACGAAATCAGATATGGAACGAATATGTTTCAACGGATGTGGCCTTTAATGGAAACCATTTGAATAGTGATCTTGATGCTGGTAAGAAATTGGTATGGGCCTGCTTGCAGCGAAATCGTGACGAGAATGGAAATGGGGAGATTGATGCTACTGAGATCAAGTGGTACCCGGCATCCATTAACCAATATACAGATATTTGGATCGGTAAAGATGCTCTTCCGGTGGAGGCTCATTTGTATCCTAATGGAAGTAGTGAGTACTGGCGTTATCTAAGTAGCAACGGAAAGGAATTTTATGCGGAAGAAGGTGCTGCTATTAATAATTATAAATTTTTGTATGCCAATAGTATACCAGGAGCTAAGAAGCCGACCCAATATGATTATCGCTGTGTCCGTAATTTGGGAATGTCAGATAGCAGACCTACTAATGCGGCTAAGGATGTGCCGCAAGATTACGTGTCATCATACGGTAATGGACGTTTCTATTACCCTTATATAAACGAAAATGCTTTGCGTGGAGAGCAAGATGTCCAAAAAGGGGAATTTGCTGTGCATACGGAATTAGATCCGGCTAATCGTCCTTATGTCAAGGGATTTGAATATAAATCTACAGAAGATATGTCTGTGATGTATTGGAAAGAGTTGAATGATGCTGTTTCTGCTGGCTCTTCGCCGTGTGCAAAATATAATAAAGGGGGAGAAACTGGTTGGCGCTTGCCGAATGAACGAGAGTTGTCACTGATGTCTTCTCGATTATCTGATGGATGGACGGGGACATACCAGTGGGCTCGGACAACCTCATCCTTAGAGGGTAAGAAGAATTTGGGATATGGAGGAAGTTATGGCTTTATGTCGGTTCCGGATAAAAATCCTAATTATAAAGGACGTGTACGTTGTGTGCGTGATATATATTAATTCTGCCTATATTTTTTCATTTAACTTACATAAACCGAATCCTTAACGGGATATAGGGAACTTAGGGCGCGGAGGTTTTCTTCGTGCCCTTTGTGATGTAAGGAAGGTAGTGTGTAATGCTGTCGCAATAGATTTGGAAAAATGTTGCTTCTTTGCAAAAAAACGATAAGGTGCATACGGATATTGTGCTTGCAAATCGTGAAACAGGTTTGGAAAAAGGCATCCGCCAGGTGGCCCTCAATATGAAACAAAAAAGCATGGAGGCCATTGCCATTATGGAGTGTACCGGTCTGGATGCCGGGACGGTTGCGGAATTGTAGTTGGAATAATCATTTGCAGAAGATTGTAGGTAAAGGTTCGGTAGCTTGCAGGTTACCGGACCTTTTTTTCCTGTAATTGACCTACTTGTGTAAATTCTTTCTACGAAAAGTTTTGTGTTTTGCAGAAAAACCGTACCTTTGCAAGCCGAATATTATCAAAATTGTACTAAGAGTTTAATTTTTAGCACGTTGTTACGTCAAGTGTCCGTAGTGACAGCGCACGCGAGGATTGGATTCTTGTTTTTTAGAGTTATTAATTTATTAATTTTTTAAGCAAGTGGATACTTTAAGTTTTAAGACCATTTCTGCAAACAAAGCAACTGTAAACAAAGAGTGGGTCATTGTTGACGCCGAAGGACAGACTTTGGGACGCCTTTGCGCAAAGGTAGCGAAGCTTTTGCGTGGTAAGTACAAACCCAATTTTACTCCGCACGTTGATTGTGGTGATAACGTAATTATCATCAATGCAGACAAAATCGTTCTGACAGGTAATAAGTGGAACGATCGTATTTATTTGAGATATACCGGATATCCCGGTGGACAGATCGCTTATACGCCGGCTGACTTACAGGCTAAAGGTGACGACCGTCTGTTCCGTAAAGTAGTAAAAGGTATGCTTCCGAAGAATCGTCTGGGTGCTAAACTGTTGAACAATCTGTATGTATATGCAGGAACAGAGCACAAACACGAAGCTCAGCAGCCTAAATTAATCGATATAAACTCATATAAATAATCACAATGGAAGTAGTAAATGCAATAGGAAGACGTAAGGCAGCAGTTGCTCGCGTATTCGTAAGCGAAGGTACAGGAAAGATTACTATCAACAAACGTGATCTGGCTAATTACTTTCCTTCTACAATCCTTCAGTTCATTGTTAAGCAGCCGCTCGCAAAGCTGAACGTCGCAGAACAATATGATATCAAGATCAACCTCGATGGAGGTGGTTTCAAAGGACAGTCTGAAGCTGCTCGCCTGGCTATCGCCCGCGCACTGGTTAAGATCAATCCGGAAGACAAATCCGCTCTTCGTGCAGAAGGTTTCGTTACTCGTGACCCGCGTGCTGTTGAACGTAAGAAACCGGGACGTCCTAAAGCTCGTAAGAGATTCCAGTTCAGTAAACGTTAATCTTATTTGTGAGTCCCTTACAAGTATAGCAAAGCGTTTAGTATCTAAATTATCAGGATTCTTTTTATATGCTGACATACGGGAGGACTACCTGATGATTGAGTTAAACAAAAGAAAGTAAACGATTTTAAGAAAAAAACAATGTCAAGAGTTAATTTTGATCAGTTATTAGAAGCTGGCGTACACTTCGGACACTTAAAAAGAAAGTGGAACCCCGCAATGGCTCCTTATATCTTTATGGAGCGCAATGGTATTCATATCATTGACTTATATAAAACAGTTGCTAAAGTAGACGAAGCAGCAGAAGTAATGAAGAACCTGGCAAAACAGGGTAAGAAAGTGCTTTTCGTTGCTACTAAAAAACAAGCTAAACAAGTTGTCGCAGATAAGGCCTCTTCTGTAGGTATGCCTTACGTTATCGAACGCTGGCCGGGTGGTATGTTGACCAACTTCCCGACTATCCGTAAAGCTATCAAGAAGATGGCTACAATCGATAAGATGACAAAAGATGGTACATTTGATAATCTTTCCAAGAGAGAAAAACTTCAGATCACTCGTCAGCGTGCTAAGTTGGAAAAGACTTTAGGTTCTATTGTGGACCTGACTCGTCTTCCGTCAGCTTTGTTTGTTGTTGACGTAATGAAAGAACATATCGCAGTTCGTGAAGCTAACCGTCTGGGTATTCCTGTATTCGGAATGGTTGATACTAACTCTGATCCGAACAACATCGACTACGTGATTCCGGCTAACGACGACGCTACAAAATCTGTAGAAGTTATCTTGGGCGCTATCTGCGAAGCAATGAACGAAGGTCTGCAGGAACGTAAAGCTGAAAAGATCGATACAGAAGCTGCCGGAGAAGGCGAAGCTCCTAAAAGAGAACGCAAAGCGAAAGCTGCTGTAAAGAAAGAACGTACGAAGAAGGAAGACGACGAAGCGCTGAACGCTAACGTTGCTGACAAATTCGCTAAGGACGAAGAGTAATTCAATTGACAATTCAAAATTGACAATTGAAAATTAAGAGAAACATAAAATGAAACGATGGGCAATTGGCTTTTGACTTGAATTGTCAATTGTCAATTGTCCATTGTCAATTAATAAAGTAAACATTTAATAAATAAGGAAATAAGATTATGGCTGTAACTATGGCTGATATTACCAAGCTGCGCAAAATGAGTGGAGCTGGTATGATGGACTGCAAGAAGGCTTTGACCGAATCCGATGGTGATATCGAAAAGGCAATGGAAATTATCCGTAAAAAAGGACAGGCTATTGCTGCTAAGCGTTCTGACCGCGACGCTGCCGAAGGTTGCGTATTGGCAAAGAAAGATGGCGAATTCGCTGCTATCATCGCTTTGAAGTGCGAAACTGACTTCGTGGCTAAGAATGAAGATTTCATCGCACTGACTCAGGCTATCTTGGATGCTGCTGTGGCTAACAAGTGCAAGACTCTGGACGAAGTGAAGGCTTTGCCGATGGGTAAGGGCACTGTACAGGATGCTGTTACCGACCGTAGCGGTATCACGGGCGAAAAGATGGAATTGGACGGCTATAACGTAGTGGAAGGTGCTTATACCACTGTTTACAACCACATGGGTAAGAATCAGCTGTGTACGATCGCTGCGTTCAACAAGGAATCTGAAGAAGCTGCTCACAACATTGCTATGCAGATCGCTGCCATGAACCCGATCGCTATTGACGAAGCTGGTGTGCCTGAATCTGTAAAAGAACAGGAAATCCAGGTGGCAATCGAAAAGACAAAGGCTGAACAAGTTCAGAAAGCTGTTGAAGCTGCTCTGAAAAAAGCTGGAATCAACCCGACACACGTTGACAGCGAAGACCATATGGAAAGCAACATGGCTAAAGGCTGGATCACGGCTGAAGATGTTGCCAAAGCAAAAGAAATCATTGCTACTGTTTCAGCTGAAAAAGCAGCAAACTTGCCTCAGCAGATGATTGAGAACATCGCTAAAGGCCGTCTTGGCAAATTCTTGAAGGAAGTTTGCTTGCTGAACCAGGAAGATATCATGGATGGCAAGAAGACTGTAAAAGAAACAATGAAGGAAGCTGATCCTGAATTGCAGATCTTGGCATTCAAACGCTTCACTTTGCGTGCCGAATAATTTTGCTACGGCAGTTTGAAATAAAAAAGGAGGTGTTTTTTGAAAACATCTCCTTTTCTATTTTGCGAGGGTGTGTCGAAACTATCCTGTTCCCGCGCTTGACGCGGGATCGCATTAAAGCCAGTCATATAAATCTGATTGATAAGGCTTGCTCTTTTGCGTCCCCGCGTCAAGCGCGGGGACAAGGAGATTTTGATCTTCTTATTTTAAAGCAGCCAAAGCCTCTTTGATACGTTTGATCGCTTCCACGATGTTTTCATCGCTGGTAGCGTAACTCATGCGGATGCATTCGGGGGCACCGAACGATGTACCGCCAACACAAGCTACATGGGCGACTTCCAACAAGTACATGGCTAGATCATCTGCATTCTCGATTGTGCGTGTACCATCGGTTTTGCCAAAGTAATAGCTACATTTCGGGAACAGATAGAAAGCACCTTCCGGCTGATTTACTTCAAATCCCGGAACTTCTTTCGCTAAGCCGACGATCAGGTTACGGCGGCGTTCAAATGCCTGACGCATTTCTTCGACTGGAGCCTGTGAACCTGTGTAAGCAGCTTCTGCTGCTTTCTGGGATACGGAGCATGGTCCGGAAGTGTATTGTCCTTGCAATTTGTTTACAGCCTTTACGATCCATTCCGGTCCCGCAATGAAACCGATACGCCATCCGGTCATGGCATAGGCTTTGGAAACACCGTTGACAATGACAGTACGGTCTTTCATTCCGTCTATCTGTGCGATGCTGTTATGTTTGCCGATATAGTTGATATGTTCGTAGATCTCGTCTGCAATCACAATGATTTCCGGATGTTTTTTCAGGACTTCGGCCAAGCCTGCCAATTCTTCCGCACTATAGACCGAACCGGTAGGGTTAGACGGGGAGCAGAGGATCAACGCCTTTGTCTTCGGTGTGATAGCCGCTTCCAACTGTGCCGGAGTGATCTTGAAATCCTGTTCGATACCGGCCGCAACGATTACTGGTGTGCCTTCGGCCAATTTCACCATTTCTGGATAGCTGACCCAGAACGGAGCTGGGATAATCACTTCGTCACCCGGATTTACCAATACCATGATTGTATTACAAACGGATTGTTTGGCACCATTTGCGCAAGAAATCTGGTTGGCTGTGTATTCCAATCCGTTCTCGTTTTTCAGCTTGGCAACGATGGCATTACGCAAGGCCGGATAACCAGCAACGGGAGAATAACGAGAATAGTTTTCGTCGATAGCTTTTTTAGCAGCTTCCTTAATAGGTTCGGGAGTATTGAAGTCGGGTTCTCCGACACTTAAGTTGATAACATCAACTCCCTGAGCCTTTAATTCACTGCTCTTCTGGGACATCGCCAATGTTGCGGATGGCGACAAACTTGCTAAACGTGCTGATACTTGTGTCATGATAGTGTTATTATGTAATTATGAATTATTTGATATTATGCAAGACGTGTCCCATACGTTCCTTTTTCGTCTTCATGTAGAATTCGTTGTAAGGATTTGGAGCAACTTCGATAGGAACGTTTTCTACGACTGTCAGCCCGTATGCTTCCAGCCCGACACGCTTAACGGGGTTGTTGGTCATCAGGCGCATCTTGGTGACTCCCAAGTGGCGTAAGATTTGGGCACCGACACCGTAATCGCGTTCGTCTGCCTGGTGTCCGAGATGCAAATTTGCATCGACAGTGTCCAAACCGTCTTCCTGAAGTTTATAGGCTTTCATCTTTTCCATCAGTCCGATGCCACGTCCTTCCTGGTTCAGGTAAACGATTACTCCCTTACCTTCTTGTTCGATATGTTGCATTGCTTTGTGCAACTGTTCGCCACATTCGCAGCGCATGGAACCAAAGATATCACCGGTTGCACAGGAAGAATGTACACGCACCAGGATCGGTTCGTCCGGCTCGAACTTGCCTTTTATCAGGGCGATATGTTCTAATCCGTTGCTCTTCTGGCGGAATGGGATCAGGCGGAAGTGTCCATACTCGGTCGGCAGGTCAACTTCGACGCCATTTTCTACGATCGATTCTGTTTTCAGACGGTATGAAATCAGGTCTTTGATACAGATGATCTTGATATCGAACTTCTTGGCTACCTCGATCAGTTGGGGCAGGCGTGCCATTGTTCCGTCTTCATTGATGATTTCAATCAATGCACCTGCCGGATACAGACCGGCGAGGCGTGCCAGGTCAACAGCGGCTTCGGTATGTCCGGCACGGCGCAACACACCACGCGAACGGGCGCGAAGCGGATTGATATGTCCCGGACGGCCCAAGTCGGACGGTTTGGTTTTCGGATCGGCAAGCGCTAAAATGGTTTCTGCACGGTCGAACATCGAAACGCCTGTCGTACAGCCGCCACCTAATTTATCTACCGTTATCGTAAAGGGAGTTCCCAGCAACGAGGTGTTGTTTGCCACCTGCATGTCCAGTTCTAATTCCTGACAACGTTCTTCCGTGATCGGTGCGCACAATACGCCACGACCGTTTTTCAACATGAAGTTTACTTTTTCGGGAGTTATCTTTTCGGCAGCAATAATAAAATCACCTTCATTTTCGCGATCTTCATCATCGACTACGATTAAGAATTTTCCTTCGCGGAAGTCTTCAATAGCTTCTTCAATGGTGTTTAATTTGATTTCGCTCATATTTCTTTTTTACTTATATTTCTTATTTTACAAAGATACGGGTAATTTTTCAATTATATCAATCAGTTCATTGCTTGTCTTTTGTACCATCTTGATATCGTGCCGTAAAAGTTTGCGCTGGTATGTGGCAAGCAAATAAACCGGGAATCCGATCGGGAGAAAGAGGCCGATTACCAACCCTGCTTTCCCACTTATTCTTGCATTTATCTGGTTATAACCGCTGATAACCGGATAGTCCATCAGTTTGTTCAGAACCAAGTTCTGGTCCGAATTAGACAATTCTTCGATGATGCTGTCCATCTTTACCGCCAATTGCTCGGCTGTATGGTCACGGCCGCCTTGTTTCCAGAAGCGGAAATAGTTTGTCCACCGTTTATGGGCAGCCAGATAGGCACTGCTTTCTTCTACCAATTGCTTCAGGCGGGGGATGATCTGCCCGTAATCCGGGTTAAACATGATTACCTCTTTCATTTCAACTTTTCTGCCCGAACGTTTCCCGAACAGGTTTTTCAATGCATTCAGGTATGTGTCGGCATTCAGGATGACGGAGTCGTTGACCGCTTTATAAGTCAGGAAGATACCTAACGGAGCTAAAATGGCGGAACTTAACCACATCCCTTGCCATGCTTCCCATACGCCGTCGCGGGCCATTTTGAAGCCGATGTTATCAATGATGTAATAGAAGATAAATAGTATGACCGAAATAACAACCGGCATTCCCAATCCGCCTTTACGGATAATAGCTCCTAACGGTGCACCGATAAAGAAAAAGACCATGCAGGCGAAAGACAAAGTGAACTTCTTATGCCATTCCGTCAAATGGCGGCGCACTCTGTAAGCCTCGTCTCCGATAGTGGCTGCTTTAAAGAAGTAATCGGCCTTCATATTTTCGATACTTGATTTCGCACGTGTCAGGATAGTCGCTTTCTTTCCGGGATTTTCTGCCTGGTAGAGGCTGTCGAAGTTCATGACAATTACCGGCTTGTTTGTTTTTTGAATCTCTGGTGTCGTTTCTGTGTTGGATTTATCGTTATTCGGCTCATCTTTTACGTTGTTCTGCTTTATGTCTTGCGGCTTCTTAAGTGTCTTTTTGTATGAAGTTTCGTAGACATTCTTGGCGTTGACGTTTTGTATACTGTCCAAGCGGACGGAAACGGAGTCAATGAAGATTTGCAAGTCATGCATATTTTTACCCATAAACTGGTTTTGCATGAACGATTCGTCCGTCCGTGAGAAGTTGGCATCAAATTCTATCAGGATATCCCGGCTTTTGAATGTCTCCCTTTGGTAAGGAACGGAACTTTTTGCGCCTGTAGTACTCGATTGCTTGTCCAGACTTCTGAAAGATTCTCCATTAAATAAGGAAAGGACTAAGAACATTTTGTCCGCCGAAGTTTTCAGACGTCCCGAATCCGCGACCATCACGCTTACTTTGTTGAATCCTTCTGAATAATCATAGATCATCATGTCGCGAAGGAGTCCCGTTTCAGTATCCTTATGCTTTACATATACATTAAATCCGGTGATTTCGCTGTAGAAAACCCCTTCAGGAATATCCAGTTCCGGCGATTTCTGTCGCATAGACCAAAGTAGCGTGTAAAGTTTGACTTGTACGACAGGCATGGCATAGTTCTGGAAAAAGAAAGCCCCGATACTTATCATACTGATGGTAATGATTAGCGGGCGCATAATATGTACAAGTGAGACACCCGCCGATTTCATAGCCAGTAATTCCAATCGTTCGCCGAGATTCCCGAAAGTCATAAGCGAGGCAAGCAAAATAGCCAGCGGTAGTGCCATCGGCACGAGGAAAAGGGCGGCATACATAAACATTTCCGCCAAAACAGGAATCCCCAGACCTTTCCCGACCATGTCGTCAATGTACCTCCACAGAAACTGCATAAGCACAATAAACAGACAAATGCCGAAGGTCATCAAGAACAACGGCAGGAAAGTCTGCAGCATAAATGTATATAATCGTTTTATTTTCAACATTGCTTATCCGGTTGACGGCGCAAAAGTAGTGAAAAAACGATATGATCGCTAACAGAAATCACTAAAACAAGCTAAATACCGAGCGTACGCTTCAGTTCTTCTACTTGCGTGTCCCATAAATCGATAGAATCCCTTTTTTCATCTTGTTCGGCGAAATCTGTTATTTGCAAAGAAGTCGATCCTGTTAGTTCATGGCTGTGGATCTGGAATTCGAAATAGGCATTTTCATCCTCTTCATCCGTCCAGCGATAACGGATGCTCATTTCCGGTTTCATAGACAGCACTTCCGCTTCCTGTTCGGCTTTGTTCCATTTAAAAACATATATGTTACCATTAATAATAACATCATCGGCGAACCAGGCGGATAGCCCTGGAGGAGTTGTGAGGTGATTCCATAAGCTTCGTCGTGAAACTTTATCGAAAATGTATTCGATATGAAATTTCTCTTTTTTCATCTTTCATCGTGTTTATTGCGCAGCAAGATAATAAAAGAATTGATATCCACCAAATCTGTTTCTAAAAAAGCAACTCTGAATTAAGATCTTAACAGGAAGCTTTCAAAATAATTGAATTTTTTTTCATGAAAGTGTTGCACAATATAAAAATAAGCTCTACTTTTGCAGCGTCAATCAAGGAAATGATGACAACATAATGGCGAGATAGCTCAGCTGGTTAGAGCGCATGATTCATAATCATGAGGTCCCCGGTTCAATCCCGGGTCTCGCTACTTTGAAAATTAAGCAGTTACGGTAATAGGTAACTGCTTTTTTTATGCCTTTTCGGATGGTTTTTACCTGAATTTTCGTGGTTTTCAGAGGCAGAGTTAAACCAGGATCATACCGAAATCCTGAGGGATTAAAATATAACTATCTCCTAAAGTATCCATTGCATCTTCCTATAAGCCTCCTGATAGTATTCAAGTATTTATTATAATCCCCGATAGTGTAAAAATAATTCCAGATAAATTTGTTTTGTATAAAATAAAAGCGTTTCTTCGTGCTGTCACTCATTTTCAGAGAGATTATAGGTATAGAGTGAACAAAAACAAAGGAGCCTTGACTGTGCAATGGGTATAGCTTGACAACTTTCAGGTCAAGCTTTTTTTATAACAGTATATAACGACAAGAAATATAAATAACCCAAACCTTAACTATTAGAAAGAGCGTGTTGCCTCTATATTAGAGGGACACGCTTTTTTATTGTAGTCATGTTGCAGTTCTTTTATTTAGCCCGGTTATGTACGTATAAGAAGATACCTATATTCATAGAGAATTAATTATGCATAAATATTGGTGAGTCTGAATAAGAAAAAAGCAATATCCCTCACGCCTCTCAGCTGTGCTCTAAAAGCTTTGATTTTAGCATTGAAGGACTCACTCGCGGCATTGGTGGAGCGTCTTTTAAAAAAGCCAACAATATTCAAGTAGTGTGTTTGTATGGTTCTGGCAACAGTGCCAAAAGACAGGAAACCGGATTTGTCCACCTGATCATACCAATGCGCCAAACGCGTCAAGGCAATATCTGCCGATTGTACCTGATGATATATCAACCCTAACCTCATGCTTAAGTAATAGGCCTTCTTGATATCGGGATATTCCCGGAAAAGGATTAGCTCTTTTTCTTTGGCTCTCCGACCACAGTTCAGTTTTTTTGAACAAAAGATAGCGGCTTCTAGCCAACAGCTGTTTTCGACTGTCCCCATTCTCAAAAGTTTCAGTAACAAAAGGCTGTCCTGATGCTTTAGCGTATGTGATCTCGACCATTTCTTTATCCAAGGCTTCCCATCGTGCCTTTATCCGCATTTCCTGAACGGCTTCAAAAGCTAACTTTTGAACATGAAAACGGTCGATAACCAGCTTGGCAGCCGGGAAACAGAGACGAGCTATCCGGGCCATATTGGGTGCCATGTCCAATGTTATTTCCCGCCCTTGAAACCGCCTGCGACGGGAAAGTTTGAGTATAGCTTGGGATACCTTTTCTACGGATGTCCCTTTGATCATGGCGATGATAGTGCCTTTTCTTCCTTTGGCCTCTTTGTTAATCAGGATTGTATACAGTTCTCCCGACGACAGTGCCGTTTCGTCCATCCCGACGTAGGGTCCAATGTTTTTCTCGAAGAGCATCCATTCTTCGGCATGGGCACGTTGCTCCCAATTCCTGAAATGACTCAGATGATTCTTATATTGGGACTCCAACAGTTTGGTTTCCATTCCGTAATGATCCGCCCAAAGACTAATGCTAAGAGCGTGAGAGTCGATCCAATGCTTTTAAAAAAGACGCAAATTCAGTCGTTATTTGCGTTCCTTCTGCCACTAATTTCCAATTGCGGCTTACATACTGCCAGTACTGTGATTGAACCATCTTCGTTTTTTGATAAACAACAGGCAGCTACGCCCACGCATCGGATAATCCTGCATCCTGACTTGTTCATAAAAGCCCTTGCTCTCCAAGTTATCGGTTGCATATTCTTTAGGATGTATATTCTTCTCTTCAAAATATATTTCTACCCTATCCGATTTTTCTTTGAAATCAGACAATTCAAAATAATCAAACATTCCCTCTGGAAAGATAAAACGAAGAAATTGATCGTAACTCATCCCTTTTATTTTTTTACTGCCACTAAGATACGATTTTTTCCCCTCAGGATTTCGGGATGATCCTTAAAATATAACTATCTCCTAAAGTATCCATTGCATCTTCCTATAAGCCCCCTGATAGTATTCAAGTATTTATTATAATCCCCGATAGTGTAAAACCTAAAATTGAATCAAGTTCAGTTTCATTTTTGGAGTAAAGCCGGATCATTTTCCGGTTGCGTCAGAATTTGTATTTGCGAAATATGAACCGAGGTAAGATGAAGGCATGGAAAAAGTCCAGATTTTCTGTTCTTGTTAAAAGAAGCAGAGAGTCTGGACTTTTATGATAATTATGTAACCTCACGGTTATATTAATTAGGTTTGCTTGCAGAATTAAGGGATTCGTGCAAACAGAGTATAGGGTAAAATTTCACAAATTGTATTGTGTTATTTCTTGCTACAAAGTTACGCTATCAATTGTGTTTATATGTGTGGTAAAAATATCATACGGGTGTTGTATTTCTATCATTTGTGATATTATAAAGTACTTGTAATCAGATGAAATACTTATTAACAATTGTGTTTGTATCATATTAGTTGGTGTTCCTATCACGGAGAATCGCATATTTATAAAAAAGCGGCGCACACTCGGAATAATCCGAATGTGCGCCTATTGCATATAAAAAATTGAGGGTCGAATTATCCGACTGTAACATACTGAATAACAGTACCCCAGTCTGAAACGCTAACATTGATATTGTTGCGTGAAAGATCAAAAACGATATTTGTTTGTTCTCCTTTGTTTGCAGCCACGATTTCTGAATTTTTGACATTTTCGGAAGAAAGAACCAAAACGTCGTCTCTGTAAAGCTCTATAGTCATATTATCGGCCGGTAAAATGGAGAATGTACCTGTAGTCAAGTTCCCATTGTCATTTAAAGTAGCCGGAATAATATATTCGATATCATTGCCTGTCAATTCACCATTGCAGTTGAAAGAACTTTTAGTTCTCTTGATTTTATAATAATAATTGCCTTCTTTGGAGTCAAATACCTTTAAAGCTCCTTTTGTCAAGATTGACATAGAAGACACCTTGCGTTCAATCTTTAATTCCTGTGCGGTTGCTTTTGTAGAAGAACGGTGTAATACGATTTGCCCGTAAAACAGATCTCCCGGCAGATTGTTTGCTATGCCATTATTGTGTTTCAGGCTCACCTGCAGGTCTGAAATGATATTTGCCCGGTTCATGTTACTGATCTCTTCGCTTTCACTTGAAAGGCCCGCCCAAGCGACAACGGTGATCTTGTCGGATCCCGGACAGCTTATTTCGACCGGCTTAACCTGTAAAAGATAATCCTTGTCTACCGTGATTTGTTTATAGAAATCATTGTTTTCATCGAAAACATACAGTGTAGTGCTTTTTACGTCTCCTTTGGCGGTGATGTCCGAGTTCTCGGAATAGGCTTTCAAGATTACGGAAAAAGGCACTTCTGTTTCCAGAGGAACTCTTTCATCTATGATTGAAGTGGAATCGCCATCAGCAGAACAGCTTGCGAAAGACAGAATAACGGACAAAGTCCAAATAGAAAACAAACAATTTGTGAAAATTTTACCCTTTTTCATGACCCTAATTTTTTATATGCTAATTAAAAACCCTATACTCTGAAGGAACTTTTGTTAGGTTAAGACCCTCATCAAAACCTTTATCCCTTTTTTGATACTGCAAAGATATCATGGGTTTTCGAATACGGCAATAGTTTCGAATATAAAATATGTTAAACCGATCAAAATAATCGGAGAAAGTATCTTTATAGGGGTTATTTATCTCATTATACATCATAAATATATTAATTATCATGCATTATTGATAAAGTTGCTTCTCTTTTTATGGTTGGTAAAAATATCATAAGTATGGTTGATTCTGTCAATGTTCAGATTTTGTTTTTGGATTTGCCATTTTGCGGGTAAATGTATCAGGTGAGGTGGTGAAACTGTCAGTTCTCGCTTTGAGATGGACGATTGCCTAAGTTGATAGATTTTCTGAATGTTCATAATGTGATGGCTCTCTATATCATGTATAAATCGTATGTAATTATGTACGTGTTATAAAACAGGCAAGAAAAAAAGTGGCGCACACGCGGAACAATCCGGATGTACGCCTATGCATATAAAAAAATTGAGGGTAAAATAAGTCAAATGAAATATTTTTCTTAATGGACAACTCATTTAGAGAAACTTGGTTTGAAAACTTTCCGATACTATAAACTATTGATGATAATGATTGTTTGCTATGAAACAAGCAGCGTTTTATAATACCTGATTTGGAATTGATAAGCACTCGTCTGAATCTCTGTCCATTATTTTTTTACAAAAATAAAATGTCTTTTTATGTTCTACAATAATACGTGCGTAAAAGATGTTAAACGTGTCAATATGTAGGTGTTTGTGTCATGTTCTGATGGGGTCTGAGCTTTTTAAGACTCTATTTTTAGTTGCGTCTATCGGATGAAATTTGGACGCTGTCATATTTTTGTAACATCTGATATGATTCAAAAATGTATGATTATCACGATATTTTTGAAAAATAATTAGTGTTAAATGTCTCGTAGAAAAAATATTTTTGCCATCTTTGTAGTGCAATGCTGACGATGAGTTTGTGCTTATAGAAGGATATATAATAAATGCATATAAATATGAAGAAGAAATCTCTGTTCAGGAGGGTGAGTGGAGTGTTGACTGGTCTTTTTTTCAGTACTTCATTAATCTTGGCTGCCAATGAAAACGGACAACTATTCGGAAGTGAGACATTAATTGTGGTGGTGGCTCTGCTACTTTTCTTTGTCCCTCTATTTCTTTATGTGAGAAAATTACATTCTAATATGAATGACCGGTCGGACCGGATTATCAAAGAAAACGCTGCGCTTGAAAATCTGAATAAGGAAATCAACGCTCGAAACGAAGAAGTGAATATCCGGAATGAAGAGCTTGATTCCTTGAATAGGTTGTTGGAAGAGCAAATCGAGCAACAGGAAGAAAGATACCGGGCTTTACGGGAGCAGAATGACGATTTGGCACAAGCCAATAGTGACTTAGTCCGGAAGAATAACGAGCTGGAGTTGACGATCTCCACATTAAATAATAATAAGAAAGAGTTGGAGCAGCTCATCGTAACCAAGATTAAGGAAAACGATACGATCCAGCGCGAGGCTGCCGACAAGCTTGCTGAAGCGGAAAAACGCCTGAAAGACGCCGAGAGTATCAACGACAACTTTTTTATCGAGACGATCCATGAAATGCGTACCCCGCTTTCTCTGGTATTGGGCTCTCTTGCTTTGGTGGTGCAGAATGATGATCCGGAGAAAGACATGTCTACCCAGTTGCTTTCCGCTTATCGTAATACGCTTGCTATGCAGGACTTGGCGGACCAGTTGATCGGTACGCGCCGTTCGAATGATATCGCTAACTATTTGCGCATTGCCCGTTATGACATGGTCGAGATTGCCCGCCAGATTTGCGATATCTTTGTTGATTGGGTGGCCATGAACAACGTCGATTTCCGTATCAACACGCAGACACCCGCCCTTTGGGTTTGGATGGACCGCCGCAAGATGGAGTTCGCTCTGCGTATGTTGCTGTCGAACGCCTTCAAAAATACGTTTGCTTATGGGAAAGTGACGCTCGATATTTCTGTTGTAAATGAAAACGGAAAAGCCTACAGCGCGCTGGTTGTGACGGACGAGGGGCTGGATGAAGATGAAAGTACACGCCGCGGCTTGAAGCAGATCATGGATATGGCCGATGCGATAGGGGGGATGTACCGAAGCGAGTCGGATAAAAATGGTACTTCCTACACGATCATGATTCCGCTTGGCAAACAACATCTGTTGGACCGTCGGGTCGAGTTTGTGGAACCCGAATCTGATCTGGTCAAACTGAATGCCCGCCAAAAAGAAGAGATCGCTGAATTGATCCAGGTGATTCCGCAAAAGAAGGAAACCGGAAAGAAACTCCTTGTAATCGACGACAGCGACCAGATACGTTGGTTCCTGAAACATGTCTTTAATAAGGAATATCAGATATTGGAAGCCCGCAACGGTCAGGACGGGATAGACGTCGCTTTGAAAGAAGAACCGGACCTGATCCTTTGCGACGTCATGATGCCGGTGAAAGATGGTTACGAGACCTGTCGTGAGATCAAGAGTGATCCCAAGATGGCGCAGACACCTGTCGTGATGTTGACTGCCAAAGTCGAGAGCGAAGATGTGATTACCGGTATCGAAGCTGGTGCTGACGATTACATCACGAAGCCTTTCGACGTGGAAATCCTGCGAAGCAAGATCAACAGCCTGATGAAGAAGCGCGAGGATATGAAACGCTACTTCTCTAATTCTTCTGCAGTTTCGCATGATGAAGAAAGTACGCTGTCGACCAATCCGTTCATGGACGCCGTTGTCAAAAACATAGAGAAACACCTCGATGACTCTACTTTTGAGGCAAAAGTACTCGCAGACTCATTGAATATGAGTCTGCCGACCTTGTATCGAAAGATTAAACAATACTCAGATCTGAGCATCCTCGAACTGACGCGCAACATACGGCTGAAAAAAGCTGCCGAACTGCTTGCCAGCCAGCAATACTCGGTGCAGGAAGTTGCTGAAATGGTCGGGTTCAACGATACTGCCACATTCCGTAAACGCTTTACCGAGCAATACGGAGTTACACCTTCACAATACGGAATTCCAGCTTAAGGCTGGACATTCCGTCCTTCCGGACAATTTGTCGCACTGTATTCCTCTCGTATTCTTGTTCTATAATAAGAATGTAAGCACCATAAAAACTGAAAATATCTCAAAAATAGGTGCAAATAAATCAAAATAGTCACTTAGAGTTTTACCGATTATATTTGAGAGTCACGCCTCTAATGCGTCTTTACTTTTTCTCCCACCTTTGCAATGTCGAAAGACGATAACCCGAAACGATGAGACAGATAAGGATGATATTGTAAATGGTATCAGTAAATATAGTAAGGTAGTTAGCCGATGGGAAGTATAGGACAACATAAAACACAATAGTCGCTCCGAACAACTCAGCAAGCTATAGGGTAAGAAAAATAAAGATCATTATATAAACGAATTTATTAACTTTTTAATTTTGAAAAATATGAAACTAAGAAATTTAATGTATGCAACAATGATTGCATGTGCGTTCGCTTCTTGTTCGAATGATGATGTGCCGACTCCGGATAACGGTAATCCTGATGCGGAAGGTGGGACAAGTTTGACCGTGAAGTTTGACAAAGCTGCTGATACAAAGGCATCTGGTGATATTACGTCTTTATCCATGTTGGTTTTTAATGCAGATGGCAAACTGGAAGTTGTCGGAACTAAAGCAACTACACCTGCTGTGGAGGAGGGAAGTGATGCCGTTGCTCATGCTGAATTGACTGCTGGTGTTAAAGAGGTGGCTTTGATTGCTAATTATATAGTACCTACAACAGGGGAGCAGAGTTTGATAGGAAAAACAAAAGCTGAGGTTTTTGCTACTTTAAATAAAACGTTTGATTCTGAATTGGAAGTTGAAGGAACTCTTACGATGAACAGTAAAATCTATACTGGTGTGGTAGTTGCTGCTGAAAAGAATAATGTGTTTGGTTTCGCAACTGCGCCTGCTGGCTATGTAAATGTAGAAGGCTTGACTGATACTGATTTGAAAAGCCCGGTGAAATTATACCGTAACGTGGCTAAAGTTGTGTTGAATAAAATTTCTACGAAAATGGCAGAGAATTCAAATAAGCCTAGATATTCAGATCCTCAGTTGGTACTTAAAGAAATCTTTATTCTTCAGGGACATAAGAAAACTAATTTGATAGGTGAGAATTGGGGTCAATATGCAACTACAAATGTAGATGATGAATGGTGTAGTGCTTATGCCCATACAGACGAATGGACTGAAAAAGATGACTTGTATACGCTTGTTGAAAATCCTACTGTCCCAGAAAACACTCCGTCTTGGATTAAAACAACTATCACTGGTACAGTTACAACTTTAAATGCTTATGAGACAGCAAACAGTTTTTATGTGTATGAAAATACAGATTTAGACAATAGAACACTGTTGGTTGTGAAAGGTGACTTCTCTTATAAAATCAATGATACTGATCGTAAAATAGAGAGCGATCGTTATTACACAATCGCTTTAGGTGAAAATTTCCAAGTGTCAGCTGGTGAAAGCAATGTCGCTTCTGAGCTTTTGGCTTTGCGTGGAGTAACAGAAAATGATGGCAAATACAATGGTTTGTATCGTAACTTGCAGTATGATTTGACTTTGACAGTTACAGGACCGGGTTATCAAACTCCTGGTGGTGGTGGCGATCCTACAACACTGGATGTACAGTGCGTGGTTGTCCCTTTCGGACAAGTTAATCAAGATGTTGAAATCTAATCATCATTCATAATATAGAAAATCCCCGGTCCTTAAAGGCTGGGGATTTTTAGTTTATAGAAAGGTGGCATTTATGGCATCTGTTGCACAAACCTATGCAAAACTATCAAAACGCCTGTGTGATAGATTTATCTATTAATAAAGAGAGTAGCACCTATTCTTGAAACACGCAAAGCTAAATACTTTTGTATTGTATAAATCAATAAGGGATAAATGGAAATTAATAAAATACACATATTTATGAAATTGAAGAGTTATTTTCTTTTGAGTATAGTGGTAGGGATGGCATTTGCGTGTTCATCAGACGAGAACGTTCCGGAGGTAGAGGTCTTTACTCCGGATGCAACTTTGTCCTTGGCAGCTGTTGCAGATGGGAAAAGCTTGACTAAAGCTGGTGAAGGAGAAAAGGAAAACATTGATCAGGAAGATGCTATTAAGAGTTTGCATGTGATGGTTTTTTATGCTGGTGGGAACTTGCAAGTTGATAAAGTGGTTGCTGCTACCAATAGAGTGGATGATTTGGATGTACAAAGTGGTGCTGTCAAAATTCTTGTATTAGCAAATGCCGGAACGCAGGAAAATCAATTTGACACATTAGAGAAAGCATTAGCATATCAGAGGGCATTAGATAATGAAAATGAAAATAACGGATACTCTATGAGCAGTCGGTTGATCGAGGCTACGTTAGATGAGGGAATGCATAATATTTTTGGTAATATAAAAGATTTCCCCGGCCACATGCCGAATGTTTCAAAGGAAGGAAATGATATTAAACTGACACGCCACATCGCCCAAATCAACTTGAAATCGGTTTCTATAAAATCCGATAATGGAAAAGCTTCTTTCGTCATTGACTCTGTCTTTGTGGCAAATGTGAAAGGCTATTCTTTGATGTCGGCCAATTCCACTGAAGAATGGGGTGCAGTGGAGAGCAAAAAAGCACCGGATGGTAATTCTTTATGGTGGTACGGCCAATATGAAAATGAATATTGGAATGGTGAATACAAGACGATCGAGGATGGTTTGTTGAAAGCTGATTTGTTAGGCTTTAACGCTAATAAACGGGATGTGACCTCTTCCTCTCCTTGGAAACCAGAAACAGGCCAACTCGCTTGTGGCAAATCATTTATCGTATATGAAAATATGGTTGATGCCGTCGAGCCCGGACAACGTACTTTGTTAGTGTTGAAGGGCACTTATGCAGATGGTAACGGCAGAGTAGAAGCGAACCGTTTTTATACGATCCCCGTCAATGCAATGGGGACGATGACAGATGCTGAAGGTGGTACACCTGACCACTCTTACGTCAAACGCAACTACCGTTACAACATCTCCCTCACCATTAAGAGCAGCGGTTCCGACCGGCCCTATGATCCGGCAAGCGAGGCTTGTATGGATGTGGCTGTTACGGTGGCTGACTGGGATGTGATCGAGCAAAATGAAGATTTGGATTAATAGGGTAAAATGAATGAGAATAAAAAACAGAACGTTATGAAATCGATATTGACAAAAAAGGGATTATTTCTGGCACTTGTCGCGGTGATGGTCTTGGCCACCGGCTGTATCAAGGAAGACTTGGACGAGTGCTATAAGCTGACACTAAAGGTAGTGAACCACAAAGGTGATGATATCACGGCTTTGAGCGTTGTTTCGGAAGCCAAGCTCTTTATCTACGATAATAATTCGAAGCTGCTTGACACGCGCGATCTCAACGATGCCTTTATCAGAGGCAAAGAAACTATCGAGTTGAACTATCCCGAAAGTTCGAAACTGCACCTGATCGCATGGGGAAACCTCAAAGGACATCAGGACGTAAACGAGGCCACCAAGGCCGAAGACTTCGCCGTTTCTCTGAGGAGTGAAGATGAGATCGCACAGTCTCCCGACAGCATTTTTTTCGGCGATATCGATGTGACGGTACGCGGGAACGGCGTGGCTGGCGGGAACCAGGAAATCGTGCTCGAACCCAAAACCGGAACGGTCGAGATGAGAACCCTCAACCTTCAATATGCCCTGACGGCAAGAGGGCTGCGTGCGACCGACGAATGCGACTTCTATATGGATCGCACCTTGAACACGATCGACTATAAGGGCGAGTTGACCGGCGACAGTGTCTATTACAATCCCGAAGCCGACTGGAAAGGCTCCGAATGGGAAACGACAGGTCCGCAGTCGCTCTACTTGGGCCAGAATATGACCGGAAGCATACAGGTCGGCAACGACCGCTACGAAGTGAAGGAAGGAACTTTCGACGACGGCACGACCGGCCCGATCGAAATCCATCCCTTCCAGCGCACATTGGTACTGTTCGTATGGGGTGAAGACGGTGCCTTCTTGGGCGCAAGGATCAAAGTGACCCCTTGGGGTGTTGTCGATGATGATATTGAATGGTAATAAGAAACGAATGCTAATATATAAAAACGAATGAGTATGTTACACAAAAATATAATAAAGCTGGCTGCCCTCCTCTGGTGTGTGCTGACAGTCGCTTCGTGTACCAACGAAGATTTCGATAAAGGCAACAACGGCCCGGATGTCCCCGAAGGCCTGCCGGTAACCTTGAAACTGAATATCGGCACCCCCGAAGTCCCGGTGGTGGAAACGAAATCCTTGGAAAATGAGGATAAAACTTTCGGCGCGATCAATAACTTGGCGGTGTTGGTGTATGACGAGAAGGGAGAAAACCCGATCGTTACGTTTTATGAGGTGGAAGGCGAGAATCAAACATCCGTAAGCGATGTGCCTTTCAGTGCCAAGACCGGCAAGCACAAGATTTATGTGTTGACGAATGTTGGTTCAGAAGGCGCCGCAAAAGCATATACGACGGAACAAGCTCTGTTGTCCAAACAAATTGAATCTCCAGTACCGCAAGGAACAGAAATGATGCTGGGGTTTGTCGCAAAAGATATGGAGACGAGCATAAATCTATATAATAGTGGTAGTAGTAATCCGGCAATCGATATAACAGACGATGCCTCCTTTGCAGCCAAAGTCGTGCCGCCTTATTCGAAGATAACGTTTAAAATCACGAAGGATTTGCCGAGTGATAAGCATGTTTATTTGGCCATAACAGAAGTTAATGTCCGTCATTTGCCTGTTAAATATAGTCTGCTCCCCTATGAAAAATGGACAATGGGAGATGGTGTATCTGGTGAAAGCAAAATTTCTTTGTATGAAAATAAGTTGGCACAGCCGGAAGATGAAGTAGGAGATTTGGCTACCGGCAAGGCTTTTTATATGTATGAAAATCTGCAAGGAAAGAACAACGAGAGTAATCAGAATCCGGCAATGAAAACCCCTGCTGGTTTGGCGGTCCCGACACAAGGAGATGGCAAGATCGACTATGCAGCTTGGTTTGAAAAATGGTCTTCTGTACCTTGCACTTATATAGAGGTAAAAGGAAATTACACGATTTTTACTTCTGCACCGGGTGTCAATCATGTCGGGGATGGCGAGATCAACTATCGTTTCTTCTTAGGAGAGAATAGCACATCGGATTTCAATATCAAACGCAATACTCATTATAATGTGACTTTGGCCTTTACCGGTCTGGCCGGCAAGGATGAATTGCAATATGAGTGGCGCGTACAAGCGGATCTGGAAAACTCGACGTTCTATCCGAAGGGGACATTGGTAATTGATGGGGCTGTGTCTCCAGTTGGTTCAGTTCCTTTTTATGTACTTAATGGAACTTCGTCATCTCTATCGGTCACAGTTGGTGATTTGTTGAATATGGATATGGAAATGTATTTCCTTGTAAAAGGGAAGGGAGTTCCTGATTATTGGACAGGTAGCCAGACTCCTCTTGCTGAGTATTTGCAGTTAGGGGCGAATGAGTACACGATGTTTGGAATACATCCTCGTAATGTTGGAATTTTAGGGAGTGTAGGACACACCACAGGAACAAATAAATATGTATATGAAGGGCATGCAGATGATAAGGAGTATAATAAGATTGAAAGTAATGCTACTGAACCATATAGAACAGCAGTGGCTAATGGTGAAATTTACCGAACCGTTTCTATGCAAATTACAGGAGCAGAGCCTCTTGATGTGATAGAGTATCCACTTTTATATTTGGGAACTGAAGATGATAATGTCGGTATCGGTGAGAAAAAAGAGGATAATTTTTATTACGCAAGAAGAGTAGATGGAGGTGCTCGCTATTTTCAGGATGCGTCTGACAATTATATACGAAAATACATACCTGTAACAGGTAAGTTAAGTAATATGTCGGAGGCAAAAAGTAATTGTGCTCATGAGCAATATGTAACAGGTGCTTCGATTTATTATTATTTGCCAAGTATTAACGATATGGAAAATATTCAGAAATACGAGAAAGCTTTCCCTTTAAAAAATGATTTTTATTGGACTACAAATGGTCTTTATAATCCGGTTACGAAAGCAACTGCAACTTCAGGAGAAGGGTATATCCGCTGTATTTTGAAACATAAATAAACATTATGATTATGAAACTATCAAACATATTCCTCTCGACCCTGGCAGTACTCCTATGCTGTACTGCCTGCTCCAAGGATGATGAATCATTTAAGGGGAAGGATGCGGATGCTTCGTTGAGCATTGCGGTCAAGGCGGCGGGGTCGGCCGTAACGAAAGGGTTTCACCCGAATGATGAGAATGAGTTGGCCGGAGAGGCCAAAGTAAATAACCTTTCGGTGCTCGTTTTCGACGAAAATGGTGCACAGCTTATCGGCTACGGCTGGCAGGCAACCAACTCGGAAGGCGAGGCCTCTATCCTGAACGTGCCTGCTATGACCATGAGGGCACAGATCGTGATCGTTTCCAATACGCCGGAAAATTCGCTTGCCGGTGTTACGAGCTATTCCGATTTCGAATCCAAGCTGGCGCAACTTGCCGACCAGTCTCAGAGCAACCTGGTCATGAGCAGTCCGGTCATTACGACCCAAGCGCCCCTTGTCAAGGGAGACAATTATCTGGGATATGCATCGATGGGCAGTGAGAACATCAACGGTATCGCCGAACCAGTCGAAATCACCCGTCTTGCCGCCCGTCTTGACTTGGTCAATGTCAAGACTGATTTTACAAAAACACTCCTGCGCAACCGCACGGTGAGAGTGGAAGAAGTAACGATACTGAACCAGAGCACGGCTTCCCGTTTTTTCAGCCGTGATTATTGGGGAGTGGTGATGGCAACCGGACATCTTGGCAACAGCGGTGCGACAGCGTTGAACCGCGATATCGCCAACGGCTCTCCGATAAACGATACACCTTATGTGCACTACGTGATGGAAAACGATGGCTCTGAAGCTCCGACAGAAATACAGGTCAGAGCAACTTTGCTTGAAACGGACACGTATGAAGCGGAAACGAAAATATTCACCGCCGTGATCAACCGGAACGGTCTGGACAGAGGATATAATCACAACTACGTTAAACGCAACTATGTATATCGCCTGAATGTCACCTTCGGAGATACCAGCTTCGACGGCGACCACGAAAAAGATCCCAATATACCGATTCCGCCACGGCCGACTACCGGAGACCTGGATGTACAAGTCGAAGTGGTCAATTGGGGGCAAGTGAGCCAGGATGTTGAAATCTGATGATGGCAACACATAGGGTAAATATTTAAAGTAGAACAAATTAAACGTATTACAATTATGAAATTAAGAAATTTATTTTTAGCCTCTTTGGCAGTTTGCACAATGGCATCCTGCTCAAAAGACGATGACGGAATATCCGGCCCGCAGGAAGTAGACGCCTACCTCTCTTTCGCCTCCACAACCGATGTCATGACGAAGGCATCGATCGATGGTGGTACAGATGCAGGTACTGATAAAGAAGCCAAAATTCAGTCATTGACGGCTTATGTGTTTGACGAAAGTGGAAAGTATGTGATCAGCAAGCATGTTAGCTTGCCTGATGGAACAACTGAATCTTCCGGAGAAGATTTTGATGCGAAAGACGGTTCGATCACGACAATCAAGGCTATCCATGTGAAAGTGGCAAAACCAACCGGAAGTGCGACAATATCTGCAACCAAGTTCCAAGTCCTTTTGCTGGCCAATATGAATGAACTTGCACCGGCTGATTTGGATGCTTTGAAGAACGAAAAAACAGCTGCAATAACTACCTTTAATGAAATAGGTAAATCTTATTTGCCTATGCATTCGGACGTTTTGACTGTTACAGGCTTGACTCCTGTAAAAGAAGAAACAGATGGAACCAAAACTCATCATTTGAATTGGTATAAAGATAACTCTTCATGCGTTGTGTCCGATACACCGACAGATGGAACGCATGTCACAATAGTACCGGATGGGGTGGGAAAGGTTACTATGACTCGTTCGATCTCACGTGTGCAGTTCACTTCTTTGAAGTCAAACTTCACTGCCCAGTATGCAGGTGTTACTTTTAAGATCGATTCTATCTATTTGGCAAATGTCCGTAATAATGCAACGGTCATGGGTGAAGAGAATACGGAGGCTGATTATTTCAGAGGTGGGCCAGTTGAGTTTGCTGTGATCCAAGGCTTGATTGATCCGGAGGCTACTGTTGATGCTTCCTTTGCTAAGAGATATGAAACTTCTCTTGTTCTGCCTAATGAAAGCGGTGAACTTAATGCTACTGCTTTAGGCTTCGACAAATACATCAATGCCAACCAACCAGAATATGCAGAAAGAGGTTATTTGACACGTCTTCTGATCACCGGAACTTTAATGGATGGCGATCGTGAGCTGGGAAAGAAATATTTCCATATCCCCTTGAAATTGGTCGATGATGCTGGCAACGTCGCAAGCAACAGGTTCTTCAAGATCTCGGCAACTATCACCGGTGAAGGCAGCCCGAATCCGGATGAAATCTTGGAAAATGCTTGTATTAACTTCAATATCGAGGTGGCCGATTGGAAGGTGGTCAACCAGACAGAAGAAGATACGAATTAATAAAATCATCGATTCGCAATAACCAGAGGGGACGTCTCAAAACGCCCCCTTATTTTTTGTCTATAAAAGAATCTTATTCACTGTGGAGCAACATATACCGGTAAGCCCACCAGCACAACTTACCCATGCTATAACCTCTCTTTGGGGTGGTATGCCAAAATGTACTTGCCTCCGTGCTTGGCACGAGGCTGCAAAAGAGTGAGAAGTGGCCAATTATCCTGTCCTGTAGCCGTTTCTATCGCAATTAAAGGGTGTACCTCTCAATTTGCCTTTTGGTATTTTTACCACTTAATCTTGAAAGTTTCGCCTATCGCCCCCTGTCGGCAATCCCCGTACATTTGCATCGTAAGTTAAATGAGAAAATACATAGGGTTATGAAAATTAAGAATATATTTTTCGCAGCAATATTAGTTCTTGCCGGTTTTTCCTGCTCCATGGAAGATGATGCTATCATGAACGATGTAGAGAAGGGTATTGAAGAAGCCACAGAAGCTTATACAGTATTGGACTTCGGTGTCGCTTTTAAGGAGATGGCTACAAAAGCCACAGTCGTTGGGCCGGGTGTTGATTTGGAAGCAAGTGAAGCTGAAAGACATATGTCTGACGTTTCTATATTTTTATATGAAGAAGGAAAACTGATAGAAATCTTGAAAGCGGATAAACAGGATGCAACCCTTGCCGCAGAAGGTGCTTCCGAGACTACGACTAATCCTTTGGCAGATTTGAAGTTTGTGACCAAATACAAAGCAGGACGTACATTGGCTGCCCATGTTGTCGTAAATGCCGGGGACTTGTTGGATGATATTACTTTCGGAACTTCAGTAGATCAGTTGAATAAAACAGTTTCAGGCTGTCTATCTGCAACGGAACTAATCAAATATGGCATTAAAGAGATTGTTTTTGGAACAGATGTGACAAAGCATTATGTTTCTCCGAGCGACGCAGAACTGAATCCTAACACAATCCTTGTAACAGTCTCCCAAATCGCAGCCCGTCTTGACTTTTCTGAGTTTAGCGTGACACTTGACGGTTTTGTAACGACTCCGGTTGTTACTTTTGAGGAAGCTAAATTCGTGAACTTGCAACAGGATGGCAAGATCGTTGAAGGATATGCGGGTAGCAAAGTTGCCGATGGTGTTTCTTTGGACCGTAGTACGAGTGGTAATCAAGAAGGAGCAATAGTCTGGACCGGAATGGGAACAGCCTATGGCTATGCGAACCTATATGAAGCGGATTCTCAGACGAATACAGCCCTGTACGTGAAGTTCACAGTTGACGGCAGAACTTTTGATAAGACATATCCGATCAATCCGGATAATATAAATAAGGAAGTCAAGCATGACGGTATCAAAGGCGGCTACCTCTACGACATAAAAGTGCATTGGACGATTACTCCAAAATGGGGAGATTCCACAATCGAATTCTATACGAAAGACTGGGTTTATAATATCATCCCGGAAGTTGTATTGTGATTAAATAGGAGAGTATAAAAATGAAAGTATCGACAGGTAAAATACACACAATTATGAAAACGAAAAATATATTCCTGACAGCTATATCTGCATTGTTCATCTTTGCAGCATGTACTGAAGAAAAAATAATAGACGAGCCGGGCGTTTCCGGCAAAGGCGATCTCGTCATCGAACTATCCCCCTCTTCCGTCATCACAAAAGCTGCTGCGGAAGATAAAGGGTATGTGTATGCGACAGAGGAAGAATTGAATGTGCAGGATTGCTGGATATTCGTGTTCGATCAAAAAAATGGAGAATATATTACATCCGAGTATTTTGCCGGCGATAATTTATCGGAAGCCGAGCATGACTATGTAGATAACCCCGCTCCAAATGGAGGAAGCCAGACGTATAAAAAAGGATATAAAGTCACTTTAACAGGTTTGGATTATGGCACTTATGACTTTTGGGTCGTAGCTAATCCGACAGAGTCTAATGAAGCTTATAAATCTTGTCAATCTCTGGATGCATTGAAGGAGATTATTGAAGGTGGCGATTCATATCAAACTGCATTTGCAGATAAAGCTAACCAGTTGGTGAAAGTCGGTAACAAACTCGCAAAATTTGATGTGACTACAGTCGCTTCTCCGATCCAAATCCCGTTAACACAGTTGGCTGCACGGGTGGAACTGAAAGTGCGGGTGGATATTCCGAGATTGTTGGTCAATGGGTATTATGATTATGGTGATTTAGGTGGTAAAAATGGAATTTGGACTAAAGGCGAGGTGGAGAATGCGTTTGGTAAGAAAAATCTGAAAGAAGTCGATGTTACAGAAGACATGTTGGATGATGTGGATGCTGATGGAAAATTGTTATACACTTATTTTGGACATAGATTGACAATACCAACAAGTGTTAAGCCTCGAGTGGCAAAGGGGATTCAATTACCTCCATTAACAGTGAAGAAATATTCAAGATATAGCGGCTACTTATTGGAGAATATTACGCTTCAGGTTGATGATATTCGTATAAAAAGCAGATTAGTTTCATCAGCCATTGTTCCTGAAGATTCAGATAGTAAAATATTTAGTCCGCTGTTTGATAAAGTAAGTACGACATATTTGTTTAAGTTTTATACCTATGCAAAAGATCAGTTGGATATATCCTTGCACGGAAATCTTTATGAAGCAGTTTATGAGACATCCCAAGAAGGAGAAATAACAGGTAGTTGGTTTGTGAATGATAAAGAGGTCAATGGGGAACCCCAGTTAGTTGCTTATATTCGTGATAATAAGGAGGAAATTCCAGAAGATGAAATCTTGAAATTGGAAGGTGGTAATGGATGGGGATCTAACAAGATGGGATTGTTGCTTACTAATGAAAATACGTGGACGTCTGTCGGAGAAGTAATAGAAGGAGAGCCGACTCAGGTAAGTGAAAAGAAAGAATATTCCTCCGGCAGCGTAACCCTGAAACCCAAAAATGGTTTTCAAGTCGGTAATATGTATGAAGCATCTGCATTGATACAGAGTGTTCCGGCTACAGGTTCTTTAAATATAGTGATAGAAAATATTCAGTCTGGAGGCGAGATCAATTTCGGCTTCAATTAATTACCAAAGCGATTATTTGTCTTTCAAGGGCTATGCCGAAACAGCTTTGTTCCCGCGCCAAGCGTGTGGAGACAAGGCTGTTTCGGCATAGCCCTTGATTTTTGATGGGGGTGTGCCAATATCGGTATTTATGGAGACGCGGATGACACGGATATTATTAATTATCAATAAAATAAATCTGCGATATCCGTGTCATCCGCATCTGGAAATATCAATTTGATACACCGTCGTAAAAAACATCCATACCACCCGACACCTCGACACCTTTCAGTGTAATTCCTTTATAATCGATAAGTTAACAGGTGTCGACCTAAAAACAAAGATCGACACCACATCGACACCTTTTCCGTTTTTCGCATATCCATCCCCCCGTTTTTCAGCAGTTTAAACCTCTATCTCCCCGCAAACTATCCCGAATCTCCCCACAAACTAACTCAAACCATGTCATAAACTAATTCATAGCATATTACATACTCTCTATAGATAGTACGACATAACACCGATAGGTAGTACTACCTATTAGCAATTCATAGTACTACCTATACCTTATACATAGTACTACCTATCCCAACTTTCCTGTATGTCCCGGATTAGTTTATGGCATGGTTCGAGTTAGTTCCCGGTGTGTTTTGTGTTAGTCTATGTATAAAATAATTGAAAAACAATAGATATCCGAAATATAAACCTTATCTTGCCGGAAATTTAAAAACTAATGCTAATATGAAAATAACGCAACTTCGCGGTGACCTGGCGGCTTTCCGTAACCTTGAACTAAGCATTGTCCTGAACGCCATGAAAACGGAAAATAGCCGGAAGCCGGTGACCACATTGCGGCAGAATATTCCTTATCTGACTCCCGGGATAAAAAGTCTTGCAGCAGAAAAGATACCTGTAGTTTTGTTTGGCGTTACGCTGAAGCGGGAGGATGAGAGGATCGGTGTGGTCACCTATACCGGATTGGTGCTGCTTAGTATCGGCAATCTGATCGGCCGTGCGGAGGCGGCTGCCATACGGGATCGGGCGGCGGGCTTTCCGCAAACGCTTGCCTCGTTTATCGGATCGAGTGGAAGGAGTGTCAAAGTCTTGGTCCCCTTTACCTTGCCCGACGGTTCCGTGCCGGAGACGGAGGAGCGTATGCGCCTTTTCCATGCCCATGCCTACCTACGTGCCAGCCGCTATTATGAGGTACAGCTCCAGTTGCCCGTCGGACGGAAAGAAGAAGGCTTTCCGGTTCCGGAACAAGGATGCCGTGTGTCGTATGATCCGGAGTTGTATTATAATCCGGATGCTTTGCCGATCCGCCAGGAACAACCTTTGCAGATGCCCGCTCCGGTGACAACACGCGAGGCGCACGATGCCGAGCCGGCCCCTTTGTTGCGCATGGCGCCCGGCTATGAGCGTTACAAACGCATATCGCTCCTCTATGAAACCTGCCTTGCTGACACCTTCCGGCAGGTCGGGCCGGAAGACGGCGGCGATGAAGAACGGAAAAAGTTCGTAGTACATCTGGCGCGTAAATGCCGGCAATCCGCTATCCCGGAAGAAGATGCCGTCCGTTTTGCCCTGATACACCCGTTCGGAAGGGAGCAGGAGATGGAGTTGAGGGCGACGTTCGGGAACGTCTACAGGAAAGAAAAACGTTGCAGCGTGCGGCCTTGTATGCCCCGGCGGATGCTGGTGGCGATGCAGATGGAAGAGTTTATGACGAGGCGTTATGAGTTGCGGTTCAACCGGATGAAGGGATGTAAGGAGTATCGCGAACGACATTCGCTGTTCACCGGCTATCGCCCGGTGACGGCCGAGACGGTCAAGAGCATCTGTTTCGAAGCGCAGTTGGAGGGCGTGTCGGCAATCGAATATGATGTACAGCGTTACGTGGACTCCCGGCGTGTCTCCCATTACTGGCCGGTCGAGGAGTTCCTTTTCGACCTGCCGCATTGGGACGGGCAGGACCGCATCCGTACCCTTGCCGATTGTGTGCCCTGTGAAAACGAGGAGTGGAGGAATTTCTTTTATATTTGGTTCCTCAGTATGGTGGCACATTGGTTGCAGATGGACCGGGAACATGCCAACAGCACGTCCCCTCTGCTGGTCGGACCACAGGGGTGTCGCAAGAGCACTTTCTGTCAGAGTCTTTTGCCACCCGAGCTGCGGCCTTATTTTGTCGATGGGATTGATTTGGGAAGCCGGAAGGATGCGGAAATGGCGTTGAGCCGCTTCGCACTGATCAACTTGGATGAGTTCGACTCGATACCCGCTTCCCGCCAGCCTTATTTGAAAAACCTGCTCCAAAAGGCGAAAGTCACATTGCGCAAGCCCTATGGCGAGAGCATAGAGGAGATGAGGCGGTTCGCTTCGTTTATCGCCACCTCCAATACGTTTGCTTTACTGACCGATACCACCGGTAGCCGCCGTTTCATCGGGGTGGAGGTGAAGGGAATGATCAGGATAGAACCCATCGATTATCCCCAACTCTATGCCCAGGCGGTCGGTGCCTTGAGGGAAGGTGAACGTTATTGGTTTACCCCGGAAGAGGAGGTGCTTTTGAACCGGAATAACCGGATGTTCGAAAAGCGGCCTTTGTTGGAAGAGTTGTTCCTCCATTATTTCCGTATTCCGGAGGAAGAGGAGGGTTGTGAGCCGTTGTCAGCACCCGAAATATTGATGACAATCAGCAAACAGAGCAAAATAGACCTTACGGAAACAAAGCTGAGGTTGTTCGGACAATTAATGCAAAAATATAATGTACGGAAGAAGATGAAAAAAGACCGGAAATACTATTATGTCATACCGGAAACAGAAGAACCGGGTGCCGATGTGCCGGTCGGGTGAGTACATCGACATCTGCATCGACACCAACATCGACACCAATATCGACACCTGATAATAGGTAAATACTCAGGTGGTTGAGTTGAAAGGTGTCGATGTGAAGCATGATAATCATTTATAAAAATAATATAGTATGAGTATACAATACAGATTTGTCCCCATTTATGATAACCTGAATGAGGACAGCGAGAAAGTAACGGGTTTTTATCCCAAAGTAGTCAGCCGCGGCACAATAAACAAAGAGCGGATGTTTGAAGAAATATCGCACGGTTCGTCTTCCCTCCGTTCGGAACTGGCGCGTTCGTGGATGCTGATGGAAGACTATATCATAGATCGGTTGAAAGACGGTTACGATGTCTGCCTGAACGATTTTTGCACTTTCGGTATCTCCGCCAAATACCGCCGTGTAGATCGCATCAACGAAATCCGAGCCGAATCCATTTTCGTAAAGGGCATGCATGTCCGCACTTCGGAGGTCGTCAATAAAAAACTCAAATGGGCGCGTTTCGAGAGGGAATCGGAGAAATGAACAGGCCACTTTGGATTCATTAATCGGTATTTCTATCGTCCTGTCCTTTTTTCGTTGGTATTTATATCATACGGTCCGTTCTTGGTAGCTTTGCCTGTGAAACTTGAAACGTGCACCTACCGCGCGTGGTAAAGACTTATTCTATTTTTGTATCGGAATAAACAGTTTTATCTCCTTTGTTGTTTAATATGCGATAGAAAAACAAAAGATAATTAAAAATGAAGTGTATGAAAAAAGTACTTTTCCTCTTTTTGCTTCTGGCCGGGATGACGAACGTCTATGGGCAGAAGTTTGCGGTAAAGTCAAACTTGCTGTACGACGCGACTGCAACGATCAACTTAGGGGTTGAGATGGGATTGAGCAAGAAGTGGACACTGGACTTGTCCGGTAACTACAACGGATGGAAGTTTGGCGACGACATGCGTTGGAAGCATTGGATGGTTCAGCCGGAAGCACGTTATTGGTTATGTGAGAAGTTTAACGGTCATTTTCTCGGAGTGCATGCCCATTATGCCGATTATAATGTCGGCGGGATCAAGTTCTTGAGTAAAAATATGGAGAATTACCGTTATCAGGGCAACCTCTACGGAGCCGGCCTGTCCTATGGCTATCAGTGGCTACTGAGCAACCGTTGGAGTATGGAGGCTGTGATCGGTATCGGATGGGCGCATCTGGACTATGATAAATATCCGTGCGCATCATGCGGCACGGTTCAGAAGAGCGAAACGAAAGACTATTTCGGGGTGACGAAGGCTGCTCTTTCTATTATTTACTTTATTAAATAATCGGAGCTATGAAGAAAACAATGAAAATATATATGGCAGCAGCTCTGCTGGCTGTCGTTTCGCCGGCTATCCTGGCTCAGGCCCCGGTAAAAGTGGTTTGTAACGAACTGAAACAAAAAGGAAACGAATTGGTGATCGACGCCGTGATCACGGTCGACGGCAGTCAGATCAAATCTCGCGAGAACCTCTCCCTGACACCGGTTTTGGAATCGGCTTCACAGAAGGAAGGGTTACCTTCCATCCTGCTGAACGGACGGATCAGCCAGAAAGTGTATGACCGCGAGATCGCTTTGAATAACTTGCAGGATGAACCCCGCTTTTTGGTCGTTCAGGCCGGAAAGAATGAAAACGTCATCAACTATAAAACGGTAATCCCGTTTGAATCGTGGATGAAAGATGCCCGTTTCGTGCTGGTCCCGAATATGTGCGGTTGTGGAAAAGAGGAACAGGGTGCGCCGCTCGTGATAGCCGACAAGGTCCTGACCCGTCCCGACAAGCGGTATGAGGTGCAGCCTACCCTGGCTTATATCTCTCCGGAAGCGGAAACGGTGAAACATCGTGCTGAGGTAGGGACTGCTTATCTGGACTTCCAGGTGGGTAAATATGCGATCCTGCCGGATTTCCGTAACAATGCGGTGGAACTGGCGAAGATCGACAATACGATCAGTACGGTCGTAAACGATAAGAACATCACGCTTGAAGGCATTATCCTGAAAGGTTTTGCATCGCCTGAAGGCAGCTACAAGTCCAATACGGTCCTGGCTGGCAATCGTGTGAAAGCACTTTCCGAATATATCCGGAAGAAACACGACTTCAAACCGGAGCTGTTCACGTTGGATAACGGTTCAGAAGATTGGGAAGGCCTGAAAGCAAAAGTAGAGGCCGACCGGAGCGTTCCTTCGCGTGAGGCTGTGCTGGCTATCATCAACAGCAATGATGATCCGGATAAGAAAGACGCCAGGCTGGCAGCTTTGGACGGAGGGGTTCCTTACCGTTATGTATTGAAGAATATCTATCCTTCGTTGCGTCGTTCCGACTACCGTGTCGCTTACCAGGTGCGATTCTTTACGGTTGAAGAAGGCCGCGAGATTATCAAGACGCGTCCGCAGCAGTTGAGTTTGAGCGAAATGTTCGCGGTGGCCAACAGCTACGAGATCGGAAGCAAGGAATATAATGAAGTGTTCGAGATAGCGGTCCGCATGTACAGTGACGACCCTGTCGCCAACCTGAACGCCGCCAATATCGCATTGTCGAAGAACGACCTGGATGCGGCCCGTACTTATCTGGCTAAGGCCGGCAATAGCCCCGAAGCTATCCATGCACGTGGTGTCCTGAACCTGTTGGAAGGGAATCTGGACGAGGCCGGAAAGCTGCTGGAACAAGCAAAAGCTGCCGGTGTGAAGGGAGCTGCGGCCAATTTGGACGAGTTGCGTAAGAAAGAGGCCGATAATCAGCTATTTGATAGCTTTGAGTAGTAAGATTGAGACTTTCACAATGTAACCTTTGCCATATTTGCCCATATCTTTGCAACATAGAGTTTGCATATAAAAGATTGAGAATTTTAAATTATTCAGATTATGGAACGTATAGCGGATGTCGAAAAAGTTCTGATGAATGAGATAGACAACCAGCATGGTGTCTACTTATATCTCGAAGGCGATTCATGGTGCGCGTATGAACGTTCTGCTTATTATCTGGCCAGATTGAATGTGCCGGTGATACTACAGAAAGAAGTAATCCGCGAGGGGTACGATGTGGTTTTGTTGAAAGCACTGTTTGCAGTGGATGACATGTGTTTGCCACTGGCTCCTAAAACGGAGTTGAAAAGGGTGGCGGATGACAAGTTGCAGTTCCACATGTATGACAACATTGATGGTTTTCCTGAATGGAAAGCTTCTCAATTGAATAAGTTGCCTGCCTGACAGGTGGTTGAATAGCATTATTATTAAACAGCCGTGAGGCTTGAATAAATACTAAGTTGTAAAATTGAGGGTGTATTTTGTCCCGAAGGCTGATCGCAAGATTTCCCTTCGGGACTTTTTATTTAGAAAGTACGGTAGACAATGACACGGGCCTCCGGTGAGAGGGTGACGGTGAAATTGTCGCCCGTCGCTTCGTTCAATGTACCTTGCCACCAGGCCGTCAGCCGGCGGTCGCGGATGGGCCAGCGTAGTCCGGTGGTGGAAATCGTGCCGGAAGGGGCGAGTGAGAAAAGAGACACTTGGGTACCGGGATCGCTTGCCAGCGTCGTCGTTTGCCGGAGAGGGGTGAAAATCCCATAGTCCGAAAGCATTTCTATCCGGCGGAACAGCGGGGCGTAGTCCATCAGCAACGAGATATTGCCTAACGTATGGTCTTCGCGCAGCCCGGTAGCCCCTAAGATCAGGACTTCCTGCTCCCCGGATCGGTGGGCGAAACGGACGGATTTCGTCAGGTCGTTTATTTCCTGGTCCTCCACGATATGAATGCGGTCGGCGTAGCGCTCGCGGAAGCAGGACGGGATGCTGTCCAGATCGCCGACGATGGCTGCCGGGGTGATGCCTGCTTTGTCCAATGCCTCGATGGCCCCGTCACAGGCGATGACGACGGAAGCTTCGTGCAAAAGACGGAGCGGTAAAGCTGTTTGCGGAAAACTGCCGTTTGCCACGACTACGCAATTATAAGGTGCTATCATGTGTTCTTATTCCTTTCTTTTTCCAAGTATATAATCCGACTGCCGCCAGAATGGCGTAGCAAATATAGAGAAACATTGTGGGATAGAGACCACGCAGGTAATAAAGATAGACGGACACGCAGTTGACGATGATCCAGAATATCCAGTGCTCGATGATCCGGCGGGCCAGCATCCAGGTGGCGACGATTCCGACGGCAGTGGTAAAAGCATCGCCTGCCGGTATCGGCGAATCGGTGAAATAATGCAAGAAGTAATAGAGCAACGCGAACAGGGCGAGGATGGCGGAACAGATCCCGGCGAAAAGGAGGGGCGTCATGTTACGGTAGAGGATCGCTTCCTGGGAGGGGGCGGCTTCTCCGTTCTGGGCCGTTTCGACCTCACGTCTGCGTGTCCACTGCCAGAAGCCGTATATGCTGATGGCTACATAGTATATGTTCAATCCCATATCCGCGTATATCTTCGAAAAGAAGAAGACAAAGACATAGACGAGGGAAGTGAGGAAACCTACCACCCACATGGCCCGGTGCTGCCTGATCTCCAGGAACAGATAAAGCAACCCGGTCAATACTCCGAAATATTCCAATAGTAGCATGATTATAATGTGTGTTAGAACCTGAATGTGACTCGTGCCATCGCGTTTGTTCCTGCCTGGGTGAAATAGCCGTCCTCTTTATAGCGTTCGCCGCCAACGATTGCCGAGTAGACCCAGGCGTTGGTTTCATACTGTTCGTTGAACAGGTTGTTGACCGTGACATCGAGGGCTATTTCTTTCATGAACTTTGGTTTGAAAACATAACCGACGCGTAGATTGCTGACGAAATAGGGATCGATGGAACGGTCTTTGCAAGAGGTGTTGTCGATATATTGGCGGCCGACAAACTGGGAGTTGAAGCTTGCACTGAATTGTTTCCAACTGAAATTGAACATGCTGTTGGCGATGATGTCCGGTGAAAAGGCGATGTCGGTCGTCCCTAATTCGTTGTGGTCCTCGCGCAGGAAGTTCCAGTCGGCGTCGTAGACCTCGATGCTTTCGGTGAAGTTCTTGATCTTGTTCCGGCTTAGTGTCAGGTTTCCGCTCCAGTCCAGCCAACAGGTGATTTCCACACCTCCCGTGAGTTCTATCCCCATCCGGTAGCTGTCCTTTATGTTGGAAGTGAGGGCTTCACCGATTTCACTGATCTTGCCGGTCAGGATCAGCTGATTGCTGTAATCCATGAAGTAAAGGTTGGCGCCGATGCGGAAGCGGGAGTTTCCGAAACCGTAGCCGGCTTCATAATCGTAGAGCGTCTCGTGCTGTGGGCGTTCGTCTCGGCCGGCTTCGGTGAAGTTGTCGCGGTTCGGTTCGCGGTTGGCTACCGAGAAAGAGACGAAAGCGTTGTGGCCACCCTTTTGGAAGTTAATGCCCGCTTTGGGGTTGAAGAAGTTCCAGTGCTTGTCGACATTCACGTGGTCGCCGGCTTTGTCGTCGCTGCCTTCGATCGTGTAGTGGATACCCCGGTACTGCATGTCCAGATAACCGTTCAGATTGGGATGGAGCTGGTAATTGGCCTTGGCATACATATTATAATCCAGTTTGTCGCCCGTGTTACGATAATATTCGTAGTCCGGTACGGGAAGGTTGTTCGATTGCTTTGCCCAGATGACACGTCCGAAATGGTCGCCGTCATAACGGTTGATGGCGGCTCCGGCGGAAAACTGCAAGCGCTCTCCCCGGTAGTTAGCGCTGTAGATCGCTCCGTAGAAGTCGTTTTCCAGCCACTTGCGGCGGACGAGGTCTGTCTTGGCGATGGTGTCTCCCTGACTGTCGATATATAGGGGTAGCTTGTAGTCCTTGACTTTGGCCCCTCCTTTGTAATCTTCATAATAACCTGCCCCGTGTGTGTAATGGAGTGTCAGATTCATGTTCCACAAATCGCTCAGACGTTGGCTGGCTGTCAGGTGGTAGTTCTGCTGTTGGTAGTTGTCCGTCTGATTTTGGTAATATTTGGTGACACCGTCTTCTTGATATTCCCCGCACGGGTTGTAGGTGCGGTCTGAGTCCAGCAGATAGGAGGGGACGCCGGTCCATGCCTGGTAGGTCTTCTCGATGCTGCCGAAAGTCTGGAAACGGATCAGCGTGTTATCCCCATAGTAAGCCGCCGAGGCAAAATAGGAGTGCATGTTGGCCTTGGCCCGGTCGATGTACCCGTCGCTCTGGATATTGGAATAACGGGCGTCGAAAACGAAATGGTCCTGTAGAAGCCCGGTTCCGAGCTTGACCATGTTTTTGACTGTTCCGAACGATCCGGCCGAGACCGAATATTCGGCATAAGGTTTCAACTCCGATTTCTGCGTCTGCATGGCGACGGTTGCTCCGAAGGCGGCTGCCCCGTTGGTCGAGGTTCCGGCTCCACGCTGTATCTGGATATTATCGACCGAAGAGGCGAAGTCCGGCATGTTCACCCAGAAGACTGTGTGTGACTCGGAGTCGTTTACCGGTACGCCGTTGACCGTGATGTTGATACGGTTGGCATCCGTCCCCCGGATGCGGAATCCGGAATAGCCGATGCCTGTCCCGGCATCTGATGTCATGATGACGGACGGCGATTGGAGGATCAGGAAGGGGATGCCTTGCCCGTCGTTCCGGCGGTTCAGCTCGTCCTTTGTCAGTTCACTGTAGGCAACCGGTGTCCCTTTGGCTACTTTGGTTGCGGTGACGACTACTTCGTCCAGCGAGATGTCTTTTGAAATTTTCAGAGAATCGGCAGGTCCAGCCGTTTTGCCTTGCGCCGACAATACCACTAATGATGAGGCAATAATAAGAACACTTTTCATCCTTTTTCTTTTTGATAACCTGAATTTTAAAAGGAATAGCAGAGGTGAGCTGTTTTTACTGAAGATACACTTTTTTCCCTTCGCCGGCATTACCCGTCCAGGTTCAATGGGTATGATCTCAGCCTGCCTTCCTGTTTCTTGGGCGTCATTCCGGCAAGCACCCCCTTATATTCGAGGGGCAAAGGAACGAAAAAAACGGGTAATGATCAAATACTTTAGGATGGCTACACCAAAAGAAGACCTTTTTTCGATATTTTCTTCCTTTCGTATTATCATTTCGATAGACCAAGAGGATATTTGCTATCAAATAGAATGTTAAAAAATATTACCCTTGCGGGTAATTTCCAAAAGATGCCCTATTAATTCGAATTAGATGGGATAGGGGTGTCATTTTGATAATAAACCATTACCGAGGATATAAGGAGGTGGGTCAAAATCTCTTTGTCCCCGCACTAGATGCGGGGTCGCAAAAGGACAGGCCTTATCAATCAGGTTTTTATAGGGCCGGTTTTAATACGATCCCGCGAGGGGCGCGGGAACAGGATAGTTTCGACACACCTCCAATAAACCCCAGAATATGCAGAAAAAATATATATTTATTTGAAAACTCACTGATTATTTGTATATTTGCGGACGATTAAGCGAAGATGAGGAGGGGGCGGGCAGTCCCCTTCTTTTGTTCTTAACTGTATGTATATGATTGAAAAGGACGTGATAAGTCGGTTGGTAGAAGAAAAATTAGCTTCTTCCGGCAATTATTTAGTAGATGTAGTAATTAAACCAGGTAACCTGATTATCATAGAAATAGATAATGATGAGGGTGTTTGTATCGATGACTGCGCGGAGTTGAGCCGCTATGTGGAAGGTCACCTGGATCGGGATGTGGAGGACTTCGAGCTGGAAGTCGGCTCCGCTGGTATAACTTCTCCGTTTAAAGTGCTTCGCCAATATGTGAAAAATATAGGCAACGAAGTGGAAATGCTGCTTAAAAGCGGTACGAAGTTGACCGGTGTATTGAAGTCGGCTGACGAGAACGGGGTGGTAGTCACTGTTGAAAAACAAGTGAAACCCGAAGGAGCCAAGCGTAAAGTGACTGTCCAGGAAGATCAGTCATATACATTCGATGAAATAAAATATACAAAATACCTAATAAGATTCAAGTAAATAAAGATTATGGCCAAGAAAGAGGAAACAATCAGTATGATTGACACACTTGCTGAGTTCAAGGAGTTGAAAAATATAGATAAGGATACGATGATCAGCGTGTTGGAAGACTCATTCCGCAACGTGATCGCTAAAATGTTCGGTACGGATGAAAATTACGACGTAATTATCAACCCGGAAAAAGGTGACTTCGAGATCTGGAGAAACCGTACGGTTGTCGCCGATGACGAACTGGAAGATGAGAATCTTCAGCTGACACTGACCGAGGCCCGTAAGATCGATGCCGACTGTGAAGTGGGCGAAGAGGTAACCGACGAAGTGCATTTTGCCGATTTCGGACGTCGTGCCATTCTGAACCTGCGCCAGACGCTGGCTTCAAAGATACTTGAATTGCAGAAAGACAGCTTGTTTGCTAAATATAAAGACAAAATCGGCAATATCATCGCTGCCGATGTTTACCAGGTATGGAAGAAAGAGATCCTGTTGTTGGACGACGAGGGTAATGAGTTGCTGCTCCCGAAAACAGAACAGATCCCGACAGACTTTTACCGTAAAGGTGAAACTGTACGTGCTATCGTACAGCGGGTGGACAACTACAACAACAATCCGAAGATCATCCTTTCCCGTACAGACAAATTATTCTTGCAGCGTTTGTTCGAACTTGAAGTGCCGGAAATCAACGATGGCCTGATCACCATCAAGGCGATTGCCCGTATTCCGGGAGAGAGAGCAAAAATTGCCGTCGAGTCGTACGATGACCGTATCGACCCGGTTGGCGCTTGCGTCGGAATGAAAGGTTCCCGTATTCACGGTATCGTTCGCGAGCTGAGAAACGAGAACATCGATGTTATTAATTATACATCTAATATATCGCTGTTTATCCAGCGTGCATTAAGCCCGGCAAAAATTTCCTCTATACGAGTGAATGAAGAAGAACGTAAGGCAGAGGTTTATCTTCATCCTGATGAGGTTTCATTGGCTATCGGTAAAGGTGGTTTGAATATCAAGCTTGCCTGTATGCTGACCGAATATGCCATCGATGTTTTCCGAGATCTGGAAGGTGCAGATGAAGAGGATATCTATTTGGATGAATTCTCGGATGAAATCGACAGCTGGGTAATCGAAGCACTGAAGAATATCGGGTGCTACACGGCGAAGAGCGTATTGGCTATGAGCCGCGAAGAGATTATAGAACGTGCCGACCTCGAAGAACAGACTGTTGACGAGGTACTTGCTATTTTATCTGCCGAATTTGAAGAAGAACAGGATGAAACCCAGGAATAAGTATTACGACAAAGTTTGATATGCCCATAAAATTAATACAAGTACAAAGGAAATTAAATGTAGGAATCAACACGGTTGTTGAGTTTCTACGCAAGAAAGGGTTCGAGGTTGAGGATAACAATCCCAACACGCGAATCGGTGATGAACAGTATGCTTTGCTCGTAAAAGAGTTTGGAAAAGATTTACCGAACGGCGGACGTGAGCGTGAGCGGGTCGTGCCCGAACGTCCTCACAGGGAAGCTTCTTCTGTGAAAGAAGAAAAGAGTTCGGAAATAAAGACTGTAATACCGGAAGAATTCAAGCCTAAAATTGTGACAAAGGGCCGGATTGATCTGGACAGATCGCATAAAAAAGTGCAGGAGGTACAGCATCAGCCTGTTTCCGCTCCTGTGGAAAAGAAAGTGGAGAAGCCTGTGGAGGCGACCTCTGCTACAAAAACTGCTGAAGCTCCGGTTCAGGAGGTGAAAGCCCCTGAAGCAAAAGCTCCCGAAGTGAAGGAACCTGAGGCAAAAATGCCTGAAGTGAAAGTCCCGGAAGTGAAACAGCAGCCTGAGGAGATAAAAGAAGAAAAAGTTATAGTAGTGGAAAAGGAACCAGCAGAAGTGATTAAACCGGAGCCTGTACAGGAGCCGAAAGCTGCAAATGTAGAGTCAACGACCGTGACCGCGGAACCGGCAGCACCTGCCGGCAACGGTTCGGAGGAAGAATTATTCCGGTTGAATACTCCGAAGTTCGAGTCGAAAATCAAGGTAACAGGGAAGATAGACCTGAACGCGTTGAATCAGTCTACCCGTCCGAAGAAAAAGACGAAGGAGGAACGCAAGAAAGAGCGTGAAGACAAGCGAGAGAAGTTCGCCGGTAACAAGCCGGGGCAACAGTCGGGTAACGGGCCTTTCAACAAGGGACCGAAAGACGGAACGGCAAGACCCGGTGCTCCTGTCAAACCGGGAGAAGGTGGTGCGGATGCAAAGAAAAAACGTAACCGTATCAAGAAAGACCGCGTAGACGTGAACAATACGCCGGGAACCAACGCACGTCCGTCTCGTCCGAACGACGATCGCAAGCCACGCCTGCGCAAGCCGGTGAAGGCGGAGATCAGCGAGGAAGATGTACAGAAGCAGGTAAAGGAAACCCTGGCCCGTCTGACCAACAAGGGGAATAAAAATAATAAAGGTGCCAAGTACCGTCGCGACAAACGCGATGCCATCCAGAAGCGTGAACACGAACTGATGGAACAGGAAGAAATGGAAAGCAAGGTATTGAAGCTGACCGAATTCGTGACAGCCAACGACCTCGCCAACATGATGGATGTTCCGGTTACACAGGTTATTGCGACTTGTATGAGTATCGGTATCATGGTTTCCATCAATCAACGTCTGGATGCGGAAACAATTAATATCGTAGCCGAAGAGTTTGGCTTCAAGACTGAATATGTAAGTGCCGAAGTGGTGGAAGCCATTAAGGCCGATGAAGAAGACGACAACGAAGAAGATTGGGTGGCGCGTCCTCCTATCGTGACTGTGATGGGACACGTTGACCATGGTAAGACTTCTTTGCTGGATAACATCCGTAATGCAAATGTTATTGCCGGTGAAGCCGGAGGTATCACGCAGCACATCGGTGCTTACAACGTGAAGTTGCAGAGCGGACGCCGTATCACGTTCCTGGATACGCCGGGTCACGAGGCCTTTACCGCTATGCGTGCCCGTGGTGCCAAGGTGACGGATATCGCGATTATTATTGTGGCTGCCGACGATAATGTCATGCCGCAGACTGTCGAAGCGATTAACCATGCTTCGGCTGCCGGTGTGCCTATCGTGTTTGCTATCAATAAGATAGATAAGCCGCATGCTAATCCCGACAAGATCAAGGAGGAACTGGCTAATATGAATTACCTGGTTGAAGACTGGGGCGGTAAGTATCAGAGCCAGGAAATTTCTGCCAAGAAGGGTATGGGTGTAGAGGACCTGTTGGAAAAAGTATTGCTGGAAGCTGACTTGCTCGACTTGAAGGCTAATCCGAAGAGACGTGCCGTTGGCTCCATCATCGAGTCTTCGCTCGACAAAGGACGTGGATATGTTTCTACCGTGCTGGTTGAAAACGGAACGTTGAAGGTCGGTGATATCGTATTGGCCGGAACTCATTTCGGTCGTGTAAAAGCGATGTTCAACGAACGTAACCAGCGTATCGAAAAGGCTGGTCCGTCCGAACCGGCGCTGATCCTCGGTCTGAACGGTGCTCCGCAGGCCGGCGATACGTTCAACGTACTGGAGACAGATCAGGAAGCCCGTGAAATTGCCAACCGCCGCGAACAGTTGCAGCGCGAGTTGGGTCTGCGTACGCAGAAGATGCTTACATTGGATGATATCGGTCGCCGTATCGCAGTCGGCAACTTCCAGGAACTGAACGTGATCGTGAAGGGTGACGTGGACGGTTCGGTAGAAGCGTTGTCAGACTCTCTGATCCGTCTGTCTACAGAGGAAATCCAGGTGAATGTGATCCATAAGGCTGTCGGCCAGATTTCCGAATCGGATGTCGTACTGGCTGCCGCTTCCGATGCGATCATCATCGGGTTCCAGGTGCGTCCGGCATTGCCTGCACGTCGTCTGGCAGAGAAAGAAGGAGTCGAAATCCGTCTGTATTCGATCATCTACGATGCGATTGAAGAAGTGAAGAGTGCTATGGAAGGTATGCTTTCACCGGAAATCAAGGAAGAGATCACGGCCAACGTGGAAGTGCTTCAGGTATTCAAGATCACGAAAGTGGGGACGATTGCCGGATGTATGGTACGTGAAGGTAAGATCAAGCGTTCGAATAAGGTGCGTGTGATCCGTGACGGTATCGTGGTCCATGCTGGTGAGCTGGAATCTTTGAAGCGTTTCAAAGACGATGTGAAAGAAGTGGTTGCCGGATTGGATTGCGGTTTGAACTTGGTGAACTACAATGATATCCAGGTGGGCGATATCATCGAGGCATACGAAGAAACGGAAATCAAGAAGACATTGTAAATATGAACTGGTTGGACATTACATTGCTATGTCTGGCAGGAATAGGATTTGTGAAAGGCCTGTTTGATGGAGTCATCAAACAGGTTGTTTCGCTTATAGCCCTTTTGGTCGGGATCTTTTTTTGTACGAAGGCGGCACTCTGGTTGCGCGGATATATATTGGCATTGGGCTGGTTTCCCGAACAAGGGGTGACGGTGCTCAGCTACGTGGCGGGCTTTCTGCTGATCGTGGGTGTCATATTGCTGGCGGGTGAGATTCTGACTCGTGTCGTGGGGGCGACGCCGCTGAGTGTCCTGAACCATCTGGCGGGCGGTGTCTTGGGATTTTGTTTTATGATGGCGTTTATCAGCCTTCTGCTGAACGGTATGGAGATGATAGACAAGGGATCGGTTCTGATCCCGCGTGGGGCAAAGGTCGAATCCCGTTTTTATAATTCAGTCAAAGAAATAATCCCAACCATTTACTTCCAAAATTTGTTTTTTAAGGAGGAATAGGTTGCATAATTTGAACAATATATATTAATGTATAATGGAAGATTCAAACGACATACTAAATGAGGTGACGACCGGTGACTATAAGTACGGATTCGTTACCGATATAGATACGGAGGTGATTCATCGAGGATTGGACGAAGAGACTGTCCGTATTATCTCTGCCAAGAAGAATGAACCGGAATGGCTGCTTGAATTCCGCTTGAAAGCCTTCCGCCACTGGCAGACATTGGAGATGCCTGCTTGGCCTCACCTGAATATACCGCCGATCGACTATCAGGATATCATCTACTATGCCGCCCCGAAGAAGAAGGAGGGCCCGAAGAGCCTGGACGAGGTCGATCCGGAACTGATGAAAACTTTCGACAAGCTGGGTATCCCTTTACACGAACGTGCACAACTCAGTGGAATGGCGGTCGATGCCGTGATGGACAGCGTCTCTGTAAAGACGACGTTCAAGGAGACACTTGCCGAGAAAGGCATTATCTTCAGCTCTTTCAGCGAGGCTGTCCAGCATCATCCTGACTTGGTCCAGAAGTATCTGGGAAGTGTGGTCAGTTATCGTGATAACTTCTTTGCTGCATTGAACTCGGCGGTGTTCTCGGACGGTTCGTTTGTCTATATCCCGAAAGGTGTGCGTTGCCCGATGGAGCTTTCCACTTACTTCCGTATCAATGCGGCTAATACCGGACAGTTCGAACGTACATTGATCGTAGCGGATGATGAAGCCTACGTCAGCTATCTCGAAGGCTGTACCGCCCCAATGCGCGACGAGAACCAGCTTCATGCCGCTATTGTCGAAATCGTAGCGCACGAACGGGCCGAAGTAAAATATTCTACTGTCCAGAACTGGTATCCGGGCGATAAGGAAGGAAAGGGAGGAATCTACAACTTCGTGACTAAGCGCGGACTGTGCAAGGGCGAAGGAAGCAAGATCTCCTGGACACAGGTGGAGACCGGTTCCGCCATCACCTGGAAATATCCGAGTTGTATCCTGGCTGGTGATAATTCGGTTGGTGAGTTCTACTCGGTGGCCGTCACCAACAATTACCAGCAGGCCGATACCGGTACGAAGATGATCCATCTCGGGCGGAATACCCGCAGTACGATCGTCTCGAAGGGGATCTCCGCCGGACATAGCCAGAACAGCTATCGTGGCTTGGTGAAAGTTTCTCCCCGTGCCGAAGGTGCCCGTAACCATAGCCAGTGCGACAGCCTGTTGCTTAGTTCGACCTGTGGCGCCCATACCTTCCCCTATACCGATATCCAGAACGAAACGGCGGTAGTGGAACATGAAGCGACGACGAGCAAGATCAGCGAGGAGCAGTTGTTCTATTGCAGGCAGCGTGGTATCTCGGTGGAAGAAGCGGTCGGCCTGATTGTAAACGGATATGCCCGCGAGGTAATGAACAAGCTTCCTATGGAATTTGCCGTGGAGGCCCAGAAGCTGTTGACCATTTCTTTAGAGGGAAGCGTAGGATGATTTATGATTTATGATTTATGATTTATGCGTTGATGATAAATCATAAATCATAAATCATAAATCGCATAAATCATAAATTATAAAGTTATGTTAGAGATAAAAAATTTACATGCCAATATCAATGGCAAAGAAATATTGAAAGGGATCAACCTTTCTGTCAAGGCGGGTGAGGTACACGCTATTATGGGGCCGAACGGTTCCGGAAAAAGTACCTTGAGCAGTGTGTTGGTCGGTAATCCGGCATTCGATGTAACGGAAGGGGAGGTGATCTTCAATGGTAAGAACCTGCTGGATCTCGAACCGGAAGATCGTAGTCGCGAAGGTATTTTTCTGAGTTTTCAGTATCCGGTGGAGATTCCGGGGGTCAGCATGGTGAACTTCATGCGTGCCGCTCTGAACGAACATCGTAAATACAAAGGACTGGAACCTGTATCGGCTACCGATTTCCTGAAACTGATGCGTGAGAAGCGTGCGATTGTCGAACTAGACAATAAGCTGGCGAGCCGCAGCGTGAACGAAGGGTTTTCGGGCGGTGAGAAGAAGCGGAACGAAATTTTCCAGATGGCGATGTTGGAACCGAAGCTGGCGATTCTCGATGAAACGGACAGCGGTTTGGATATCGATGCCCTCCGTATCGTGGCAAATGGTGTGAACCAATTGCGTACACCTGAGAATGCGGCTATCGTTATCACGCACTATCAGCGTCTGCTGGATTATATCAAGCCTGATGTTGTACATGTCCTCTACAAAGGACGTATCGTCAAGACAGCCGGTCCCGAACTGGCCCTCGAGCTCGAAGAAAAAGGTTACGACTGGATCAAGAAAGAGATGGGAGATGAGTGACATGAAGGCTGAACAACAATATATTGATCTTTTCACCCGCTATGAGGACCTGATCCGTCGCCATGCCTCAGGCGTGCAGAATGCACCCCGCACACAGGCTTTGGCTGATTTGGAGCGGTTGGGCTTTCCGACGGTGAAGAGTGAAGATTATAAATATACCGATGTGGCCCAGGCTTTTGCTCCGGACTATGGGGTGAATATCAATCGTCTCGATATCCCGGTCAATCCGTATGACGTATTCCGTTGTGACGTCCCCAACCTGAGTACTTCTCTTTATTTTGTGGTGAACGATACTTTCTATGACAAGATGTTGCCGAAAGCCCATCTTCCCGAAGGCGTTTATGCCGGGGGGATGCGTACTTTCATGGAGAAATATCCCGAAGTAGCCTCCCGTTATTACGGTAAAGCGGCTCCGACCGGTAAGGATGGTATCGTTGCTTTGAACACGATGCTGGCTCAGGATGGTTTTGTGGTCTATGTGCCGGAAGGTGTCGTTGTGGAGCGTCCGATCCAATTGGTGAATATTTTCCGTAGTGATGTGGACACGATGGCGAATCGCCGTATCCTGGTGATTATGGAGGCCCGTTCGGAAGCCAAACTGCTGGTGTGCGACCATAGCATCGACGATGTCAAGTTCTTAGCGACACAGGTTGTCGAAATTTTTGCGGGCGAAGGCGCCTTCTTCGATTACTACGACCTCGAAGAGAGCAGCGTGTCAACTACTCGTTTTGCCTCCGTACATGTGAAGCAGGAAGCGGGAAGTAATGTTTTGGTGAATGGTATCACACTGAATAACGGCCTTACCCGTAATAACTATTATATCGAGCTGAACGGCGAACAGGCTGAAGCGACTTTGTGCGGTATGTCGATCCTGGATAAGGAACAGCAGCTGGACACCTACAGCCATATTACGCATGCCGTACCTTATTGCACCAGCAACGAGCTGTTCAAGAATGTCTTGGATGACCATGCGGTCGGTGCGTTCAGCGGCCGTATCTTAGTGAAGGAAGATGCACAGAAGACAGCGGCCTATCAGACGAATCGCAATCTTTGCGCGACCCGTGAAGCCCGCATGTACAGCAAGCCCCAGTTGGAAATCTATGCCGACGATGTGAAATGTTCGCATGGTATGACCACCGGACAGTTGGACGAAAACGCCTTGTTCTATATGCAGAGCCGCGGCATTCCTCGTGATGAGGCACGCATGTTACTGAGTGTAGCTTTCACCTCGGATGTGATTGACTATGTACGTCTGGATGCCTTAAAAGACCGTCTGCACAAATTGGTAGAAAAACGTTTTCGCGGAGAACTGGCGAGATGCGCCGGTTGTCGGATTTGTAAATAAGAATAACATATGCAATTGACTCATATCGCTATTTGGACGAATGAACTGGAACGTTCGCGTGATTTTTATATCAAGTATTTCAACGGGAAAAGCAACGAGAAATATGTGAACCCGAAGAAAGGCTTTGCCTCCTATTTCGTAACCTTCGAAGGAGGAGCTTCGCTTGAAATCATGCAGCGGACCGATATTACCAGAGAAACGGCAGACGTGTTCATCGGACTTGCCCATTTTGCCTTTTCTACCGGATCGAAAGAGAAGGTGGATGTCATGATTGAACGGTTCCGTTCGGACGGCTACAAGATCGTAGGTGAGCCGCGTACCACAGGAGACGGCTACTATGAAGGGGCTGTTTTGGACCCGGATGGTAATATTGTCGAGGTGATCGCTTGAAGGAAACGTCCCGGGGGAAATATTGCCGGATACAGACAAATATAGAAGGGCACCGGATTATGCAGACATTATGGATAAGATAAGTTTGCGTGATCCGGCGCTCTTTTTATTTTTTACATTCGGATAAAAGATTGGTGGTCGAATGTGGACGGAAGGATCGGATTAATTCATGTAGGATAAGAATGCAAATAATGGAATGTAGTCTTTCAGGTTGATATGTAACTTTTTTAAGGCTTGGGTGATGTGGTATTCCACGCCTTTGGTAGTCATACCGAGTGTTTCCGCTATCTCTTTGTAAGGTTTGTTTTCGTAGCGGCTCATGATGAAAATACGGCGGGTCTGTTCGGGCAGGGTGGCCAATGTCTTGTTCACGATCTCTTGCGCCTCGGCTGTAAACAGTTCTTCCGGATCGCAGGCTTCGAGGGTGGAAATGCGGGTGTTCAGTTCCCATTCGGCATGATTCTTCAGGTGTTCGCTGGCATCTTCCCTGACTTGTATATGTTGCAGGTAGTTGATGCATTTGTTTTTGATGATCGTGAGTATATAGGCCGGAACATTGGAATCGGCCTTTAGCGTGTTACGGTTTTCCCAGTATTGCATCAGTGCCTCTATGGTGAAATCTTCGGCAACGGCCATATCCCTCACATACATATTCGCAAAGCGGATGAACCGTCCTTGATAATCTGCGAATAATTGATTGAAAGCCTTTAAATCTGTTGAATATTCCATCACTCCCTATCGATTAGCGTGTAAATATAGTAAAAATTTAAAGGAAAAACGATACTTATTTCAGATAGATTACCTTTCCTGTTTTTGCCGATTCTTTCGCTGCATCAAGAATTTCCATTACAATCAGATTATTCTGCAGGGATGACTGGGGATCTTCTTCTGCACTTCCTCTAACCACGGCGCAAAAATAGGAGAACGGGTTATTATAGGGGGCGGGGCGGCTTACCGGGTTGATTTGTTGTACGGGTGACTTTTCGCCTGTACGGATCAGTAGCGTTTCTTTATCCGGAATCTGAATATAGCCGTTTTTTCCGTATATCTCGGAGGTCTTCATATTGACTGGCCAGTTCCAAGAGGCTTCGAGGATGCATTGGGCTTCCGGATAGGTCAGGATAACGGTGGCCTGGTCTTCCACTTCTTCATATTGATCCGGTTTGATGGTCTGGAAAGCCGATACAACGGAGAGGGGTTTTCGGTTGTCCATCAGCCAAGTCATTAAGTTGGCCCCGTAACAGCCGAAATCCATCACAGCACCACCACCGTTTAAGACAGGGTCTTTGATCCAGGGGATCATTTCGGGATGCGTGTTCCGTTCTACCGGGCCAGTATGTCCGTCGCGGAAGATCGCTTTGCGTATTTCTCCGATTTCCCCTTTCCGTATGAGTTGTGCGGCTGCCTCATGAGAACCGTACCAAGTCGTTTCATAGTTGGTCAGCAGGTGTATTCCGTGCCGGAAGGCGAGTTGGTCAGTCCGATGATTCCTAATCTGACGGGTGTATCCTGCCCTGCCTTTGCCGATAGGACGGCAAGACAGAGCAGGAGTATGTAAATGATTCTTTTCATGTGTCGTTCTTTATAAACCGAGTGAAGGTGGAAGCGATCCGGTAGCTGAGGCCCATTCCTTGTTAGGGGCATCTCCCATGACGAACGAAAGGATGCCTCCGTTCATGATGTCTTTGTGGAGGATGTAGCTCTTGTCGTATGGCTGACCGTTAAGGGTAGCCGACTGAATGTAGATATTCTTTTCCGATGCCCCTTTGGCTTCGATTGTGAATTTCTTGCCGTTTTCAAGTGTGATAACACTTTCTTCGAATGACGGGCTACCGATCACATAGTAGGGCATGCCCGGACAGACCGGATAGAAGCCAACCATGCTGAAAACCAGCCAGGATGACATCTGGCCGGCATCGTCATTGCCGGAAAGTCCGTCGGGAGTAGTGAAATACTCGCGGTTGATGATGTCATGCACCCATTTTTGGGTCTTCCAGGGTTCGCCGGCATAAGCGAAAAGATAGGCGATGTGGTGTCCCGGTTCGTTGCCATGCCAGTAATAATCTCCTTCGAAGAAAGTATCTAGGCGGTTGATGAAGCGTTCTTTTCCGCCCATATGTCGGATCAGCCCAGCTATGTCCTGGGGAGCATACCAGGTGTAATGGTAAGGAGTCCCTTCACAGATAAACGAAGTGGAGGCAAACGGGTCGAAGGGCTCGATCCAGGTTCCGTTGGCATGGCGTCCACGGGCGTAGCCGGTTTCGGGGTCGATTACGTTCCGGTAGTTTTCCGCCCGTTTGATGAGCGCTTTATAATCGTCTGTCTTGCCTAACTTCTTGGCAACCTGTGAAAGGACAAAATCATCATAGGCATATTCCAGTGTGCGGGAGACTTGTTCACGGCGGTGGAATGCTTCCATTACTTGATCCTCTAACGGCACGTAGTTGTATTTCAGGTAAGACTCCATTGCCCGGCGGCCTTTCCCGTCGCGATAGCTGCCGGAGTCCGGATTGGCCTCGAAGGCATTTTTGCGCATCAGCGTGTAAGCTTCTTCATAGTCGAAGCCCGGAGCATCTTTGATGATGGCGTCTCCGATCATGGCGATGCAATGGTCACCGATCATGGCAGCCGTGTAGCTGTTCCAGGATGGGAAGATGGGTAACCAGCCGCCCTGCTGTCCTTTCAATACGAGTGAATGTGCCATATCTCCGTTGCGGGAAGGGTTGAGGATGGAGAATAGAGGGTGGACCGCACGATAGGTATCCCATTGCGAGAAGTCGCAATAGTAGGTTCCGTGATCCATCTTCATAATCTGTCCGCCACCGTCGAATTTCGGATAAGAGCCGTCCACGTCACTGAATGTGCGGGGCAGGAAGTGTGCGTTGTAGAGAGCCGAATAGAATTTTACCTTTTCTTCTTCATTGTTCCCTTTTACAGCGATTTGCCCCAAAGTTTGGTTCCAGGTGTCGGATGAAGTTTGCCGTACTTCGTTGAAGTCCCATCCCGGGATTTCGCAGGCCAGGTTCTTGCGGGCGTTGTCGATGCTCGTGAAAGAGGTGGCTACCTTGACCAATGTCTTTCCCGGCTTATCGGAAGCCAGTTTTACCCAAGCTCCGACAGCATGTTTTTGCCCTCTTGCCGATTTCCGTCCGGATGTGATCGTGGTGCTGTCCCAAACGCCATAGTCGGCAATTTCTTCATTCAGCTGGATTACGAAATGTCCGCTGAATCCGGCTTCCTTGCCGTATCCCTGGTAGATGCGGTGTACGGGGTTGTAACCGGTAATTTCTTTTTTCTCAGGATCGACCTCGACGAAGGCGACACCTTCATCGCTGTTGGGCTCGATCACGATATAGTGGTCACCATCCTGTTCGAAGCTGAATTGCATAATGCCGGCACGGGAGAGTCCGGTCAGTTCGGCATGGATGCCATAGTCGTTCAAGTCAACTGAATAATAGGAGGGAGTAGCTATCTCTTGAGTATGGTCGAAAGAGGAGGAGCGTTTGACCGGGTCTGTTTCGAGCTTATTACAGAGCGGCATGATCGTGACACTTCCGTAGTCTTGTGTACAGGAGCCGTTCATCCAGTGGCTGGCCCGGAATCCTTGGATCGCGTCTTGGAAATAATAGTAAGGAGGATGGCATTTCTGTTCGGTCGCCTGTGTCTGTGCCACCCAGTTGGTCATACCATGCGGAACTCCGACAGCGGGCATGATTTGTCCACGTTCTTCCGTCGAGTTCTTGTCTTTCCCCTGTACAATGCGGATATCCGTACCGATCAGCGGATCTACATATTTTTCAAATTTGCTTTCCTGTTGGTTACATGAGAATAAACACAACGTACTTAATAAAATTATCCAGCTTTTCATTTGATATTATTTTAGGTAGGCTGTAAAGATAGCGAAAAAGAAGGGAAGTGCATCAAAACTATCCCTGTTCCCGCACTCGACGCGAGATTGCATTATGTCGAGTGTGGGGACAAGGAGATTTTGACACACTTCCTGTCTTTTCGGTTAATTTCGAGATTCGATCTTGTAGTCGTTCTGCGTCAGTTTCGGATTGACATCGATCTGCTTTTGCGGAATCGGGCAGATCAGGTTAGTCTCGTTCAGTGAGAATCCTTTACTTTTCATCACTTCGACTGCGCGTCCGGTACGAATCAGGTCAAACCAGCGATGGTTTTCGAATGCCAGTTCCACGCGGCGCTCCTGTTCTACCATCAGAGCGAACTGAGCCTTGTCGGTTGTCTGCAGGTCGACCGGGCTGGTCTCTGTCGTCTGATAACCGAAACCACGACGGCGTGTCATATTCAGATATTTGCAGGCTTCTGCCGTTTTTCCGTTCTGGTTTAGGGCTTCGGCATACATCAGGATCACATCCGCATAGCGGATCACCGGATAGTTGTTGCTGGCATCATTGTTCTGGTATGGAACGTCCATAAACTTGCAAACATAGCGGGATTCCACCCATTCGTTGTTCTTACGGTTATCGTAATATCCTAAGGACATGGAGAAATCACGACGGAGGTCGCCTTCCTCATAAGCATTGTAAATGTCCATTTCCGGGATATTATTACCACCTGTACCGCCGACTGCCACTACATTTGTTCCTGAGTTTTCAGGTGCAAAGTTATTGGCATAGTTGGAGCCTTCGCCATAGCCACCTTTCAGGAACTGGATTTCGAAGATACCTTCCTTGCTGTTGTGGTTAACCGGGCTGAACACGTTTTTGTAACCGTCGATGTTCAGGCTACCCGGCGTATTTTCCAACAAGCTGTACCGTCCACTGTTAATAATTTCGGCCAGGATCGTTTCCGCTTCTGCATATTTGTGCAAAGTCATGTAGACGTCTGCCAGTAATGCTTTGGCTGCTCCCTGGGTGGCACGCCCGTCTTCGGCTGTCGAATAGGAAACAGGAAGACCTTGTGCCTCTTTCAAGTCGGCGATGATCTGGTTGTAAACATTTTCTTTCGGTTCGCGCAGGATGTCGTAAGATTCCGAGATGCTGATCTCTTTCAGTACCAGAGGCACATCGCCGTAGACACGGACCAGGTTGAAATACATCAGGGCACGGATAAATTTGCATTCCAGTTTGTACCGGTTTGCCAGTTCGGCATTGATCTCGATTCCGTCGATGCGGCCTAAGACAGTATTGGTACGGTTAATAACTTTGTAGGCTGCTTTCCAGAAACTGGCGATCATACTGTTCTGCGTGTCGATATAGAACTGGTCGAACTCGTTCTGAGTGGTTACCGAACCGGAGAGCTGGTTGCGGGTATTGTCGGAGGGAATTTCTCCGAAAACATACCAGTTACCATAGATATCACCTTCTTGTAGAGAAGAGTAGGCTCCGTTTACTGCCGAAAGAATATCGTCGGCTGTTTTATAGAAATCGTTTTCACTTAAATCCGTTTGCGGATTCTGTTCCAGGAAGTCGCTGCAAGATGAGAAGCTGAATCCCAGAAGAGCTATTGCGATCAGATTATATTTTAGTTTCATAATTCGTCTGCTATTTAAAAGGTTACGTTAATACCGAAAGTACAGGTGCGATACAGCGGGTACATACCGTAGTCGGTACCGGGAGCTGTGACGTTGTCTTCCTTGAAACTTGTTTCCGGGTTGTAGCCGCTATAACTTGTGATCGTCAGTAGGTTCTGTGTAGAAACATATACGCGTGCACGTTGGATACTGCATTTCTTGGTGAATGCTTCTGGCAACGTATAACCTACAGTCAGGTTGTTTATACGGAGGAAAGAACCGTTTTCCACCCAGCGGGAAGAAATGGCGTTGTTCTGTCCGGTCGGCTGTGAGTTGGCTCTCGGAATCCATCCGTTACCTGGGTTTGATTCTGACTGCCAGCGTCCCATCATCTCTTTCAGCTGATTCTGGTTACCTTCGCCCTGTGTGTAGAAGCGTCTACCCAAGTGTAGCACTTCATTTCCGACAACCCCTTGCAGGGAGATGCTGGCATCGAAGTTTTTGTAGGTGAAAGAGTGTGTCATACCCCAAGTGAAGTCCGGCATATTGTTACCGATGATCGTACGGTCGTCAGCATCGATTTTCTGATCTCCGTTGACATCTTCGAACATGACGTCACCCACCTGCGTGTCGGCCAGATGAGGATATGATTCCAGTTCTTCTTTCGTTTTGAAGACTCCCAGCATCTTATATCCGTAGAAAGCACCGATCGGCTGACCTACCATCGTAACATGAGTTGTTCCGGCACCGCCATCGCTGAAGATCGGGTCTCCTGTCGGTCCTAAAGCCAATACTTTGTTGCGATTGACAGAGATATTTCCGGTTGCATCCCAAGTAAAGTCTTTACCTCTGAACGGAGTACCGCTAATAGTGATTTCAAGACCTTTGTTACGCATTTTTCCGATATTTTGCATGGCTTTATCAAATCCGGTGATTGTCGGGATGTCGACGTTCATCAACAGATCGGTAGTCTTACGATAGTACAGGTCCAGAGACAAAGACAGACGGCTGTCTAAAACGGAGATTTCGAAACCGAGGTCGGTCTGGCGTGTCTTTTCCCAAGTCAGGTCAGCGTTGGAGAAGCTCTTTTGGGCTGCACCGTTTACGATATTACCCGTACCCGTTCCCAATACATAGTTAGCATTTTCCATGATACCGATCGACGCATAATCACCGATATTATTGTTACCTGTGATACCATAGCTTGCACGGATCTTCATGTCCGACAACCATTTTACATCTTTCAGAAAGTCTTCCTGAGACAGACGCCATGCTACTGATCCGGAAGGAAAATAACCGTAGCGGTTGTTTTTGCCGAAACGGGAAGAACCGTCCGCACGGATGGATGCGGTCAGGTAGTATTTGTTGTTATAACGGTAGTTGACACGTGCCAGATAGGAGAGCAATGTCCAGGTCTTGCGTTCTGACTTGCTGCTTTTTACTGTTGCATTGTTGAGTGTCTGGATTTTATCATTCGGGAAATCGGAACCCGTAGCCTCTGTGTAGCGGTAGATGTTTTTCTGTGCAGTGACACCGGCAACAGCGTCGAGTTCGTGCTTACCCCACGATTCGAAATAAGTAATTGTATTTTCGTTCAGCCAGTTGATAACTTCGGTCGACTTCTCTGTCGCTTTTCTTTCCGTTGAAGGGAGAGGAGCCACGTTACCGTTGTTAGGAATGGTTGCCGGACGGAAGTATTCGCCTCTGTATTCGCGGATATCGGCACCGATGGTGGATTTCAGTTTCAGGTTTTTCAACAAGGAAAGTTCGATGTAACCGTTACTGAACAGGCGGAGATCTGTGTCGTAGTTGTGGATATGTGTCAAGGCCACAGCATTCGGTACACCGGTCAATCCGTCGCTAGCGACGGCGTACATGGACTGTGAAGCCCATGTACCGTCTTCATTATATACAGGTACTACGGGAGATGTCGCCAAAGCTGCGTTGATGACACCATCACTTGCCCAATGGCCTTGGGTCGTCTTGTTCGCGTTCATATAGGTTGGAGCCAGATTAACACCCATCTTCAGCCAACTGTTCAGTTCGCTGTCGATTTTGGCTCTTGCCGAGAATCGTTCATAATCACTGTTGATAACGACACCCTGCTGGTTGAAATAGCCGGCAGAGAACATATATTTGGTCTTTTCGTCGCCACCTGTTACTGTCAACTGATAGTTCTGTACGGGCGAAGTGCGGAAAATTTCGTCCTGCCAATCCGTTCCGGCACCTAAAGAAGCAATATAGGCGGCATCGTCGTAGATAGCAGGGTAACGATAACGGTTTCCGGACGGACGCATACTCAGCGGATCGCTGGCAGATGCTCCAGGAACCTTGCTGATGTAGTTGTTATTGAAGGCTTCCCGGCTGAATTCGACAAATTCTTGTGCGTTCATCAGGTCCATCTTCTTTGTTACGTTCTGGAAACCTGCATAGATATCCAAGCTTACGCTGACCTTGCCAGTCTTTCCCGACTTGGTTGTGACCAATACGACCCCGTTGGCTGCACGCGAACCGTAGATGGCGGCTGCCGAAGCATCTTTCAATACTTCGATAGATTCGATATCATTCGGGTTGATCGCATTCAAGTTTTGTTCTCCCAGCGGATATCCGTCGACAACATACAACGGGGCGCTGGATGCCGTGATGGAGCCGGACCCGCGCACACGGATTGTGGCCGCTTGCCCTGGTTGCCCTCCGACTTGTTGTACCTGTACACCGGCCAGTTTTCCGGCCATCGCTTCTGTCGGATGCGACACTTTGAGGTCTTTCATCGAACTGCTGCTCAATTGTGAAACGGCTCCTGTCAAGTCTTTTTTCTTCATGACACCGTAGCCGACTACTACAACTTCGTCCAGTGCTTCGGAATCTTCCTGGAGAGTAATGTTAAAGGTGGTCTGATTCCCTACGCGTATTTCCTGTGGAGTAAATCCGATGTAGGAGATAACGAGAGTAGCGTTTGCGGGCACATTCTCAAGCGTGAATTTACCATCCATGTCCGTAATGTTCCCGTTTGTCGTTCCTTTTACGATAATGTTGGCTCCGGCTATAGGACCGAGTGCGTCTTGTACGACTCCTGTGATGGTCTTTCCGTTTTGTTGCAAACGTGTAGGAACTGCCGAGTCCGATTTTCCCCGCAGGCTCGTTGCAGGGTCTGTGATGTAGTTCTCACTTGCCAGAACACTGATGCTGGGCAAAAGAGAAAGCAGGCAAATTTTTGCCATTTTGTTATTTTTCATGTTCACATGGTGATTTAAGTTACTACTCAATAAGTTAACTATATGAATATTAAGAATAGCCGTGGTTATTCTCTATATGCAAAGATACTTTGACTTCATGGCCCCATTGGATAACTGATTTAAGTTTATATTTATTAAACGCTGTTTATTCACACTCTCTGATTTCATTCAAGATTCTGCAAATATAGATAAAGTTATTATTAAACAAAAAAAATTAACAGTTAATCCGGGCTACTCCGAATATAACTGTTAATCTCTTTTAATTGTATTTGCTTCTGTTAGAAGCGGAAATACAATTTTCCACTGACATTATTTTCCGGTCCGTTTCCTCTGGTACGATGCGGTTGAGATTGGGGGCCGAAATCTTCCGCTTTTCCGAATTTGGTTCCGACAGCCGGAATTGCATTCATGAAAGATATATTTCCTTCCGGATAGTCGGCAATCGTGTGGTTACGTTTCGGATCGTATTGTTCTTGTACGGCTGGGGTAAAGAGGTGCAAGGTGATATCTTCTTTCCCGCTGTAGACTTCGAATGGAGTGGGACAATCGAGCTTCATTCCATAAAACAAAGAATAATATCCTTTAAATTCCGGATAATCCCAGCTTTCACCAGTGATAGTGTTGTTATACTTCTTATCCCAGATATCCAGCGAACCGCCTTTCATCCGGTTGTTATATACACGGTATGGTCCGTTGGCGAGCAAAGTGGCTCCGGCGATCTCCTTTTCTGGGAAATCGAACGTGATACCCGCCATCTTGACCATGTCCTGGGGGCGGTAATTGTAATCCAGTTCTACGATGCCGGAAGGGAGCATGGTCCAGGTGAATGTGTAGACTGTATTTTTTCCGTTTCGGGACGTATAAGTGGCAATCAGTTGAGGATTTCCTTCCACTTGCTTATATTCTACTGATTTACAAATAATATCTTGATTGGATATCAGTACCGGCCCATTGTTCAACGGGATTGCTTTACCTCCGGAAGTGACTGACCGGAGCAGGCCGTTTTGTTTGTCGAACGTTACCTCCGTACCGGCAGCCGAAAAATACCAGTTATCGATGCTTTCTTTTACAGTCGGTACGCTACCTTCCTGTGGCAGCAGACGGTTGGCAAGACGGTCGGGTGTGCCGATCTCGTAGCTCCAGGTAAATAACTCTTGGTTGTAACGGTCTTTTACCGTAACATATAGAAAGTCGTATTCCTGCCAGCCGGAGGGAAGTTCAAGTTGCAAATACCCTCTTTCTCCCGGACGGATATCAGGAGAAGTGATCTTGCCAGAAACCGATTGTATGGCCTTTTGTGCAAGCGAGTTGATTTTAGACAGCCGGTATGTGTAGTTACAAGCGTTCGCATTTGTGAACGCATATCTGTTTTCTATTTCGAAACGGCCATCCCATCCCGGTGTGAGATAGCGTTTCGGCAGATGGATCGGCGACCATATTTCTTTGATTGTAAAGAAGCTACCTTCTTTTTCGCGATATGGACCTACGATACCGTCGGCTCCATGATCTTTGTCGGTATCGTAGAATCCGTTTTTATCTTCGCGAACAACTGCCTGGTCCGTAAAGTCCCAAAGGAACATGCCGGCTGAAAGCGGATTGGAGAGCATCAGGTTCCAGTAGTCGTCGAGTCCGGCTCCGTGTCCACCGTCGTATAATCCGTGCAGGATTTCTGTCGGCATGAAGATATCCCTTCCGTGGAACATATTGCCGATTCCGGAATTATATTTGATGTAATGTACCGTATTGATATTTCCCGATAACGCCCAAGGATGCAGGACAGCTCGTTTTTGCGGATCATATTGTGGAAATAGTGGGTCGAGGTCAAAATTGAAGCCTCCCTCATTCCCGTTTGCCCAGAAAATGATAGACGGACGGTTGAGATCCCGTTTCAGCATTTCTCCGACTAGAATGGTCCCGACTTCCGTGTCATAAGGAGGATATTGCCAAGCGCACAGTTCGTCGATCACATACATCCCCAGAGAGTCGCAAACTTCCAGAAAATGTTTGTCAGGTGGATAGTGTGACATGCGGACTGCATTCATGTTCATTTCTTTCATCAGCTTGACGTCGTTAATACTAAGCTGCTTGTTCGTCGTTCGTCCCGTAGTGGGCCAGTGAGAGTGGCGGTTCACCCCTTTAAAGCGCATTTTCACACCGTTGATATAGACACCGTCTTTCGGTTTCACTTCGACTGTACGGAACCCGATCCGGTCGGTTATGGTATGCAGTACTTTGTCTTTCTGGCGAAGGGTGATTATGGCGGTGTACAATTGTGGGTCTTCGGCTGACCAGGGTTTGATATTGTCGATTTTGCCAGATAGGGATATTTTTCCTGTTTTTTCGTTTATGGAAGCAGATGTGATTTTCCCCATCGTCTGGTCCTGGATATCTTTGATCTCTATTTCCGCTTTTATGCCGGAAAGTTTCTTGTCTATAAATATATCTGCGTTCAGTTCGCCATGTTGCCGAGCGTCGATCGCCGTATATTCGATGAAGTTGTTAGGAACAGCTTCGAGGTAAACCGGACGGAAGATGCCTCCGAATACCCAGAAATCACATTGCCGTTCCGCTTCGTTGATACTGGCATTAGACGACATTTTATTCACTTTGACTTCCAAAAGGTTTTCTTTGTTCATATGGACCAGTTTGGTTATCTCCCGCTTGAATCGGTAGAAAGCTCCCTGATGGGGAGTACCTGCCTGTTTTCCGTTTACCTTAATTTCCGTATCGGTCATGGAACCTTCGAAAACGATAAAGATACGTTTGCCTTTCCATGTCGCCGGCACTTCGAATGTTGTTTTATACAATCCGGATTCGTCAGCTTTCGGCTTGTCATGTCCGTAGTTGAAGGTTCCGTATCCTTCCATTTCCCAGCAGGAGGGAACCTTGATCTTATTCCATTCCCCGCTTTTCCTGCCACCGGTACAGAAGAAGTCCCATTCGACCGCATCGTCCGACCCTTTCCCTGACAGGTATTTTACATCAGTGGTCTGCCCGCTTGCTAACAGGCTACCTATTAAAAATAAAAAAGAATAAAAATATTTCATCATATAGTAAGAATTAAGAGGTTTTCTGATAAAAAGGGATTGTAAATGATGATTTGTCTGTTACTTTTGGCTTGATCCAAAAGTAACAGACAAATCATCATTTACCAAATTACCACAGCGGATGCTGTTTCAGATTCGGATTTTTATCCGTTTCGTCCTGAGGCAAAGGTAGTGAATAATATTTATCATCCACGGCCCTGCCCAAGCGTTCTGCCATGCAATGCTGCCGTTTCATGTCGAACAAAGAATGCCCTTCGGCTGCAAACTCCCAAATACGTTCCTGTATGATCGCTTTCCGCAAATCTGTTTGTGAAATAGATGAAGGGATTGGCTCGAGTCCGGCTCTTGCCCGTACCCGGTTGATGCCTGTCAGTGCATCTCCGATGCGGTTCATTTCGCAATAGGCTTCGGACTGCATTAACAAAACATCTGCGTAACGTATGATTTTTCTGTTGCAACTATAGTCTCCGGCCGAAGTTGATTGATTGTCGTTCGGATCAAGATATTTAGCAAAGTGGCAAAGAGGAAAAGAGGGTTCTGCTATATTATCCGGATCATAAACATATTGTTTGCCGTTATTTATATCGGTAAATTCTGTAACAAACGTGGTGGAAATTCGTTTGTCTTCGACTTCATATGATTTATAGAATTCCGGAGTAGAAATGAATGAAGACCATCCGTCCGTCTTTTTAATGTTATAACCACGCATCCCTGTTATGGCTGGTGAGTCGTTTCCATTGATGTTTGTTTGGAATTCGATATCAAAAATATACTCTTTCCCATGTTCGTTTGTCACATCGAAAACTCGTCGGAAATTTTCTTCCAATCCATAACCGAAAGTTCCTTCATCATTAATAATATCAGTTGCTTGAGAAGCTGCCTTTTCCCAAAAACCGCTTTTGTTCCAAGGCCATCCGGCTTGTGTCAGATAGACTTTTGCCAACATAGCCATTGCTGCACCTTTTGTTGCACGTCCGGCATTCGAATCTTCCCATTTTATCGGTAGAGCAGAACCTGCATACAATAAGTCTTCTTCAATTAAAGCCCAGGCTGCGTCATCTGTTCCTTGGTTGGATGGAGCTTCATCATTTAAGTTGTCGGTTTCTCGAATGACGACAATATGGTCATAAAAGCGCATCAGATCAAAATAAGCTAAAGCGCGTAAGAATTTTGTCTGTCCGACAATCTGCTTTCTAACTTCTTCTGATTTGAATGTGATATTATCGATGTTCAGTAATAAATTATTTGCACGCCGAATGGCAGAATAGGAGATTTGCCAAATGTTTTTACAAAAATCGGTAGTCGGTGTCCAAGTTAAATTGTCCATTTCTACACGCGAAGGAGCGCTTGCATTGGCATTGGCCGCTTCACCGGGAAAATCAGCTCCCATCCAAATATAACGCCTATAGCTTTTTTCATCGGCAAATGTATTGTAGACAGCTGTCAGTGCAGCATTTGCATCGGCTTCCGTTTTGTAGAAATTGTCGGGTGTGATGAATTCATATGCTTCTTCATCCAGAAAATTGCAAGAGGAAGAGGACACCAGTAATGCTAATCCGATTATATATTTATGTAGTTTCATATTCAATTCGTTTTAAATGATTAAAAACCAATGTTTACACCAAGAATGAAAGAGCGGGCAGTCGGGTAGGCATTGTAATCCACACCTAACTGAAGATTGCTTTGTCCTTGACTATTTACTTCTGGATTGTATCCGGAATAGCCGGTGATAGTCAGTAAATTTTGTGCGGTTGCATAAATACGTAAAGAACGAAGGAATGAAACTTTGGGGAATGTGTAACCTAAAGTGACATTTTGTATGCGTAAAAAGGAACCGTCCTCAATTAGATAGTCGGACTGTAACAAATTTTGGTTTACTAACACGTGAGCACGCGGGTATTTACCATTCGGGTTGTTGGCTGTCCAACGGTCCTTCACTTCTGCCCGCTGATTACCCCATGCACTGACGATATTTGTTTCTGCGCGTAATACATTATATATGTCATTACCGACGGAACCGTTGATATAAACAGATAAATCAAAATTCTTATAAGAGAAATTATTGGTCCAACCAAAGATGAAATCAGGATTCGGATCACCAACGATCTGCCGGTCTTCTCCGAAACTGATCTTGCCGTCTCCATTCTTATCCACAAAACTCATATCTCCTATTTTGTCGAAGTTGGAATCAGCGACACGAGCAGCGTCTTGCCATTCTTTTTCCGTACGCATCACACCGTTTGTTTTCAACAAGTTCCATACTCCGACTGGTAATCCTGGCTCAAGCCAGCTACCGTTTACTTTCAGGTGTCCGGAGATCGTACCTTGCTGGGTCGGGATATATCCGGGGATTTCCAGCACTTTATTTTTGTTGGTTGACCAGTTAAGCATGGTGTTCCATTTGAATGGACCTGTCAGAACATCGGCTGATAGACTTAGTTCAAGACCTTTGTTTTGCAAACTGCCAATATTTTTCAAAACAGTACCGAAACCAGTTGTCAATGGAACGGAAATGTTCCATAACAGATCGGTTGTCTTTTTATAGTAATAGTCTGCTGTGAAATTGATGCGATTGTTGAATACTCCCAAGTCGATCCCGATATCGGTGATGGCAGTGGTTTCCCATTTCAAATCTGGATTTGGCATGTTACCGGCACCGATACCAACACTGGTTACCCCTCCGATTGGGTATGTATATGTATTCATCTTTTCGGGAGACGAATAAGCCGGAATATTTTGGTTACCTGTCACACCCCAACTACCTCTGATTTTCAAATTGCTGATCCAATCAATATTTTTCATGAACTTTTCTTGATTGATACGCCATGCAGCTGCGAATGAAGGGAAGAATGCCCATTTGTTATTTGCACCAAATTTGGAGCTCCCATCAGCCCGTCCTGTTACAGTGAAAAGATATTTGTCCATTAGGACATAATTGATACGACCGAAACCAGATAATAATGTGCTTTTACTCCTTCCGGTATTTGGTTTGTCCCATTGTGCACCGGCATCTAAATTGTTATATCCGTATACGTCACTGATAAAATCACGTGCAGTCATAGAACCGGTCTTGTTTTCTTCGTACAACAGAGAAGAACCGACCATGACATTCAGAGAGTGTTGGCCGATCTTTTTGATATAAGTCAATACGTTTTCATTCGAATAGGAACTGCTTCTACGGCTTTGTTGTTCTGCAATGCCGTTAGCATTGTAGCCTCTGTATGTCTCTTTTGGTTCGTACACTTCACGTGACGCGTTTGACATATCTGCTCCTCCACTGACTTTTAGTGTCAGTCCGTCAATGATGTGGAATGTCAGGTCGGCAGAAGCCAATATACGGTCGATGGTCCCTTTATCTTGAAGATGTTTAACGTAGGGAACAGGGTTCGGAACAGTAGAAGATCCTGGCAGATAGTTTAAACGGACGTATTCTCCGGTTGTCGGATCGTATATCGGAACTGTAGGCGGCATGACGAGTGATGCATTGATGATGGAAGTGTTTCCTCCTCCGTCTCCGTTTTCACGACCGGTATTGGCAAAAACACGGCTGATCGTAAGGCTGGTGGACAGGTCGACAACTTTAGAGATTTTCGTATCGATGTTGTTTCGCAGGGATACACGATTGAAATCCTGATTTTTAACAACTCCTTCTTGTCCAAAGTAACTTGCGACGACTGCAAATTTTGTGTTTTCGCTTCCTCCGTTTACCGAGACATTGTGGCTATGTATCGGAGCAGTACGGAAAATTTGATCTTGCCAATCTGTCCCTTCGCCCAATTGACTCATTGCAGGATATAAAGGGTCGGAAGATGTATTTGAGTAATAAATGGGACGGCCATCGGTTTCAGCTCCCTCGTTTACCATTTCAGCCCATTCGGTAGCGTTCATCATATCCAGTTTCTTAGCGACGTGCTGGAAACCTACATACCCGTCATAAGTGACTGTTGTTTTTCCCTGTTTACCTCTTTTGGTAGTGATCAGGATTACGCCGTTGGCGCCACGTGAACCGTAGATGGAAGTGGCGGAGGCATCTTTCAGGATTTCCATGCTTTCGATATCGCCAGGGTTCAAAGTCGCCAGCGGATTCTGTCCGGCACCGGAACCACCGGCCGAACCGCCTGCCGTAACAGGATAACCGTCGATTACGTATAAAGGCTGGTTACCTGAAGTCAGTGAGTTGCCGCCACGAATACGGATATCGACAACACCGCCCGGAGAACCGGAAGTCGCCATAACCTGCACGCCGGCCACTTTGCCTTGCAAACCCTGGTCGAAAGATGAAATCGCCTGTTTCTGGATTACGTCCGACTTTACGGAGCCGACGGAACCCGTCAAGTCGCTTTTACGCATCACACCGTAACCTACGACGACCACTTCATCTAATGCTTTTGTGTCTTCCGTCAGCTTGATCGTCAGCGATGATTTGTTTCCTACCGGCATATCCAGTGTGTTGAAGCCGATATAGGAAATTTGTAGCACAGCTTTCGGATTAACAGTGAGGGTGAACTGGCCGTTCATGTCGGTAATCGTACCGTTGGTCGTCCCCTTCTCTACGATATTAGCTCCGATGACCGGTTCGCCTGTCGCATCTTTGACAATACCGGTGATGGTTTGTCCTTTTTGTTGTAAACTGACCGGAGCGGTTTTTTCGTCTTTCGAGATGATGATCTGCCGGTCGGAGATGTAATAATGTGTGTCGGTTCCTTTAAATATCTGATCGAGAATCTTGCTTACCTGTTCTTTCCGTGCCTTGACGGATACTTTTCGGTTCAGGTCGACCGAGTTGTCCAGATAGAAAAAGATATATTCGCTCTCTTTCTCGATTTTATTAAATATTTCTTTCACCGTGAGGTTGTTCGATTCGATGGTGAAGAATGTTTCCTGCGAGTATGTCTCTGCTGCCAGGCAGAAACTCATACTCATCCACAAAAAAAGCAGACAAATACTAAACCTTGTGTTATTTTTCATATCGCTTGTAATGATTTAAGTTGGTAAAAACTTTTTATAGTTCTCATCTTTATGTGGGAAGGAAGTGTGTTCCCCCTCCTGTGTCGTTGTGATTTAAGGATCCATACCGTATAGTTTTTAATGTTTGACTTTTATTTCTATACTCTCATATTTGTTTTCTACTTGAATCGGGGCCGCTTCTTTCAAGGCCTTCATCATTTCGTCCAGACTCTCTTTCAGGTCCAGTTTTCCGCTGCAGGACAATTTGTCGGCCGGCTCTTTGCAATAGATACGGACTCCGTAATAGCGGGAAAGTTTTTTCACGATTTCTTTGAGCGGCTGCTGGTGGAACTGGTAATATCCGTCTTTCCAAGCCACATAATCGTCGGTATCGACTGTTGTGATTTTCCCTTTATGTATTTTACTGTCGTAGGAAAACATCTGGTTAGGAGCCAGGATATTTTTGCATTTGTCGAGATTTACTTCAACTTTCCCACTGACTAGGACCACCTGCATATTCGCTTCGTTTTCATAGGCCGTGACATTGAATTGCGTTCCTAACACCTTTATATCCATCCGATGTGTTTTGACGATGAAAGGTTTTTGTTCATCCCGGCTGACGTGCAGGTATATTTCTCCTTCTACGAATATCTCTCTTTTCTCTTTTGCGAATTTGACCGGATACACGACTTTCGAGCCGGAGTTTACCCAAAGCCGGGTCCCATCGGCGAATGTGATGGACGAACGCCGGCCGACAGGTACGATCAGCTGGTTAAATTCCTGTGCCTGCTCCGGATTGCCTTTTGGACAGAGGTCCACTTGTTCGGAGTTGATGTTTACCTTTCCTTCCTTTTTATATTCGAGTTGGGTTTCTGTCCCGTCAATGGTCAGCTTTTCGTTGTTGGAAAGGACCAGTTGCACTTTTTCGTTTGTACTGTCTGGTGCCGGATTGGCTTGGATGATTGCCAGATAGTCTGTTTCGGCATCTTTCGGCCGCAGGGTTGCATACCAGCCGATTGCTGATAACAAAAGAAGGGAGGCTGCCGTGCTGATAGCAAGACGGATGAATTGTTGACGCTTCGCTTTTCTCTCTGTTTCTTTATTTTTTAATTCGATGCGTTGCCATAACGCATGTTCATCCTTGGCAGCCAAGGATGAACAATTTCTGTCTATTTTAATAGTACGTAGGAAGAGACGGGCATTTTCGATCTCTTGGGATAATGCGGCACTTTTTATCTGAAGATTGCTCCAAAAAGCCCGGCTTTTTTCAGTCGGGTGTAATTCCGACTGAATGAAAAAGTCGTCGTTCAGCAGTTGGTCTGCACTGTATGTTATATAGTCTTTATCCATTTTTCTTGTGAGCATTCTATATAAAGGACAAGGTCGCTTCCTTTTTATACTCACTGGAAGTAAACTTTTTTTATTTTTCTTATTGGACGGAAATGGATAGGAGCAGGAGGAATACTTCCACCGGCCCGTATAGGTCGCGTATCTTCTTCAGGGAGCGCTGGATAAGGTTTTGTGCGGATTGATAATTCATGTCCATCATGATGCAGATTTCATCGAAGCTAAGTTCTTGTATATAGCGATAGTAAATGATCTCTTTTTGGCGTGGAGTCAGTACATTCAGAATTTCCTGTATCTTCCTTTGTTGGTTGGTGTACTGTTCGTCCGTGACATATTGTTCTTCGACCGTCAGTCCGAGGGTAAAGGAAACAGTTTCATGATCGTAAGACGTGTAGTGGTCTTCCCGGTAAAGTGCATTGATCAGGCTATTCTTGAGGGAGACAAGCAAGTAGACTTTTATATTTTTAGGTGTGACCAGTTGTTTCCTGTTTTTGTATAATCCGGTAAAAACATCCTGGATACAATCTTTTATAAGTTCAGTATCGGAGGTAAAACTGTGCCCGTAACGGAACAGCATTTGTATGTAGACTTTGTATATCCAGCAATAAGCTTCATTATCGCCGGCTAAGAACTGACTCCATTTTATTTTGCTTTCATCTTCCTGCATAATTGTGCTGTATGGTCGCAAATATAATATTTTTGCTAGAATAACGGAAACTTACCACAACTTCGTTAGGGCAACCACACCAAAACCGTGGTCAAAAAAAGTAGGTATTCCGCTGGATTATAATCAGAAACAGTGCATAAAATCTCCTCAAACAAGGCTGATAAACAGCTCTACATCCCCGTTCCGGTTTCACGAAGGTCCGGGTCTCCACATCTTCCACATCCGGATCTCCCATGCCCTTCCCCCCGGGTCTGGAGAAACTTTTCAAGTTGTTTTTGGTAAAAGAGTAGCTTGTCTTCATGAAAAAACGAGTCTCTTTAATCTATTTTGTATCAGCTTCAGAACACATCTTAAATTTGATAGAAGGCTGGTATATAATGCTTTATTGCTTTTACCCATGATAGCTATGATAGATGAATGATAGTTGAATGCAGGAACTGTCATGAAATAACATGCTGTTTTACAGGTATATAAATTCAATTATGATAGTATGATAGTTGTTTTGCACAAAAAATTTTTATATAGAAATACCTGTACTAAAGACAAGGATTGATTGTCCCTTATGATTTTGGTGCGGTTACCCTACAACTTCGTTCAGAGCTTCGGAATCTTTCAGGAGAGTATTTTAAAAATATTCCCGATCCTTGACTGTGAATGATGACAAACGGAATTTCTGATTGGAACGGATATTTCTTGAAAAAGAACGTAGTTCCGAGAGAACTATGGCATTGATCTCGGAAGAAAAAATATAAAAATAAAATTTTTTTTCATTTTCAACTGGGGATACAGGCTTGTGAGCTGTTAGCATTATGTAAGCATAAGTAAAAAGATGAAAAATGGACAGGGAAACGTTATATAAGTTCTTTGAAGGAGCCGCTTCTTATGAAGAAGAAGTCCGGATTCGGCAATGGATGGAACATTCCCCGAAAAACAGACGCGAATTCTTGAAAGAGAGAAAGATATTCGATTCGATGTTGCTTCTTGGTGATGAAAAAGCGATTGAAGAAAAGGAGCGACACAAGTCATGGAGCTTGAGTTCTCTCGGAACTGAGTTAATCAAGATTGTGGCAGTTGTTGCTGTGACATTGGGACTTAGCTTATTATATCAATTTGTTTCGGATAAGAACGGAGTTGTGCCGATGCAATCCATTTATGTCCCTACTGGACAACGGGTGAACATCACGCTGTCGGACGGGACGAATGTCTGGCTGAACGCCCGGACGAAGATCGTTTATCCGGCTGTGTTCGACAAGTCCGTACGCCAGGTAACGGTAGACGGAGAAGCCTATTTCGATGTAGCCAAAGATAAGAAAAGGCCTTTTATCGTGGAAACGGGCAAATGCAATATGGAAGTACTGGGAACAAAATTTAATGTGGAAGGCTATTCCGATAAAGACGATTTCGAGGTTACGTTGATGGAGGGAAGTGTGCGAGTAGCCTCCCGTATCGGTTTGGGGGATACATTGATGTTGAAGCCGGACAGCAAGGCTTGCCTGCAAAAGGACGGCAGACTGAAAGTCATTCCGGTTGACGATTATAACCCTTATCGTTGGAAAGAAGGGTTGATATGCTTCCGGAACGAATCATTCCTCTCGATCATGAATGATCTGGAGAAATATTTCGGAGTCAGCATAGTTGTTGAAAATAAGAATGTATTGAAATACTATTTCACGGGAAAGTTCAGACAAGCAGACGGTATCGACTATGCATTGAGGGTATTGCAGAGGGATATCCGTTTCAAGTATGAACGGGACGATGAAAATCAGATTATTTATATCAGGTGAACACAAGTAATAGAAGAACAGAAATAAAAAACACAATAATTAGTATTAACCTTATAAAATAAAAGGAAACATGAAAACAGGCAGTCAATAACAGAAAAATGCCGGCAAGCGCTGGGGGGCATTTACCGGCATTCCAATCAACACAATTTTTTAATTCATTGTATTAACTTCAAATCAGTTACAAAGGTATGAAAAAAAACTTTTTGTCGGGGGGATATTATCCGAAAACTCCGTCAGGTAAAAAAATCTTGAGAACTATGCGAATATCCACATTCCTTTTGGGAGCCTGCGTATTCTGCTCGTATGCTGAAAATTCGCATTCGCAGAACGCCCGGGTTAGTATTAACAAGAACAATACTCAATTAGAGGAAATCCTAAATGAGATTGAAAGTCAGACAGATTACTTGTTTATCTATAATAACCAGGTAGATGTTAACCGGAAGGTTTCGGTAAGGGCTAAGACGGAACCGGTATCAAAAGTGCTGGATAACCTATTTAAAAATGCAGGTATCGAGTATGAAATGGAAGGTACGCATATTGTATTGTCAGCAAAAGATGTAGATGCTGCGGCTGCCATTAAACAACAAACACAAACAGTGACAGGCCGGATCGTTGATAATAACGGCGAAGCAATCATCGGGGCCAATGTTGTGGTGAAAGGCACTACAAATGGTACAGTTACCGATATAGATGGTAATTTCTCTATCGAGGCTGATCCTAAATCAGTTTTGAATATTTCTTATATTGGTTATTTGTCAAAGGAGATCGTTGTCGGTAACCAGAAAACAATCAATGTCGTATTATTGGAAGATACGAAAACGCTGGACGAAGTTGTCGTGATCGGTTATGGTACGCAGAAAAAGGCAGACTTGACCGGTTCCGTAGCCAATGTCAGCACGGACGATTTGAATACGCAGAGCAACACGACTATCGGGCAGGCCTTGCAAGGTAAGATTGCCGGTGTGGATATCGTTTCACAGGGAGGTGCGCCGGGCGGTAGTACTCGTGTCATGGTCCGTGGTATCGGAACGTTGAACAACTCGTCTCCTTTGTATATCGTGGACGGTATGTATATGAGTGGAATCGATCATATCAACCCGAACGATATCGCCAGTATCGACGTGTTGAAAGATGCTTCTTCGTCCGCTATCTACGGTTCACGTGCCGCCAACGGTGTCATCATCGTGACGACGAAAGAGGGTAGCAATACCGAGGGGAAACCGATCATCGACCTTTCGGCTAATGTCGGTGTCAGCTCGCCATCCAAATATTTGGATTTGTTGGATGCTGCCGGATGGGCGGAAGTGACGACTGTTTCCAGAAAAGCGGCAGGAATGAACCCGCTCGAAATGGCGACGGATTTGGCTTCCAAGCCGGACAATGATTGGCAGAGCTTGATGTTCAACCCGGCCTTGATGCAGAACTATAACTTGTCGGTGAAAGGCGGGGGGAAATATTCTACCTATTATAATAGTGTGGGCTATACGAACCAGGACGGTGTGATGAAGGGAACGAACTACCAGCGTTACACGTTACAAAGCAAACAGGACTTCAAGAAAGGTATTTTCCAAGCAGGAACGAATGTCGTTTTGACTTATAATCAGGATAAGCCTTTACTTTCAGAAATTCGCGGAGGATATGTCGGTCATACGATACAAGCGATTCCGACACTTGAACAATATGATGCGAACCAGACAGGCGGTTATGGCGCTCTGTATGGCGATGTCGTAAATCTCTATAACCCGTTGGGTATGGTGGATGATAATCTGATGAACCGTTATAGCGACAACGTGAAAATTTATGCTAATGCTTATGTTTCCGTTGAGTTTATGAAGGGTTTGAAATATAAATTGAACTTGACTCCCGATTTCCAGTTCTACCGTTACAACAGCTATCTGGGCTTGTATGATTATGGATTGAATAAAAACGATATAACGCAGGTGACGGAACAACAAACCCGAACTCGCAATGTGCTGGTTGAAAACTTGCTGACTTTCGACCGTACTTTCGGTGATCATAAAATATCGGTTCTTGCTGGCTATACCTACCAGGATTCCCAGTATCGTTATATGCAGGGATCAGGACAAGGTATGCCTACCGGAATCAAGGAGATAGACGCTGCCGCCCAAGGATTGGCTGTAAGCGGCAATTCAAGCCGTAGCGTGTTGACTTCAATCTTAGGTCGTGCGTTCTATTCTTACAAGAATCGTTATTTGTTGACGGCGACTATCCGTCGTGATGGTTCTTCCAAGTTCGGATCTAACAATCGGTATGGTAATTTCCCGTCGTTCTCTGTCGGATGGAATATCGCGGAGGAAGATTTTGTGAAGAATAACGTGTCCTGGCTGGACCAGTTGAAACTGAGAGGTGGTTATGGTGTTCTGGGTAATCAGGAAATAGACAATTACCAATATGTATCAGTCGTGACAACCGGTATTAACTATCCGGATGGAAAGAGCGGATTGATACAGGGTGCTTTCCCGAAAACGTTTGCCAACCCGGATATCAAATGGGAGGAAACTGCAATGACGAATGTCGGTATCGACTTCATGGCTTTGCGCAATCGTTTGACATTGACGGCAGACTGGTATGTGAAGAATACGAAAGACATTTTGCTGAATGTCCCGATTCCTATATCGTCCGGCGGTGCGAATGATCCGATCCAGAATGCCGGTAAGATCCGGAACCAGGGTTTTGAATTTAATATCGGATGGAATGAATCGCTGAATAAAGATTTGTCTTATGGCGTAAGTTTCTTAGGAACTTATAACAAGAATGAAGTAATTGCCTTGGGAGAAGGGATGCAACCGATTGAAAGCGGTACGATTCATGGTGGTACTTATACAAGTAGAACACTTGCCGGTTATCCTATCGGTGGTTTCTGGCTGATTCCGACCGACGGTTATTTCAACAGCGCGGAGGAAGTACAGGCTTACCAGAAGGACGGTGTCTTGATTCAGCCGAGTGCTGAACCGGGCGATATCCGTTTCAAAGATACGAACAACGATGGTACGATCAATGATGACGACCGTGTGTACAGCGGTAGCCCGTTCCCGAAATTCACCTATTCGATCAATGGTAACATTACTTATAAGAATGTGGACTTCTCCATCGGATTCCAGGGAGTTGCGGGTAATAAGATTTACAATGCGACCCGGTTGGAATTGACGGATGTCACGCGTGGCACGAATTATCTGGCGAGCACTTTAGATTATTGGACACCGGAAAATCATAACGCGTCCCAGCCCCGTCTGATCTGGACCGACCCGAACCGGAATGCCCGTTCCGAATCCGACCGTTACTTGGAAAACGGCTCTTATTTCCGTCTGAGAAACCTGCAAGTAGGTTATACGTTGCCTGCAGCCTGGTTCCACGGCTTTGTTCAGAAAGCTCGCGTGTATGTCAATGCAGAAAACCTCTTTACGATTACCTCTTATTCGGGTTATACGCCGGACGTAAACTCTTCAAATGTATATTCCCGTGGTTTTGATGAATTTATATATCCCTCCAACCGTACATTTATGTTGGGTTTGAACGTAACATTTTAAATAAAGCAATTATATGAAACGAATATATCTATATTTTATATTTTGTGCAATGGCTGTTGTCGGCTTGTGCACATCATGTGACGCCCAATTGGAACAAATAAATCCGAACAAGGCAACGGAAGATACTTTCTGGAAGAACGAAGCTGATTTCGAATTGGCTTTGACATCTTGCTATACTCCTTTGAAGAATGCGCTGAACGGCGGATATTATGGAACTCGAGGAGTCATGATGCGTATTGCACGTGCCGACGAAGTAGAGTTCAGGAATGACATCAGTGATGTTTTTCAAGCCTGCTATTTCACCAATACGAATGGCAACACGCTGTCACAGGGAATGTTCTACCAGTTCTATAATGCTTTGTACCGGACGAACTCGATCATGCAGAAGTTGGAAGAAAAACAAGGAGATTTTTCCGACGAGTTTATCAATAAAGTGAAAGGCGAATGTCTGTTTATACGTGGATTTTATTTGTTCCAGTTGGGTAAGGAGTTTAAGAATGCACCTTTGCGCCTGACTGCTTCACAGTCTCCGTCCACTTTCCCGTTGGCAAAATCTTCGCAGGCTGAAATCTGGGCGCAAGCCGAACAGGATCTGATCACGGCCGCATCTTTGCTGCCGGTGACGAACGAGGTGATCGGTAAGCCGACCAAAGGCGCTGCTTATGCGGTTTTAGGGAAGATTTATGTATATGAGGAAAATTTTGACAAAGCGATCGAGGTATTGGAACCTCTGACAAAATCTCCTTATACCTATCGTTTGGTCGAAGATTTTTCCTGGAACTTTGACGATGTGCATGAGAACAATGCGGAAAGTATTTTCGAACTGTTGATGGAACCGGTCGGAGGTACTGATATTTGGGGGGACGGAGAGAATATCAATTCCACCCAGACGAACACCCGCCCGAAAGAGTATGCAGCACCTGAAGCTAGTGGTTGGTATGAAGCTAATCCTACCCAGCAGATGATGGACATATTCATGAAAGAAAAAGATAAGGATGGTAATTTTGATTATCGTGCCCGTTCATCGGCTGCCTGGGATTATGAAGGTTGTATGTATTACTTGTCTCCTTTCCGCGAAAAGTTTAAGGAAGAAAAATGGAATACATATTGGATTCTGAAATACCAGAACTGGAATACGGCGGAATCAGAAGCCGATCCTCCTATGTCCGTTATCAACGAGCGTGCCATCCGTTATGCCGATGTTCTCTTGTTGCTTTCCGAGTCTTATCTGCGTGGAAAGCAGGACCTTCCTACAGCGATCAGCTACTTGAACCAGATCCGTGAACGTGCCAACTTGAATCCATATAGCGGGGCTCAAACCTATGAAGCTGTTTTTAATGATTTGGAACATCAGCGTGCTATCGAGTTCTTCGTGGAAGGAGAACGTTTCTACGACTTGCGCCGTTGGGGATTGCTGGAAGAACGCATGCAGACTTGTAATGCCGCCCGCTATAAGCAATTGATGACTGGTAAAGTCGGTGATACGAACCGTTATTATTATTATCCGATACCAGCGAAGGAAATCTCGGCAAATCCGCTGTGTACTCCGAATGAAGGTTGGTAATTAGAGACTTTTTTAATAGGTATTATCTTTGGGGCCGGCTGTAATGGTGGATAACGTATTATGGTCGGTCCTTTTCTTCTTTATCCATTACATTGTAAATGTATCTTTGAGGAAAATACATGTATCATGAAAATACAGCTATTAATAATTAGTCTATTGCTTGCGGCAAGCAGCCTCTATGCCCGTAGCCTGGATAAGGTGTTTCAACTTTTGCCCCAGCCTCAATCGGTTGAGGTGTTTCCGGGAAAAGGAATTATGCATACCGATCTTAAGTTTGTCTCGACTGCACCCGGAACTCCTGTTCCAATATTGGGAGCGTTGACGGATGTCCTTCCCCGTGCCGGACGTGGGGGAAAAGGATTGTATCTTCAACTGTCTGGGCAGAATGTCCCCGATTCGCCCGAAGGATATGTTTTGGTGGTGAATGATAAGGGGGTGATTGTGACGGCACGTACGGAAGCGGGTCTTTTCTATGGTTGCCAGACATTGGAGCAACTGTTGGAGGATAGCCGCGATTTCGGACGGGAAATTCCGCAAATGAAGATAACCGATTATCCGGCCATTGCCTACCGTGCTGTCCATCTCGATACGAAGCATCATCTGGACCGGATGGAATATTATTACCGAATGGTTGATCGGTTGGCACGTTATAAAGTGAATGCGGTTATCTGGGAACTGGAAGACAAGCTGCGTTTTACCCGCCGTCCGGAAATAGGTGCCCCGAATGCGATCAGTAAGCAGGAGATGCAGGCGCTCTGCCGGTATGCGAAAGAACGGAATGTCGAGATCAGTCCGCTTGTACAGGGACTCGGCCATGCCGGTTTTATCTTGAAACATCATTGGGAACTGCGTGAAAATCCGGCCAGCGACTGGGAGTTCTGTCCGTCCGATCCGCGTACATACGAGGTGCAGTTCGACCTTTATCTGGATGCACTCGAAGCCATGCCATACGGGAAATACCTGCATGTCGGTGGGGATGAGATCACGGCGATCGGAATCGACGACCGTTGTAAGGCGACCGGAAAGACGGCTTTCGAGTTGCAGATGATCTGGTTGAAAAAGGTGTGCCGATTTGCGGTCGAGCATGGGCGTATACCGATCTTTTGGGATGATATGCCATTAAAATATGCTGGTATCTGGGAGCTTGTGCTAAGCGATAAATCTGAAGAAGAAGTGGCAAAGGTCTGGGACACCAGCAAATTAGATGAGGCGATCGGTTTGTTTCCGAAAGAGTGTGTGTATATGCGCTGGAAGTATGAAGATGCGGCGACATCTGCCCATCGACGTCTTTTGAAATGGTATCATGATAAAGGGCTGAAGGTGATGGGAGCGACAGCAGCATCTGCCGGTGACTCACCTTTCATGCCACGCCGGAATACACGCTCGGAATATGTGAAAGGATTCAGTCAGTTAGTTGCCGACAACCAGTTAGAAGGAATATTAGCGACTGCCTGGGACGACGGTTCACCGCATCTGGAAACGGTCTGGAGAGGTTTTATCGCACAAGGTGAGTTCGGTTGGAACCCATCGGCACGGGATATCGGAGCATTCAAGCAGGTACATGCACAGCGCGAATATGGTTTCCTTCCAGAGGATAACCGGATGGACTTTCTGGATGAACTGGAAAAGGCGGTCTTTTTCTTCGATGGTGCGTTGGTGACTTCCGGCCACCGGAATCCAGCTTGGGGTACGTCGGATTTTACTCTGATCGGATTGCCTGACAAGGCGAATCCGGGGGCATGGAGCGAACTGTATGAAGATAAAATTGCGCGGGCAAAAATAGAAGCGGACCGTTATGAGAAGATTGCCGAAGGAATCAGAAAAGCGAAGGCAGAGGCGTTGCGCAATCGTTATACGTTGCAGGTTTATGAACAAACGAACAACCTACAAAACTATCCGGTACGCCTGATCTTGGCTTTGAATGACTACGATACGGCAAAAGATGAAACTGCCCGGAGGGACGCTTTGGAGACGGTCGCCGAGGTCTGTGATTACTTCGATGTCATGCGGGCAGACTTGGAGTCGGTCTATTCCGAAACCCGTTTCATGCAGCAGCCCGAAGGTTTTATTTCCGATCTGAATCATCATAATCATTTAGCTTCCAAGACGAACAATAGTGATTGGTGGTATTATTACGAGATTCCGATGATCCGGAAAGTTCGGGCTTGGATGAAGTAGTTCTGAAAAACGTCCCAAAAAATATTTAAGGTTTTATAGACCTTCGAAGTATCCAAGAATATATTTTGGGGCATTGAAGCAGACGACGGCTTCACCGGAGATTTTTAATCTCGTTGAAAAGGTACGGCCGGTTTGAATGATAAATTATAAAATATATAATAATGAAGAAAATTATATTCAGTTTCGTGTTTATGTGGCTTAGCCTCTCTTTGTGGGCGGCCCATCAGCCCGAGTTTTCAACAGCTGGTTTCTTCCGGTTGGACAACAGCGGGCGTGAAGTGTTTTCAATGAATCCGGCTTGGCGTTTTTATAAAGGAGCGGCCGAAGGTGCGGAGGCAAAAGATTTTGATGATAAAGACTGGACGGTCGTTTCTTTGCCGAACGGTATCGAATATCTGCCGACCGAAGCGAGCGGTTGCATCAATTACCAGGGGGAAGTCTGGTATCGGAAACATTTCGCACCCGATGCTGCTCTGAAGGGCAAAAAACTTTTCCTGCATTTTGAGGCCATAATGGGTAAAAGCAAGGTGTTTGTGAACGGCAAACTGTTGACGGAGCATTTTGGCGGTTATCTGCCTGTCGTGGTCGATGTGACGGATGCGTTGGACTGGAACGGTGACAATGTGATTGCCGTCTGGGCTGGTAACAGCGACGATCCATCCTATCCTCCCGGAAAGGCGCAGGATGTGTTGGACTATACCTATTTTGGCGGCATCTACCGGGATTGCTGGCTGATCGCCCATAACCAAGTGTTCATCACTGATCCCAATTATGAAAACGAGGTGGCGGGAGGTGGCTTATTTGTCGCTTTCGGAAAGGTATCGGACGCTCTGGCGGAAGTACAGTTGAAGATACATGTGCGCAATGCTACGAAGAAATCTTTTTCCGGTCTGGTGGAATATACATTGTTGCAGTCGGATGGCACCGAAGTCGCCCGGTTGAATGACAAGATACAGGTGAAGGCTGGTAAGGCAACTACCGTTTCCAACCGGATGTCGGTGGAGCAGCCGATGCTTTGGACTCCTTCGACACCTACTTTGTATAACTTGTTGGTGCGGGTACTCGATAAGGAAGGAAATGTGATCGACGGTTACCGCCGCCGTATCGGAATCCGTAGCATTGAATTTAAAGGGAAAGACGGCTTCTACCTGAATGGCAAACCATACGGTAAACCGTTGATTGGAGCTAACCGCCACCAGGACTTTGCGGTTGTCGGAAACGCTGTCGCAAACAGTATTCATTGGCGGGATGCCAAAAAACTGAAAGAAGTAGGGATGGAGATTATCCGTAACGCCCACTGTCCGCAGGACCCGGCTTTTATGGATGCCTGTGACGAGTTGGGTCTGTTTGTGATTATCAATACACCCGGTTGGCAGTTCTGGAATGACGCGCCCGAATTTGCGCAACGCGTGTATAGCGATATCCGCAATGTCGTGCGTCGCGATCGCAATCATCCCTGTGTCTGGTTGTGGGAACCGATCTTGAACGAGACTTGGTATCCGGCTGATTTTGCCAAGAACACTCGTGATATCGTAGATGCCGAATATCCGTATCCTTATTGCTATAGCGGAAGTGACAGCGAAGCACGTGGGCATGAGAATTTCCCGGTCTATTTTGCTCATCCCGCCAATATGCAGGATGCTTCGAAAGAGATCGATCCGTCAAAGACCTATTTCACTCGTGAATGGGGAGATAATGTGGATGACTGGAGTTCGCACAATTCGCCGAGCCGTGTGGCCCGCAATTGGGGAGAAGAACCGATGCGCGTACAGGCTCGGCATTATGCGAGCCCTTCTTATCCGGTGACCAGTTACGATGTTCTTTATAAGCAGTCCCCGCAGCATGTCGGCGGTTGCCTCTGGCATTCGTTTGATCACCAGCGCGGTTACCATCCCGATCCTTTCTATGGTGGTCTGATGGATGTTTTCCGCCAGCCGAAATATTCATATTATATGTTTATGGCACAACGTCCGGCAGTGAAGGATGACCAGCTTGCGGGAAGTGGACCGATGGTGTATATCGCACATGAAATGACGCCTTTCTCTGGTAAGGATGTGACGGTTTATTCCAATTGCGACGAGGTCCGCCTTACGTTTAACAAGGGCGGAAAGACTTATACTTATAAGAAAGACAAGAACCGTCCTGGAATGCCTTCTCCGGTTATTACCTTCCCGGATGTTTATGATTTTATGGTCGACAAAGCGCTTTCGAGGGCCCAAAAACAGGACGATGTCTACCTGCTTGCCGAAGGTCTGATCGACGGCAAGGTCGTGGCTACGCATAAAGTCGTACCTGCCCGCCGCCCCGAAAATATCCTGTTGTGGGTGGACAATGAAGGTACGGACTTGAAGGCCGATGGCTCCGATTTAGTGACGGTAGTGGCTGCCGTTGCGGATAAGAATGGAAATATCAAACGGTTGAATAACTACAACATCCGTTTTTCCATTGAAGGTGAAGGACGTTTGTTGGGTGGACCTGGCGTATTGGCAAATCCGGCTCCCGTAAAGTGGGGGACTGCACCTGTCCTGGTTCAGTCTACCTTGAAACCGGGTAAGATACGGATTACGGCGAGTGTCTTGTTCGAAGGTTCGCAAATGCCGGTAAGCGGTGAATTGGAATTCGAATCGAAACCATCTGCTTTCCCATTGGTCTATGATGCATCGGATGCCGCCCGCATCCCGCTTGGCAGTGTTTCGACCGGACAGAACGTCGCTTCCAAGACGGATGCCGAACGTGAAGTGGAGCGTCTGCGTAAGGAGTTAAATACCTTGAAACTGAAAGAGGTAGAACGGCAGCAGTCGGAGTTTGGCGAGAAAGAACAATGAAATTTCGTATATTTGCGAATCTAATGAAAGATAAGCGGATATGAGGAAAGGATTATTAGGATTAGGTGTTGTGCTGGCCCTGTCTGTCCTGGCAGGTTGCCAGCCGCAACAGGAGGAATGGCAATTGGTGTGGGAGGAGAACTTCGACCAGGCGGAGCATTTTGATGAGGCTTCGTGGAGTAAGATACCGCGTGGACGGTCGGACTGGAATAATTATATGTCGGACTTCGATTCCTGTTATGCCATGCGTGATGGTAATTTGGTTTTGCGTGGATTAGTCAACTATAGCTTGCCGGTCGATACGGCCCCTTTTATCACGGGGGGTGTTTATACGAAGGGCAAAGTCGGCTTTTCCGACGGGCGTCTGGATATCCGTGCCAAACTGTACGGTGCGACCGGCGCGTGGCCTGCTTTCTGGCTGTTGCCGGAAAATGAAGGTTGGCCGGATGGTGGTGAGATCGATATTATGGAACGTTTGAATAATGATACGATCGCCTATCAGACCGTTCATTCTGCTTATACCCATGTATTGGGGATCCAAGATAATCCGAAGCAGGGAGGAACCGGGACGATTAACCGCGACGACTATAATGTCTACAGCGTGGAAATGTATCGGGACAGTCTCGTCTTTTTTATCAACGATACCCGCACATTTGCTTATCCCCGTATCGAAACTGACAAGGAAGGACAGTTCCCGTTCACAGACAAAGAGTTTTATCTGCTGCTCGATATGCAGTTAGGCGGAAGCTGGGTAGGAGCGGTCAACTCATCCGATCTGCCTGTCGAGATGGAGATCGATTGGGTGCGTTTCTATCGGAAAAAGAAATAAAGGCTATTCGGACAAATCTGACAACATAGAAGTAATTGCTTTTTTCAGAGGTTGGAGTTCATGGCTTAATATCCACCAGATGACGTCAATATCAATTTCAAAATAGTGATGGGCAACAATATCCCGCAAGCCTTTGATTCGTTTCCAGGGAATTTCGGGATGAGTTGGTAATAGCTTGTTGTTTGTCATTTTGTCCAATCCTTTAAGGCTTTCTCCTATAGCAATGAATTGCATACAAATGGCATCGAGCATGGCCATGCCGAATGGTGTTTTTAGAAAATCATCGGCAGAGTGAAATGAACTGGCCCTCTCTTCTATTTTCAAGATGGCATTTTCTATTTGCTGCAGACTGTTTCTGGCCAATTCTTTATCATAATACATATATCCCGTCTTTATCAATTTGTTCTTTTAGGAATGGATTCATATTTCTATGAAGACGGATAATATCGACAGGACAACCCAATAGCCGTTCTAAAAACTCTTTTAAGTCCAATATTAAAAAAGGATTGGGAGTTTCAGTTTCAATACATACGTCAATGTCACTGTCTTTATGCTGCTGATTTCTGGCAACGGAACCGAATATTTTTAAGGAACGGACACCGAAATCCTGCACCAATTTCTGGCTACAAGATCTTATCAATTCAATATATTCTGTTGTTGTCTTCATACCTTAGAGTATTTCCGTGTGAAACAAAAGTATAAAATTGATTGGTACAGACAAAACTTTTAGCTTATAATCTGTATGAATAGTATATTTTACTGTTAAACATACTATCTTTGGCGCTTGTTATTAAGTTAAATAGTTACAGTTATGTTGGATGTACAATCTATCCGGAAGGATTTCCCGATCCTGGATCATAAGATATACGATAAGCCGCTTATTTATTTCGATAATGGGGCGACTACCCAGAAGCCGCGCCCGGTAGTGGAAAAGATCGAGAGTGGCTATTATAATGTGAATGCCAATATTCATCGTGGCGTTCATTTTCTGAGCCAGGCAGCGACGGAAGCGCATGAGGATGCACGCAAGACCGTGCAGCAATTCCTGAATGCCCGCTCTGCCAACGAGATTGTTTTCACGCGTGGGACGACAGAGGCGATCAACCTGATTGCTTCCAGCTTTACCGACGAATGTATGTCGGCCGGCGACGAAGTGATCGTTTCGGTGATGGAGCATCATTCCAATATCGTTCCTTGGCAGATACAGGCTGCCCGTAAAGGGATCACGTTGAAAGTAATTCCGATGAATGAAAAAGGCGAGTTGTGCATGGACACGTTCCGCAATCTTTTTTCGGAACGGACAAAACTTGTCTCGGTTACACATGTGTCGAATGTGCTCGGTACGATCAATCCGGTAAAGGAGATCGTTGAAGAAGCCCATAATCATGAGGTTCCGGTACTGATCGACGGAGCACAAGCCGTTCCCCATCTGAAAGTGGATGTGCAGGAGTTGGATGCCGAGTTTTATGTCTTCTCCGGGCATAAGGTCTACGGTCCTACCGGTATAGGAGTCCTGTATGGCAAAGAAGAATGGTTGGACAAATTGCCGCCGTATCAGGGAGGAGGGGAAATGATCGCTTCCGTTTCTTTCGAAAAGACGACTTTCAACGAATTGCCTTTCAAGTTCGAGGCCGGAACGCCTGATTATATAGGCAGTACGGCTTTGGCGGAAGCCTTGCGCTATGTTGGTCGTTTGGGAATGGATACTATTGCGGCATATGAAGATGAGCTACTTCGTTATGCGACCGATAAACTGAATGCGATCGACGGTATGCGTATTTTCGGACAGGCGGCACATAAAGGGGCGGTACTCTCTTTCCTGGTAGGTAATATCCATCACTATGATATGGGGATGTTGCTGGATCGTTTGGGGATTGCGGTCCGTACCGGACATCATTGCGCCCAGCCGTTGATGCAGGATTTGGGAATCGAGGGGACGGTTCGCGCCTCTTTCTCGTTTTATAACACAAAAGAAGAAATAGACATCTTTGCCGCCGGTATTGAACGGGTACGGAAGATGTTCTGAATATAGTAAGATGGAGTAATTGTGATGTTGTATTACCTGAAGAAATATCCGATCTCGCTGACGATTATCGTAGTGGTGATCTATCTCTCTTTCTTTAAACCGCCTTCTCTGGAAGTCGGAAAAATCGTGGGGATAGACAAAGTGGCTCATATCTGTATGTATGCCGGCTTGTCCGGTATGCTGTGGATCGAATTTCTGCGCAACCATCGCAAATATGACGATGTGTTGTGGCATGCCTGGATCGGAGCGGTCTTGTGTCCGGTCTTGATGAGTGGTGCAATTGAACTTTTGCAGGAATATTGTACGACATATCGTGGTGGTGATTGGTTCGATTTTCTCGCGAATATCTGCGGTGTCACCCTTGCAACACTCTTTTCTTACTTCCTCCTTCGTCCTTGGATGATGAAAAGAAAGACTGGTATTCATTAGCTTATGTGCCGGAAGAGTGTTACTTTTGTATCATATCAAAATTCAGATGTCTTATGACTTCATTGGAATTACAAGAACGTAAAAACTGGGCGTTGGATATTTTGCAGGCTTGCAATAGTGAGGAGGCGATATCCTATATGGAAAGTCTTGCCCGTAAGTTGATTAAGATTGAAAAAGCGGAACTGAAACGTCCGAATTGCTTCACATTGGAGGAGGTGAAAGAGATGTTGAAGGAAACAAATCGGGATAAAGAAAACGGAATTTATGTTTCTGAACAGGAGATGCGTGATTTCTTTCAATCTTTTCGTTGATGGAAATTCGGTCAAGCAAACTTTTCAAGCAGCAAGTGACTGACTTGGTTTGTTATTTAAAAGTGACTTTTGGGAAACGGATTGCTTTTCGTGTTAAAAGTGAGATTGAGAAAAAGGTTTTCCTTTTGAAATTATTCCCCAATATGGGGACTGTCGAGCCACTTTTGGAAGAAGAACCTTTGGTCTACCGTTACCTTGTTATTAAGCATAATAAGATACTTTATACGGTCGAAGAAAATTATATATTTATCCATTTGTTGTGGGATTGTAGACAAGATCCCGGTCATTTGATGGAGTTGATAAAAGATGTTGATTAACCATGTTACTACCCTATTTAGAAGCAAATCGTATAGAAGCCGGTTGTGATGAGGCCGGTCGTGGATGTTTGGCAGGGCCGGTGTATGCCGCTGCGGTTATCTTGCCACCGGACTTTCATAATGAAGATCTGAATGATAGCAAGCAATTGAGTGAAAAGAAACGCTATGCACTCCGTCCAATTATCGAGCAGGAAGCTATTGCGTGGGCTGTCGGTATCGTCACGCCCGAAGAAATCGACAGGATTAATATCTTGAAAGCTTCTTTTCTTGCCATGCACCGGGCAATTGACGGGTTGAAAGTCAAGCCGGAACATCTGTTGATCGATGGAAACCGTTTTACACCTTATCCTGGTGTCAAACATACGACAGTCGTAAAAGGAGACGGCAAATATCTAAGTATTGCCGCCGCTTCCATCCTGGCAAAAACCTATCGTGACGACTATATGAACAGCCTCGATCTGGAATATCCCGCCTATCATTGGAAGGAAAACAAAGGCTATCCCACAAAAGCCCATCGTGAAGCCATCCGGGAATGCGGGATAACCCCTTATCATCGTAAGACATTTACTTTACTGCCGGAGCAGTTGGAATTGAAGTTCTGATGGAAATTTTATTTTTGTTTCTGTTTGATCAGCATGATGACCGGATTGGAATCTTCTTTCAATTCGGCAGCGATTTCTTTTAATTTACCTTTTAACCGTCCTCTCCCGTAATCCCGAATGAGATCTGCTGCTTCTAAATGTTGCCAGGAAGGGATTTCGCCATTTATCGGTCTCCTTGAGTTTAAGTAGACTTTTTCTTCATTGGTATAATCTCCATTATAGACTTTGCTCCTGAAGAAAGCCTTTTCTTGTTTGTCGTACAATAAATTAGTCGTTGAAAACTCTATTGTCTTTTCGATTGCGTCCATAAAATAGTAACGGTCGGTAAAGAGGCTCGGTAAAAGAATTACTTCCGGGTTCATGGATTGGATCGAAGGGGTTCTTGCGATAAGTGGTATCAAGGTATGATCCGGCAAATACTGATACAAGGTGTCGGCCGAATATTCCGTCAAAATATAATCGTTAAAATAAGGCATAATCGGGTGTTTACATTGAGGAGAATAAACAAAATATTGACCCTCTACCGTTTTATCTTCGATCCTGACATAGATGCTTTTCTTCTCATTAAAAGGAATTGTGATTTCTTGGGTGATACTGCCGTCCTGCTTGGATATGAGCATGAATGACTGTCCGGTATTCCCCGGGAAATCATCATGGCAAATTAAATTATCCTTGTCAAAATTGTACATTTCAAAAAGCGAAAACTCTTTTTTGATCAGAAGGTCCCGTTTAAAGTTTCCTTCCAGGTCATAGACTTGTATTTTCTTTGCAAAACTATTGTTGACGAATATCTCCTCTTTTTCTTCATCTAAAATGATTCTTGAATAGGAACTGTATTCTTCATTGCCTTGCCCTTTTCGGTTTATTCTTTTTAGGGCTTTCCCTTTTCTGTCGAAGATGAAAATATTGCCATCGTTATTGAAATTTGTTGCAATTATGATATTCTTGCCGACTCCCCACAAACTACCCATACAAAGAAATTCATCTGTTGTTTCCAACGGGATATACTCTACATCCATAAAATCTTGGAGGATCAATTCTTTATAAGGATATTTTGCTGTGACATCTATCGTGCTTAATTCATTTGCCGGTTGGTTGTTCTTTCCACATCCTGCTATTATGAGCAGGAGCATGATTAAAATAGAATGTACGTTTTTCATATCTGTAGATTTAAGATGTTTATAAGACTTTAGAGAGGAAGATCATTTTTATTTTATTGAATAACAATCTACTATTTGTGCGCAAATCTATTTGATTTAAGTAGAATAAAGGTGCTTTTCTAGTTAAACGTTGTTAATGGGTGAAGAATTATAGCCTATATCCTATTGGTAAAAAGGTTATAGGCTTTTGACAAAAAGGTACTAACCTTTTTCCAAAAAAGTACCTGCCTTTTGGGAGATATGTTTGGATATTTGTAACCCTATGCATTAGCACCTGTAAAGCATAGGGTTACGGATGCTAATGCATAGCTTTTTCCGGAGGGAATAGATGCAGGGTGTTTTTATCCTTGCTGTTCTTTGGTGCGGAATGCCAGCGCGTACATGCGCATCTGCTTGACCATAGCCACCAGGCCGTTCGAGCGGGTAGGACTGAGGTGCTCTTTCAGGCCGATCTTTTCAATGAAATATAGGTCTGCATCCAGTATTTCCTGCGGGGTATGGTCGGACAGGATGCTGATCAACAAGGAGACGATCCCTTTGACGATTACCGCATCGCTCTCGCCTTTAAACAGGATCTTACCATCCACGTAATCCGCCTGCAACCAGACACGGCTCTGGCAACCTTCGATCAGGTTGCTCTCTGTTTTATACTTTTCCTCCAAAGGGGGAAGCGAGTTACCTAAGTCTATCAGTAACGCATACTTGTCCATCCAGTCGTCGAAGTCCGAAAACTCTTCGATGACGTTGTCCTGAAGTTCATTAATTGTCATTTCTTTTCTATCTTTTATCTGTTATATACAACTTCGAGTACTGTCTGGCCGACGGCTTTCAGTACGTTTTTGTCTATATTGCTCATGTTGTCGTTCTGTGTATGCCAATGGTCGCGGAACCCATTTTCCGAGTTCGGATCGTGGTTGATGATGTCCAGGCAAGGAATGCCGGTTTCTTCGATGACCGCTTCATGGTCGTCTGTCACACCTCCGCCGTTTGCATTGATAAAATATTTGCCATATCCTAAGTTACGTGCCACTTCCCATACTTCATCCACATAGCGGGCAGCGTATTTCATGGAGATGTATTCCTTATAGAACACGGCATCTTTGGCTCCGACCATGTCGAGCAGGATACCAAACTCGGCTTTGTAACCCGGTTTGTGCGGGTTCTTCCCCCAGAAGCGGCTACCGAGGCACCAGGTATCGCTCGTGTCGTTGTACCTGTCTTTGGCAAATTCGGGTGTCCCGTAGTCTTCAGCATCAAAGAAGATGATGTCTACCCCTACTTCAGGAGCCTTCATTCCCATTTGTCGGGCGATTTCCAACAGGGCGCCTACGCCGCTTGCACCATCATCGGCGCCGTCCAATGGTTTCTTGTGGTTGGCTGGGTCGGGATCGTGATCCGAATAAGGACGCGTGTCCCAATGGGCGAAAAGCAGGATGCGTTTATCTTTGTCGGGATTGAAAGAACCGATGATGTTGCGCGATTCCAACGGAGTCCCGTCGTATGCCTTGAGTGTAGCCTCTTGTTCGTAAACTTGCGCTCCGAAGCGTTTCAGCTCGGATACCAGATAATCGCCACAAGCCTTGTGGGCCGGCGTGTTCGGGACGCGGTAACCGAATGATACCTGTTTTTCGACATAAGCATAGGCACTGTCCGCATTAAACGACGGAGCGGTTGTTGTCGAAGCTTTCTTTACTTCCGTAATGGGAGCTGCTGTCTCGCCAGCTCCTTTCTGACCGCATGAAAACAGGGTCATGGAGAATAATAATAAAATCAGTTTAGTCATATCTTGTCGTTTATAAGGAATTATCGGGAGCGGATTGCGCTTTGTTCATTACGCGCAACAGGTTGCCTCCCCATATTTTAGCAATATCATTTTCTGTATATCCTTCTTTTAAAAGACGCATGGTGATGTTTATCAATTCGTTGCTTGCTCGGCAACCGATCAGTTCGCCGTCACCGTCGAAATCGGAGCCGATCCCGACATGGTCGATCCCGATCAGGTCTACGATATGGTCGATATGGCGGATCGCATCGGTCAGAGAAGCTTTTTCGGCTTCTTCGTTGATAAATCCTTTGTAGAGGCATATCTGTGCGACACCACCCTGTTTGGCCAATGCTTTCAGTTGTTCGTCCGTCAGGTTTCGTGGATGGTTGCAAAGCGCTCGGGCAGAAGAATGGGAAGCTATGATCGGATAGGCACTTGTTTCGAGCGCGTCGTAGAACGTGCTTTCCGCGGCATGCGAGATGTCGACCAGTATGCCCGATTCATTCATTTTACGGACGACTTCTTTCCCGAAAGGACTGAGACCGTTCCATTCCGCGTCTCCTCTTGCCGAGTCGCATATGTCGTTACTTCCATTGTGACAGAGGGTGATATAAGAAACTCCCATTTTACGGAAGCGGGCGATGTTCTCGATGTCCTTGCCTATCGCATATCCGTTTTCCACTCCTAACATGATCGCTTTTTTTCCGGCAGCTTTCAGCACATGGACTTCCTGTGGCGTGTAGGCGATGCACATACGGGAGCGGTTCAGCTCCATCTGTCGGTGTATTTCCTGCAGCCGGTTCATGGCGAAGTCCGTAGCTTTCAGCAGTGAAGCATCGTCTCTCGGTCCCTGTGGGATATAGGCGACCATGATCGTCGCGTCAATCAGTCCCTCTTCCATGAAAGGGAGGTTCACCTTGCCGCCTTCTTTCAAACCGATGTTGAATTCACCCGGAAAGATCATCGGAGTGTCGGTGTGAGAGTCGAGCGTCACATTCCGGTGGTGGATACGTTTGGCCTCTTTGAACAGGCGGGACGATTCGACATGATGCCTGAAAAGTTTCAACATCTGTTCGTCGTCATTGGCTGCCATCGCTTCGGGATGCCACTGGACACTGAATATTTCTTTTTCGGGATGCTCCATCGCTTCATTGATCCCGTCGGGAGCTGTCGCCGTAGCGATAAATTCGGGAGCCGGCTTTTTGATTGCCTGATGATGGAAGGAGTTGACCAAAAGTTCATTTTCACCGTCCAACATGGTGCGGAGCTTGGAAGAACTTTCGCTCAGCGTGATGGAATGGGAAACCTGTTCTCGGGGAAGTGTCTGACTGTGTTTCAGTAGCTTTTGATTGTGTTGAGTATGGATATCCTGGTATACATCGCCGCCGAATGCGACGTTTAGTATCTGGTGGCCGCGGCATATTCCCATGATCGGCAACTGACGATTGATCGCTAAACGAAGCAATATCAGATCGTATTCATCCCGATAAGTATCCACATCCTGCAGAGCGGGAATCGGTTCTTCTTGTATGTAAAGCGGGTTGATATCGCCACCACCGCTCATGACCAGCCCGTCCAATCCGTTCACGATTGCCGTCAACGCTTCGATGTCTGTAATGACCGGGACCAGAACCGGAGCGCCACCAGCCTTCAGTACCGCCTGTACATAGGTTTCTGCTATACAAGAAAGTCCGTCTTTCCGATTGGCGGATATTCCTATACGGGGAGGTTGAAGACTTTCCTTTTTGGGGATATAATGGTCTACTTCTCTGTAGAGGGCTTCTAAATTCGGACGACGGAGCTTCATGTGTTTATGATTTGTGATTTATGATTTATGATTTATGATTTGTGATTTATGTATCAATAATAAATCATAAATCACAAATCATAAATCTTTACGCATCAATATTCGCGTATGTTGCGTTTTCCTCGATGAACTCGCGGCGTGGGCCGACATCTTCACCCATCAACATGGAGAATATCTGGTCTGCTTCGGCTGCACTGTCGATCGTGATCTGTTTCAGCGTACGGTTTTCCGGGTTCATGGTCGTATCCCACAACTGATGGTCGTTCATTTCTCCCAAACCTTTATATCGCTGTGTGTGAACCTGGTTTTCGTTACCGCCGCCATATTTGTCGATAAATGCCTGACGTTGTTGGTCGGTCCAGCAATATTCTTCCACTTTGCCTTTCTTGCACAGGTAGAGAGGAGGGGTAGCCAGATAGACATATCCGTTTTCGATCAGCGCGCGCATACGGCGGAAGAAGAAAGTAAGAATCAAGGTGGCAATGTGGCTTCCGTCCACATCGGCATCGGTCATGATAATTACCTTGTGATAGCGTAGCTTGCTTAGGTTCAATTCTTTTGGATCTTCTTCGGTACCGATGGTAACACCCATTGCACGGAAGATATTCTGGATTTCTTCGCTTTCGAATACTTTGTGGTCCATCGCCTTTTCGACGTTCAGGATCTTACCGCGAAGCGGCAGGATGGCCTGGAAGTTACGGTCGCGTCCCTGCTTGGCTGTGCCACCTGCAGAGTCCCCTTCGACGAGGAACAACTCGCAGAGTGCAGCGTCTTTTGAAGAACAGTCGGCCAATTTGCCGGGGAGTCCGCCGCCTGTCATCGGTGATTTGCGTTGTACCAGTTCGCGGGCTTTACGGGCTGCCTGGCGTGCCTGGGCTGCCAAGATCACTTTGTCGACAATTATTTTGGCTTCCTTAGGATGTTCTTCCAGGTAGTAGCCTAATGCTTCGCCGATGGCCTGGTCTACGGCACCGGTTACTTCGTTGTTTCCCAACTTCGTCTTGGTCTGTCCTTCGAACTGTGGTTCTGCTACCTTGATGGAAATGACTGCTGTCAGACCTTCACGGAAGTCATCGCCGGAGATTTCAACCTTTGCTTTTTCAAGCAGCTTGGAGTCGTCAGCATATTTTTTCAGCGTACGTGTCAAACCGCGGCGGAAACCGGCCAGGTGAGTACCTCCTTCTATGGTATTGATATCGTTTACATACGAAAATACGCTTTCGTTGAATGAAGTATTGTAAGTCATGGCGACTTCAACAGGAATGCCCTGTTTTTCCGTAACAATATGGATCACGTCCGGGATCAGCTGCTCTTTGGAACGGTCGATATAGCGAACAAATTCTTTCAAGCCTTCGTCCGAATGGAATATTTCAGATTTGTAGTTGCCGTCTTCCTTCACAACGCGTTTGTCTGTCAGGCTAAGTGTGATACCTGCATTCAGGAATGCCAACTCGCGCAAACGTGTAGCTAAGATTTCGTACTTATATTCGGTTACGGAGAAGATGCTTCCGTCTGGTTTAAACATGATGGTTGTACCGGTCACATCTGTCTCGCCGATCACCTCAATGGAATGAAGCGGCTTACCGCAGGAGAATTCCTGCATGTGGATCTTTCCGTCGCGGCGGACTTCTGCTTTTAGGTAAGTGGAAAGTGCGTTTACGCAGGATACGCCTACACCGTGCAATCCCCCTGAAACCTTGTAAGAGCCTTTGTCGAATTTACCTCCCGCGTGGAGCACGGTCAATACGACTTCAAGCGCTGACACGCCTTCTTTCTCATGAATATCTACCGGAATACCACGACCATCGTCTGTTACAGAGATGGAGTTATCTTCGTTTATCACTACGTCAACTTGGGTACAAAATCCGGCCAGTGCTTCGTCAATAGAGTTGTCAACAACTTCGTATACTAAATGGTGGAGACCTTTCTCGCTGGTATCGCCAATATACATGGACGGTCGTTTACGCACTGCCTCTAACCCTTCAAGTACCTGAATACTATCCGCAGAGTACTCTGTGGAAGTATTCTTAATTTCTTCACTCATGAGTCTTTATCGTTTAAAATCTGTAATTATCTGTCTGTCTAAAAAAGCTAACAAATATAGTGAAAATAATTAACTTAGATGGTATAGGGAGTGTGAAAATAGTCAAACGGGGGTGTATAACAAAAAAAGAGACAAAGTCTGACTTTGTCTCTTTTAATAAGGTAGCCCGTGGGGGAATCGAACCCCCCTTTCAAGAATGAAAATCTTGCGTCCTAACCGATAGACGAACGGGCCATCAGGCTTAAAAAAGCCGGGCTAACCAGTCCGGCTTTATACTATATAAAGTATAATACCTTATTTCGCAAGTGTGTTAACGTGCTTTGCTAATTTGGACTTCAAGTTGCCAGCTTTATTCTTGTGAATAATGTGTTTTTTAGCAAGCTTGTCCAACATAGAGCACACCTTCGGGAACAGAACCTGAGCTTCGTTCTTGTCTTCAGTAGCACGCAAAACTCTCATTGCATTTCTTGCAGTCTTAGCATAATATCTGTTATGCAGACGTTTTGCGTTGGTCTGTCTGATTCTCTTAATTGATGACTTGTGATTTGCCATTTCTTAGCTATTCTCTTTATTTATTCTTTAATCCTGTTTATTGTAGCCCGTGGGGGAATCGAACCCCCCTTTCAAGAATGAAAATCTTGCGTCCTAACCGATAGACGAACGGGCCATCATGTCAAAGCTCTTGCTTTTAGCTCTCTGGGATTGTTGATTTCCCGATTGCGAGTGCAAAGATAGAGGTTCTCTTTAAACTGACAAAATATTTGAAAGAAAAATGTTCGGAATTTGTCGCATTTAACATCTATTTGGAACTCATATCCTGTAAGTGTATCTCTAATGCATTAACGGAAATGTTTATTTCCCAAATACATACGCATAGCGAAGCTGCCAACAGGAGTAATCCTATCCCGAATATCCAGGCGGCTATGATTTGCCATGAGATATAGATGAAGAACATCGAAACTACACAAAAGAGTAGGCTGAGTAGCCCTAATATTTGCATGGAGCGTGTCAGGTATAACCGTTTCCTGAGGTTGGCTATCTGGGCGACGTTTTTCGGGTCGTGTGTCTGTTGATGCTTTTCTTTCAATGTGCGTACGAGGCTTGCATACGAAATGAACCGGTTTGTATAGGCCAATAGGATAAGTGATACTGCCGAAAACAGCAATGATGGGGTTGTGAGCGTGAGTTCTTGCATGTTTATATGTTCTTTATAATTTAGTAGTTTGTTATATAATAAAACAAAATCGAGAAGGAAAATGTTGTAACTTTGTTTTCCAAATTTCAGTGATATGTTGTGTAAAACGCGCGGGATTGTCCTGCATTCCATTCCATATAATGATAAGTACTCCATTATATATATGTACACGGAGGCTTTCGGGCGTGCTTCTTATTTGGTTGCCCGTTCTCGTGGAAAGAAATCTTCTGTCTCGAAAGCGTTGTTTATGCCTCTTTCGGTAGTGGAGATGGAGGTGGAGCATCTGAATAAGCGTGATTTGCATCGTATCCGTGAAACGAAACTTTGCTATCCATTAACGGAAGTGTTCTGTAATCCGGTGAAAAATGTACTTGCGCTTTTCCTTTCCGAGGTCCTTTTCCGTGTGGTGAAGGAGACGGAGCCGGACCCGCACCTTTTCGAGTATTTATCCGAGTCGATACAATTGTTGGAGCTTTCGGATAAGGGAGTCGCGAACTTTCATTTGGTCTTTCTGCTGCGGCTCTTGCATTATCTGGGGATATACCCGAATGTCGAATCTTATGTGACAGGTTCCTGCTTCGATATGTTGAATGGTGTGTTTGTCGATCGTATACCGATGCACCGCCATTATCTGAACCCGCAGGAGAGTGTGGTTTTTGTCCGGTTACTGAAGATCAGTTTCGAGAATATGTCGTTGTATTCTTTTTCCCGGCAGGATCGTGTGAGCGTAATAAACCGTATTCTTGAATATTATCGTCTGCATTTGCCGGATTTTCCCGAAATAAAGTCCTTGTCCGTCATGCAAAGTCTGTTCGATTAGCAATTGCCTCATTAAATACTTGCCAGTTTGCGGAAAAGGTTATACTTTTGCCGCACTTATTACAAAATGGCTCTGTAGTTCAACGGATAGAATAGAAGTTTCCTAAACTTTAGATCCGAGTTCGATTCTCGGCGGAGCTACAACAAAAAAGGCAATCGCTATGATTGCCTTTTTTTGTTATTCCATTGTGAGTATGACATCAATTTCGTCCAATATGCCTCGGAGCTGGAAGCCTCTGATCTGTATATCTTCAAAATACGAGTAGGTTCCATCTGGAAAATCCATATAGATGGAGTTGGGGTAATAATAATTGTCGTCATCCCAATGCCATCGAAATGCTTCCTTTGTCCTTCGAACAAGGATGTTCCCTCTGTAAAACTCGTAATAGTCAGATCCCGTCCAGTCAGAATAAAAACTCAATACATGATAACAGTCTTCTCCATTGTTGGTTGTATATGTTTCTGACCAGGTCCCGGAACATAGTGCAGATGTCAGATCATATCTGTCATCATAATACGGATCATCCTCGCAGCTGTTGAATAGGCAGAGTGTGGACAGTAAAAACAATAAACCGAGTATATTCTTCTTAATCATAATCCTAATATTAACTATTCAATGACAAATATATGAATTAAAACGATATCTATAAGATAACCGACAGATCACATTGTGCTATTTGGTTGTCGCATTAATTTTTTCATTGATAAGGTCAGTCGTCTTTTTCAACTGCTTTATGATGTTATTCTTTTCCGATTTGCCGAAGCGTATGTCTGGCAGGTAAATACCAAGACTTGCTATAACTTTTCCTTTTTTTAGGATGGGAGTGGCCAAGCCTACTACGTGGTTTTTATTCCATGAAAGTTCGATGTTCTTAGTTCGTATATCGTTTAGTAGTTGGATTAGTTCGGATTTTGTTTTGACTTCCGGCCATTCTTCTTCTGTTGGTAATCCGATCTTATCGATAAAATCGTTTAACTCTTTAGGAGAATAATGTGCCAGAATCATGCGCCCCGTCGTGGCTCTGTATACGGAAGACTCGTTGGTCGTTCGAACTTGAATTTCATGTGTGCATTGCGATTCGTTCAGCAAGATTCTTTTGTTTCCTTTTATCACAGATAATATTACAGTTTCGTTGATACTGTCACGTAGATTGTCCATTGCGACTTTTGACGCATTGATGAGTTCCGTATTATAAGAATTATCACGTGTGAGTTGATAAACCATGTATCCTAACTTGTATCCTTTCTTTGTGCCGGATTGTTCAACGTAGTTGCGATATACAAGTGTTTTTAGGATATTGGCGCAAGTTCCCGCATTCAATTCTACAGTAGTAGCGATTTCGGATAGTCCGAATTCTTTGTCTGGCTCTTGTGCTAATATTTCGAGAATATTCAAGGCTCTGTTTATAACTTGTATCATAACTTCCTCGTTTTTGTTTCGTGTAATCTGATTATATAATTGGTAATTAGTAAGCTTATTTGCAAAACTACAAAAAATATAGCATTAAAATAGATTTGTGAAAGTCTTTATTGTGAGCATTCGACCTGATTTGTCTTATTTTAATTTAGGATGAATTAAATATCTAATTTTGTTTATCTGCTTATTTCCTTATTTTTTATTCCGGGTAACTTTTTATTCTGTCCGTCCTCATGATGAAAGGTGGCTATGATCTATTGACTTTTATTAATCTTTTATTTGTAATGAATTGCTATAATTTTGTATATTTGTATTGTATTGATGAAAATAACGTAGAAGCGTTTAGTGAATCCTTGTCATCGAAATCGCCAATTTCAATAATGCCACAAGGTGTAACTATAGAACGCCTGCGCCCTTATAGGCGTGGGCTATAGTTTATTTGTGGCATGGTGTTTGGCGATACCTCGATGACAAATAGGCTGTAGTCCCACGTTTTTTTATGCCTGAATCTAAGGGTGAAAAGTTGCCTTTCCTACTATATGCTTCCTTTTTAATTGCTTGTATTTATTTTTTATATTATAAAACTATATTTTGAATTTGTTGAATTATGATGTTGCGAATATATTTAGCTTTTTGTTTTAAATAGCAGTGTGTTTGTATGTTTAAGAGCATAAATGCTGATTTTGAGCAAAAAATATTTTGTGTTTTATATAGTTGTAACTAATATTGCATTGTAAAATTTATTTTTACAATAATAAATATCAAGTTAAACTTAATTCATGTCTTATGAAAAATCGGCAGAGTCTTTTATTATGGATGTTGCTATTCTTTGGCAGTGTCTCGGTTTTTGCTCAGCATGTTGTAAAAGGGAGAATTACAGATGCTAAAACGGGAGAACCTTTGGTTGGGGTGAATGTAGTTTTGAAAGGTTCATCTGAATCTGGTACTATTTCGGATTTGAATGGAAATTACTCTTTGTCTGTTCCCGAATCTTCTTCGTTGATTTTTTCTTATATCGGTTATGTTACCCAAGAAATATCAGTAAAAGGTAAGTCAGTTCTTGATATTTCTTTGTCTGAAGATATGGAAGCTCTGGAAGAAGTTGTGGTAATAGGATATGGTACGATGAAAAAGAGTGATTTGACAGGCTCTCTAAGCTCTGTAAAGAGCGAAGATTTGACGGCCTATGCAGTTCCTAATCCGGTTCAAGCATTACAAGGTAGAGCTCCGGGCGTTCAAGTTACATCGAATACTGGTTCTCCAGAAGGGAATTTTACGATTCGTATCCGTGGTGCAAATTCGATTAAAGGAAGTAATGATCCTCTCTACATTATTGATGGGTTCCCCGCGAATATGTCCAGTGTTAATCCTGATGATATAGAATCTTTGGAAGTACTAAAAGATGCTTCAGCTACTGCTATTTATGGGTCTAGAGGCTCTAACGGGGTTGTTTTGATTACTACAAAATCAGGAAAAAAGGGAAAAACAACTGTAACCTATGATGGTAGTTATGGTATTCAGTCCCAAATCAAAAAACTAGAGATGATGGATGCGACGGAATATATGATGTTTTATAATGAACAACAGTTGAATAATGTAGGAAAAGAGTTTTTTACGGCTGATAAGATTGCTCTTGCAGGAAAAGGTACGGATTGGCAAGATTTGGTTTATAAAGATGCACCTTTACAAACTCATAGTTTGTCGATTGCAGGTGGCAATGACAAAACCTAATTCTATGTGAGTGGTTCTTTGTTTTTGCGTGATGGTATTATCGAAAATAGTGGCTATGATAAGTATAATGTGAGAAGTAATGTAGATCACAAAATTAGCGATAAATTTAATGTTGGAGCTAATTTGTCGTATACAAGAACAAATAAAAGTATGAAAAGTAGTGGTGGTGGAAATAGAGGAGGATCTTTAATTGGAGCATCAATTTCTGCTCCTCCGACCTTATACCCTTATAATGAAGATGGCTCTTATAACAATTTGCAATTGGCTTACCCGTTTATGTCTAATGCTCTATTTAATCCATTAAATCTTATTAATGAAACATCTTCTAAAACTAAGGCAGACTTGGTGAATGTAAATGGATTTCTTGAATATAAACCAATAAAAGGGCTGTCTTTGAAAGCTACAATAGGTGTTGAAACGTTGAATTATACATCTAATAACTATAATAGCTCCCGTTATTTATATGGAGCTTCAAGTGCTTCTTTGTCTTCTAATCAGCAAACGACAATTGTGAACGAAAATATTGCGAATTATGATCTGACGATCCATGATGATCATAATTTGAATTTTATGGGAGGTTTTACTTATCAACAGTATTTGGGAACATCTTTTGGTGCAAGTGGAACTGATTTTATAAGTGATGCACCAGAAGCATGGGGCCTTGGAGCTGCAGCTAATTTTGGAACGCCTTCTTCCGGCTATACCAAATGGGTATTAATGTCATATTTGGCTAGAGCTAATTATTCATATAAAGGCCGTTATATGGCTACGGTTAGCTTCAGGGCCGATGGTTCATCTCGCTATAGTGAAGGAAATAAATGGGGCTATTTTCCTGCAGCAGCATTAGCGTGGAGAATATCAGATGAGGCTTTTCTAAAGGATATTTCTTGGTTGTCTGATTTAAAATTACGTTTAGGATACGGAGAAACTGGGTCAACTGCTATTGATCCTTATTCAACGTTAAATATGTTGTCGCAAGGTAAAGCAGCATTGGGGAGTGGGCTTGTTACATCTTATGCACCAAGTTCAACCTTGCCGTCAGAATTGAAATGGGAAACTACATCTCAATGGAATATAGGTCTTGATCTGTCATTATTTAAATCTCGTTTGAGAATCAATGCTGACTATTATGATAAAACAACACGTGATTTGTTGAATAATGTTTCTTTGCCAACATCTTCAGGTTATACGACAACTGTAAAGAATGTAGGAAAGATGGGAAATCGTGGTTTTGAATTGTTGGTAGAAGGAGATGTTTTTCAACAAAAAGAATTTTCATGGACTTTATCTGCAAATTTAGGATTGAATAAAAATCAGATCAAAGAGTTATATGGAGGACAGGATATTTATGGTTCAACTGTGGGTCTATCTTATGTTGAAGATTTTGTGACTTTATTGCGTGAGGGAGAACCTTTAGGTGTCTATTATGTATATCATGATACAGGTTTTGATGAAAATGGAAATATGACCTATGAAGATAAAGATGGGAATGGGGTATATGATAATAGTGATAAATATATCGCAGGTAGCCCACATCCTGATTTTACATATGGGATCAATTCCAGTTTAACATTTAAAGATTTTGAATTTTCTTTCTTTTTGTATGGTAGCCAAGGCAACGATGTTTATAATGTGGCAGAAACTGCAAATTATGATATGGGCATGGGACTTAATTTAAGGCGTGACGTATTTAATAGCCATTGGAGTTCAACAAATACAGCAGAACAAAACTTAATGGCAAAGTATCCGCGACCTGCAGCAAATCATAATATTAAGCATTCAGATCGTTTTGTAGAAGATGGCTCTTATCTCCGTTTGAAAAATATTATGTTAGGTTATAATTTACCTGTGAAAAAGTGGAAAGTGAAAAACTGGTTAAGTGCGTTAAAAATATATGTAAGCGCTCAGAATCTATTTACTATTACAGGTTATTCAGGTATGGACCCTGAAGTGAACTCTTGGGGTGGAGATACAAATGCCGGACTTGATTATCTGACTTATCCCAATGTGAAGACTATTACATTTGGGGCTAAAGTTCAATTTTAGAGTATCTAATAAAGAAGAGAAAATATGAAAAAGTACATTTATTTATTCATTATATTATTATCGGTAGTTTCTTGTTCTGATTGGTTGGAAGAAGAGCCGAAGTCTGTTGCAGCAGAAACGTTTTATAATACGGAAAGTGAAGCTGCAGCTGCGGTTGCTGCACCGCTTGCTAATTTAAAGGGTTATGGTGGTTTAGATTATTTTGGGACTGCTTTGTGTGAATGTTTTGCAGATTATGCTTATGGTCGGGGTAGTTGGGCTTCTAATAGTGATTATGTGGGATTAGATAATACTAATCAAACACGTACTGCAAATATATGGACAAAATTATATACTGCTATTAGAAATTGCAATGTGGCTTTGGAGCGTTTACCACAAGCAAGCCAAATGTCGGAGGATAAAATAAATAGCTATATAGGGGAATTACGGTTTATAAGAGGGCTTTCTTATTTTTATTTAGTACGATATTTTGGGGATATCCCTCTTCATATAGAAGAAAATATGAGTGAATATAATATAGGAAAGAGCTCTAAAGATGTAATATATGAACTTATAGAGTCGGATCTTCGCTTTGCTGTAAATAATGCGCCTCAGACACCCCGTTTGGCAGGAACGCCCTCTGTGAATAGTGCAAAGAGCCTTTTAGGAGAAGTATATGCAACATTAGATAGATATGAAGAGTCGAAACAACTTTTGGAAGAAGTTATTAATAGTGGACAATATTCTTTAGTCACGGTGTCTTCTGCTGCAGATTTTAATAATATATTTGGACCAGAAGTTGTTTCATCTACAGAAGAGATATTTTATATAAAGGAGTATCGAGAAAACGGCCAAGGCAATGAATATGCGATGTTTTGTGCCCATCCGGGAGCAATGATTGATGGAAATGTAATGCATGGTTCTGGAGGATGGTATGGTGTTTATACTACTACGGAAAATCAATTGATAACAGATTGGGATGTGAAAGATTATCGGAAGGATTATAATTTATTATTATTTGATTTTGGCATGGGGGATAATACCTATTTATTAACAAAATATCATGATGCAAATGCTCCCGGGGCTTCTGGGGCTGCATGTGACTATCCATTAATTCGTTATCCGGATATTTTACTATTGTATGCAGAAATGGCAATGAGAGTTACTGGTTCCCCTACGGAGGATGCAATGGAAAAGATAAATATGGTTCATCGTCGTGCTTATGGTTATGATCCTATGACTTCATCTGAAGTTGATTTTGAATTAAAAGATTACTCTACTTCAGAAAAGTTTTTAGAATTAATATTGAAAGAACGGATGTATGAACAATTTAATGAAGGAAAACGTTGGTTTGATCTGATTCGTTTAGGTATTGTAAAAGAGCAGATTAAGAGGGTTAAAGGTCTTGATATACAAGAGAAACATCTGTTGTTCCCAATCCCGCAAACAGAGTTTAATTATAACGAGGCCCTTGATCCGTCAAAAGATCAAAATCCGGGGTATTAATTAAAAATATGAAGGTGTGGTTAGGGCCACACCTTCGATAAACTATTCGTAAAATGAAACGACTACGTATCACCTATAAGTGGGAGTTGATTATTATGTTATGGATTGCCTATTTCCTTAACCAGGGTGACCGGCAGATTTTTAATGTGGTGATTCCTTTGATAAAAGAGGACCTGCATTTGACAGATGTACAATTGGGGCTTGTCGCTTCTGTATTTACGATTGTATATGGCTGTTTGGTTCCCTTCGGTGGATATATGGGTGATTTTCTGAAAAGAAAATGGATTATTCTTATTAGTATCCTGATTTTCAGTATCGGAACATTATGTACTGGATTTAGTGGGGGGGTGATTTCTTTGATCGTTTTACGTGGTATTACGACCGGGGGAGGAGAAGCTTTCTATTATCCGGCAGCCACCTCTTTGATCAGTCAGTATCATCATAAGACGAGGGCTATGGCCATGTCCATACATCAGACATCTTTGTATGTGGGGATTGTGGCCAGTGGGTTTATTGCGGCCTATATTGGTGAGCATTTCGGTTGGCGGATGTCCTTTTTTACTTTTGGATTAGGAGGTTTGTTGCTGTGTATTTATTTGTTTTTCAGAATGGAAGATACTCCGCAGGAAGTGAAAGAAGAAGAAAGATATTCGATCGGATATGTTATTAAAGAAATATTTAAAAAGAAAACGGTCTGGATGCTTTGTCTAGCTTTTGGAGGGATGTGTTTTGTGAATATTGGTTATGTGACTTGGATGTCTACATTCTATCATGAAAAGTATCATTTATCTCTTTCGACGGCTGGGTTTACCTCTATGTTTTTTCATTTTGCAGCCGCATTGTTTGGGGTTTTAATAGGTGGAAAATTATCAGATAAATATGCTCAAAAGCGTAAAACTGTCCGTCTGGAAACGGAACTGGTCGGATTGTTGCTCGGTGCTCCGTTTATATTTTTCATGGGATATACCTCGAATTTATATGTGAGTTATGTTATGTTGGCTTTGTTTGGTTTTTTCAGGGGAATTTACGATTCAAACCTGTATGCAGCCTTGTTTGATGTGATAGCTCCAGATTTAAGAGCTTCTTCGGTAGGGGTTATGACTGCTTTCGCTTTTATTGTTGGGGCTCTAGCTCCCTTACTATTAGGATATCTGAAGACTGATTATGGTTTGTCTTTTGGTATATCATTTTTGTCAATATTTTACTTATTAGGTGCTTTAGCTGTTTTTGTGGCGATCAAATTCTTTTTCTTGAAAGAGTTTTATGAAGAGACAGATAGTTAGTAAAGTGTCTATAAAATTATAAAATATGAAAACAGTAATATTATTATTTGGATTGCTTTTCTCTACTTTTTGCTTACAGGCGCAAGATTATGAGGATGTCATGAGCGAGGCTTATTGGAAAATATGGAATTCGGATGTCCGGGCAAGCATAGATAAAAATATAGAGCAATACCGAAAAGGTGATGCCAAATTAAATATTCCCTCTGGAGTCACTGTGAAGATTGAGCAGTTGAGCCATTCGTTTATTTTTGGAGGTAATATCTTTTTGTTCGGTCAGCTTGAGACTATGCAACAAAATAAACAGTATGAAAATACTTTTGGTGCTTTGTTTAATTCTGCGACCTTGCCTTTTTATTGGAAAACGCTGGAACCTGAGCAAGGAAAGCCACGTTATACGGTGGGATCTTCTTATATTTTCCGTCGTCCTCCCGTCGATCCTATCCTTGAGTTTTGCGAATCGAACAAGATAATGGCAAAAGGCCATGCTATTATTTATGGTATGCGCCGTTGGGGACATCCGGACTGGATGTCGTCAGACCGCAAAGAGATGGAATTTTATTTTGAAAAACATATTCAGGAATTGGCATCGCGCTATAAGGATAGAATTATGATGTGGGATGTTGTCAATGAACCGGTTGATCAGGCAAATCGTGGAATAATGCCGGATGATTATACTTATAAGTCGTATAAGTGGGCCATGAAATATTTCCCAGAATCTGTCATTTTTAATATTAATGATATTGATTTTAAAAGTGGTATTCCTTATACAAGACGGTATGTAGAAATTGCTCGAAATATGATAGATCGGGGGATCCGTATAGATAATGTTGGGGCTCAGATGCATATTTTTAATCCAGTCGAGGCTCAGAAAATAGCTGAGGGGGATGATATCCTTACACCGGCTAAGCTCATGGAAGTCGTTGATTGTCTAAATGAAGTAGGACGTCCTGTACATGTGAGTGAAGTAACGGTTTGTGCTCCCGATTCAACGAATATAGGAAGTGCAATCCAGGCTGTCATAGCTGAAAATTTATATCGTTTCTGGTTCAGTTGTCCTAATATTACGGGTATTACTTGGTGGAATGTCGTGGATGGAGGTGGTGCTCCGGGAGAGCCATCTTATTCAGGACTTTATGATAAAAAAATGAAAAAGAAGCCTGTCTATGAAACATTGGACAGATTGATAAACCGGGAATGGAAAACTTCACTGACCATCACATCGAATGCACAGGGGGTGGTTTGTTTCAGAGGTTTTAAGGGACATTACCGTGCTACTTGGATAAATAAAAAAGGTAAGATGGAAGTTCAGGAATTTGAAATTAAATAGTTAAAATCATAATTGGATATGAAAAAGATAACATTAATAATCAGTTTAGTTTTTTGTTGTTTTAATCTGTTTGCACAGAATAGTTTTCCCAAAAGTGCGAAAGAGGACAAAGAAAAAATCATGAGTGAAGCCTATTGGAATATCTGGAATCCAAAGGTACAGGCTAAGATCGATAAGGACATCGAGCAAAATAGAAAAGCAAATGCTATCGTTTGTTTACAGGATGTTGCGGCTGGATCAGAAGTGAAGATTGAGCAGATTTCGCATGATTTTGTATTCGGTGCCCATATCTTTAACTATAATCAATTAGGCACTCCTGCATGTAACCAGAAATATAAAGACGTGTTCGGGACATTATTTAATCGTGCGACTGTCGCATTTTATTGGAAAACCCTGGAAATGCAACCAAATCGCCCTCGTTTTCGTGAAGAATACTGGGATACGGAAGAATATTGGAATCGCCAGACAGACCCGAAGCTGCAGCCGCATTGGCGCCGTCCTTCTCCCGATCAGATTATAGATTTCTGTCTCAGTAAGGGGGTCCCCGTACATGGGCATCCGTTGATCTGGGGAAATCGTAAATGGCATAATCCTAACTGGATTATAGGTCAGATGATGACACCTGAGGAGAAAAAGGAAATGGATAAATTGATTGTGGAGTACGGCAATCTGGATAATTACTTGGATAGCGAGAAATACACGGATGAATACAAAAATATGACTGTAGCTCAATTAGAAACGAAATTTCCTAATTTGACGAAAAAGTTAAAGGAGTTATTTGAAAAACGGATTGTGGAGATCGCTAAATATTATGGGGACCGTGTCAGTAGTTGGGATGTTGTCAATGAGAGTGCACAAGATTTTGCCAAAGGGGTAATGGTTCCGGGTTCCGGACTCTGTAAAAGTAATTATGGGGTAATGCCTGGGGATTATACATTTGAAGCTTTCAAAACTGCCAATCAGGTATTTTCGGATAATGTTCTTTTGAATATTAATGATTATTGGACTGGTCCGGAATATCCGGAGCAGGTAAAAGACTTGATGGAAAGAGGAGCGAAAATAAATATTGCCGGTTCCCAAATGCATTTGTTCAACCCGCAACAATGTTTGGATATTGCTGCCGGAAAAGAAATCCAGACACCGAATCAGATCTGGACTATCATGAACCGGATTTCGGAAACCGGATTGCCGATTCATTTAAGCGAGATCACGATAACATCCCCAGGTAATGATGACCGTGGACAGAAAATACAGGCTGTAATTGCACAGAACTTGTATCGCCTGTGGTTCAGTGTTAAAAACATGATGGGTATTACGTGGTGGAATGTGGTTGATGATTGTGGCGCACCGGGAGAACCGTCTGTTTCTGGATTGTTTACCAGAAACATGGATCCCAAACAATCATTTTATGCACTTGATAATTTGATCAATCATGAATGGAAAACTAATACAATCGTAAAAGTTGGTAAAAATGGTGATATAAAATTTCGAGGATTTCGAGGTCGATATCATATTACTTATATGGATAAGTCAGGAAAGGAACAAGTCGTAGAGTATCACTTAAAATAAGTATAAAGAAATGAAAATCGTAGACATGAAAGTCCGTTGCGTTGCAATTCCTATGAATTGTATGTTGCGGCATAACACGGGAGTACATCCGGGTTATTTGTTGAGAACAATCTTGGAACTTATCACGGATGAAGGGATTGTCGGGCTAGGTGAAGTTGGTGGCGGAGATTCAAGAGCGGCTCTTCTTAAGCTGAAACCGCGCATTATCGGAATGAATCCGATGGACTTGGAGACTATCAAGATGAAAGTTCTAAGAAGTATTTATTATATTTCCAATTCTCGTTTGTATGGTGCAATAGAGATTGCCTGTTTGGACATTATGGGGAAAGCATTTAATATTCCGATGCACCAGCTTCTTGGGGGTAAATTACGCGATTCAATTCCAATGATCGCTTATTTGTTTTGGCGCTATGACCGTCCGGGTGGTGGGCATGATACCTGTGCGGAGGATATGGCCGATTTTTGCGTACAGTTGAACGATGAGTTGGGTGTTACGGCAATGAAACTGAAAGCCGGTGTCATGGATCCGATGGAAGAAGTGAAAGTGTTACAATTATGTCGGCAGAAGTTAGGAGATGATTTTGGTTTGCGGATCGATCCTAATGGAGTATGGAGTGTTGCGACAGCCGTAAAGGCCGGTCATAGGATGGAAGAGCTGGAACTACAATATTATGAAGATCCCTCTTGGGGAATAGAAGGTATGAAGGCAGTCAGGGAACAGGTTCGTATTCCTTTGGCAACTAATATGTATCCGAATAAATTTGATGATTTGGGCCCTTCTATCCATATGCAATCAATAGACATTATATTGACGGATTTACATTATTGGGAAGGCCCGCGGGGGGTAAAAGATTTGACTGCGGTTTGTCGTACGTTTAATTTGGGTGTAGCTATGCATTCCGGGGCTGAATTCGGTATCGAATTGGCAGCTATGTTACATACAGCATCTACCATCCCCCAAATGACTATGCCGGGAGATGCCCATTATCATTATTTGGAAGATGATATTATCCAGGGTGGAAAACTGCAGTATGTTAATGGTGCTATAAAAGTGCCGGAAGGACCGGGTTTAGGAGTAGCCTTGGACGAAGAAAAGATGGAAAAATATGAGCGGTATTACGAGAAAATGGGGGACTATTACGCTCGTTTTCATCAAGATCCGTATAAACCAAATTGGTATCCGATAGTAGGTGGTATTTAATAAAAAATCGTTATGGGAGTGAAGCATTTGTTTGAAATAACGGGAAAAACTGCATTGATTACAGGAGCTGGCCAAGGAATTGGCCGCTCCATCGCTTTAGCTTTGGCTGAACATGGGGCGAATGTTGTGATCAATTACCGGAGCAATCGCCAATTGGCGGAAACGACTTTACAGGATGTGCTGAAGATGGGAGGAAAAGCGTGGCTATGGGAATATGACTTATTATCAGACACGCTGACTTCTGACTTTCAACTGTTGCGGCAAAAACTGGGAATTGAAGTCGATATCTTAGTTTTGAATGCTTCTATTCAGATTCGTAGGAAGTGGGAAGATGTGACTCTATATGAGTTTAATACTCAAATGAATGTGAATGTAAGAGCTTCACTGGAGTTGATACAATGTTGTGTGCCTTATATGGAATCGAAAGGTTGGGGAAGAATTGTTACGTTAGGTTCTGTTCAGCAGAATAGACCGAGTAAACAAATGATTGTTTATGCAGCTTCAAAAGCTGCTCAACTGAATATGGTGAAAAATCTCGCTTGGCAATTGGGAAATAAAGGAATAACGATAAACAATCTGGCTCCCGGGGTGATCGGAACGATTCGTAATGAGGAAGTTTTGTCAAATGAAGTTTTCAAAACAAAAATAGAGAAGAATATTCCATTAAGGTATATTGGAGAACCGGATGATCTGGCTTCTATGGCATTGCTTTTGTGTAGTGAGGCCGGACGCTATATTTCCGGTGCGGATATATTGGTAGATGGTGGAATGAGTTTACCAGAGTGATTAATTAAAAATAACAGAGTTATGAGCGTAGATCAGTATAAGAAAGAAATCGGAATGATGAATCTAGAAAAATTGATTCAGGATCGTGAAGGAATATCTTCGAAAAAGTTTCCTATAGAGGATAAAGAATTATTATTTCGATACGAGCAGTTGTATACAGGGGCCGTAAACGATGTGATGCGTGAATTTTGCCTTTTGGAGCAAGCCTTACCCGGTAGGATTAAACCTTTACGCGAATATCATTCTGTTGCCGGTTTTGCCTTTACTGTCAAAAGTGCACCAAACGTAAAGATAAAGGGTGAGATGGAATATCGAACCCAGATGCTGGATGAGATGCAGGAAGACCATTTTGTTGTCTGGGATACAAGTCGGGATGATAAAGCTACTTTGTGGGGAGGTGTAATGACGGCAACTGCTAAAGGGAAGAAACTGAAAGCCGCTTGTATAGATGGGGGAATACGGGATACACATCAGATTTTGAATGCTGATTTTCCTGTGTTTTACGAATATCGTATATCGAATGGTAGCTTGGGGCGCTGTTTGATTACTCACTATCAGATTCCAATTAAAATCGGAGATGTAACGATTAAGCCGGGTGATATAATACTTGGAGATATCGATGGAGTTTTAGTTGTACCAAGGGAAATAGCTTATGAAGTGCTTTTACGCTCGGAGGAGATACGTGAAAATGAGAAGAAGATTTTCTCTTGGGTACAAAACGGAGACAGTGTTCAGGAAATTACAGCAAAAGGTGGTTACTTTTAAGAATCAGTCGGTATGGTACGGAATATATTATATATGATGATTCTTTACTCTTTTTTCTCTTGTGGTAAAGAGCGTGATCAGAACTTTATACGGGTGAGTAAGGTAAATCCTTGTTATTTGGAATATTCGGATGGTACCCCTTTTATACCTGTGGGCCTCAATATTTGTTGGGAACGTTTTGAAACGGATGAAACAAAGGTTTTACAGCTTTATGAACAGCGTTTTCGCAATCTTTCGGAAAATGGAGGAAATTACACACGTATTTGGTTGAGTGCTCCATTTTTTGAGGTCGAGCATAAAAAAGCTGGAGAGTTTGATGAAAATAGGGCAAAGCGAATAGACAAACTGTTGGAGTTGGCGACAAAATATGGGATCAAAATCAAATTTTGTTTGGAAAATTTTAGGAAACTAACAGGATATTCTGCCCCGTTTTCTTCATCAGTGGCTTTTGATAAACCTATATATTCTTTTGACAACCAAGGTCCTTTGAATGATATGACTGATTTTTTCAAAACGCAGCAGGGGAAAGATTTATATTTAGATAGGGTTGCCTTTTTTGCTTCCAGATATGCGGACAATCCAACAGTTATGGGGTGGGAATTATGGAATGAAATCAATTCTGTAAGTTTTTCCGAAGGAATAGCAGGGGAGCTAGAATGGACAAGAGAGATGCTACCTGTTGTTAAATCTTATTTTCCGCATCATTTGGTTATGCAAAGCTTGGGAAGTTTTGATAATGAAAAATACCAGGAGTGGTATATGGATTTTTCTTCTATTTCGGATAATGAGATAGCCCAGGTTCATCGCTATTTGGATCCAGGGGCTGTTTGGGATATTTGTCGGGCCCCAATGGATTCTTTGGCAAGCCAGGCTGTCATTTTATTGCGTAATATGGTTGTTGATAAACCTGTTATACTCTCCGAAGTGGGTGCGGTTGAGGCACATCATTCCGGGCCATCCAAGTTATATGAATCGGATACGTTAGGCATTCTGTTACATGATTTGATCTTTGCCCCTTTTTTTTCAGGTGCTGCAGCTCCCGGTCAAAGTTGGCACTGGCAGTATTATATAGAAAAGAATAATTTATGGTGGCATTTCGGACGTTTTAGTCATGCAACGGAAAATGTAAATCCGATAACAGAGCAGTATCAGCCTGATTTTTTTATGCATGATCAAGTTCGCTTTTATTGTTTGAAAGGTAATACGCATACTTTAGTTTGGTGTCGGGATGTCTTAAGCAATTGGCATACTGAATTGATTGGGAATGTATTGCCAGGTAGCAGAACGGTGAAACTGCCACTAGAATTTTTAGGTAGTAAAGTTTCGAATGTTGAACAATATGATCCCTGGAGCGATATGAGAAAAGTTACTCATGTGGTGGACGATACTCTGGAGATTACTTTCAAACGCTCGATTGTACTGCGTTTTAATCGTCAAAATCACTGATTTTATGTGGAATCTATTCTAATAACTAAATGAAAGAAGTATGGTAAGAAAGAGCATTTTTAAGTATAGATATCTTTTAATATGGTGTTGTTTGTGTTGTGCTTCTATTATGAAAGCGCAGGTAAAAGATTTGGAGTCTCCATATTATATTTATCCGAGGCAGGCAGAGCAACATATCGATTTATCACAGGATTGGGAGTTGAGTTCGGAAGAATCTCCTATAAAAAACTTAGCAAAGCTTCGGGAGAATAGCTGGTTTACGGTGGCATATCCGACTTCTGTCCAAATGGCTAATTATAAAGCGGGCATATTGGGAGATCCTTATAAACATTTGAATGCCAGGGAGCATGAAAAGTTGGAACAGAGAGTTTGGTATTATAAAAAGCATTTTACAATTCCTCAAAAACGGAGCGGTTACTCTTGCATACTGAATTTTGATGGTATTGACTATTTTGCGAAGGTCTGGTTAAATGGTATAGAACTAGGTAAGCATCGAGGTATATTCGGGGGGCCAGTCATAGATGTAAGTGAAAATTTAAATTATGGAGGGGATAATGAATTAATAGTAGAAGTCATATCTGCCAATTATGGGAAAACGTCTTTTAATCCGAATCGACCGGGAAATATCGTAAAAGGTTGGTTCCTGATGGGAGGAAGTGCGATGGAACCTTTTTTCAATTTGGGCTTATGGAGAAACGTTCGTCTGGAATTCGTTCCTAAATACCATTTGGAACGTCCTTTCCTTTTTACTGAAAAGATAGAAAATAATCAAGCAACAATAGGCTTTAGTGTTGAACTGTTTGCTGGGAAAAATACATTGGACTATCAGTTGCATCCTTGGAATAATTGTCAGATATCAAATTATGGAAAGCCGTCAAGTGCCCCACAGAATAAACGGGTAAAAGAGAAGGTGACAGTAGTACTCGATTTGATAGATAAAGGTCAGACCGTATTTTCAAAAGAATTTTCGCCGGAGGTGATTGAAGGGAGATGCTGGATGGAAGAGCATTTTGTTATCGATAATCCTAAATTGTGGTATCCGAATGGTTTAGGTAACTCGGATTACTATCAGGCAAAAATGACATTAAAAGTAAATGATCAGTTGGTCGACTGCATTCAGTTTGATTTTGGTATCCGGACAATAGAACAGGTTCGGAGTGCCGGTATTCGGACAAGTGACAGATGGCAAGACTGGCAGTTCGTTGTAAACGGGAAAAAGTTTTTTGTGAAAGGTGTCAACTGGATGCCTGTTGATGCTCTTTACGATTTGACAGCGGAGAAGTATGATTGGGCTGTAAGAATGGCACGGAATATGGGAATTCAGATGTTTCGGATTTGGGGCAGCGGATTGTTGGAGAGTGATGCTTTTTATGATGCATGTAATAAATATGGTATAATGGTTTGGCAGGATTTTAATATTGCCAATTTTGATACACCCGAATGGCCACAGGAAGTTTGGGAAGCGCAGGTTTGCCAAAATATTTTCCGGTTGAGAAATCAACCCTCTTTGGCCGTTTGGTGCGGTGGAAACGAATTTAATCCGTATTCTTATGGAAATGCAGCTTCTATGGGTATTTTGGAGCGTAATCTGGCTATTTTTGATCCGACAAGATGTTTTCTGCGTACTTCTCCGGATGCTGGTTCCATGCATTCTTATCCGGATTTTGATCCCGCATGGTATAAAGGTTTTGAGTTGATACCCTATGTGGCTGAGACTGGGGTACATTGTATAACGGATCCTGCAAATATAAAACAAGTGGTTTCTCCGGGTGAGTTGGTCGATTTAGGAGGGATGTACGATAAGAACTTTGTGTTGGAGCATCCTGAATTTGTAGAACATTTTGCTGAATATAATCCTTCTCGTGTACCTCGTATGTTAAGTCGTGCTTCTCATATTGATAATATGGCTAAACCGGCGTTGGAAACAATTGCAGAAGCGACTCAGATTGGTGCAGGTGAATTTTATCAGGTTATGTCAGAAGGTGTTCAAAGTAATTATCCAGTTACAACAGGGCTGATGCCTTGGGTCTATAAACGTCCTTGGCCGGTAGTTGCTGCAATTAATTTGGTCGATGGTATGGGACAGCCTTCGGCTACTTATTATTTTTTAAAAAGGACATACGAACCGACTCATGTTTTGTTAGACATCAAACGTCTACTGTGGGCACCTGGAGAAGCTTTCCCGATTTCTGTAAATGTTTTAAATGGGGTGGACCGGCCAGGTTTTAAAGGAGTGGTACAGGTGAAAATATTGGATGATTCTTTTAGAGAAGTTTGGCAAGTCTCGGAAAATGTTAATGTTCCGGAAGGTACATCGGTTTTAAAAGAAGATATGGGGATATATGCGATCCCTCAAACATATAAAGAAAAGTACTTTTTTGCAATTGTTTCTTTGACTGATGAGCATGGAAAAGTGATTTCTCATGCTGAATATTGGCCTCGCACCATCAAATTAATGGAAGATGAAGCTTATTATCAGAAGTTTGTCTCTGAACCTGTCGATTGGCCGACTTTGAACAGTGGTCCCTGGTTAAAGCCGACCGTGGCTAAACATAAAACTTCTGTTGAGTTTAAAGAAGTAAAATTGATGAAAAAGGATGGGAATAAAGGAAGGATACATATAGCAGTGGCGAACAAAGGGAGGCTGCCATCTTTTATGACCAATTTGAATATAGAAGGTGTTTCCCGTTCTTTTTATGCGAATGATAATTTTTTCTGGTTGGCTCCTGGTGAAACGAAAAGTATCGAGATCGGTTTTGAACTGAGAGAAAGCCAGGTGGTAAGTTCTATGAAGTTGGTTCTTAGTTCTTGGAATGCTAAAACACAGAGCCAGAAGGTGAAACTGATTGATTAGTTAGGGAAATTGTGGAAAGCCCGTGCTTTCCCAAGTACGGGCTTTCCGAAAAAATTAACCATTAAACTAAAACTGTTATGCTATGAACTATGACGAAACAAATATTCTACTCGTAATCAGGTAATTCTACATCGGTTGTTTCTTCCCATTTCCCGTTATTGTAGATGCTGATCTGAAATGTATCGTCGGATTCGGAACGACTGTATAGGCGGCCTTTGTAACGGATGATTTTATTCTTTTCGGGGATGATGTTTTTGACTTGTCGCTCCCGGATGGCTTCGTCGTTTAGGGAGATGGCCGAAAGGCGAGCCGTGATCGGTTTTTCAAGGGATGGGACAAAAGTGTAAAAAGAATGTATCTTATTGGAAATCCCAACCTCTTCGCTTGTAAAGATATGAGTGACAGTTTCTTTTTCTGCCGCTTTAATCCCGCCCCCGTCTGTGATATCGAATTGTATGGCTCTACCCTCTATCTCCATATCGAATTGCTTGATTGCTTCTGTTATGGGATCTGTAGCCATAAATTCGATACGGCTGACGATGCGATCCAAAACAATACTTTCGTTGATTTCTTCTGCAACTCCGATTTCTAAAGGCAGTCCTTTGTAGAACGTATCGGATATTTCATCGAAAGAGAAAATGGATTCTGATAGAGTTGCCATAGGTGAATTGTGAGCGATGAAATAGAATGTATAGTTACCTTGTGGCAAGCTGTCGTAAATGCAACCGAAATCGGCATCCAAATCGGAAGGGTCATATACGAATTGTTTATGTTTGGAGAAAACCGATACCCCGTTTTCCTCTTTAAATACGACATACTCGATCGTTGAACATAACTCGTTTAATTCCGGATCGCCTTCAGCTTTTGAGGGGGCGAAAGGTTCCGGAATCGTATTATCAGGCATGCTCTTTGTTTGGGGAAAAGAGATGACCTCTTTTTCCATTTGGATGTTGAACATGATCTGAGATACTTTTATCTGGGGAACTCCTTCTTCTTCAAAAGAAGGAGCATCGTTGCAGCCTGCCAAACAAAATGCATAAGCAAGTATATAAAAAACATTCTTTCTCATAGCTAAGTTTTTTAGTCGTTTATGATGTCGCAAAGGAAAGATAAATATTCAGAAATAAAAAATATTTGTAGACGAATTTAAAAAGATATTTTATATTTGTCGAACAGACACAATGTATTAACCTTAAAAAAGAACGAAAAACATGGCACGTCCTGTAACATTATGTACGATGCAGTGGGGAGACTTACCGCTGGAAGTAGTTTGTGAAAAAGCAAAATCATTTGGTTTTGACGGTGTTGAATTAGGCTTACCTTCTCATTTGGATGTTCGGCGGACAGATCCGGAATATTATCGGAATATCAAAGCGACACTCGATAAATACGATTTGAAGTTGTTTTGTATTTCGAATCATCTGATCGGTCAGGCGATATGCGATAATATTGATCAGCGGCATAAATCTGTATTGCCTGATTATATCTGGGGGGATGGCGATCCGGAAGGAGTCCATAGGCGGGCAGCCGAAAATATGATCCAGGCAGCTCATGCTGCCAAAATGCTGGGAATCGATACTGTAGCCGGTTTTACGGGAAGTTCGATCTGGCAATGGCTCTATTCCTTTCCTCCCGTTACCGATGAGATGGTGAATGAAGGGTATGCTGATTTTGCCCGACGTTTTATCCCGATTTTAGACGAATATCAAAAATTAGGCGTCCGCTTTGCTCTTGAAGTGCATCCGACAGAGATCGCATTCGATACTTATTCCACCCGTAAAGCCCTTGAAGCGATCGATTATCATCCGGCTTTCGGCTTTAACTACGATCCGAGCCATTTGGGATACCAGGGAGTGGATTATGTAGATTTCATCAACCAATTTGCGGACCGCATTTTCCATGTTCACATGAAAGATGTGTATTGGAGTGATACCCCGAAACAGATCGGCGTGTTCGGTGGCCATTCTACTTTTGGCGATGCCCGTCGTTTCTGGAATTTCCGTAGTTTAGGGCGCGGAAAAATCAGGTTTGAAGAAATTATCCGTGCTTTGAACGATGCCGGTTACCAAGGCCCTCTCTCGGTTGAGTGGGAAGATAGCGGTATGGATCGCGAACATGGAGCACGCGAGTCTTGCGCTTTTGTCAAACAGGTGGATTTCCAACCGTCGGCACATGCCTTCGACGCTTGTTTTGAAAGATAAGAGGAAATGTGGAAGAAGGGGTAAGTGCGGCGAGGACTTATCCCTTCTTTTTTATTTAGTCCATTTCGTACATGTCCGGTTCCTCATTTCGACTTTTACTTTTGTCTTTCTTCTTGTTCATATTCCCAAAGTTATAAGTCAGGGTAAAACCAACTCTTCTGCCACCGCGCCAGTTCTCAGAATCCTGCCAGAAACCGTCTCCGGATGTAACAGTGCGGAATCTGCGGGAATCCAGCAAATCACGTGCATTAATACTTAACGTCAATTTGTCTTTTAAGAAAGACTTGCGCAACCCAAGGTCGACGGAGTAGTTCGGTTCGCGGTATCCTTGTGCCATCAAGCGTTTGGAGTTGTAATTGCCTGTACCCTGTAGAGAAATGCCCCAAGGAAGACTGACGTTGGCAATCATGCGTACGTTCCAGTTGAAACTTTCGTCCTCCTCGCCGGTGACAGGCGCTTCCGCTCCTTCGGGCAGGTAACTGAAACCGTCCAATTTGGAGTAGTAGAGGTTTACAGTCGTTGTCAGGCTAAGGATACTGAATAGATTGTTTTTTCCAACGATTTCCAGACCGCTATTTTGCTGGCGGGCTACGTTTTCGCTGGTCGTGTACATTACATTGTCTGCCGTGTTCAAGAAACGAATGCGCTGGATCACGTCATCTGTCGAGCGATAGTAGCCGGACAATGATAAGGTATGGCCGGATTCCCAGGTCTTGATATAATTCAATTCGAAAGAATGGGAATATTCAGGTGTCAATTCCGGGTTACCGAAAGAAATGTTGGAAGCATCGGAAATATTGCGGAATGAATTTAACTGTCCACCCCAAGGACGACGCAAGCGACGGGTATAGTTCACTTGTATTTCATTGTTTTTAGGGAGGGCATAGGAGATAAAGGCACTTGGGAACAACTTGAAATAGTCTTTTTCGAAAGTTTCCGACGGCTTTCCGTTAAATTCCTGGTCGAAGTCCAGCGAGCGGGTATCCACACGCCAATATTCCCCACGCAGGCCGGCTTGGTAGCTCAGATTGTTCCACTTGCCCCCGTAAGTCATGTATAGGGCGTGCACATCCTGGTTATATAGAAAACGGTTGTAAAGTGCCTGATCCTGTTCGATGTCGGTAGCAGTTGTTCCGGAATAGGTATCCACAGGGCTGGATTCTCTTTGGAATGTCCCTTTATAACCCGCCTCGATCCGGCTTGCATCGGATATTTTGTTTGTGTAGTCGGCTTGAACTTCCCAGTTTTTGTTTCTGATGTTGTTTTCCTGAGTCTGATATTCCTGTTTGTCGGTTAAGCCGGTGTCCGTATACCGGGTTGATTGTTCGTAAATGCTCAGTCCGTCGTTCCTCCACTGATTATTGCTGACGGTCAAGTCTATGTTGCTGTTTTCCGAGAACTTATGCAAATAATTCAATTCCAGGTTATACATTTTCATATCCGAGTTTCCGTCTGTCGTACGGTCGCTGGTGTAGACCGTATTCTTTTGCTTGTCTGTCGAAATATAATGGATCGATTCGTTGTTGTCACCCCCTCCGGTCATGCCGGTCATGTTGAATGCCAGGTCGTCGCTTTTGGTGATGTGCCAGGTTGCCCCGATACGTCCGAACCAGTTGTTGTGTTGTCGTTTGGATCTGTTGGTCTGGTCGAGAAAACTGTTGTCGGTGGTATTTTCACGACTAGTGATTCCACCGCCTTTCATTTCCCGGTTCCGATAGCTCAGATTGGCATACGCATCCACTTTGCTACTGCTGTAGTTAATGTTTCCACTTGCCTGATAACCTCCGTCCGTATCGGCTCCGGCTTTTACGCTGCCGTAGTAACCGGGTTTCCGGTCATCCTTTAAAATAATGTTGATAATCCCGGCTGTTCCCTCCGGGCTATATTTAGCAGAGGGATTGGTAATGACTTCCACTTGTTTGATATCTTCTGCCGGCATCATTTCCAGAATGTCGGCCTGGTTGTCTGCTGTCAGTCCCGATGCTTTTCCGTTGATCCAGACTGTTACGCTGGAATTTCCACGCAATGAAACAGATCCTTCGTTATCGACTTCCACGGATGGGATATTGGCAAGCAAATCACTGGCCGATCCCCCTTCGGATGCGATATCTTGTGTTGCGTCGAAAACTTTTCTATCGAGCTCGAATCTCATTTGGGGCTTTTTGGCTACGATCTCCACTTCTCCCAATTGATTGGCATCTTCTTCCAGGGTGAGTTCTCCGAGATTAAGAGTTTGAGAATTGTTGCTGATTGTGATATTTTTAGAAATATCCGCGTAGCCTATATAGGAAAAAGTAACTACATATTCCCCTTTTTTCAATCCTCCGATACTGTAGTTTCCGTCGCTTCCGGTAACGGCTCCCTGCAATATTTTGTCCGAACCTTTTGCCTTAACCTGGACGGTTACAAATTCGAGTGGTCCCCCTAATTCACCGTCCATTACAATACCTTTAATCCTTCCGTCCGTTTCATTCCCTTTCATATCCGGAGCCAAACACAAAAGCATACCGGTTAAAAGTAAGCTCATCTTTTTTGTCATCATCTTCCAAATCTGTCTTTTACATTTTACAAAACGATTTATTTGACTGCTATCAAACAAAAAGGTTTATTTGAAAAAATCAAAAATTAAGCAAAATCCTTTTGTGTGGTATGATGATAGATCTGGTATGCTATTTCTTTCCTTCTTCCCTTATTGTCATCTTTCTTAAAAAGCTATTGGTTCAAATCGAAACTACTACTGCATTTAATTCGATTTTCTACCCCATCTGATTCAAATTACCCGCAGAGGTAATATTTTTTAACAAACTAGTATTTTTGCATATTGATGATAATGAGGTGTTTATGCGATATTGTCGTTTTAGGGGGGATATTGTTGTTTTTTTAGTGTATTTGGTTTGGGATATTGTTGCTGATTTTAAAATTGTAGGTGTAAAGAAGAATGGAATTTGTATAATAAAGTTTACTCGGGTATACTTATTGTATAATCTTGTTTATTTAACAGTGTCTTACATCCTTTATAGGTTACTGTAAATCCTGCATTTTTCTGATAAAAAAGGACTTTTTCGCGATGAAGACGGTCGTCGTTGTCGTAAAAGAGGACTTCATTACCCATAGAATATTCAACTTAGAAGTGCAACTTCGCAGTGTGTTTCCCATGAAAAAACTTATATTCGTAAACAAACTGCAACTGATCACTTGAAAGGTACGGTTATGATGGAAACTGTTTCAAATCTGGAATATGGAAATCCGAAGACAGTTGTGAGGGATTATGGAAATGGTTTGAGTGAAACAACGACTTCTGTTTTTAAGAATGTTATAACAGAGGAAAAATGGATTCTCGGGTTATCTACGTCAGTAGCAAAACAGACTGTACGAAGTGGTGCAAGTTGGCTGATAAAACAGTATATGAGTATAATACCAATAATCAGGTATCAAGTAAAACGAGCTATATAAATTCAGGTCAGGAACAAATTTCACAAGAAACTTATATGTATGATAAGTATGGAAGTCTTGAAAGTGAAAGTTCTGATAATGGAGTATCCAAGTCTTATGTACGTGATGCATTGGGGAGGTTGTCCAGTAATCGCGAGGAAGTAGATGGTTGTTGGTTCCAATGCAGCTACAACTATTCTTCTACAACAGGTTTGCCAGAGTCGAAAGTTTATAGTTTTTCTTCTGGAGGTAATGCTATTACCGAGAATTATATTTATCAAAATGGGACTTTGGTTGAAATAATGCAAGATGGACAACATTCTATTTGGAAATTGCTTTCTGAAGATGCTTTCGGGCATCCGACAGCAGTATCGACAGGTTCTTTGAATCGAACTTATTCTTATGATGATTATGGATTCCCGACTAACCGAAAATCTGTTAATTCTTCGGGAGCTGTTATTCAGGATTTCGGAATGTTGTTTGATCCCGTTACGGGCAACTTGAAGGCTCGCGGTGATAACAAATATAATAAGTTTGAACAATTCCGTTATGATAATCTGAATCGGTTGACCCAGGTCTATATGGCAACATCGTTGGTGGCTACACCTTCTGTTGATGCTGAAAATGTATATTCCTATTTGGCGAATGGCAATTTGGCTTCAAAGAGTGATGTCGGTGTGTTTTCTTATGATAATGCCAGTAAACCGTATGCTGTGACAGGACTCGGATTAATAGGAGATGCTGTTCCTCCTCGTAGTCAGCAAGTGACTTATACCTCTTTTGAGCGACCGGCGTCCATTATCGAAAGTAATTATACGGCATTATTTTCTTATAACGGATCTGGAGAAAGAGTAAAAATGAATATTACCCGGAATAATAAAACTGAAATTCTCCGTTATTACTTAAACGGGAGTTATGAAGCCGATCACACTCCGGAGGGAGACACGGAACGGCTTTATATGGGAGGTGATGCTTATTCCGCTCCTGCTGTGCTAATAAAAAAGAATGGTAGTTGGAACTTGTATTATATTTGTCGTGATTATTTAGGTAGTATAACCCAGATGACAGATAGTAACGGCACTTTGCTGCAGGAAGTGGGTTATGATGCTTGGGGACGGTTGCGTAATCCGAATACATTGGTTGCTTATCTGCCAAATATGGAACCGGAACTTCTTTTAGGGCGTGGTTATACGGGGCATGAACATTTGACAATGTTTGGTTTGGTGAATATGAATGCTCGGCTGTATGATCCGGCAGTAGGACGTTTCCTTAGCCCGGATCCTTATGTGCAAGTTCCGGATTTCACACAAAGCTATAATCGTTTTAGTTATGCGATGAATAATCCGTTGGTGTACGTAGATGCTGATGGTGAAAATCCTTTATTGGTATTAGGATTGGTCATTGGTGCTTATATTGGAGGAGTTGCGACAAATCACGGAGAGCTAAATCCGTTCCGTTGGAATTATAGTTCTATTACTACCTATTTAGGACTTGGATTTGGTGCATTGGTTGGTTATTATGGTGCATATGGGATTGTTTATCCTGGCAGTATGAGTATTGCCGGTTCAATCGGAACTCCCTGGGTAAGCGCTGGTACATCTGTTGCTGCATTGGGTCAAGGAACTGATTGGCGGTTTAATTTTGAATGGACGACTGCTGCCGGAGGTGGAGGCCAATATGGACATTCCGGCAATGCAGAAGTATCGGTGGATAAAGCAATTGCTAATGCGCAATCTTATTATTATAATTATCATACTCATTCTCAAGGTTCATCATTGGATCCTATGGTCGTTTTATCTACAACTTTGTCTGGTACGTCGGAGGTCTATTATAGTAAACATTTTGGAACATGGATGGGAAAAGATTTCAAAGTGAGAAGTCAAAGTTGGGGTGGAAATCAATACACTGGAGGAAAAAATAAATTTGCAAAACAAATGGCTAAAAAGATAACGTGGGGAGGAAATGTTTTGGGGATTTATAATGGAGTGAATACCTATCTTGATTGGCGTCGAGGAAATAGTTCGTCTCAACAATTTCTAATAGAGGAATTTTCGAATATTTATTCAACAGTAGGTGGCGTTTATGGAGCTGCTTGGGGCGTTGGTTGGGAAATGGGAAGACAAACAACCTACCAGACATGGTATCAACAATTAAAATATCGCTTTTGGTATAATCGAATGGAGAATTTAATTGGACCTCCTTCTGAAACAAATAAAATATATTGGAATGAATTTTATAAAAACTATCGGCCATGATTGATGTATTATATTATATGTACTATCTGTTCTACCTAAAGAAATTGAAAGACGAAGAACCGCATGCAAGAACAATTTGGCTCTTAGGTATTTTCTTCTCTTATTGGGTATTCTGTGCTATTGATTTATTTTTGCTTTTTTTCTTTTTGTATTCAATCTCTTTGGAATTTGCACTTATGATATTCTTTTTAGGAGTGCTGCTATTTTATTGGATTTATTCAAAAAAAGGAAGAGGAAAATTTGTTGTTGAAGAGAAGAAACCTCTTATTTACGGTAGTTTTTGTCTTTCGGTTATTTGGGCAATACTCTTTTTTGTGATAACTGTAGCCATGTTTCTTTCATCAGCTTTCATTGGGAAATATATGTATCAGCTTGTTGAACCTATGTCCCGAATGGTGTTTGGCGAATGATGAATTTTATAAAAACTATCGGCCATGATTGATGTATTATATTATATGTACTATTTGTTCTATTTAAAGAAGCTGAAAGATACGGAGCCACATGTTAGGACGATATGGGGAATTAGTTTTCTTTTCTTTTGTGTAGCAATAGGAGGATTGAACTTGATATGGGTAGTTCTGTTTTCAAAAATGGTAAATTTTTGGATTATGATGGCTTTTTTCCCATTGATAATTCTAATAATGTATGTAATTTATTATAGATCAGGTAAAGGACAGTATATAGTAGAACATAAAAAACCTCTTTTTAGGAACAGTATGTTTTTATCGATTTGTTTTGCAATTGTATTTACTTTTTTGTGCGTGTCTTTACTTGTAATAGTTCCTGTTTTGATAAGACCTATATTACAGTTATATTAGACTAGAAATGATTGTAGATGTATTATATGTACTATTTGTTCTATTTAAAGAAGCTGAAAGATATGCAGCTATATGGGAGAACGGTATAGGCGTTGGTTTTGTAGGAAAATATATGTTGCAATTCGTGAAGCCTATGTCATAAATAATATTAGATTAATTAAAGATATAATTAAGAATGAAAAAGTTGATTTTATTTCTGCTCCTGCCTATCCTTTTAGGCAGTTGCGCTCCTAAAGTGTTGACGCATATAGAAAAGAAATATCCTTCCCGGATAGTAGCGGATGACGTGCGCCTATATGGGGTAGGACAAGTTGTGCCGGAAACGGCAGAGCGGATCGGGAGTGTACAAGTCGTGGACGGTGGGGCATCCACCAAATGTAATTATGAACAAGTAGTGGCATTGGCAAAATTGGAGACGGCGAAGAATGGCGGGAATGTTTTGGCATTGACGGATCATCGGAAGCCATCGTTACTGGGTAGCAGCTGTCATCAGATTGCAGGCGATATGCTTTGGATCGGAGATACGGTAAATTGGGAAACAGGGATAGCTTCTGATTTGTCTGCTTCGGTTGGTGATAAAAATACTACCGGTGTGGTTAAAAGTGATTTTCAGCATAGTACTTTCTATGTTAATGTAGGTTATGCTTTTATAATCAGCAAATTTTATCTTCCCTCGGGTACGTCGGGTAATCCTAAAAACGGTATGGATTGGCAATTAGGTTATGATTGGGTGGCAAGGAGTGGCTTTGGTGCCGGGTTGATGTATTCGGGCTATAAGTCATCCTTTACGTATTCGAATGTGGATGTGAAAGTGGGACTTGCATACGTGGCGCCTCAGTTTGTGATGAAACAAAAAGTAGGTCGTTGGGGGATTGAAGAAAAATTCGGTATCGGTTATTTCAAGTATCGGGAATCAGCGAAAGGCACGAGCGCTTCTCTTTCGGGTGTGGGGTATGATTTCTTGTTCGGGGCGGAATATTATTTGTCTGACCACGTCGGGATCGGAGCTAACCTTGGATATATCGGAGGCTCTTTACCGAAGCAAGATTCTGCGGAGTATGGAGATGAGGAGCATACCGGAATCTTTCGTTTGCACATTGATGCCGGAGTGCGGTTTCATTTCTGATCGGCGGATTTGATAACCGGGAGAGGCTGAATCAGATTCGGTTTCTCCCGGTTGGATTGTCCGTCAGAAATCCAGTTGATATCCGATGCATGGATATGTTTGGATGCTGATGCATTTATCTTGCGTGAATTTTTTGCGGAGTTGTGAGATAATATTATTCAGGCTTTCTTCGCTCAAATCGTTTCCCCATATTTCTTCGAGCAGTTGTTTGCGTGTGACTACCTGTTTTTTATTGGAGTATAGCTTTTGTAGAACCAGAAATTCTTTCGGAGATAGTTTTTCAATCTTTTTATCCGGACAAATCAAAAGATGTTTGGTCGTGTCTACCTGATAAGTATCGATCGTCCACATCGCTATCGTCTGTTTTTCGGGCTGTTGCAATAGTTTTCGAATCTGGAATATCAATTCCGTAATGTCATACGGTTTTTTGATGTAGTGGTTGGCTCCTGTGTCGTAGCTCCGGATGATCTCTGTCCCGTCGGTATGCGAAGAGGCTATGATAACTGGGAGTTGCGGGTATTGTGAGCGGATAGCTGGAAGGATGTCGAGGCAGTTTTGATTGTTTACTTTAATATCCAATATCAGCAAATCCGGCAGCAGGGAAGCCAAACTGTCTTGAAGCCCATTTAATGTTGTCCTGAAATCTACTTCAAATCCGTTTTCTGCCAAGGCTTGTGTGATCAAATTCCCTAAGATTTGATCGTCTTCGATGTATATGAGTTTGTTGTTTGTCATTCCCTTTTTTTGTTTTAGGAAGCAAGATAATAAAAACATCACATATGACATAGGATGAGGGTACCTCTTTTTATTTTAAACAAAAACAACATACCCCTCTTTTGTCAATCCCCTAATTATAACTACTTTTGTGGCTGAAGAAAAAGTAAAAACTAAAGTATGAAAAAGATTAGAGCTGCCATTGTTGGATATGGCAATATTGGAAAGTATGTATTGGAAGCCCTGGAAGCTGCTCCCGATTTTGAAGTAGCTGGTGTTGTACGTCGTAATCCGAATGATATTCCGGATGAATTGAAAGGATATACCGTCACTGATACTATCACGAAGTTGGATAAAGTAGATGTAGCTGTTCTGGCAACTCCGACACGTAGCGTAGAGACTTACGCCAAAGAAATACTTTCTCTAGGCATCAATACGGTGGATAGTTTCGATATCCACGGAGGTATTGTTGATTTGCGCTGTTCGCTCGATGCTGTAGCGAAAGCTCATAATACCGTTGCTGTCATCTCTGCCGGATGGGACCCGGGAAGCGACTCTATCGTTCGTGCTTTGTTGCAGGCGATCGTTCCGAAAGGAATTACATATACGAATTTCGGACCGGGTATGAGTATGGGGCATACTGTTGCTGTGAAAGCCATCGAAGGTGTTAAGGCTGCCTTGTCTATGACAATCCCGATGGGGACAGGCGTCCATCGCCGTATGGTTTATATCGAAGTGGAAGAAGGATATGATTTCGATAAAGTAGCTGCTGCCATCAAGGCGGACGACTATTTCGTGCATGACGAAACGCATGTGATCCAGGTTGACTGTGTGGATGACCTGAAAGATATGGGACATGGCGTGAACCTTGTTCGTAAAGGTGTTTCCGGTAAAACGCAGAACCAGTTGATCGAATTCGACATGAAGATCAACAACCCGGCTCTTACTGCCCAGATACTGGTTTGTGTTGCACGTGCAAGTTTCAAACAACAGCCCGGTGCCTACACGATGATCGAATTGCCGGTGATCGATATGCTTTATGGCGAAAGAGAAGACTTAATAAAGAAACTGGTTTAAATGAATTGACAATGGATAATTGACAATTGACAATTAGGGGGATCCGGTTGTACAAATTGTCAATTGTCTGTTGTCAATTGTTAATTGATAAAGATTATGCTTGATTTTATTACCTGGACGGCTGATCCCGCCATCTTTTCCATTGGTTCGCGTGAGATACGCTGGTATGGACTGGCGTTTGCCATCGGTTTCCTGATCGGTTACAAGATCGTGGAAAAGATGTGGAAAAGAGAGAAACTCAATCCTGCATGGATAGACTCCCTGCTGATTTATACGATGTTGGGGACAGTGATCGGTGCCCGTTTGGGGCATTGTCTGTTTTATGCTCCGGATTATTATCTGGCGAATCCGCTCGAAATTCTGAAAGTTTGGGAGGGAGGACTTGCCAGTCATGGGGGAACGTTGGGTATAATCATCGCCATCTATTTTTACTCTAAACGGGTGAGCCATCGGAGCATGCTTTGGGCATTCGACAAACTGGTGGTTCCTACCGGCCTTGTGGCTGCCATGATTCGTTTAGGAAACTTGATGAATCATGAAATATATGGACATCCGACAGATCTGCCTTGGGGATTTCGTTTTATTGAAAACCTGCATGCTTGGAAAAGAGGAGCAGCTCCCGTTTTTACCGTTCCCAGCCATCCAACACAGCTCTATGAAGCCGCCAGCTATTTGGTGACTTTCGCTATTTGTATGTGGCTCTACTTCAAAAAAGATGCCTGGAAGAAGGAGGGACTTATCTTCGGCGTATTTATGATTTGCGTATTCGGTTCGCGCTTCTTCATTGAGTTTTTGAAAAATAACCAGGAAGAGTTCGAGGCTGATATGATGCTGAATATGGGGCAATGGCTCAGTATTCCGTTCATCTTGGTCGGTGTCTATTTCGTATGGCGTGCCATGCGGCTTGGAAAAGAAATGAAGAAGAATTGATTCTTTAATTATTAATTTTTAATTATTCATTGTCAACGTGTATAAGTTAAAAGAAATAGCAGATAAAGTTTACTATGTAGGGGTAAATGACCGGCAAAAAGCTCTCTTTGAGAATATGTGGCCTTTGCCTTACGGTGTATCTTATAATTCCTATCTGATCGTGGACGAAAAAACGGTTCTGGTCGATACGGTGGATGTGTGTTATTCCGATATTTTCCTGAAAAAAATAGCGGATGCTCTCGACGGGCGTCCTTTGGATTTTTTGATAGTGAACCACATGGAACCGGATCATGCGGGCAGTATCCGTTTGTTGCGCCAGCAGTATCCGGATGTCCAGATCGTCGGAAATAAGCAGACTTTCGGTATGTTGAATGGGTATCATGGTATTTCGACGGGATTGTATGAAGTGAAGGAAGGAGACACTCTGAGCGTGGGACGTCACCAACTGTCTTTCTATATGGCTCCGATGGTACACTGGCCGGAAGTAATGGTCACTTACGATTCGACTGATAAAATCCTGTTCTCTGCCGATGCCTTCGGTACTTACGGAACGTTGGATGGCGGTGTGATCGACTCTGAAATGAATGTGGAACATTATTGGGAGGAAATGCTCCGTTATTATTCCAATATCGTCGGTAAATATGGAAATCCGGTACAGCGTGCTTTGCAGAAGTTGTCGGCTTTGGATATCCGGACGATTTGTTCGACTCACGGCCCGGTTTGGCGCGAATATGCAGCGAAGGCGATCGATATTTATGACCGTATGAGCCGTTATGAAGGTGAAGAAGGTGCGACAATCGTGTACGGTAGCATGTATGGCAATACTGAACAGATGGCAGAAGCGATTGCCGCTTCTTTGGCCGCGAACGGGGTGAAGAATATCGTCATGCACAATGTGAGCAAGAGCCCTGCATCTTATGTCTTGAAAGATATTTTCAAATATAAGGGATTGATAATCGGTAGTCCGACTTACAGTAACCGCCTGTTCCCGGAAATCGAATCAATTCTGGATAAGATCGAAACACGTGAAGTGAAACATCGTCTTTACGGTTATTTCGGCTCTTTCACCTGGGCGGGAGCTGCGGTGAAAAACTTAGCGGCATTCGGTGAGAAGATGAAATGGGAAGTTGTAGGGGCTCCGGTTGAGCAGAAACAAGCTCTGAAGGCAGATAAGTATGAAGAATGTTGGGCTTTGGGAGAAGAAATGGCCAGAAAATTGAAAATAGAGAATTGAAAATGGAAAATTCTTGGTTAGATAGAATAAAGGTGTTACCTTTAGGCACGAAAGAATTAAATTAAACGTAAACGTATGAGACTAATTATTGAACCTAATTACGAGCAACTATCAAAGTGGGCTGCTAATTATGTCGCTGCTAAGATTAAGAAAGCGAATCCTACGGCAGAGAAACCATTTGTATTGGGCTTGCCTACCGGCTCATCTCCTTTGGGCATGTACAAAAATCTGATCGAACTGAACAAACAGGGTGTGATCTCTTTCCAGAATATCATCACTTTCAACATGGACGAATATGTAGGTTTGCCGGAAGATCATCCTGAAAGCTATCATTCTTTCATGTGGAATAACTTTTTCAGCCATATCGACATCAAGCCGGAGAATGTGAATATTCTGAATGGAAACGCAGAAGATCTGGAAGCCGAATGTGCTGCTTACGAAGAAAAGATGAAAGCTGCCGGTGGCGTGGATCTGTTCCTGGGCGGTATCGGTCCTGACGGACATATCGCTTTCAACGAGCCGGGTTCTTCTTTATCTTCCCGTACCCGTGTAAAGTCTTTGACAACTGATACGATCATCGCTAATTCCCGTTTCTTCGACAACGATGTCAACAAAGTTCCGAAGACTTCCGTTACGGTCGGTGTTGCTACGGTGTTGGATGCAAAAGAGGTGCTGATCATGGTGAACGGTCACAACAAAGCTCGTGCTTTGCAGCAGGCTGTTGAAGGTGCGGTAAACCAGATGTGGACTATCACAGCTTTACAGATGCATCCGAAGGGAATTATTGTTGCCGATGAAGCTGCCTGCGCAGATCTTAAAGTCGGTACATATAACTATTTCAAAGATATTGAGAAAGATAATCTTTGTCCCTGCTCTTTATTGAAGTAAATTTTTTTTATTCATAATAGTTTTGATTTAACATCGAAAGGCTGTGTCTGTGATAGATGCGGCCTTTCTTATTGGTTGAACATGTCTTTGTTGTAGAAGTTCATGATTGAAATCAGTTGATCGTGGGCGATTTGTGCGGGGCTGTCGGGGTTCAGATCCATCGCTGTAAGATAGTTGTTCAGGGCCTGCCGGATATCCCCTTTTTTGCGATAGGCATTGCCACGTAAATAATACGCTTCATCGGAAGATGCGTTTTTTTCTATGTATTCGTCCAACAAACGGATTGCTTCATCTGTTTTACCGTCGGTAATGAGTTGTTTAATAGTTTCCATCTCGAGATTTATGATTTATAATTTATGAATTATAGATGCCGATTTGGGCAGATAAAGTGCAAATTTAAATCATAAATCATAAATGATAAATCATAAATCATAGATTTTGTGTAAGTTTGCATCCGATTTCAAAAAGATAAGACGTTATTATGCAAAAGAATCTGGTAATAGTGGAGTCACCCGCTAAGGCAAAAACCATTGAAAAGTTCCTCGGAAAAGATTATAAGGTTATGTCGAGCTATGGTCATATCCGCGATCTGAAGACGAAAGAGTTTAGTATTGACATCGAACATGACTATACTCCGCAGTATGTGATTCCGGCCGACAAAAAGAAGCTGGTCAGCGAACTAAAATCCGAAGCCAAGTCAGCCGAACAGGTATGGCTCGCTTCTGATGAGGACCGCGAGGGAGAAGCAATATCCTGGCATCTGTATGAAGTGTTGGGACTGAAACCCGAAAATACCAAACGTATCGTCTTTCATGAAATTACTAAGAATGCCATTCTGCATGCTATTGAAACCCCACGCGATATCAATATTAATTTGGTGAACGCCCAACAGGCACGCCGTGTGTTGGACCGTATCGTGGGATTCGAACTTTCGCCGATTTTATGGCGTAAGGTAAAGCCGGCTTTATCGGCCGGGCGCGTACAATCGGTGGCTGTTCGTCTGATTGTGGAGCGGGAGCGGGAGATCAATGAATTTGTGAGTGAGGCGGCTTTCCGGGTGATTGCAAATTTCATCCTGCCTGATGGAACGACGGTGTTGAAAGCCGAGTTGAATCGCCGTTTAAAGGATAAGAAAGAGGTGGAAGCCTTTTTGGAATCCTGTAAGAATGCTTCGTTTACGATTGACGATATCACGACGAAGCCGGTAAAGAAATCGCCAGCTCCTCCTTTTACGACTTCCACTTTGCAGCAGGAAGCGGCTCGTAAGTTAGGATACTCCGTGTCGCAGACGATGATGATCGCACAACGTTTATATGAATCAGGATTGATCACTTATATGCGTACCGACTCCGTGAACTTGAGTGATCTGGCATTGGGTACGGCGAAAGAGGCTATTTTTGAAACATACGGTGAGAAATATTATAAGTTCCGCCAATATCATACCAAAAGCAAGGGAGCACAGGAAGCGCATGAGGCGATTCGTCCGACCTATATCAGTAATGTGGAGGCAGGAAGCTCTTCGCAGGAAAAGAAGCTGTATGAACTGATCCGTAAACGTACGATCGCTTGCCAGATGGCGGATGCCGAATTGGAGCGCACGACTATTTCGGTCGGTATTAGCGGGCAGACGGAACGTTTTGTCGCTGTCGGCGAAGTAATCAGTTTCGAAGGTTTCCTTCAGGCTTATATGGAAAGTAACGACGACGAAGTGGAGAAGGAACAGGAAAACGGCTTGCTTCCTCCGGTAAAACTTCATGAAGTCCTGTCGTTGAAAGATATCGTGGCAACAGAACGTTTCACGCAACGGCCTCCGCGCTATACGGAAGCCAGCCTGGTTCGCCGTTTGGAGGAACTGGGTATTGGACGTCCGTCCACCTATGCACCGACTATTCAGACGATCCAGAACCGCGAATATGTGGTGAAAGGAGATAAGGAAGGCGTGGAACGTACTTACACGATTATTTCGCTGTCCAAGGGAAAGATCAAGGAGACGGAGAAGACTGAGATGGTCGGGGCCGACCGCAATAAACTGATGCCGACCGACATCGGTACGGTAGTAAACGACTTTCTTATGGAGTATTTCCCGGATGTCTTGGATTACAACTTTACGGCCAGCGTAGAAAAGGAATTCGACTCGGTTGCGGAAGGAGAACTGGTCTGGACAAAAGCTATCGATAAATTCTATAAGATTTTCCATCCGATCGTAGAGGCTACGGCTGCCGTTAAGACCGAACATAAAGTAGGGGAACGTCAACTTGGTATCGATCCGAAGAGCGGAAATCCGGTGTTTGTGAAGATCGGACGTTACGGTCCTGTCGTTCAGATCGGAGTGGCCCATGCTGACGACAAAGAGGCGCCGAAACCTCAGTTTGCCTCTCTGATGAAAGGCCTGTCCATCGATACGATTACATTGGAAGAGGCTTTGAAACTCTTCGACCTTCCTCGTACGGTCGGTGAATATGAAGGTAAGGTGATGGTGGCTGCCGTCGGTCGTTTCGGGCCGTTTATCCGTCATGATGGTAAATTCGTTTCTATTCCGAAAGATTTGAATCCGCTTACGATCACGGCTGAGGAAGCAATCGCCCTGATCGATGGTAAAAGGGAAAAAGACGAACAACGGTTTATCAAGAAGTTTGAGGAAGATCCGGAGATGGAAATCCTGAAAGGTCGTTTTGGTCCTTATATCTCTTATCAGAAAGCGAACTATCGTATTCCGAAGACGATAACCGACCCGGCTTCCCTGACACTGGAAGATTGTAAGAAGATCATAGCGGAAGCGGGTGAAAAGCCGGCGACAAAGAAGAGAGTTGCCCGTAAGAAATAAGCATAAGCTAAGCAAATTGAGGAGGAGATTTTGACACATTTACATTTGCAGTATTAAATATCACAATAAAATATAAGTGTATATTTGAAAAGAAGAGTTGCAGTGAACTAACTTTGACACTAGTCTTAAATGACTATAGGCTGAATCAGACTGCAACTCTCTTAATAGGAGAACCTAGCCAGTTAGAATTGTAGGTTCACGACCTAATAAATGTATTAGCTGTTTCTCCTTCATGTTTAATACTGTAAAATACAAAATTATGAATTATTCTCATTTTGTAGGTCTTGATGTAGGAAAAAAAACTTTCGATGCATCATTAATGTCTGCGGCCGAAAAAGAGTTGTCTCACAAGTCTTTTGATAACACTCCAGAAGGGATCCAATCTTTATTGGATTGGATAGCAGGTTATCATCTCTCTTTATCCAAACTCTTGTTCTGTGCTGAAAACATGGGAAGCTATGTCACAGAGTTATCTGTTTCCAGTGTCTCCATGGGATTTTCCCTGGCTTTGGTTTGCCCGTTGACCATCAAGAAGTCCATGGGCCTACAACGAGGCAAAAATGACCGCATTGACGCCAAAAGGATAGCGAACTATGCGGTATTACATTATCGAAAACTAGAGTTATACAAATTACCTAACAAAGACTTGGTGAGACTGCGGGGATGGATTATTATATGTGACAATTTGGTCAAGCAAAAAGTATCAAGCATAAAGTTATTGGAAACATTCTCCCAGATGGCTAAGTTGGCTGATGTGACAGAATCCATTTCTTTTTTGGAAGAGCAGCTCAAGTCGATAAAAGAAAAGATCCTGGAAGTGGAAGAAGATATGGAGCAACTAATAGCCGCCAGTACATCGCTTTACACAAACTACTTGCTATTAAGAAGTATAAAAGGAATAGGAATTATCAATGCCATTGTATTACTGTGTGTTACTGACAATTTTCAAAGATTTGACACCCCGAGGAAATTTGCCTGCTATTGTGGGGTTGCCCCATTTGAACATACTTCAGGTATTTCCATACGGGGAAAAACGCAGACTTCTTCATTGGCTAACAAAGAAGTAAAAGTATACCTTACCCGAGCAGCTATTACTGCCATATCTTGGGATCCGCAGATGAAAGCATATTATAAAAGGAAAATAGCGGAGGGGAAACATAAAGCATCTGTAATCAATGCAGTAAGAGCCAAAATCATAGCAAGATCTTTTGCTGTGATACGAAGGCAGACTCCATTTGTAACATTAGCCGTATAATAAAAAAGGTCCTTAACTTCGAAAACATCTTAGGTTTAGGAAGTAGCTATACACTTCTGAAGAGTTGTTATGTCTATATACGAACTTACCCAAGGATACGTTAATGTTCGTAAACTTGGGTAAGATTTGAGAGATATTGTTTGGAAAGGACTTAGAATTCACCTCCTCCTCGTCTTTTCACAGATGTGGAACGATTAGTGTATGGCGGCTTACGAATGGTTTCCGCCATTTTGGGTATTAGGATATGCCTCGCTCAGGAGCATTTCGTGCAATCGAGAATTTCGGAATCGAACGCATCGTGAAGAGATTGTTTTTCGATGAATTCAGAAGAAAGTTGTTTGGTGTAGTCGATGATCCGGCCATCCAAACCATAACTGTGCAAGGTCTCAAGGATATCTTTCCGTCCATACAGCCTACAAGAAGTAGCATCTCCCGATATAGCTTTCCTTTCTGAGGCGGGCAATTGACTCAAATCCTGTGTCGGACCGTCCAGCCATGTGTCGACAAGTAATGCCCTTCCTCCGGGTTTCAAGACGCGGTGGATCTCCTGCATTCCTTTTTCATCTTCCGGTACGCAATAGAGCACGTGCGAACAAATAATCAAGTCGAATGTGTTGTCGGCGTATGGCATCTGTGTGATGTCGCACTGGTAGGTCGCTACGTTCGGATTGATGTCGGCATCGTGATAGACCGAGACATGAGGAGAACTCTTCAGGAAATCTTTCAACCCTTTGACCGGGGCAAAATGGAGGATACTTATCGGTCTTTCCGTCTTGTCGAGTATTTCGTTCCGGAGATACATACACAATATCCGGGTTCGTTCCAATGATAGGCAATGCAGGCATTTGATATTTTTGCGTGGCCCTTTGTCGCCATGCGAAAGGAAGCGGCGGGATGATTTGCCGCAACAACAGCATTCATATCGGTCGCCCTTCAAAAATGCGGCCTCTATTTTATAAAGGGCATAATGAAGAGCGATCCGTTGTTTCTCACTCAGCAGCTTTCTGTATAGGCTTTTGATCATGATCTTTGCTTATTATTACATTCTTTCCGGAACCTCGATCCCCAATAACGACATGGCCGATTTGACAATCTTGGCTACGTTGGCGGAGAGGACAAGGCGGAACTCCTTCACTTCTTCATTCTCTTCGCGGAGGATAGAGAAATCGTGATAGAACTGGTTGTATTCTTTTACCAGGTCGTACGTGTAGTTGGCGATGAGGGCGGGGCTGTATTCCTTTCCTGCTTCGCGAACGACGGAAGCGTAGTCGGCTATCATCTGGATCAGGTTTTCTTCCTTTTCGGAGATAGTAGTCGTTGTCGGTAGTTGTTCCGGTAAAACGATGCCCTGCTCGGCTGCTTTACGCAAAACGGAACGGATGCGGGCGTAGGTGTATTGGATGAACGGACCGGTATTACCGTTGAAGTCGATCGATTCTTTCGGGTTGAAGGTCATGTTCTTGCGCGGATCCACTTTCAGAATGAAATATTTCAAGGAACCGAGGCCGACCATGCGGGCAATGTTTTCGGCTTCTTCCGGTGTCATCTCGTCCATTTTGCCCAACTCCTGCGAGATTTCGCGGGCTGTACCCACCATCTCTTCCATCAGGTCGTCGGCATCGACAACCGTTCCTTCGCGGCTTTTCATCTTGCCTTCCGGCAGTTCGACCATGCCGTAAGAGAAATGTACAAGGCCTTTGCCGAATTCGAAACCTAATTTATCCAACAGGATGGACAATACCTGAAAATGGTAGTTCTGTTCGTTTCCTACCACATAGATCATTTTGTTGATAGGATAGTCGTCGAAACGCAATTTGGCAGTTCCGATATCCTGTGTCATGTAGACGGAAGTGCCGTCGGCACGGAGCAGCAGTTTTTCATCCAGGCCGTCTTTTGTCAGGTCAGCCCATACGGAACCGTCTTCACGGCGGTAGAAAATGCCCTTGTCGAGTCCTTCCAGCACTTTGCCCTTACCTTCCAGGTAGGTCTGTGATTCGTAATAGATCTTATCGAAGTTTACGCCCATCATTTTGTATGTCTCGTCGAATCCGGCGTACACCCAGTTGTTCATCATTTCCCAAAGAGCACGTACCTCCTTGTCGCCGGCTTCCCATTTGCGGAGCATATCGCGTGCTTCGGCCATCAGGGGAGAAGCGGCTTCGGCTTCTTCTTTTGTCATGCCTTTTGCTTCGAGAGCGGCAGTCTCTTCTTTCAGTTTATTGCTGAAAAGGACATAGAAATCACCGATCAGGTGGTCGCCTTTCTTGCCGGCCGTTTCGGGAGTCACGCCGTTGCCCCATTTCTGCCAGGCGAGCATGGACTTGCAGATATGGATACCGCGGTCGTTTACGATGTTCGTCTTTACCACTTTATTGCCGTTTGCCTTCATGATCTCGGACAGGCTGTAACCCAACAGGTTGTTGCGTACGTGTCCGAGGTGGAGCGGCTTGTTGGTATTGGGGGAAGAATATTCGATCATAACCAGCGGAGACTGTTCCGTTACGGGAACGATCCCGTATGACGGCTGTCCGTTGATCCCGTTTAATAAATCGATCCAGCAGGCACAAGCGATGGTCAGGTTGAGGAATCCTTTGATTACATTAAATTCGGCTACAGCCGGTTCATGCCGGAGCAGGTATTCGCCAATTTCCTGGGCTGTCTGTTCCGGTGATTTCTTCGACATGCGGAGGAAGGGAAAAACTACCAGAGTCAGATGTCCTTTGAACTCTTTTTTTGTCTTTTGCAGTTGCACCTGGTTGGCCGTTACATCGGCGCCATACAGTTCTTTTATGCCGGTAATAATCGCACCGGTAATCTGTTGTTCGATAACCATATTCGTTTAGTATATGTTCGGATTTATTTTGTCTACAAAGGTACAGGTTTATTTTGTAAAAACCATAAGATTGGTGTGGGTTGGAAAGAGATAACTATGATTTGATAAAGTAACCGGCATGCAATAAAAAAGGCATTCCGATGGTGGAGTGCCTTTTTACTATTGAGAGTGTGAGACTAATTTACTTGATGATTTCTGTCAATTCGGCGCCAGCTTTAAATTTAACTGATTTGCGTGCCGGAATTTCGATTGGTTGTTTAGTCTTCGGGTTAACACCTTTACGTGCAGCTTTTTCAGCAACAGAGAAAGAACCAAAACCTAAAAGGGCTACTTTGCCGCCTTCTTTTAATTCACTAGATACTGTTTCAACAAAAGCTTCTACAGCTTTCTTTGCATCAACTTTGCTTAAACCGGATTTTTCCGCTACAGCATTGATAAATTCTGTTTTGTTCATGATGGTTTGATAATTAATATATTAAACAATTTTTGTGATAGCCTAAAAAGTCGGTGTCAAATGTAATTCTATTTTGATATATCGCAAAGAAAAAAAGAGTTTTTTTTATTGATTTACTATGTTTTAGTGCTATTTTGTCAGAAAACTACCAAAATATATATACCTTTGTCCTTAAATTGATAAATATATGATGAATCAAAATAGTTCGGGATTCCTGAGCAGCATCCCGATGGTTACGAAAAACCTTATCATTATCAACCTGTTGTTTTGGGTAGCGAGCCTTGTTTTGCCTAAAGTCGGGATTGATTTAGTTCAGTTATTCGGACTACACTTTCCGGGTGTGAAGGATTTCTATCCTTTTCAGTTTGTGACTTATATGTTCATGCATGATACCCATTCGTTTGCGCACGTGTTTTTCAATATGTTCGGTGTGTATATGTTCGGGCGTGTGCTGGAGAATGTCTGGGGACCGAAGCGCTTCCTGACCTTTTACATGGTGACGGGTATCGGTGCGGGTATCACGCAGGAGCTGGTTTGGCTGTATTCCGTTCATTCTTTCGCAAGTGCGAACGGGGTTACGCTGGCACAGCTGGTTGCAGGGGATCCTTCGTTAAACTATCTGATTACGATCGGTGCTTCGGGTTCTGTATTCGGTATTTTGCTGGCGTTTGCCATGTTATTCCCGAATGTCCCGTTGTATCTGATGTTCATCCCGATTCCTATCAAAGCCAAATACTTCGTGATCTTTTACGGATTGGCCGAATTGTTTATGGGGGTTGCTAACAACGGTGGTGATTCGGTGGCGCATTTTGCACATTTGGGTGGTATGTTGTTCGGTTATTTCCTGGTTCGATATTGGAAAAAGAAAGATATAGGCAATGGGCGATATTTTTATTAATCTCAAACGGACTTTCAATTCCGGTAATATCCTGGCAAAACTGATTTATATCAATGTCGGGTTGTTTGTTATTATACGGTTGACAAGTGTGATCCTGATGCTGTTCAATCTGAGTGGTTTCCCGTTTTTGCAGTATCTACAGGTGCCTTCGTCTCCCGAATTGCTTCTGTACCGACCGTGGACGATCATCACTTATATGTTCACGCATTTCGACTTCTTGCATATTCTGTTTAATATGCTGTGGTTATATTGGTTTGGCGGTTTGTTCCTTACTTTTTTCAGTGAGCGGCAATTAGGAGGTTTGTATCTGTTGGGAGGTATTGCCGGGGCGGTCTTGTTTCTTGTGGCATACAACATATTCCCTTATTTCCGTACAGTTGCTGCTTATAGTTATTTGATGGGTGCGTCAGCTTCGGTTATGGCCATTGTGTTTGCCGTCTCTTTCTACCGGAAAGATTTGGAGATCAGTCTGTTCCTGATCGGAAGGATCAAGCTGATTTATCTGGCCCTGTTTACATTTGTGATAGACTTGCTGGCCATTACATCGACGAATGCCGGCGGCCATATCGCCCATATCGGAGGAGCGTTGTTCGGTATTTGGTTTGCTGCCCGGATCAAGGAAGGCAAAGATTTGACAGCCCCTATGAACCGCCTGCTCGACTGGGTGGTGAATCTGGGAAAAAGGAAACCCAAGATGCGTGTGACCTATAAACGTCCGGAGACCGATTATGAATATAATGCCCGTAAACATCGGGAAACAGTCGATCTGGATGCAATATTGGATAAATTAAAACGTTCCGGTTACGAAAGCCTTTCGGCAGAAGAAAAGAAAAAACTATTTGAGGCTAGCAAAAAATGAGCGAGCGGTTTAAAGCGATCAGGATTCTGTTTAAATCTGTAGTCGGTACTGCCAATGTGATAGTGATCCTGCTATTCATTGCTTCGGCCTTCTCGGACAGGATTTCACCGGACAGGAGTGTGCTCTTCTCTTATCTTGGGTTGGGATTTCCTGTGTTCTGCGTTTTGAACCTCTGTTTTGTTATTTATTGGCTGTTCCTTTGGGAGTGGCGGTTCGTATTGGTCGGACTATGTTCGTTTCTGATCTGTAAGGGGCCTGTAACCCGTTATTTCCCTTTCCATGACAGAATGAGCGATATCCCGAAAGAGAACGTACTGAAAGTCTTGACTTATAATGTCATGGGATTCGGTTATAAAGGCCATACGGAAGATTCTCCGAATCCGATCATACGGTATATTGCGAATTCCGGTGCGGATATCGTATGTCTGCAGGAATATGCAGTAGGTACTTCCAAGAACTTTTTGACGAATCAGAAGATCGCCAATGCCTTGAAGATGTATAGGTATCGCTCCATTATCCCGATCGGAACCTCCGGTACGCTCAAATTCAATATAGCCGTGTTTTCCAAATACCCGATCTCCAAGTCCCGTAAGATCAAGTATGAGAGCTCTTTCAACGGCTCGTCCATCCATGAACTGAATATAAACGGAAAGAAGCTGACTTTAATCAATAACCACCTGGAATCGTTCAAGCTGACGATGGAGGACCGGAGCCATTACTCCGCATTTATCAAGAATCTGAATTCCGAAACGCTCGACGGCCTGAGAAGTTCCATCGAACAGAAGTTGGGGCCGGCCTTCCAGATACGTGCCCGCCAGGCGAGAGCAGTTGCCGAGGAAATTAAAAAGATCGATACCGATTATATATTGGTCTGCGGTGACTTCAACGATACACCTATTTCTTATGCCCATCGTACGATCCAGGGACCTTTGAAAGATGCTTATGCCGCTTCTGGCCGTGGTGTCGGAGTTACTTACAATGAAAACTTCTTCTGGTTCCGGATCGACAATATCCTGCATTCCGCCAACATGAAACCAATCAACTGCACGATCGACAAGGTTCGTTATTCCGACCATTATCCGATGTGGTGTTATTTGCAATTGAAAGAGGGTGATTGAAAATAAGAAATCGGTTGCAGGAAACTGATTTTTTTCATATCTTACCAGCCTAATTAAATTAAGGCGATCATGACAAGCACAATCTTCCTTACGGTGGCCCTCGTTGCTACGGCGATCTTTCTGATTCAGTTTATTGTCTCCATCTTTTTTGGTGAAATCGATACGGATGTCGATATGGATGCCGATATCGGCAGTGTCATTTCTTTTAAGGGACTGACGCATTTCTGCATCGGTATGGGATGGTATATGTATATCACACAGGGAACGGAGATCTCGTCTTATGTGGCCGGTATTCTGGTAGGACTTGTCTTTGTGTTTGTTCTCTGGTTCCTGTATAAGAAAGCTTGGCAATTGCAGAAAGAGAATAAGCCGGAGAAACCGGAAGCTTTGTTGGGGAGGGAGTGCACGATCTATGCGCATGATGGGGATCGCTATATTGTGCAGATTGCCGTTAATGGAGCCTTGCGTGAAATGGATGTCCGCTCGCTTGAGAACCGGAAATATCAGACCGGTGACAGGGCTGCGATCGTCAAAGTGGAATCGGGAATTATGTATATTCAGTAAATAACAAATCTATTAAAATTATGACACAGGAAATGTTAATCATGGTCGCTATATTGGTTGTAGTGGTCATCATTTCGTTTATCGGTATCCTCTCGCGTTACAGGAAATGTAAGAGTGATGAGGTATTGGTGGTTTATGGTAAAACTTCAGGGGAAAAGTCTGCCAAGCTTTATCATGGAGGTGCTGCTTTCGTATGGCCGATCATTCAAGGATACGAATTCCTCTCCATGAAACCTTTGCAGATCGATTGTAAACTGACCGGCGCCTTGTCTGCCCAGAATATCCGCGTGGACGTGCCGACAACTATTACGGTTGCCATCAGTACCGATCCCGAAGTGATGCAGAACGCAGCCGAACGTTTGCTCGGGTTGCAGTCTGAAGACAAACAAAACTTGATTACGGATGTCGTTTACGGGCAGATGCGTCTGGTGATTGCCGATATGACAATCGAGGAATTGAATTCCGATCGTGATAAATTCCTGTCCAAGGTACGCGAGAATATCGATACGGAACTTCGCAAGTTCGGTCTTTATCTGATGAATATCAACATCAGTGATATTCGTGATGCCGCCAACTATATCGTCAATCTCGGTAAAGAAGCCGAAAGCAAAGCCTTGAACGAGGCGCAGGCCAACATCGAAGAACAGGAAAAGTTAGGAGCCATCAAAATTGCCAACCAGATTAAGGAACGTGAAACAAAAGTTGCCGAAACCCGCAAGGATCAGGATATCGCTATTGCCGAAACCAAGAAGCAGCAGGAGATCTCGGTGGCCAATGCCGATAAGGATCGTATCTCTCAGGTAGCCATCGCCAATGCCGAAAAGGAGTCTCAGGTTGCAAAAGCAGAGGCCGAGAAGAATATTAATATCGAGAAGGCCAATACGGAAAAGGAAAGCCGTATTGCCGAACTGAACTCCGATATGGAAATCAAAAAGGCCGATGCAGAGAAGAAAGCCGCCATCGGACGAAATGAAGCCGGTAAAGATATCGCACTTTCTAATTCCGAACTTGCCGTGACACAGGCGGATGCCGATAAAAAAGCTGGTGAAGCCGCTGCCCGTTCGGAAGCCGCTGTCCAGGCTGCCCGCGAGATTGCCCAGAAGGAAGTGGAAGAAGCAAAGGCAAAAAAGGTCGAATCAGCTTTGAAAGCCCAAAAGATCGTTCCTGCCGAAGTTGCTAAACAGGAAGCTATCCTGCAAGCCGATGCTGTTGCCGAAAAGACAATCCGTGAAGCGGAAGCACGCGCGAAGGCCCTGTTGGCACAGGCAGAGGCCGAAGCCTCTGCCATCCGTATGAAGCTGGAAGCCGAGGCTGACGGTAAGAAGAAGTCATTATTGGCCGAAGCCGATGGCTTCCGGGCGATGGTCGAAGCTGCCGAATCGAATCCGGCGATTGCGATCCAGTACAAGATGGTCGACCAGTGGAAAGAGATCGCAGGCGAACAGGTGAAGGCATTCGAGCATATCAACCTAGGCAATATTACTGTATTCGATGGTGGAAATGGCGCTACCGGCAACTTCCTTAACCAACTGGTGAAGACGGTCGCTCCGAGTCTCGGCGTATTAGATAAACTGCCGATCGGTGAAACCGTCAAGAACATCATCAAGCCGGACGAGAAAGATAAGGATGCCCCGGCTCCTACATTATAGTATATGAGAAATTCCCCTATAAAGAAACCATCGTTTCTCTATAGGGGAATTCTTGTTTCATACCGATGGAACTTTTGTTTCATGCGGATGAAACTTATGTTCCATGCTTATGGAATTAATTTTTCATGCTACAGTTCTGCATCGTTTACTGCATCCAGGATATCGGCGAACAGGTTCTCGACGAAGAAGAACGTGGCGTTGCAGAACAGCTTCGGGTCCTTGATCAAGGCAACTGTATTGCTTTTGCCATTATTGGCGATTACGCTTTCTGCAGAATACGTTTTGAACTTCTTATTGTTCAGAGGATCGTATTGGTAAACGATATTGCTTACTTCAGCCGAGTAACTGTTGTCATGGCAGCTGATCTTCATCTTGTATTTGATGATCGTTTTGTCCGTGTCATTCAACAGCATCTCGACTTTGGAAGAAACATTGATAGTCCCTTTCGACTTCTTGGAGTTGACATTCGACAGGAATACATCTTTTGCATAGCTTTTCTTCGCCCATTGATTGATTACTTCGAATATCTGGTCCTGGCTCATATCATTCACATGGACAGTGTCGCGATAGCATACTTTCCCGTTTTTCATCGGAGCACACTCGTCGACTTCACCTTTATGTCCCTGTGCCATTGCCAGCGCAGGGAACATAATCAATAGAAGGAAAAACAGTTTTTTCATATCCTGGCTATTTCATCCATACATTAATGATTTCACCGATAACGGTTATCTGCCCACCTTCTGCCGTTTCGCCCTGCTTGCGGCAGTCGATGATCAACCAGGCATCCCCGTTTTCACCTTTTTTGAAGAAAGACAGGCTGTATGTGTCGTTGTTGCCTATTTCTTTATAAACAGGACTGTCTTTGCTGATAGCGATCGAGGCGATCGATTTGCCGAACATATTACCCGTGCCTTTCCACTGGGCGGATGTTTCTTTTGTATCCGGCTTACCGGCAGATGCGACCTGCATGTCACTTTCCGGTAACATCTGTAGTAATGTAGACGGAACCTTGTCGGCGGCAAAAGCCACATATCCTTCTTTTGCCGGAACCGGAGTTGCCGGTTGGATGCTCTGGGCAGGTGTCACAGTCCGGGCCGGAGTGACCGGAGTTGCCGGAACTACATTGGCGGCTACCTGTGCGCCTAAAGCGGCAGAGGCGGAAGCGAACATTTCGTCAATGAAATCGACTGTCTTTCTACGGAACTTGCCGTTGCCCCGATTCAGTTTGGTCTTATCCTTGTTCAAACAATATTTATCGGTAATCCATTCTTCGGCAGTGTATTTTTCCGGCTCACGCTGGTAAGATACATTATATTCGTAACGGATACCGGCTACTTTCATAACACATTTCTGGTTCTCGCATTCCATCGTGACACGATAGTTCATTTCCGTACGGTCCAAAGAAAGGGCCGTGCTCTGGAACACCAGATTGGCTTGTCCTACAGCGGCGATGTCGCCTTTTGCCTTGTCGGAATAGACGACGCGGTTACCGTCTTCACTGAAGAAACCGTCTGCCCAGTCCAACATTCTGTCATATACTTCATCTTTTGAAAAAGAAGGTGCGTTTATCTCTTTTGCAAATACTACTTTACCATTCTCGAGGGGAACAGCTCCGGCTAAATACTTGGAATCGTCCTGAGCCCAGAGTAGGGTCGGGATAAATAGTGTTAATAATAAAAGTTGCTTCATGGTTATTCTTTACTTATGTTTTTTACGGGCAAAGATATATAATTGTGGCTGAAATAAACTAAGAGTGTGACAAATAAATTAATCTAATTACTGTTGGACAAAGAAAAAAAGCCTATATTTGCACCCTGTGAAAAAACGAATAATAACATAAACATAAGATTCAAATGCAAAACAAAGGATTTGTAAAGGTCTTTGCGGTGTTACTTACGCTTGTCTGTATGTTTTATCTGTCATTCTCGTTCGTGACAAGACATTACAACAGTAAAGCCACTGAGTATGCAGGTGGAGATCCGGTAAAAGAGAGTTCTTATTTGGACTCGTTATCTACTCAGAAGGTATGGTTGGGCTATACGCTCAAGGAGTGCCGTGAAATGGAAATTAGTTTAGGACTTGACTTGAAGGGCGGTATGAACGTCGTTCTGGAATTGAATGTGGCTGATGTAATCCGCTCGCTTTCAAACAACAACCAGGATGAGAACTTCAACAAAGCATTGGATTTGGCCTATGAGAACCAAGCTGCGAGTCAGAAGGACTTTATTGATCTATTTGCAGAAGAGTATAAGAAATTAGATAATGGCGCCCGTTTATCCGCTATTTTCAGTACTTTCGAATTGAAAGACAAAATCACTCCGCAGAGCTCGGATGCACAGGTTATTGCCGTATTGAAGGATGAGTTGCAGAGTGCTATCGATAATTCATTTAACGTATTGCGTACTCGTATCGACCGTTTCGGCGTGGTGTCCCCGAACATCCAGCGTCTGGAAACTGCCGGTCGTATCTTGGTTGAACTTCCGGGAGTGAAAGAACCGGAACGTGTGCGTAAATTGTTACAGGGTAGTGCCAACCTCGAATTCTGGGAAACATACGACTTGCCGGAAATCTACCAGCAGCTGGTTGCTGCCGATAATATGTTGGCTACAATCCTGAAATCGGATGATACTGCTGCCGAAGGTTCGGAAACAACAACTGTCGAAGCAACAAGCGAAGTGGTTGCCGACAATGCTGCCGCCGAAACAACTAACGACGCAGACTCTTTGCTGGCTAAGATCGGTGAAGACAAACCTGAAGCACAGGCTGCCCAAAGTATGGAAGAATTTGCAAAGCTGCATCCGTTGTTCGCCGTTCTGCAGATCAATCAGTATAACGGACAGTTGGCATCCGGTCCGGTTGTCGGTATTGCTGATAAGAAAGATATGGCTAAGATCGATGAATACTTGAACATGAAGCAGGTGAAGGATCTTCTTCCACGTAACCTTTCTTTGAAATGGGGTGTAAAGGCTATTGATGAAAAAGAACAGTTCTTTTATTTATATGCAATCAAGAAAACGAATCGTGACGGTACGCCGGCCTTAGGTGGGGATGTCGTTACGGATGCCAATGCAGACTTCGTTCAGCAGGCCGGACGTTCCGAACAGGTTGTCGATATGGTGATGAACGCAGAAGGTGCTAAAGCATGGGCGCGTCTGACAAAAGAAAATATCGGTAAAGCGGTTGCTATCGTTCTTGACGATATGGTTTATTCGGCTCCGAACGTACAGGTGGAAATCACAGGTGGACGTTCTCAGATCACAGGCCACTTTACTCCGGAAGAAGCGAAGGACTTGGCTAACGTGTTGAAGTCTGGTAAGATGGCAGCTTCCGTACATATCGTACAGGAAGACGTTGTCGGTCCGTCTTTGGGTCAGGAAGCTATCAACTCCGGTGTTATCTCATTTGTTTTGGCTTTGGTTCTGCTGATGTTCTATATGTGTGCCTTCTATGGAGTCCTTCCGGGCTTGATCGCCGACGGTGCTTTGGTATTGAACATTTTCTTCACAATGGGTATCCTTGCCTCTTTCCAGGCTGTCCTTACATTGCCGGGTATTGCCGGTATGGTGTTGACACTGGGTATGGCTGTCGATGCCAACGTGTTGATCTATGAACGTACAAAAGAAGAACTTCGTGCCGGCAAATCATTGAGCAAAGCAATCGCTGATGGTTATAGCAACGCATTCTCTGCTATCTTTGACTCGAACTTGACTTCTATCATCACTGGTGTTGTGTTGTTCTACTTTGGTACAGGTCCTATCCGTGGTTTTGCCACGACGATGATCATCGGTTTGTTTGCATCCTTCCTGACGGCTGTCTTCTTGACTCGTATCGTCTATGAAGCACTGTTGGCTAAAGATAAACTGAAGAACGTAACCTTTACGACTTCTATTACGAAAGACTTGTTGACGAATCCGAAGATTAACTTCCTTGGAGCTCGTAAAGTAGGCTATTTGATTCCGGTTGTTATCATCGTTTTAGGTGCGATCTCCATGTCTACTATCGGGTTGAACAACGGTATCGACTTCACCGGTGGACGTAACTATGTGATTCGTTTTGCCCAGGATGTGAAGACTGACGAAGTCCGCAATCTGTTGGATGCGCAGTTGGACGGTTCCGTTAGTGTTATCCAGATTGGTACTCCCGACCAAGTCCGTGTATCCACCAACTATAAGATCGAGGACAACGATCCGGCTATTGATCAGGAAATCGAAAATAAATTGTTTGAAGGTGTCAAGTCATTGCTTCCGGAAGGAACGACATTGGCTCAGTTCACGGATCAGTATATCCAGAGCTCACAGAAGGTGGGACCGAGTATGGCAGACGATATCAAGAACGCTGCGTTCCTCGCTGTTGTATTCGCTATGTTCTGTATGGCGGCTTACATCTTGCTTCGTTTCCGCGACATCTCATTCTCTGTCGGTGCATTCGCTTCTGTAGCTGTAACGACTTTGTGTATTATTTCATTCTACACGTTGCTTTGGAAGGTATTGCCTTTCTCTATGGAAGTCGACCAGACCTTTATCGCGGCTATCTTGACAATTATCGGTTATTCTATCAACGATACCGTGGTTGTGTTCGACCGTATCCGTGAAACAATCGGTCTGTATCCGAAGCGTGACCGTTACCAGGTGATCAACGATGCATTGAATTCGACTTTGTCCCGTACTTTCAATACATCATTAACAACATTGGTAGTCGTATTGTGTATCTTCATCTTAGGCGGTGCAACAATCCGTAGCTTTACGTTCGCGATCTTGTTAGGTATCATTATCGGTACATATTCTACTCTGTTTGTGGCAACTCCTATCGCTTACGAATTGCAGAAGAAAAAGATCAATAAGAAAGCAGCTGCTGAAGCAGGTAAATAAGAATACATTTTAATCTGATAGAAAAGGGCCGTTCCTGTTTGGGGAATGGCCCTTTTTGTGCTTCTAAACATAACAGTGCAGGTTGGCAAGATGAAAGAGAATGCTTATCTTGTAGGCCTCTTACTTCTGCTATTTACTTACAGATTGTAAGCAAACACCTTAAAATGTCATGTTATGGAAGTACGCCTGAGTAACCAATTGCCGGTTTATCCATCTTTTGTTCCCGGTATCCGCCGCGCTCCTGATCGCGGCTATTCACTTACGCCTGCCCAAACAGAAACGGCCTTAAAGAATGCGCTCCGTTATATTCCCGAAGAATTGCATGAAGTACTGGCTCCGGAGTTTATGGAAGAGTTGATGACCCGTGGCCGCATCTACGGATATCGTTACCGGCCGGAGGGAGATCTGAAGGCCAAACCTGTCGATCAGTATAAAGGCCGATGTCTGGAGGGAAAAGCCTTCCAGGTGATGATCGATAACAATCTTTGTTTCGATATCGCTCTTTATCCATACGAGCTGGTTACATATGGCGAGACCGGACAGGTCTGTCAGAACTGGATGCAATACCGCCTGATCAAGCAATACCTCGAAATACTGACGAACGAGCAGACACTCGTGATCGAGTCTGGGCATCCCCTGGGGTTGTTCCGTTCCAGGCCGGATGCTCCTCGTGTGATAATTACCAATTCCATGATGGTCGGCATGTTCGATAACCAGAAAGACTGGCATATAGCAGCCCAGATGGGAGTCGCTAATTATGGGCAGATGACAGCCGGCGGCTGGATGTATATCGGGCCGCAAGGAATCGTGCACGGTACATTCAACACATTATTGAATGCGGGGCGGAAGAAATTAGGTATTCCTCAAGATCGGGACTTGCGCGGATATATCTTTGTCTCCTCCGGTCTCGGAGGGATGAGTGGCGCACAACCGAAAGCCGCCGTTATAGCCGGTGCTGCCAGTATCATTGCTGAGGTGGATAGTTCCCGTATCGAAACCCGCTACGCACAGGGCTGGGTACAGCATGTGACCGATGATAAAGCAGAGGCTTTCCGTATGGCGCAAGAAGCGATGCAGACAAAAGAACCGATTTCGATCGCTTATCACGGAAATATAGTCGACTTGTTGGAATTTGCCGAATCACAGGCGATCCGAATCGACTTGTTGAGCGATCAAACCTCTTGCCATGCCGTTTATGAAGGAGGCTACTGTCCCGTTGGTATTTCCTTTGCCGAACGTACGGAACTCCTTTCCTGCGATACAGGCCGTTTCTGTTCGCTGGTCGACCGTTCCCTGCACCGCCATTTCGAGGTAATCAAGAAATTGGTGGCTCGCGGCACGTATTTCTTCGATTACGGAAACTCGTTTATGAAAGCCATCTATGATGCCGGTGTAAAAGAAATTTCCCGGAACGGGGTCGATGAGAAGGACGGCTTTATCTGGCCCTCTTATGTCGAAGATATCATGGGACCGGAACTGTTCGACTATGGTTACGGGCCTTTCCGTTGGGTATGCCTGAGCGGGAAACAGGAAGACTTGGTAAAGACCGATCAGGCAGCTATGGATTGTATCGATCCGACCCGTCGCGGACAAGACCGGGATAACTACAACTGGATTCGCGATGCCGGGAAGAACCGGCTTGTGGTAGGAACCCAGGCGCGTATCCTTTACCAAGATGCGGAAGGGCGGTTGAATATCGCACTCCGCTTCAACCGCATGGTGCGGGATGGAGAAGTCGGACCGATCATGCTCGGACGCGACCATCATGATGTAAGCGGGACGGATTCGCCTTTCCGGGAAACGTCCAACATCTACGACGGAAGTAATGTCATGGCCGATATGGCCGTCCAATGTTTTGCTGGAAATGCGGCACGGGGCATGAGTCTCGTAGCGCTTCACAACGGTGGCGGGGTCGGTATCGGTAAAGCGATAAACGGTGGTTTTGGGATGGTGCTGGACGGGAGTGAGCGGGTAGACGAGATCCTTCGTTCAGCCATGCTCTGGGATGTGATGGGAGGAGTGGCCCGCCGTTCATGGGCCCGTAATCCCAATGCCATGTCGACCTGTACCGCCTTTAATGACAGCTATGGCGATCGGTATCATATCACACTGCCTTTTATCCCGAAAGAAGATTTGATTCAAAATATTATACGCACCTCTTTAAAACACAAAGTATGAGTACCTGGAGTAAAATAATGGAATGTGTCCCCAATTTCAGCGAGGGAAGAGATTTGGAGAAGATAGAGAAGATAGTAGATAAATTTCGTGCCAAAGCCGGTGTAAAGCTGTTGGATTACAGCAATGACGAGGATCATAACCGACTGGTCGTAACGGTTGTCGGTGAACCGGAAGCCTTGAAAGACGCTTTGCTCGAAGCCGTTGGGCAGGCGGTTGAACTGATAGACCTCGCGAAACATTCCGGACAGCATCCGCGGATGGGAGCGGTAGATGTCGTTCCTTTTATCCCGATCAAAGGGTGTACGATGGATGAAGCGATTGCGCTCTCCAGGGAAGTGGGCGAAAAGGTGGCGGCTTTGTACCAGATTCCGGTCTTTCTTTATGAAAAATCGGCTTCGGCCCCGCATCGGGAGAACCTGGCAGCTATCCGCAAGGGAGAATTTGAAGGGATGGCGGAAAAGATCAAGTTGCCGGAATGGAAACCGGACTTCGGACCTGCCGAGCGGCATCCGTCGGCAGGAACCGTGGCAATTGGCGCCCGTATGCCATTGGTCGCTTATAATGTCAATTTGGGAACGGCAAATTTGGATATAGCGAGCAGCATTGCCAAAAAGATCCGTTTCATAGGTGGCGGGCTCCGGTACTGTAAGGCGATGGGAGTGGAATTGAAAGAACGCGGTATCGTGCAGGTCTCGATCAATATGACCGATTATACCCGTACGGCCCTTTACCGTGCTTTCGAGCTGGTACGCATCGAGGCCCGTCGCTACGGTGTTCCGGTCGTCGGAAGCGAGATCATCGGGTTAGTCCCGATGGAGGCATTGATCGATACGGCTTCTTACTATTTGGGACTGGAAGATTTTTCAATGGATCAGGTGTTGGAAGCCAGAATAATGGAATAGACTATGGAGGATGAAAAGATATTGATACGGAACGCATCGCAGGTGGTGACCTGTTCCGGTTTTGAAGCGAAGAAGGGTAAGGCTATGTCTGATGTCGGTGTGATCGAGGACGGGGCGGTTGCCGTATCGAACGGTATTATTACGCATGTGGGACCGACCGAAGAAGTTCTCCGGCAAGTGAATGTTGAAGACTATCTGGAAGTAAATGCTAACGGACGCGCGCTTCTTCCGGGTTTCGTGGATAGTCATACGCATTTTGTCTTTGGCGGTTACCGGGAAGAGGAGTTCTCCTGGAGGATGAAAGGAGACAGCTACATGTCGATCATGGAACGGGGAGGAGGTATCGTCAATACGATGAATGCGACGCGGAGCACCAGCTATGACGATCTGTTCGGGGATGCGTATGACCGTCTCGATACTATGATGGATATGGGAGTTACTACCGTCGAAGGAAAGAGCGGATACGGTCTCGATCTTGCCACAGAGCTGATCCAGCTCCGTGTAATGAAAGAACTTAATGATGACCATCCGTTGGATGTGGTATCCACCTTCCTGGGGGCTCATGCCGTTCCTCCTGAATTTGCCGGGCGTACGGATGCGTATGTCGACTACATAATAGAAGAGGTGTTGCCGCACGTCCGCGCGGAACGTTCCGTGACTTTCTGCGATGTCTTTTGCGAACAAGGCGTTTTCTCAGTCGAACAAAGCGAACGTTTGTTGAAAGCAGCCCGCAGCCAGCGTTTTAAACTGAAACTCCATGCCGACGAGATCGTGCCTTTCGGCGGTGCTGAGTTAGCCGTACGCTTGAAAGCCGTGAGTGCCGATCATCTGTTGCATGTGTCCGATACCGGTATCAAGCGGTTAGCTCGTTCCGGGACGATTGCGACCTTGTTGCCTCTTACTGCCTTCTCACTGGGGGAACCGTATGCTCCGGGACGCCGGATGATAGACGCCGGTTGTGCCGTGGCGTTAGCTTCCGATTTGAATCCCGGAAGTTGTTTCTCATGCTCAATCCCGCTGTTGTTCGCCCTCGCCTGTATCCAGATGAAGATGACTCCCGAAGAAGCTTTGACCGCCCTTACGATCAATGGTGCGGCAGCTTTGGGACGGGAGAAAGTGATCGGCAGCATCGATGTCGGAAAGAAGGCGGACTTGATCTTGTTGAAGTTCCCTTCCTATAAGTTCCTTCCTTATCATGTAGGAATGAATATCGTGGACACGGTTATCAAAGATGGCGTACTTTATATTATTTGACAGGATAAAAAATTAAATAGTATGAGTAAATGATGATTCACCGGTGCGAATTGATAAGGCGGCTCGTAGGGGCGGGGGCTACTCCGCCCAATGAAAATAACGTCCGCCTTGTCCAGATCCAATGGGCAGAGCAGGGTCCTGCTCCTACAAGACGACAATTATTTTGTATGGCTTTGCCATCCAGGTTCCACATCCGTAAATCATTTGTTTACAATGAAACTGAATAAAATGTTTAATCTTAAATAATAGACACTATGCTTGTAGATTTGACAATTAAAGGATTTCTTGCCGAAACGGCAGGTAGTGCCCCTGTTCCGGGGGGCGGAAGTATCTCGGCCTTGAACGGAGCTATTGCGACAGCGCTAACCGAGATGGTGGCAAACCTGACGATCGGGAAAAAGAAATATGCCGATGTGGAAGGCCAGATGAGGACTATCGCGACCGAAGCTGCTCTCATTCGTGAACGCCTGATCCGCGATATAGACCGCGATAGCGAAGCATATGACCGTGTGTTTGCCGCCTTCAAACTTCCGAAGGATACGGAAGAGGAAAAGGCTGAACGCAGTCGGGTGATCCAAGATGCTACGAAAGAGGCGGCAATGGTGCCGATGCAAGTGGCCGAAGAGATTGCTTCGGTGATGGAGACGATTATCTATGTGGCGCACAAAGGAAACCGGAATGCCGTAACTGATGCTTGTGTGGCTATGATGGCGGCTCGTACCTGTGTGTTAGGGGCTTTGCTGAATGTCCGTATCAATCTTACATCCATAAAGGATGAAGTCTTTGTCCGGCGGATGTCGGAGAAGGCCGATTACCTCGAGTCGGAAGCCATCCGGATAGAGAAGAAGTTGCTGGATTGGGCGAAGGGGCAATTGACAATTGATAATTGACAACGGGCAATTAAAAAAACGAGAGTTATGGGAAATGTACATTATGTGGGGGCGGAACCGCTGACGTTCGAACGTATCGAAGAGATACTGACCGGAAATATGAAGTTGGAACTGACTCCGGAAGTGAAGGAACGCATCCAGCGTTGCCGCGATTATCTGGACCGGAAGATCGAGACGCAGGATGAGCCGCTTTATGGCATCACGACAGGTTTTGGTTCCTTGTGCAATAAGAATATCTCTCCGGATGAACTCAGCACCTTGCAGGAGAACCTGGTGAAGAGCCATGCTTGTAGCGTGGGCGATGAGGTAAGCCCGGTGATTGTCCGCTTGATGATGCTGTTGAAAGCGCATGCTTTGTCTTTGGGGCATAGTGGCGTGCAGGTGATAACGGTGCAGCGTATCCTTGATTTTTTTAATAATGACGTACTCCCGATCGTCTATGACCGGGGATCGCTTGGGGCTTCAGGTGATCTGGCTCCTTTGGCGAATCTTTTCCTCCCTCTTATCGGAGTGGGGGACGTATATTATAAAGGAAAAAAGAGGGAGGCTATCAGTGTCCTGGATGAGTTTGCCTGGAAACCGGTACGCCTGATGAGCAAAGAAGGGCTGGCGTTGCTGAACGGTACGCAGTTTATGAGTGCCAACGGTGTGTTTGCCTTGATGCGTGCTTTTGCCGTGTCGAAGCGGGCGGACTTGATTGCTGCCCTGTCGCTCGAAGCCTTTGACGGGCGGATCGATCCTTTTATGGATTGTATCCAACAGATGCGTCCACATCCCGGACAGATCGAGACGGGGGATGCTTTCCGCCGTATCTTGGAGGGGAGCGAACTGATCAGTCGGAAGAAAGAACATGTGCAGGATCCGTATTCGTTCCGTTGCATCCCGCAGGTACACGGGGCGACAAAAGATGCAATCCGATATGTCTCCGGTGTACTGCTGACTGAGATCAATTCAGTGACGGACAACCCGACAATTTTTCCCGACGAGGACAAGATTATCTCCGGTGGCAATTTTCACGGTCAGCCGTTGGCGATCTCCTATGATTTCCTCGCTATTGCTTTGGCTGAATTAGGTAATATTTCCGAACGGCGTGTGGCACAATTGATTATGGGACTCCGGGGTTTACCGGAATTCCTGGTAGCCAACCCCGGACTGAACTCCGGTTTTATGATCCCGCAGTATGCGGCAGCCAGCATGGTCAGCCAGAACAAAATGTATTGTTATGCAGCCAGCAGCGATTCGATCGTGTCCAGCAATGGTCAGGAAGATCATGTGAGTATGGGGGCTAATGCAGCGACGAAGCTTTTTAAGATTATGGACAACCTGGATCATATCCTGGCGATCGAGCTGATGAACGCGGCGCAAGGCATCGAATTTCGCCGTCCGGCGCGCACTTCTCCTGTCTTAGAGAAATTCCTGAAAGCGTATCGTAAAGAAGTTCCTTTTATAGATGAAGACATCATCATGTATCCCGAAATTCATCGGACGGTCGCTTTCCTAAGGCGGTATGCTTTATAATAAGTCAGGCACGGATTACACGGACTTACATGGTAATATTGTATTAATAAAAACCGTGAAATCCGTGAAAACCGTGCCTGAAATATTATTTATGCGTAACTTGTACCCGTCTTGTCGGATCTAAATGCTCGTTACGGTAGTCGATTTGTTTCACTACATTCTCTGCTAACTTCTGGAAAGCCTGTCCGGTGATGCTGTCCGGATTGAGGGCGACTGGCTTTCCGTTGTCTCCACCTTCGCAGATGCTTTGTACGATGGGGATTTGTCCTAACAGCGGGATATTCAGTTCTTCTGCCAGGCGTTTGCCCCCTTCTTTGCCGAACAGATAGTATTTGTTTTCCGGTAGCTCGGCAGGCGTGAACCAGGACATATTCTCGACCAGTCCCAATACAGGCACGTTGATCTTCTCACCCATAAACATACTGATACCTTTGCGGGCGTCTGCCAGTGCCACTTCCTGCGGTGTGCTGACAACGATGGCGCCGGTGATAGCCAATGTCTGCACCATCGTCAGATGGATATCGCTTGTTCCCGGTGGCAGGTCGATCAGGAAATAGTCCAGGTCTCCCCAGTTGGCGTCGCCGATCAACTGTTTCAGGGCATTGCTTGCCATAGCACCGCGCCAGAGGACGGCATCTTCCTTGTTGACAAAGAAACCGATGGACAGCAACTTCACTCCGTAGTTGGCAGCCGGCTCGATCAGTTCGCGGTTACCCACTTCCACCATATAAGGACGGGCTTCTTCGACATTGAACATCTTGGGCTGAGAAGGGCCGAAGATGTCTGCATCCAGCAAACCGACCTTGTAGCCTTGCAGAGCCAGCGCCACCGCCAAGTTGGCAGCTACCGTACTTTTGCCTACACCTCCCTTGCCGGAAGATACGGCGATGATATTTTTTACCTCCGGCAATAGCTTGTCCGGTTCGGGACGGGCTGCTTGCTTGGCTTCCACAGTGATGTTACCTTTGATTTCCACCTCTTCGCCTATGTATGTAAGGATGGCTGTCTCGGCGGCTTTTACCACCGATTTGATAAACGGGTCGTTCGGCTTTTCGAAAAGAAGCGAGAAGCTTACTTTGTTGCCGTCGATCCGGATGTTATCTTCTACCATGCCCATCGTCACAAGGTCTTTCCCTGTTCCCGGGTAGCGCACTTTGGCCAGTGCGTCCATGATTAGCTTTGGATAGAGTGTCATGATTTATGATTTATGATTTATGAATTATTTTCCTGAGGCCAACGCGCTCCGTTTGCTGCGGTTGAAACTGCGATACGGGTCGTATTCGATTTCCACCTCCGGTTCGACCAGTTCTTCCCGTTCTTCACAAACAAACTTGATGTATTTGATGGTCAGTCCGCGGTCCAACCACTGCTGTTCATAATAGGTCTTGATAGAAAGGATGTCATCTGTCAAACCTGAATGATACAAGTCGTCGTTGCTGAACAATACGGGATAGCGGTTGGCTTTTACCATCTCTGAGGTGTAAGTGTACATAAAGTTACTGTCTGTTTTCAAATGTACGATGCCGTCTCCTGCCAATATCTCGCGGTACATCTTCATGAAGCGGGTCGAGGTAAGGCGTTTGTTCACCTTCTTCATCTGCGGATCGGGGAAGGTGAGCCAGATCTCAGCCACCTCTCCGGCAGCGAAGAAATGGGCGATCAGTTCGATACTGGTCCGGAGGAACGCAACGTTCGTCATGCCTGCCTCAAGCGATTCTTTCGCCCCTGTCCACATACGGGCTCCCTTGATATCGACCCCTATAAAGTTCTTGTTGGGAAACAGTTTTCCCAAACCTACCGTATATTCTCCTTTTCCGCAACCTAATTCAAGCACGATCGGATTGTCGTTCTTAAAAAAACGTTCGTGCCAGTGCCCCTTCAGCTCGAATCCTTTCTCCTGAAGCGTCGCAAACGGATATTGGAACACATGGGGATAACCCGCCATGTCGTCAAACTTTGCTAATTTATTCTTTCCCATGATGCAAAGGTAATATAATTACGCGTAAAAAAGACTATAACCTGCGAGGCAAAAGGGTATAGCTTTTTGCCGGAAAGCCTATAGCTTTTCTGTTGGCAGGTTATAACTTGGGGAGCTTTGAAATGTGCTTTTGAAGTGTCGGAATATAGAAAAGGACAAAAGGGGGCAAAAAAGGCACCGCCAAAATTTTGGGGTGAAAACAAGAAAGTGTTTTATTAATTTATTGATAAATAATGATTTATAATGAAGTTGTTTTGCCTTATCAGCATTTGGGGCTGATCCTTATGGTAAGGAGATGTCTGTTACTTTTGGCTTGATCCAAAAGTAACCAAAAGATCAAGGCTTAACCGTCTGGGCTACTCCGGTCAAAGACTCCGCTGTCGCCTGCGAAACTCGCTGCGCTCAGACAGCGCAGTCTCCTGCCGCTCCGTCTTTGCCCTCCGCTTGACGCCCATCCGCTTAGGCCTTTCATAGAAAGCTCCGCTTTCTCTTGGGATGGTCGATACCGACCGTTCTTCTGAGGCCCTGTGTCAAGCACGGGGACAAGATATAAGGGCAAGAACAACCCCGTTCCCGCACTTGATGCGGGATCGCAAAGAAACAAGCAGTATCGGCCATCCTCAAAGAGCCGTCAGGCTCTATTTCCGGCCTAAGCTGGTGAGCGTTAAGCGCAGAGACCGGAGTGAGCGTCCGGAGCGTCTGCTGTTTGAGCGAAGCGAGTTTCAGACGCGACAGCGAACGAAGGGAACGGAGTAGTGAAGTAGCTTAAGCCTTGAACTTTTGGTTACTTTTCTTTCAAGAGAAAAGTAATAGAATAATCTTGACTTTTTGGTTACTTTTGGGTCAAGCCAAAAGTAACAGACAAGACCCCTTATCTGAAAATGTGTCGGGTGCCTCTTTTGTCCTTCTTGTCCTCTTTATTGTTATGTAGTTAATATATAACATATTAGTGTATTTTTCTGCTTGTAAGGAGAAAACACTTTTGATGCCGATCCATTCCATTATTCGCCCCGATTATCGTCCTGATCAGGCATAAAAAAAGAGATACTCTTGTGAAGTATCTCTCTTTTTAGCTCTTCCTCTTGGACTTGAACCAAGGACCCTCTGATTAACAGTCAGATGCTCTAACCAACTGAGCTAAGGAAGAATATGTTTGCTCTTCTTCTTGGACTTGAACCAAGGACCCTCTGATTAACAGTCAGATGCTCTAACCAACTGAGCTAAAGAAGAATATATTTGCTCTTCCTCTTGGACTTGAACCAAGGACCCTCTGATTAACAGTCAGATGCTCTAACCAACTGAGCTAAGGAAGAATTTCTTTCTTTCAGTATCGGTACTTGTCGTACCCCTTTCTGAAATTGCACTGCAAAAGTAGAGGTTCTTTTTGAAATATGCAATATCTTTGCGAAAAAAAATAGAAAAAATGAATACGATTGGATTAGGAAACGCTTTGGTAGACGTTCTGCTGAGGCTTGAGAACGACGATGTACTGGCGGAAGTAGGCATACAGAAAGGCGCAATGGATATGATTAACCAAGAACAGATGATTAAAATCCGAAAGTCGCAAGAAGGCCTTGAGCGCAGTCAGGCACCGGGAGGTTCGGTATGCAATACCATGCGTGCGATGGCTATTTTAGGAGCAAACGCTGGATTTATAGGTAAGATCGGTTCCGATTGCGTAGGCGAATATTATGAAGAGGCCTTGAGAAAGGCGAATGTCTCTCCCTATTTTGTCAAGACAGACGGTATTTCCGGCAGCTGTACGGTTTTGATTTCACCGGATGGCGAGCGTACGATGGGTACCTTCCTTGGGCCGGCCCCGACGATTACACCGGATGAAATTACGGAAGAGATGCTTTCCTCCTACCAATGTATTTATATCGAAGGCTACCTGTTGGTGAACGAAGAATTGGTACGCACCACTATGCAGAAAGCGAAGAAGTTGGGATTGAAGGTGGCTCTCGATCTTTCTAATTTCAATATCGTGAATGCTTTCCGAGGCCTGTTGGACGATATTATCCCTCAATATGTCGATATTCTTTTCTCTAATGAAAGCGAAGCGGAAGCCTTTACCGGGTTGAAAGCACACGAAGCGGTGAAAGCTCTTTCGGAGCAGGTGGAGATTTCTTTGGTCACTTTAGGAAAAGAGGGTGCCCTGGTGGGAAGCAAAGGGCAGGTTGTCGCAGTCCCGGCAGAAGGAGGTAAACCGGTCGACACGACGGGGGCTGGCGATCACTTTGCTGCCGGATTCCTTTACGGGCAGTCGGTCGGTGCAACATTGGAGCAGTCGGCCCGTATCGGCTCGCTTTTGGCCGGTTACATCATTGATGTGATCGGAGCGCAGATACCGGATGATAAATGGGAACAAATAAAGTTAAAAGTAAATGGTATATTGGCCTGACAAGCGTTTATTATATACATTTACGTCGTTAATTAACTAAATATTCTATGTATAAACAGCGAAAGAAAATAATAGCTCTTTTTAGTTGGCTGCTCCTGCTGGGAAGTGTGGTCCCCGGACAGGCACAGAAAGACAACCGTTTTGAGGTCAGTAAAAACCTGGATATCTTTAATGCTCTGGTAAAAGAGGTGGAAATGTTTTATGTGGATTCGGTCGACGTCGAGAAAACGGTGAGACGAGGGATCGATGCCATGTTAGGGGGCTTGGACCCTTATACCGAATACTATCCGGAGCAGGAAATGGATAAACTGAAATTCATGACGACCGGCGAATATGGCGGTATCGGTTCTTATATCCGTGAACGGAAAGAGGGCGGTGTCTATATTATCGAACCGTTCGAAGGGATGCCGGCGGCTTTGGCCGGTCTGAAAGCAGGCGACCGTATTTTGGCGATCGACACGGTGGATGTGACCGACAAGCCCTCGGATGAGGTTAGTGCCTTGTTGAAAGGTGTTCCCAATACGAAAATGGTATTGAAGATACAGAGTCCGTATGACAAGAAACCACGTGAAGTGGAACTGGTGCGTAAGCAGATCATGGAAAACCAGGTTACTTACTATGGCGTCCGTGGTGATGGCGTAGGTTATATCTATTTGAAGGGTTTTACGGATAAGAGTGCGCAGGAAGTGAAAAATGCGTTCGAGGATCTGAAAAAGAACTATCATATCAAATCATTGATTCTGGACTTGCGTAACAATGGCGGCGGTTTGCTGGAAAGCGCTACGCAGATTGTCGGCATGTTCGTCCCGAAGGGAAAAGAGGTGGTTTCGACAAAAGGGAAGATCAGCCAGTGGGACCGTACCTATCGTACGCCGGGTGAACCACTCGATACGGTGATCCCGATGGCTGTCCTTATTAACGGAGCCTCTGCTTCTGCTGCCGAGATCGTTTCGGGTTCTTTACAGGATATGGACCGTGCCGTGTTGGTCGGACAGCGTTCTTTCGGAAAGGGACTCGTGCAGTCTCCTCGTGAACTTCCTTATAACGGAAGTGTGAAAGTGACGATGAGCAAGTATTACATCCCCAGCGGACGTTGTATCCAGCAGATGGACTATTCGCACCGGAAAGCTGATGGGAGTGTCGGGGCTATTCCGGATAGCCTGACATCTGTCTTTTATACATCCAAAGGGCGTCCCGTACGGGATGGAGGCGGTATTACCCCTGACTTCAAAATAGAAGAACCGGAAACGCCGACCATGATGTTCTATTTGATGACGGATTTTATTCTGACGGATTTTGTTGCCGATTGGTCCCAGAAACATAAGAAAATAGCTTCGCCTGAAGAGTTCGAGGTGACGGATGAAGACTTTGAAGCTTTCAAGCAATATGCCAAAGAAAAGAACTTCACCTATGACCGGCAGAGTGAAAAGCTGTTGAAGAACCTGAAGGAGGTGGCTAAGTTCGAGGGGTATATGGACAATGACTCTACCCTCTTCAACTCTTTGGAAGCCAAACTGACTCCGGACTTGGAACGGGATTTCGACCGCAACAAGGATCAGATCAAGAAATTGTTGACTTCCGAGATTATGAAACGTTATTATTTCCAGAAAGGTGAGTTGATAAACAGCTTGAAGGATGATGATGTTTTGGATAAGGCGCTGGAAGTGTTGGGTGATCCTGCATTATACCAGAGGACATTGGAAGCGCCGGAAAAGGCAGAGAAAACGGCTACATTATAATTGGTAGTAAGGTAAGAGACCGGCTATGAAGAGTGCTTTGAAGTTGCTTGTGACTTTTGGTGTCGGATGTTTGATCGGCATTGTTTTGGTGTGTGCCGGTATCGTGTCGTTTACGGATATGACATGGAATGAACTGGTGCAGAAGCTGGCCAAGATAGAGGCACTTGAGATGGTGGGGATATTTGCCGGGAGTATCGTTTGTACGTTGGTCGCCTTTGTCTTGCAAATTGTTTTGCATGAAGGAGGCCACTTGCTTTTCGGGCTGCTCTCCGGCTATCGTTTCGTCTCTTTCCGTATTTTCAATTGGACGCTGATCCGTCAAGAAGGGAAATTCCGTTTGAAGCGTTTCGGCATCGCGGGGACAGGCGGGCAATGTCTGATGTTCCCGCCTGACAAGCCTTTGGAAGAGATTCCTGTTGCGCTTTATCATTGGGGAGGTGTTATTGTTAATATGTCGATGGCACTTTTGGCTTTTGTGGTTTGGTATGTGGTAGAAGATCCTTCTCCTCTGCTGGCGCAATTCCTGGTCATGATGTGTTTTGCCGGCGTGTCGTTGGGATTGCTCAATGGCATCCCGTTCAAGCGGGGGATTACCAATGATGCAGCCAATGTACGTTTGATGAGGAAGTACCCGAAGAGTAAAAAGGCGATGATGGTCCAGTTGCGCGTCAATGCCTATATACAAGAAGGTATCCGGATAAAGGATATGCCGGAAGAGTGGTTGGCTTGGAAGGGTGATATTGATTACGGGGAACCGATGCAACTGAATGTCCGTTTGCTACAAGTAGGACGCTTGATGGATTTGGGGCAAATGGAAGAGGCCTATGTCGCATTGGAAGAGATAGCAAGACACAGGGGGGAGATGATCGGGCTTTTGGCGAAAGAGGTAGTTTGCGAACTTATCTATTTGGATCTGGTGACCGGCCATAACCAGTGGGCAGATACGTTATACACGAAAGAAATAGAACTTTACGTCCGACAATACAGTGCTTTGATGTCCTCAAAACAGCGTTTTCTCTGTGCTTGGGCACTTTATAAGGAGCAAGATCGGGAGAAAGCATTGGCAATCTATGAAAATGTAGTCCAAAAACAAACTCAATATCTGTTGCAGGGGGAAGTGAAGATGGATATCGCCATGATGGAGGCGATGTTCCACCTTGTTTAATCGGCAAACCGGATGTGCAATACGACCATTTCCGAAACAGTCCCGACCCGGTAGGGAGGTCCGGCTATCCCGATGCCGGAAGATACATAGAACTGGGTCGGCCCTTTCTGATGGTAGCCGTATGGACATTCGTAAATCAGTTTCATTACGAGGGGGTAGGGCCATAACTGTCCGTTATGGGTATGCCCGTGGAGTCCGAGGTCCACACCGTTCATTGTCATTTCGGCGAACGACCAAGGTTGATGATCCAATACGATGATCGGTTTAGTCGTGTCTATACCTGCCATAAGTGCATGTAACGGCTTTCTTTTCTTGTTGATATGGTCGTCCCGTCCGATCAGGTAGAATGAAGAGTCCGGACGTGTAACAGAATCGATCAGGAGTGTCGCCCCTGTTTTCTTCAGCCAGCGGTATTTGGCTATGCGGTTGGCACGATACTCATGGTTGCCATATACCACATATACGCCTAACGGGGCTTTCAGTTGTTTCAAATCCTCTTCGATATGGGCTTTTTCGGCAAAGCGTGATTCATAATCCATGATATCGCCTACCAGGACAACCATGTCGGGATGTTGTTCGTTGCTCATTTTCACGTATCGCTGTACCAGTTCCTTACCGATCATTTCTCCGATATGAAGATCGCTCATCATGACGATCGTCATGCTGTCACGCTCGCTGCTTCCTTTGGGAAGGGTGACATATACATCTTTGACAATCGGATAGGCGACAACATGGTAAGCATGGAACATCAGGCCCGTAACGATTGCTATGATCAAGAAGAACAGTGTCAGTTTCGTTTGTTTCCAATGTCCCGTCATCCATCCGGGGAACCAATGGAAGAAGCGGTTGCTGAGCCGGAGCACTTCCGGGACCAATAGGGAAAGTGTGATATAAATAGATGCGATATACCAAGTGTTGCAAATATATTGGATGGCAATCATGACGGAGTCCGGCAGGACATTGCGGAATGTAAAGCCGAAGAAGAAGAGAGATAATTCAAGGATAAAAAACAAGACATAGGGAATCCTCCAACTTTTTTGGGGAGGAATTGCCTGATACCCTCGCCAGAAGATATAAGGATTCAGCAATATCTGTGCTACTATCGATTGAATGAAAACTTTCATGTCTGCAAACTATTTACAGGTAATGTTGAATACGACAAGTTCGCTGTCGGTTCCGATCCTGAAAGGCGGCCCCCAGAGCGACAGGCCGGAGGAAACGTATATGTGGCTGTTTCCCCACTTGCGGTAGCCGTAACTTTGATCGAATAGATGGTCGGTAATGAGGCTGATCGGCCATACCTGGCCGCGGTGTGTATGTCCGCTGAACTGAAGGTCGATACCCGCATTTTCCGTATCCGACAAGTTGTACGGTTGATGATCCAAAAGGATAACAGGTTTTGCCGGATCAATGTTTTTCACCAGTTCTTGCAGGGATAATCGGGATTTATTGCTGCGGTCATCCCGTCCGATTATTTGTATGCCGCCTGGCAACGTCACGACTTCGTCCCTCAACAGGTGGATCGGTGTTTCTTTTATGAATTGCATGCTCTTCCGTATGCCACTGATGTATTCGTGATTTCCCGGAACCATATAGATTCCTAAAGGGGCTTTCAATTCAGTCAGTTCCTCCATCATCTTTTCTGCGTAAAGAGGGACTACGCTGTTGTCGATCAGGTCGCCGCCTATCAGGATCAGATCCGGTTTCTGTGCGTTGATCATCTCGACATATTGTTTAAGTTCTTCCTTGTCTGTCCCGTACCCTAAATGGATATCGCTGACGGAAACGACTTTCAACGGCTGTTCATTATGAACCGTCTGCTTGTTGATAACTATGTTGAAAACTTCTGTTTTCGGATGTTGATAATTATAGTAACCGTAGCTTAATAGACTAAGTGTCAGGAATAAGGAAATATAGAACCCATATTTGCATGGGAAGTTGAAAAGTCGGAACAAATCGAATACGATCAAGCATAATACCATATAAAGCGTGAAGACCAACCAGCCGGTTCCTATTTCATGAGCCGTATGAGCCAGCACAACCGGCAATTGGGTGTTTCGAGCTAAAAAACTACCGATAAACGACAAAGCACCGCTCCAAAACAGTACGGCTAATAAAACTTTAACACCGAAAGGCTGAGCAACCAAAGCCTGTGCCCCTCTCTTGAATATATAGATGTTTCCCGCAAAATAAATACTGATGAGGACAACAAAAAATGTCGGCATAGTTGTAAATTTTCGGCAAAAGTACGGAAACAATTCAAGTAATGGAACAGGCAAGGTTTTTAAAATTACTTAATGATTATTCCTGCCAATCGGGTTTGGGAAAATCTCTGGTTGGACTGTAGCGGACGTAAGTATCAAAAATTTCTTTCTCTGGACCTGTGACTCTTGGATCAGCAGACTTTTTTAGTTCTTTCATGAGTTCTGTTTTCATTTCATGTTCTATTTCTTTATATTCTGGTTTGCCTGACAGATTATTCAGGCAATAGGGATCAGAGTTTACATTGTAGAGTTCGAACTCTGGCCTTTTGGTATAGGCCAACTTGAAAAAAGGATGTATTTCCGGATTGTTGTAGTTTTCTATTAAATAGGATTTGGATGGCGCTGCATCCACATCTGTAAATGCCCATTCAGGATGATGTACTCCTTTCTGGTCTAAACCATACATCGGATAGATTTCTCCTGTTTTTTTATTCATGGCTTGCGGGGCGCCGGCTGGCCATCGTTCCGGTTTGATATTCCATATTAACAGATATTCTGTTCCACGGATTGCCCGCTGAGGATAACCAAGGTTGTTCCATCTGGAAGATGAATGTCTTTCGCGTCCAGCGAAAACGTATTTCTTGCTCTTGTCTATGAGTCCACTTTTTTCCGATTTTAGAATATTTACAATACTTTTTCCCGAGAGAGGTTGCATACCTTCAGGCTTTATTCCGGCCAATTCCAGGATCGTAGGTGCCAAATCGATAAAACTTATAAGGTCGTCTACCCGGCGTCCCGCAGGAAATCCATTGGGATAGCTGATAGCCATTGGTATATGTATACCATATTCAAAGCAGTTGGCTTTGGCTCTTGGAAATGGCATACCGTTGTCTGCCGTTACAATGATGATTGTGTTGTTGAGTTCCCCGATAGAGTCCAAATGATTTATCATCTGGCATAAATGGCTGTCGGCCCATTCGATTTCTACGGCATAATCAAGCATATCACCCCGGATCTCTTCTGAGTCTGGGATGAATCCGGGAATGTCTACCTGATCTAACTTTTTCCCATTACGCTTCCAAGAACCTTTTTCATATGCCCGGTGGGGCTCTGAAGAACCATACCAGAAATAGAAAGGTTGGTGGTCTTTCCGTTGTTGCATGAAATCCCGAAAATTTTCGGAATAATTGATCCGGCTGATACCGTTAGCCGTTCTTGAGTCATGGGGAGTATCCTTTTCGTATTTATGTTTGTTATAAGCTTTACCCGCTGCATTCTGGGTTCTCCATAACGAGTCTGCTTCATTTCGGGCATATTGAAAAGGATCGACTCCTTTGCCTGTATATCCTGTATAGTATCCGTTGGCTTTTAGGAGATCGACAAATGGTATGTATTTTTTTATCCATGACGAAGCATGTTGTCCAGCTTGTTCATTTTGCCAATGATGGCGTCCTGTTACTAAAGAACTTCTGGAGGGAGCACTGCCGGGAGAACCTGCATAACAATTTGTGAAATAGATTCCATTAGTCGCAACTTTATCGAAACCGGGTGTATTGACGAAATGTGATCCCGCAAAACTTGTGTGTATATGCGATTGATCATCGTTTATAACGAATAGAATGTTTGGGCGTCTTGTGTTTGTCGTTTTTCTATCATTACTTTTGGCAATGACGACGGTGGAGCTTAGTGAAAGTAATAATATTTTGGATAGGAGGTTCATACTATTATAGTATTAAGAATTAATTACATAATATCCGGTTATATTCGGAAATGCTTCCAAATATAACCGGATTATTTAAGAAATACCAGTTGTCAATATTTACAATTTGAAATTGTTTGATTTGATATTCCAGCCTTTCACAACAAATGTCGGTTCGGATGGCATATCGCTTGTGGCCGTTTCTATGATGACGGTTTTACTTTCTCCTGGTAAAAGCGAGAAGAAGTTGTCTGTGTAGAAGCTGGGGCGTACTGGTTTTTTGTCCTGATCAAGCAATTGAAGTTGGGTAAAGAATGCTACGGTTGAAGATGGGTTCTTTATTTCGGCTTTAATGAAATGGCGGTCACCTTCTTGATAAGCTTTGTAGCGAGTCTTTAGTTGTACCTGTTTCAATTTCGACAGATCTTCGAAGCCGGATGAAGTCGGGCCTGTTAGGGTCTTGCGACCTTCATATTTATCGTTAGAGCGCCAGTAGAATGTATTGGCGACTTCTTTCCCTTTCGTATCGAACAGACGTAGTTTTATAAAATGAACTTGCGTGATATTCTGAGGAAAATCGATTGTGAAGACATCGTTCACAACACCGTCTTCCGGGATATCGATCTTCTGGCTTTTGCTCCACACCTTCTTGCTGTTCAAATCGTATACTTCGGCAGCTACCTTATAGTCTTTGAATGCCTGATAGTAGTCATTATAAACGGAAACCGTATTTTTCAAATAATCAAACTGTGCATGAAGTGGTTCCAATGCGTTCTGAGTATGATATAAAGAGGCTGTCGGTTCCAAAGAATAATCCCACATACGGGCGCAAACCTGACTTACGGGGCAGTTGTGATACCAGAACAATAACCCTGATGCATAGCGGTCTCCATAACCGAATTTGTTATAGTTCCAGACTTCCCAGATCGATTTGGAGTTCATGGCACCGACTGCCTGACCTTTGGTGGCAAACTCTTCGATGGAGGAGGAAGGACCATAATGGTTGGTAAGGTCTGTGTACATGGTTGACATGAGATGGAATCCTCCGCCATCATGATAATCCCATACCTCTTTATTGATCGGCCAGAGGTCTTTCTCGTCCATTACTTCGCGGAGCGTTTCGACTGTCGGGATAGTGGGCGAACCATATTCCGGGTTGAAGCCATCGACACGGCTACCGCGTTCGGAGGCCGTATTCTCGTAGTGTTGCATCGGGTTCACCTGTTTGTAGGGGCTGCCGTCGTGTACGCCGTCACATTCCGACTGCATCTGGTAACCACGTGTCCCATCCAGTTTCATGATCAGGTCTTTTGCTCCCGGCATTTCTGTGCTCTCGTTAGAAGAGACATAATAGGCCAGTGAAGGATGGTTGCGCAGACGTTTTACGGTTGCTTCGACATTACTCAGATATAAATCTTTATCCTGCGGATGTTTGGTGTCGCCGGTCATCCAGAATTCTTGCCAGACAAGGAGTCCCATTTCGTCGCAGAGCTGGAAGAAATAGTCTGATTCGGCAATTCCACCTCCCCACATACGGACCAGGTTGATACCGGATTGTTTTGTATAACGCAATTCTGCATAAGTACGTTCGTCGGAGGTACGGAGCATTCCTTCCGGAATCCAGTTAGTTCCCCGGATGAAGAGCTTCTTGCCGTTCACATAGAATTGGCGGGATTTGTCCGGTGTATTCTGGTCGGATGTAATTTCCCGGATACCGAAACGGGTTTTCGTCTCATCGGACACTTTACCGTCTACGCTTACAGTAAGTTTCAGTTCGTACAGCTCCGGTTTCCCTTTGAAGATCGGCCACCACAGACGCGGGTTCTTGATTGTCAGTTGCGGAAATTCTTCCGGAGTGAAGCAAACCTCCCGCGTTTCTCCCCTGAACAGGCTCAACTCTTTGCTGAATGTGATGTTCTCACCGACGATTTCTCCTTTGACTGTACATTTTACGCCACGTTGTGTCGGGTTTGTCACCTCTACACTGACAGTCTCTTTTGCTAAATCGTAGCTTGGTTTGGAGAGTTCGGATTTGATGAATGGATGGCGGATGACCGCTTTGTCCGTAGCATAGAGGCTGATGTTTTTCCAGATACCGGTATTACGGTCGCGGATACCGTCGTTGAAGGTGAAATCCCAACCGACACTCATCAGCATGGTTGTATTTAGTCCGATGTTACCGTCTCCGCCATTGTGAAACTCACCGGCGGCTCCCCACTGTTTCGGCTTGATGGTCCCCGGCATATCGACTGGATAAATCTTGATTGCCAGAGCGTTCTTCTGGCCGATACGGGCGAAATCAGTGATATTGATATACTCCGGTTTGAACATGCCGGACATATTGCCAAGCAGATAACCGTTTACCCATATTTCGGCGCGGTAATTGATACCGTCTACCTGAAGCCAGACGATTTTGTCTTTATAATTTTCTGGTACGTCAAATTCCGTACGGAACCAATAGGTGTAGAACTCGCGTCCTGTTTTGGCAAGATCCGGGATGATATTCCGGTCTAACTTGTTATTCATGCCATAATAAGGTTCCGGATATACCTTGTTGTGGACGAGGGAGTTCAGGACTGTTCCCGGAACGATTGCCGGCATCCATTGTCCGGTCTGATAGCCTGGTTGTGAGATTTTTTCAGCTGGATCTTTCGTCTCGTCGGCCTTATGCATCTGCCAGGTGAAACTTCCGTTATGTCCTTCTTTCGAATCCAGATATATTTTATCCGGGTTCCGGTAATAATTGGGTGTCTGAGCTTGCATGAAGCAGGCAGACACAAGTAAAAATATTCCTGCAAAAATGTTTTTCATAAATTATTCTTTTAATTCGGGATCTGATCGCCAGGAGTTTTCTTGGCCGGATCGTAAATGGCTACGCTGACCTGAGAATCTGCACATCCGTAATAGAGATACCATTTGTTTTTGAAAAAGACCAAACCTTCGATAAAGACGGTTCCATCGACATACTGTCCGCTCTTTTCAAATGAAGCCATCGGGCGGAAGAAGGGAACGTCCAGGCGTTGCAGAACTTTCATCGGTTCCTTCGGGTCGGTCAGAAGTTGTCCGGCGCAGTAGGCTCCGGCAGTGAAACGCTTGTCTCGTTTGCTGTCGTTTGTCTGGTTCTTGCCGTTATAAAGCAAGACGATGCCTTTGTCTGTCAGGATAGCGGGAGGTCCGCACTCTGTCAATGCACTGTCGAAGTATTGAGGACGGGGTTTGATGACAGTCGCCAGTTCGTTTTTCTCGTCCAATATCGGAGTCCAGTTGACCAAATCGTCGGAGGTGGCAGCGTAGACCGCGTGTTCTCCCCAATACATGAAGTATTTTCCATCGATTTTCGTCAGCACTTGTTTTCCATTTTTGATCTCTGTTACCATAGAACCGGATTTGCAGAAAATGTCTTTGAAACGCCCGTTGTAGGCTTTAGCAAAAGCAGGGCCATGTTTTTCCCATTTGACCAGGTCACGTGAGGTGGCGATGCAGAGGCGTGCCACTTTCCGGTTCCAGGAAGTGTAGGCCATGACATACAGACCGTCCTCCGTCATTGTCACACGTGGGTCTTCGCAACCGCCTTCCCATTCGTATTCCTTCATATTATCTTTGTCCGGGTACATGACGGGGGTCTTCCGGCGTTTCATGTGGATACCGTCTTCGGATTCTGCTAATCCGATACGCGAAGTACGTTTGCCGATTCCCGTTGCAGAATTGTCCTCAGCCCGGTAAAGGACATATATTTTACCGTCTTTTACGGTTGCTGCGGGATTGAACACATCGCTCTCTTCCCATCCTATTTTTTTGTCCTGCATGGGACAGTCGAATTGATTGGAAGGATTGGGGGTAATGATCGGATTGGCTTTTTCCGGTCTGACAAAGCCGCCTAAAGCCCAGTCCGGTAATACATTTTGGCTATACCCGAATAGGGGTAGAACTGCCAGACTGATGAGTAAGATACTTTTTTTCATGCTCTAAAGAATAAAAAAGGCACAGAGATCCAAACAAAAAGGATCTCTGTGCCAAAGGTTATTTATTGTACAATCGTTTCTATAATGGTACTGTAGTTGACTGCGCCTTCTGTTTTAGCACCGACACGTACATATATTTTATTGCCATTTGCTTGTATTTTGTACAGATTGTCTTGATAGGTTTTATCGTTTTCCAGATCGAAAACGATTGTCCCTTCCTGCTCCTTAACGGTCTGCTTTCCTGCTTGGTTGGCATTTCCATTATCGACGCCCGGAGCAAAATTCCAGTAACCGTACACTTCGGATACCTTGAAATTGCTATTTGTCGGGTTCACCTTGTATGTAATCGTGATTTTTTTACCCGTAACTTGAGCCGAAGCGTTGATTCTTGCATAAGGAGTTGCTTTCAGATCCAATGTTGTCTGTCCTTTTACGGTTACAAATTCTTCGCAAGGAGAAACAAACGGGCCGTTAACCACAATTTTATAATCACAGTTGAACAACTTCGCATTTTCGTATGAACCGTCCATCTTTGCATAAAAATCGACCGATTGTGTTGCATCTGTGTTTTGTTCGAACATATTGATAATAACACCTGTGGATCCCTGAACAGGCAGTGGAATCGGTTCATTCGTTTCTGCATCCAGAATTTGTCCTTTGATACCTCCGTTGGGAGATTCATAATTATCCAGATCGCTCAAACAGCTTGTGAAGCATAACGAGCAAACGGCCATCAGTAATAAACTTATCTTTTTCATATCAAATTTCTAAATTAGATGATTAATTGGTATAACCCGGGTTCTGAATGAGATTCGGATTTGAATTCATATCTGTCTGGTTGATCTTTGTATAATAGTTCTTTTCCAAGAAAATACGTTTCTGTTTCGGAGTGTTGGCTCCTCTTTCGAATACATATTTACCATCACGAATATCATACCAAGGATACAATGCCGTTCCTCTGAATCCATTCAAACCGCCTTGTGCTACATCCAAGTGAGCAATTCTCCAACGTTTCATATCCCAGAAGCGATGACCTTCGAATGCCAGTTCCACTCTACGTTCGTGACGGATCTTTTCCATATTGATGTTTGACAATAAGGCGATTCCGGCACGTTCACGAATCTTGTTGACTGCATCCAATGCTTCAGATGATTTGTTCAACTCCATTGCAGCTTCCGCCAAATTTAGATAAATTTCTCCTAAACGGAAAACCGGCCATGGAGTTTCTGACTTACCCATATTCATATCGGTCAATGTTTCGTCCCAGAATTTCTTCTGATAGAAACCTGTCTTGGAGGCATCTCCGGCATCGGATCCACCATCTTTACCTGATGTGCTATAGGTGACTCCGTTGATTTCAACCGTATTACCACCATCTGGTTGGCTGGTTGCTACATGTCTCTTATCGTCGTTTTCGATGACACCTCTTTTCCATTCGATCTTTGTGCTTTGGCAAGGAGAGCCGGGCAGATAGACGGAAGCGAATAAACGCGGGTCTTTATTTGCAAATACTTCGTATGGATCGTCGAAACGAAGAGGTTTGCCGTTTTCTTCCAACTTCAAAGTCCCTTTGGAGCCGTCTACATATTCGTATGCTTCCACCAATTCAAGTGTCGGGGCGATACCGCATCCCCAACCACCAGCACGATAAGAGAACGGTGCGTTACGTTTGTCCCAGTCGTGGCCTTTGCCTCCTGCAACGTTATATTGTTTCTGGAAGATATATTCTCCGTTATCACCATTACCTTTCAGGAACATGTCACAAAAATTCTGTGCTTTGTTGTCTGGTTTATTGTTATACAAGGCATATTTGCCAGAAGTAATGATCGCTTTAGAAGCCTCGTAAGATGTTTGGAAAAAGCGATCGGCTTCGGAAGCAGGGATACCTACAAGTCCTTCTTGCTGGACCGTTCCGTAGCGGGCGATAGAGCCTGCATACAAAGCTGCTCGTGAACATAAAGATAATGCGACATATTTGCTTGCCCGGTATTTAGCTTCTGCCTCTCTTGTGTCGGGAAGGTCTTGTGCTGCTTCCTGGCATTCTTTTATAATGAAATCATAAATTTCGATTTCTTTATTACGAGGAACCATCAGTGCTTCCAAATTGTTAGGATCATATTCCTGTGATTTGTCAATCAAAGGTACTCCACCATAGCGTTTCACTAATGTGAAATAATGCATGGCACGTAAGAAGCGGGATTCGGCCAACAGTAATTTCTTTTCAGAATCCGACAAGGCTGTTGCATCCTGCAACTGGCTGATAAAGTCGTTGCAGTTCCTGATGTTTTTGTAGCGATCGGAGAATTTCTGCTCGAATAACGCGTCTTCGTACGTGTATGTGGCATTTCCGTTATCGAAAAGAGGATCTTTTTGGAAAGAACCTTGTGCTTCGTCAGACATGGAAGAGGCATTTTGCAAACGCCATGCGTCACGATACCAGTAATTGAAATCTTCCAGGTTCAGGCCGTCATATAAATTAACCATTACGCCATTGATCAATTTAGGGTCCTGCCAAACCTGTTCGGGAGTGATGATGTCGAAAGATTCTTTTTCAAGGTAGTCGGCACATGCTGTCGTACCTAACAAAAGTAATCCACATCCGATATTTTTTATAATTGTTGTCTTCATCGTTTCTTATTTTAGAATGTTAGATTAACACCGAAGTTGAATGTTTTCATTTGTGGATAATAGCGGAACATACCGTCTTTGTTTTCTGGGTCCATATATTTCATGATACCTTCGCGGCTTGTTATTGTTGCAGTATTGAAACTGTTTACATAAATACGCAAGTTTTCGATTCCGGCTCTTTGCATCCATTTCTTAGGGAATGTGTATCCTAATTCGATGGTTTTCAGGCGTAAGTAGTTAGCCTTTTGTCTTGTCCAAGTATTTGTACCTGAATTGGCAGAGAAACCAGTCGGACGGAGTGCCGGCATATATCCGGGAATCCATTCGCTACTCATATCTGAAGGATCTTCACGATGCCAGCGATCCAAGTTTAGTGTGATACCATTACCAAGACCTTGCTGGATGAATGGAGCCATAAAGTCTCCAGTCGTGAATACTTCATGACCGGCAGCCCCTTGGAAGAAGAGAGTCAAATCGAAACCTTTGTATTCTCCGTAAAGGTTCAATCCATAATACAGGCGCGGTGTATTTCCATGTCCGATCGGCTGGTCGTCCTTTCCGTCGATGATACCATCATTGTTCCAGTCCTGAAATTTCAAGTCGCCCGGCATCAATGATTTGTTACCGTTGTTATCCTGGATCGGTGAATTGAGGATTTCTTCGTAGCTTTGGAACTGTCCGATGCAGACTTTACCCCACTGGATATCTTTATAACGATCATTGTTGTTGTTTCTCCAGTCATCGTACATATTGGCTGAAGCTGCACGTTCAACATGCTCATTGTAGATACGGGTAGTAGAGAAGTTTCCTTTTACATCGTAGGTGAAATCTCCGATTTTATGACGGTGTCCGAGAACGATTTCAAATCCCTGGTTTCTGTCGGAGTTCAGGTTTTCTACCGGAAGTTCCTGGCCGAATGTCGTCGGTAATGTAAGCTGGCGCTTTGTCAGCAAACCACTTCTTTTACGAACGAAATAATCGAATTCGACATTGATTAAACCGGATAATACGGATGCTTCGAATCCGACATTGGTTGTTTTAGATTCATACCAAGTCAGAGCTAAGTTGGGCATACCTCTGTCCTTTGCTCCGTTCGTCAGACCGCCTGTTCCTAAAACATAGTTTCCTGAGGGATACCGATATCCCATTAAATACTGATAAGCTCTGTATTTGCCATCCTCTTCGTCTTTATCGGTATAACCGGTTACCCCTTCATCTCCCACTTTTCCGAAGGAGCCTCTGATCTTGAAGTTGTCGACCATCGGTAATGCTTCTTTGAAGAATGCTTCTTCAGAGACACGCCAACCCAAAGATACGGCAGGAAAGAATCCCCAACGATTGTCCGGGGCAAACTTGTAGGAACCGTCATAACGGAAGCTAAGCTCTGCCAAATATTTGTTGTCGTAGGCATAATTGAGACGTCCGACCAAACCGGCATGAGCGGAAACACGAGCTGTTCCACCATTGTCCATGTTTGTTTTGTCACCTGCGTCTATCTGATCGAGTGCTCCGACTGTAAACTGGCGGTAGGCTTTCAAGATGTCGGTACGGTCGTTGTAGAATTCCCACAACACCAACGCTCCGATATCATGCTTGCCGAATGTATTCTTATAATTCAGCGAGATTTGTCCGTTCGGTCTGAAATAGTTGTCATTCTGAGTTGTCAGCTCTGAAATGGTGTGGCTGCCGGAAGCATTATAAACATCATTGACCGCGTCGTAGGTATATTCATAATATTCTTTATACCATTTTCTGCTGTATTTGTTGTTGTAGTCGTAAGAGAACAACGCTTTTGCGGATAAACCTTTCACCCAGGGCACTTCCCAGTTCAGACCGATTGATCCGTTAAATTCACGGCGATCTCTTCTGTCGTAGCCGACATTGTCGATATCGGACAGATGTACAGGGTTCCCTTTATCACCCGGATTGGACCAATAATCCGGATTGTTGTTAGCGTAAATCGGGAATACGGGTTTTGCCATTTGGATGCTACGGCTTAACGGCTCTGCTTCGTATGGTTTCATTCGAGTATCCAGACGACCGCTTAACTGTAAGTCTACGGTAAAGCCTTTGACGATTTCTGCACTGATATTGGAACGTACATTATATTTTTTGTAATTGAACGCTTTGGATTTGTAGATACCTTCCTGATCTGTCAAACCAAGTGAAAAGAAGTATTTTACTTTTTCTGCACCTCCCGATACGCTTAGATTATGATAAGTGGCAGGAGCTGTTTTGCGAATGACTTCATCATACCAGTCTGTCGTTCCGATTCCTTGTTTGAAACGTTCTAGATCTTCAGCTGAATAGGGGGCTGTAACTCCGATATTCTGCTGGGCTTCGTTGTACAAAGTCGCATACTCGTATCCGTTGTAATATTCTGGATAACGGGTAATGTTCTGTATTCCGACGTATCCGTTATAATTGATTTTCGGTTTGCCAACCTGTCCTTTTTTAGTTGTAACGAGGATGACACCATTTGCTCCTTTAAAACCGTAAACGGCAGCAGATGCATCTTTTAATATACTGATTGATTCGATATCGTTAGCATCGATTTGCTTGAAATCACGTTCTACGCCATCGACAATGACTAAGGCATCCCCATAACCACGAATATCGATGCTTGCATCATCGTCACCCGGAGCACCGCTTCTTTGTACGGCACGTAAACCAGGTAACTTACCTGCTAACGCATTACTAACATTCGGAGTTTTGACTGTGGCAATATCCTTGGCTTGAAGTGAAGCGACCGATCCTGTTACGGATGCACGTTTCTGGACACCGTAACCGACAACGACTACTTCATCCAATGCTTGTGAGTCCTCGGCCAATTTAACTTGGATGTTTGTCTTGTTGTTTACCGGCATTTCCTGATCTTTGTAACCGATATACGAAATAACCAGTACGGCGTTCGGGGATACATTTAATGTGAAATTACCATCCATATCGGTAATCGTACCGTTGGTAGTGCCTTTTTCTACAACATTGGCACCGGCGATAGGACCTAATGCATCTTCTACCACACCTTTAACTGTGTGTTTTGCTTGTTGTGGGCTGCCTGTTGCTCCTGCTGGTGAGAGAACGATGTAAGAACCTTCGATTTTGAAGGATACATTGTTGTCGAACAGGTTTTGCAATACTTCCTGCAAAGAAGTATTTTCGGCGTTTACTGAGACTTTTCGGTTAACATTTACGTTCTTATTGTAAATGAACAGTAAATTGGTCTGGCTTTCAATGTCGTTTAAGATATTTTCCAGCCGGACATTGTTTTTGTTAAGTGTGATGCGTATGCTCTGTGAACTTTCCGTTTCTGCTTGTGCGAACATGGCACAAGAAAGGAAGAACAGAGATGTCATCTTTAAAATACGAGATACACAAATTTTTCTTTTCTTCATCTTTGTGATAGTTAAATAAATGATATTAGATTGAAACTTCATTTTTACATTGGACATAGTTTGTCCTTCATTCTAATTATCTCCTCTTCATAGGCTATATATTTAATTGTTTATTGAATACGAATTTCAGTTCCGCTCTCTCGCTCGAAGGTGAAGTGAGCGTCTTGTTGTAAAGCTCTCAGCACCTGTTCAATCCCGTCGGAGGTACGGAACTTTCCACTACATGCGTAATTATCGAGCGTATGATTGTCGACAATTATCCGGATACCGAAATTTTTCTCAAGCTTCTTCATCAAATCCTTGAAATTGATATCTTTAAAAGTGATAAGTCCATCTTTCCAACTGTATGGATTGAAATCGGTGATGGGAGTGACTGTCAGCTTTCCGTTGTTGAGGCTGACAGTATTATTGGGTTCTAACACAACTGATTCGTCTGGCTGTGACTTGTCGGTAACTTTTACGCTGCCCCGTATGAGGGCTGTGGAAAATTCATTTTCGTTATAGGCCTCCACATTAAACTGTGTCCCTAAAACTTCCACTTCACAGCGGCCTGTATTGACAATAAACTTTTTATTTTTATTCTTGGCTACATCGAAAAATGCTTCTCCTTTTAAAAGGACTTCTCTTGTGTCTCCGTTAAACGAAACCGGATAAGAAAATTCTGACCGGGCATTCAGCCAGATATGAGTCCCGTCTGAAAGCGTTACTTCAACTCGCTGTCCGGCAGGAACCTTAATTGTGTTGAGCGCTATTTCAGGCTGGATATTTTTTGTGGTAAATACCGGAATGTTATATAATAGGAATAAGGCGATGACAGCAGCGGCAGCACTTCCAATCCATTTCCAGAGTGGCATGGACTGCTTGCGAACATGATTTTCTTTTTGAAAAGCATTTAATTGGAGTGCGTCGAACAGGGCACGTTCATGATAGAAAGTATCTCTGTTCGCTTTATCGGCATTTACCCATTGACGGATTTGAGTCACTTCGCTATCTGTGGCTTCTCCGTTAAACATTTTATATAGTAGCTTCTGTTCCATTTTTCCTGTTTCTATTATTAAGGGCGAACAAGAGGAAAAATACCCTAAAGGAAAAATGAAATATTTTTTGTTTTTTTCGGTGTCGGATATTGCTTGACTAACGAGATCGGTTTTTAAGCATCTTGTCTACCTCTTTCAAAGAGGGCATGATTTTAAGGTTCTTATATTTCATTTTTGTATCTTGATTTTGGAATAAGCTATCTGTAATTTGTAAAGTAGTTTCTAAGTTTAAACAAGAATTTCCACCTGGTTTGTTTATGATATTAGGTGAGAAGTTTGACGATGCGATACAAAAGCTTAATGAATTAGAGGAAAGTTTAACTGTTCGGGATTTCCAAACAGTTCGGCCGGAGGGTAAACGGCAAGTGATACGAAACTTGACTTATTATAATCTGGATGCAATTATATCCATTGGATTTCGTGTCAATAGTGAAAGAGGTATTTTATTTCGCCGATGGGCGTAAGGTCTTAAAGGACTATTTATTAAAGGGCTATTCGATTAATCAGCGCTTGAATGATATTGAACAAAGAATGGATAACAGATTTTTTCAGATTGAGAGAACCATTGCGGAACATGATAAGAAAATTGGCTTCTTCGTGCGTACTTCCCTACCCCCGATTGAAGGTATTTTTTACAACGGCCAGTACGTACCTATTGACATCCGAACATATCGGGACAGTCACGATCGTTTTCTGGTTGTTGATGAAATGGACGTGTATCATATTGGAGCTTCGTTAAAGGATTTAGGAAAAAAAATGTTCGCTTGCTCAAAACTGAATATTCCTGTAACAGCGATTACTAACCTGCTCTAAATATGAATTTGGGAACGGAAGAATGGGACGGTTCATTTTGAACGTCATGCTTGCGTCCGGAGGCTATAACTGGACGATTATTCCTATGGAACGTAGAGAATATATGTTTTTGGTGCCCAAGAAATGACAGCAAATTCGGTTTATTCCATATTTATTGATATTTTTGTATCAAAAATGATTCTTTATATTGTTCTTCTATGAAAAAGTTATATGATAAATATACAATATATGAATATTCAGATAAAGGTATTGTAGAGGAAATCTGCAAGAGAGTTAGGTCTTTACGGCTTAGCTGTTGTTTTTCTCAGCAAGAATTTGCAGACAAAGCCGGGGTATCCCTTGTTACTATTAAGAGAATAGAGTCCTGCAAGGTAAATGATATTGCCCTGAGTACGCTGCTTAAGATCCTGCGTATAAGTGGGACCCTTGAAGGGGTTGCCGATTTGGTACCGGAACTTCCTGATTCTCCTTTCCTTATCAATGAAAAAACAGGTAAGAGAGTACAACGATTTAGCAGTAAACGCAAGACGGTATGAAGAAAGAGCCAATCATAGTGAATGTATATCTATGGGGAACCTGCATAGGTAAATTGAGCTGGAACTTTGAAAAGCATTGTTCCGTATTCCAATTTACGGATGAATATAGGAAGCAAGATTATGATATATGCCCTTCCACACATCCTAAGAGAACCCCTTTGACTGCTTCTTTTTATGGGAATACGGATAAATTGTATCAAGGACTTCCGGAATTCCTTGCAGACGCACTTCCTGACCAATGGGGAGCTTCTTTGTTTGACAAGTGGCTCACGGATAGTAATATAAAGGTTACGGAGTCATTGCCGCTGTTGAAGCTCTCTTATATAGGCAAGAGGGCTATGGGGGCTTTGGAATTTGAACCGGAGGTTAGGGATGATGATCCTCGTGGGCTGGTGGATATGTCATCATTGGCAACGTTGGCTTCCAAAGTATATAATGATCGGGATGCGGCTGTCATATCACCGGAGGATAACCTTACGATGAAAAAGTTGATATATCTTGGAACTTCCGCAGGTGGTATGCGCCCCAAGGCAGTGATTGCCTATGATCTTGAAACGGAGGAGTTTCGCTCCGGCCAGGTGGATTTGCCTAAAGATTTTAAACAGTATATTATAAAATTCAAAGAGGAGGAGAACTCTCCTACCACAGAGATAGAAATGGTATATTACGAGATGGCAAAGGAAGCAGGGATTAACATGATGCCATGCTTCCTAAAAGAAATTGATGGAAGGAACCATTTCGTAACAGAAAGGTTTGACCGCAAGAATGGTGACAAGATTTTTAGCCAAACGCTCGCCGCCATTATGCCGGGTGCGGATGATTATCTAAAGCTATGTTGGATAGCAGAGACTCTGAATCTTCCCCAGGAAGACAAAGACCAGATATTCATTAGGATGGTATTTAATTATGTGGCAGGTGTATCAGATGATCATAATAAGAATATATCGTTTATCATGGACAAGACAGGAGTGTGGCGGTTATCACCTGCATACGATGTCATGTTCACTGCAAATACATGGGAGAATTCTTCTGCTCACATTCATTCAATGGGGGTGATGGGTAAAAGGTCAGCCTTGACCACAAGTGACTTCGTTAATTTTGCAGAGGATTTTGTGGAAGATCCTGAAAAAAAGATATTACAAGTATTTGATGCAGTAGGCAAGTTTCAATCATTATGTGATAAGTTTGGCATAGATAGGGCTATATCAGATAAAATCCGGCAGGTGTTGGATGGATTGGTTACTGATGATTTGAACTTATTGCATGCAAAGAAGCAATAATATGAACAACACATCTATTTTGGAGACAGTGCTGGCAATTTTATCCACACTCTACCTCTTCGGTGAAAATAAATTTTCTCCCGCGGGAAAATAAATTTTCATGCAGGAGAAAATTTATTTTCACTTCGATCGGACAAGTGAAAATATTTAGGGGACGTAAAAGAAATCCAGTAAAAATAGCAGGCAAGGAAGGTAGTCTTTTAACTCTTTGCGTAATAAATTCAGCGCTTTACTGATATGAAACTCGATACTCTTCACTGAAAGGTTGGTTTCCTTGGCTATTGTTTGGTAATTTTTCCCTTCGTACCGGCTCATGATAAAGATATGTCTGGACTTTTCCGGTAGTTTTGCCAGAGCTTGGTTAACAAGCTCCTGTACTTCATTGCTGAACAATGTTTCCGGCTCACATGCTTCCAGGCTGGAGATACGCATTTGCAGTTCCCACTCTTTGTTGGATAGCAAATTTTCAGCGATATTATTCCAAGTACGTTCACGCTGAAGGTAATCCAGGCATTTGTTTTTTAGGGTGACTAGTATATATAAAGGTATGTCTTTGACTTCTTCTAACCGATGCCGGTTTTCCCAATAATACATCAGACTTTCCGTCACCAGGTCTTCTGCTGCTTCTTGATTATATGTATAAGAATAGGCGAACCGAATGTATCGGTCCCGATGGGTGACGAAAATATTATTGAATCGTTTTATGTCCGTTTTCTCATCCATGATGTGTTGTTCGAATGGGATTTAGTCCTAAGGGAACTATGGCCTTCAAAATTATAAATTTATTTCCAAATTGTTGAAATATGTTGTGAAGAATTAATCTTATTGCGCATTTTAACTATTTTAGGCTAAATAATTGCACTTGATATAAAGTAAGGGCCATTAGGTAAGAAAGCATCCCTACAACATAATAGGCTGGACTATAAAGTTCTAAACATTCTCTTCCTTTTATTGATGAAAAGATATGGCCATAGTTCCCTTAGAACTATGGCCTTCATTATAATTGTTAAAATATTGTATTACAGTTGAATGCTTTTACCACTTCTGTTTATTTCCGTGGATATCCTACCGGATTGTTCATGATTGGTAATTGATTGTCCGTTAATTTCAAAATTCGTTTTAAAGCAGCCTGATCCATAGTGGCACGGGGAACGGTTGCCAGACCGGTGGATGCACAGAAAATATTGATGTTTTGGCAAACGATGCCGGCATCGACAGCAGCCATCAGTTTGGTATGATCGGCAATGTTTCCGAAGCGTGAAAGATCGGAGACGAGTACCAGACTGACTGGAGCCGATTTGACAAAATCCTGACCGCCGGCAACAGCAGCCCGGTGATCTCCTTTAGCAAGAGGTTGCAGGCTGTTTGTTTTGGCATCATACAGGTAAGCACCCTCTTTCATAATGACATAAATATCGATATCCTGTTTGTTCAGCGCTGAAGGAGCCGTTCGTTTTCCGTCTGGGCGGTTAATCCCGTTCGCAGCCCATAACAAATCCGATAAATCCTGTAAACTGAGTTCCTTGTCTGCATATTCCCGATCGGAGTGGCGGCCGGATAACGCTTTCATAACGGAACATCCTCTGTTTTTGTCCGGAGAGTTTAATTTGATTACTTTCAGATCCTGTGCATGCATGGTGACGACGAGTAATAGCGTTGCAAAAATGAATGATAATTTTCTCATAAACTTATCCTTTTTATGATTGGTTTCTACAAAAATAGGTGAAATCTGCAAAAATCGAACACCAAAATACAACTTTTACAATTCTTTAAACTGTAAAGTTACGAATAGCTCGTAGATAGAGTTACATTTGCAACTGTTTTTATGTGAATGTATAATCGATAATATCTAAATTCTCAAATTTAATGAAAGAAAAACTACTCTACTTAATGCTGATACTATTTGTGTCTGCGTCAGTGTTTGCGCAAACCGGAGGTGGATCGGCTGCCTTTACAATTAAGGGCCAAGTAGTCGACTCTTTATCCAATGAGTCCGTACCTTATGCCACGTTGAGGATAGCTTTGGCTTCCGCACCACAGAATCCTGTGAAATTGTTGGCTTGCGATGATGATGGCAAGTTCACGGCAACGATGAACAAGCCGGGTAAATATGTGATGACAATGGAATCTTTAGGGAAGGTCCCTGCCAAGAAAACATTTACATTGTCGGAAAACAAAAAGCTCCTGGATTTTGGAAAACTGTTCATGAACGATGATACTCAGCAACTGAAGGAAGTCACTGTCGTTGCCCAGAAACCATTGGTTAAAGTCGAGGTCGACAAGCTGACGTACAATCTGGAAGACGATCCGGAAGCAAAGACGAACAATGCGTTGGAAATGTTTCGCAAGGTTCCGATGGTCACTGTGGATGGCGAGGATAAAATCCAGTTGAAAGGATCTTCCAATTATAAAATTTATATGAATGGCAAACCTTCCAATTTATTGAGTGGTGACAATGCATCCGATGTATTGAAAAGTATGCCAGCCAGCTCGATCAAAAACATCGAGGTCATTACCGACCCAGGTTCCAAATATGATGCTGAAGGTGTTGGAGGTATTATCAATATTATTACGACCAAGAACGCATTGCAAGGATATACGGGAACCGTTCGTGCCAATGCCAGCACACTGGGCAGTTTCGGTGGGGGCGGCTATGTCTCGATGAAGGCTGGAAAATTCGGTATTACAGCTAATTATGGTTATAACTATCGTAATTCCCCCTGGAACGATTCATATAGTGAACGTTTTACAGATGAGGATATGTTGGCAGACGGTAATCCGACGCGTTTGGAAGAAAAGGGACGCAGCAAAAACAAAGGACCGTTCCAGTATGGGTATCTGGAAGGTAGCTATGAGATCGACACGCTGAATTTGTTGAGTGTCGGTGTGAACCTTTTCAGAGGAAAGAACAAGAGCCTTTCCGAATTGGATGCCGTTTTGGACCCGTTGGATGGGATTGACAACCGTTTGCGTTCTTACGATCCTGTCTACAGGTATAACCGTAACTCTGTTTCGGAGGGTACGTTCGGTTCTACGGATATCAATGTCGATTTCCAGCATTCGACCAGCAAAAAAGATGAATTGCTGACGTTGTCTTATCGCTTTAGCCAGTCTCCGAATGACAATGAGGGACGTACGGAGGTCGATGTGCAAGAAGGTTATTACTATTTGTCCGGAGAATATCCGAAATGGAATATCAATGATGCCTCTACCGTAGAACACACCGGGCAGGTCGATTATACGACACCTCTGTTTGAGAAACAGACATTGGAAGTCGGTGTGAAATATATCAACCGGCAAAATAAAAGTAATACGCTGGAACAGATTTATAACGATTCTACTAAGATCTGGGAAGATCGTTCGAGAGACAACAGCCAGTTTAAACATACGCAACATATTTATTCGGCTTATTTAGGATATCTGGTACGACTGAATAAGTTCGGCATCAAAGCAGGGGTGCGCGCCGAGGGAACAAGCCTGAAGGCTTCTTTTGCCCGTAAGCCGGATTTGAATTTCAGTACGGATTATTTCGACGTCGTGCCGAATGCCACATTGACTTATCAAATGGATATGTCTTCCCAAATCCGTTTAGGATATAATATGCGTATCCAACGTCCGGGTATTTGGTTCTTGAATCCATATATCAATGATGTGAACCCGCAGAATATCTCCCAAGGTAATCCGAACCTGGATTCGGAAAAAAGTAATAATGTGAATTTGAACTTCAGTAAGTTCACTCAGAAGTTCAGTATTAATGCCAGTTTAAGTTATACGTTTGTCAATAATGCGATCGAACGCTATACGACGACGGCCGATTTCCCATCGACCGATCCCCGTTCCCAATATAATGGTGCTCTGTGGAATACATACGATAATATCGGTAAAAAACAACAGGTCGGTATTTTCCTGTATGGGAACTGGTCTCCGACAACTTGGTTCCGTATTTATATGAATGGTGGCGCGGATTATACGGATATGAAGGCCTCCGATTTGGGCATGAGCAACAAAGGCTGGAGCGGTCGTGTGTTTGCCGGTTCCCAATTCACGTTACCGAAAGACTTCCGCATCAATCTGCATGGAGGTTATTTTAGCCCCTGGATTCAGTTGCAAAGCAAGCAATCTCCTTTCTATTTTGCCGGATTGAACATTAGCAAGGATTTCTTGAAGAAGAAACTCTCTGTCTCTCTCGGGGCGCAGAACCCGTTCTGGAAAACAATGAAGATGGAGATGACGACTACCGGCGAAGGTTTCCGGGATGTCTCGACCAACTGGCGCCACTCGCGTGAGTTCCGTCTGAGCGTCTCTTACCGTTTCGGTACAATGAAAGGCCAGATCAAGAAAGTACGCCGCGGTATCAGTAATGATGACTCCAAAGGCGGAGGAGAAGGCAATTCAGGTGGTGGAGAACAAGGAATGTAAGCAGTTGTCCTATATTTACGAAATTAGTAACAAAGAGGTCGTGTCGTGATGTAGACATGACCTCTTTTGTTTAAAATAGCGCTCTTGGACAAATCTATCCATCCAATTAGACAAATTGTGCCTGTCCCTTTACCGTCAATCACCTAATTTTGAGCCGTAAATAAAGAATTTTGTAAACATGAAACACACAATCTTTAGTCTGATACTCCTTTTTATCAGCACTTCAATCTTTGCGGCACGTAAGGAAATCCTGTTGAATGAAAACTGGATGTTCCGTTTTTCCCATCAGGTACAGTTTAAAAGTGAAGAACGGGTGAACCTGCCTCATACCTGGAACAGTGGCGATGCCCTTTCCGGCAAACAGGATTACTATCGTGGAATGGGCAACTATACCAAAACGCTGTTTGTAAAGCCTGAATGGAAAGGCAAACGTCTTTTCCTGCGTTTCGAAGGAGTCAATACAATTGCGAATGTTTTTATTAACGATGTTCATATTGGTGAACATCGTGGCGGATATGGAGCGTTTGTATTCGAGATTACAGATAAGGTGAAATATGATGCCGACAATCGGATTTTAGTGAAGGTCAACAACGCTTTGCAGCAGGATGTTATGCCGTTGGTCGGTGATTTTAATTTCTATGGAGGGATCTACCGGGATGTGAATCTGATCATAACGGACCCGGTTAATATCTCGTTGACCGACTATGCATCTCCCGGTGTCTATCTGATTCAGAATAAAGTGACGAAAGAGCAGGCCGATGTAAAGGCGAAAGTGCTCGTCTCTAACGGAAGTGCGACGGCGCAACCCGTAAAAGTGGACATCAAGATCTGGGAAGACGATAAACTTGTCCAGCAGCAGGATATAAAGGTTACGGTGGATGCCAATGACTGGGCTACAACCGGAATGGATTTGACAATCCGAAATCCCCGTCTTTGGAATGGCCGTAAAGATCCGTTCATGTATAAGGCCGAAATATCTCTTCTTTCCGAAGGTCAAATAATAGATCGGATTGTACAGCCATTAGGCTTGCGCTATTATCATGTGGATGCCGAAGAAGGCTTTTTCTTGAATGGTGAACATCTGAAGCTGAAAGGAGTATGCCGCCATCAGGATCGGGAGGAAAGGGGAAATGCTCTTTATAAAATGCACCACGATGAAGATGCAGCCATTATGGTAGAAATGGGAGCTAATGCCGTTCGTCTGGCTCATTACCCGCAAGCTACTTACTTTTATGACCTGATGGATAAATACGGTATTGTCACCTGGGCTGAAATTCCTCAGATCGGGCCGGGGGGATATCAGGATAGAGGCTATATCAACCAGCCTTCTTTTCGTGAGAACGGGAAAGAGCAGTTGAAAGAATTGATCCGCCAGCATTATAACCATCCGTCGATTTGTTTCTGGGGGCTGTTTAATGAGTTAAAGACCATCGGAGACAATCCGACCGAATATATCGAGGAATTGAACGATTTGGCCCATAAGGAGGACCCGACTCGCCTGACGACATCTGCCAGCTTCCTTTCTTACGATGATGATATAAATAAGGTAACCGACGTGATTGCTTGGAACCAGTATTTCGGTTGGTATGGCGGTTCTCCGTCCGATATGGGAAAATGGCTGGATGCCAATCATAAGGCACATCCGGAATATAAGATCGCCATCAGCGAATATGGGGCAGGAGCAAGCATCTACCACCAGCAGGATTCTGTGAAACGGGGGATCGCTTCCGGTTGGTGGCATCCGGAGAATTATCAGACCTATTATCATATCGGAAACTGGAAAGCATTGGCGGAACGTCCGTTCGTTTGGGGCTCTTTCATTTGGAACCTGTTTGACTTCGGTGCGGCCCACCGTGTGGAAGGTGACCGGCCCGGTATCAACGATAAAGGTCTGGTGACTTTCGACCGTAAGGTGAAGAAAGATGCTTTCTATTTTTATAAGGCCAACTGGAACGAAGACGAGCCGTTCGTCTATATTACGAACCGTCGCCATCGCGATCGTTCATTGGCAGTAACGGATATTATGATTTTCTCCAATCAGCCGGAAGTCGAGTTGTTTGTAAACGGAAAAAGTATCGGCAAACAAAAGCCGGACGAATATGCGACATTCGAATGGAAAGGTGTCGCTTTGCAGGATGGGGAGAACACGATAGAGGCCCGTTCCACTCAGAAGAAAAATCCTGTAAATGATAAGGTGACCTGGACGGTGAAATAAGAATAGCCCGTACTTGCAAAGGGGGAGGCAAAAAGAGGACCGTCTTCATCACCATGACGACCGTCTTCATCGCGATGAAGTCAATGTTCGCTCCCTATGAACATTGACTTCATGGCAATAAAGACGGTTGTCAAGATAAAGAACATCTACATCCCTTTTTGAAACCTCTTTTTTAGCCTTCGTAAGGAATCAGTTCTTTTAATATTTGTTCCTTATACCACGGATCGTCTGCCTCTTTCAGCAGAGGGACCATTTGTCTGCATAGTTCGGAAACGATTTCATGATTCTCCTGCAGGGGGAGATTATGCATCTGGTACGGGTCTTTCAAATCATCGAATAGAAGTGCTTCTTTTAGTGTTTTCGTCTTCCGGTCGATTGTGAGTGATAGGGTGTATTGATGTGTCTTGATTCCTCTCGCTACCGGAAAATAAGAAATGACTTTTCCTTCGGCATCCTTTTCTCCGTCGATATTCTTGATGTACAAGGCTCCCTGGCGTAAAGGAACGGAAGAGTCTTTTCCTGTAAAACGTCCTGCATAATTCCGCCCTTCCACTGCTGCTGGGATCTGCTTTTCCAAGCCGCACAGTCCGAGTATGGTCGGCATGATATCGGGAGAAGACAACAAAAGTTCGCTGTCGATCCGAGGGGTTACTTTTCCGGGAAAACGAATCATAAACGGGACGTTCATACTTTCGGCATAAGGCGAGTTTTTGGGATCGTCCGTATTTTGGCTGCACATGGTTTCTCCATGATCGGAAGAGAAAATGACGAGGGTATTCTTATCCAATCCCTGCTTTTCGAGTTCGTCCAGTATCCGTCCGAAAGCCCGGTCGACGCCTGTCACCGATGCAAAGTAATAACGTACGGAAGCTGCTTTTTTCATCTCCCGGTTTGCGTTCGGGCGAATGAGTAGGCTGTCCAATGGAAGGTCTTTGTATAAGTCGTAATCTTCCTCCATGCAGTCTTCCAGAGAAGCATACGGGCTATGAGGCGGATTAAAGCTGACCATCATGAAGAACGGCTTTTTAGGGTCACGCACGTTCCCTTCGTTCCGCAGATAGGAGATGGCTTTATCCGCTTCATGTTCGGGAGACCACTCGTTGATTTCATGTTTTACTCCTTCCGTATCCCAATAATGCGGATGCTTGTGCACGTCATAGGTTCCATATGAATACCAATAATCGAAGCCGTGCCGGCGATCTGCCGGAGTGTAGGCGTCCCAGGCCGGGACACGGTCTTCCACATATTTTCCGGGACGTTCCGGGTCGTTGGGAGTGGGGCAGTCGACATGCAATTTCCCGATATAAGCACAATTGTAGCCAGCCTGGCTGAACACGTCGCTGATGCAGGTCGCATCTTCGCGTAATGAACTGATCGGACGGTTGGCATTACAGTTTAGGGGAACTCCGCTATGTTCCGGATACATCCCCGTCAACAATATTCCCCGGTGCGGACTGCTCAGCGGGCAGTTGCTCATAGCCGAAGTCAGTACAACGGATTCTTTCGCAAACCGGTTCAGATTAGGCGTATGCACCGGATCTCCCTCGAAATTCACCGCTTCCCGGAATCCTGCTTCTCTCCAGAAACCCATCGCATGGTTGCGCATTTGGTCCGGGAAGATGTAGATGACGTTAGGAGTGCTCGATAAACCTTGGGGGGTAACAGGCTTTTCTTTGCATCCTTGAAAGGAAAAAAGAAGGATACCCCCTAAAAGATATGCCGCATCATGGCTGGAATGATTGAGTTGTTTATACATATTTTTGTTGATTTATAGAACGTAATGATATTTTGCAATTCATTTTTCCTAGTCCTGATAAGTTGGATATGAGATTCTATGTTCATATTGCTGCCAATATTGAAAGGAGTTCTTCTTTCAGATGGGAGCATATGGATTACAAATATAATGAAAAAGGACAGACATAGCCGTCTGCCCTTTTATTTGTATTCGTTTAATGGTCAATGATTACCATCCTGGGTTCTGATCCCCTTTCAGGTTCGGGTTCTTTTCCATTTCACCATTTGGAATCGGCCACAGGTAATCGCGTTCCTGAACGACACGATTATAATAGAACTGTCCGGTGAAACCTTTAACTTGTCCATCCAGGGATTCGAGCAGTTTCCAACGTTTCATGTCACTGAAGCTATGGCCTTCACCTGCTAATTCGACAGCACGTTCATGTCTGATACGTTTGAAGACTTCGTCCTTGGTAGTTGCCTTCAAATACTCCGGACCACTGTTGAGGCCTGGCATACCGACACGTTCACGAACCTGATTGATCTTTTCTACAGCTTTGGTTTGCTGATCTGTTTGGTTGTAGCATTCAGCCAGCATCAACAGTACGTCTGCATAGCGGATCAATGGGAAATTGATTGGCGTATCTTCACGGTTGTTGATGGCTCCGTCCATGTCGTATTCGGCAACAAACTTGCGCCATAAATACATTTCGTAATTACCATTGACGCGGATAAAACCATTCTTTTCGTTCGTTTGTCCGGATTTTGCGGTAATGACATATTCCGTATTCATCGGAGCATTGGAATACCAACCTTTATAAGTTGTATATGGCAGGATGATAGAAGCAGCCATACGCGGGTCGCGTTTGCCGTACATTTCTAACAATTTATCTTTGGCAGCCGGGTAAGTTACCACTTTATCAAAATCGTCGTTCAATGTGGCGTAGAATGTCTCTTTTTTCACATCGTCGCTTGCGTTGAATCCCGGGATCACTTCGTCCCAGTTGAACGGACGGCCATCAGACCATTCATAAGAGTCGACGAAGTCGGTAGCTGCCATTACATTGTTCCAGCAGCTTCCGTAAGAAGCACGGTTCCCCATGTAGAAGGTTGTCGGCATACCAAAGTCTGTACCTACACCACCGATGTTCTGGATGGCGAAAATCATTTCGGAACTTTCGTCTCCACCCGGCTTGAACAGGTTGGCATAGTCCGAATATAAAGCATATTCACCACTGTTGACTACGCTTTCGAAGCAAGTAGCGGCTTCTTGGTACTGATTGTTGAAAAGAAGTACTTTTCCTTTCAGAGCCATTGCGGCGCCGGATGTGGCACGGCCTTTGTTCGAGTCGTCCCATTTTGCCGGCAGGTGAGCGATAGCATCGTCCAAGTCCTGGATGATAAACTTACGCACATCTTCAGCCGAGCTTCTCGGATTCAACATATTGGAGAAATCTTCAGCTACGATTGTCTTTTCATCATAGAGAGGAATGCCGCCCCAGAAATCGAGCAAAGTGAAATAGTAGAGACCGCGCATGAAGCGGGCTTCCGCTTTGTAACGGCTCTTCAAATCGTCCGACATATCGCAATTGTCAACATTCTGCAAGATGATGTTCGCACGTGTGACACCTTCATATAATTGTTTGAACTTATTACCGACAGCACCTTCTGTTGTCGTATAGGTTCCTCTTCCGATATTCGGGTAGGAAGGAGCGTCATATCCGGATGCTATGCCACCCAAACAGTCGAAACCGAACTGGCGGCCAAACACGTCATCATGTGTCATTTGGCTGTAAACGCCCATCATTGCCTGGTCGGCATGGTCTTGTGTCTGGAAGAAGGTTCCGGCACTCAGTTGGTCTTCCGGAAAACGATCCAGGTCATAGCAACTGCTCATGAATAAAAGTGAAGCAGCGCAAGTGAAGAATAATTTATACTTGTTCATGATGTTTAATTCAATTAAAAGGTGACATTAATACCTAATACAGCCGACTTCATAGCCGGATAACCTAAACCGCTGATTTCCGGATCAAGACCTCTGTAAGAGGTGAAAGTGAAGAAGTTCTCCAAACTGCCGTAGAAGCGAAGTCTTTCCAGTTGCATTTTTTCCGTAACGGATTTAGGCAGAGTATAACCCAATTGGATGTTACGGATTTTCAAGAATGCTTTGTTCGACAGGTAGAAGTCGCTCATTTGCTTGTTGATCGTATTTTGAGATTGCAGCAGACGCGGATAAGTTGCATCTGTCCGGCCTTCTGTCCAACGGCCTTCAGCCACTTCTTTATTCAACTGGTAACCGAAACGAACGGATGAGGTGTTCGCCAAGTCATGTTGCCAGTAGGCTTTCACACCTGCTTGTCCCTGGAAGAGAATGGAAAAGTCAAAACCTTTATAGGCGGCATTCAGGTTCAAACCGAATTGGAATTTCGGGTTCGGGCCATCGCTGACGATTTCGCGGTCATTCATGTCGATAATACCGTCTCCATTGCTATCGATATAAAGCAAATCACCTTTCTGAGGAGTACCGAATGCAGCAAACGGATTGACTTTTTTACCTGTTTTTTCGTCTATCGGTGCGTTGTCGATCATTTTTTGTACTAAAGCCAAGTCTTCATCTGTCTGGATGATACGATCTACACGCAGCAAATATTGAGAGTTGATCGAGTGTCCTTCCCAAATCAAGTTGGCTCCGTCAATGGACTGACCGCCTTTTTCTTTCCCTTTGAACTTGTTGACCTTGTTTCTGACGAATGTGAAGTTTCCGTTCACGCCATAAGAGAAGTCTCCGATATGGTCTTGCCAACCAAGTGTCATTTCAATACCCTGGTTTGTAACAGTAGCACTGTTCTGCTTAGGTATGGAAGCTGTACCGTGTACGTCAGGAGCAGGCAGGTTGATCAGGATGTCTTTTGTCTTTTTGTTGAAATAGTCGATCGTACCGGTAAGTTTGTTGTTAACCAATCCGAAATCGACACCGACGTTGGTCATGTAGGTGGATTCCCAAGTCAAGTTAGGATTAGCCAATTGAGCTTGGGCAAGTCCCAGTACTAAGGCATTGTTCAAGGTATAGTTGAAAGCACTTCCGCTGCTTGGTTTGTTGGCATAAGTAGCGATGGCATCATAATTGCCGACGGAGTTATTACCTAAAGAACCATAAGAAAGACGGAGTTTCAAGTTGCTCAATCCTTTTTCTACCCAATTTTCCATGAATGCTTCCTGGTCCATACGCCAAGCTACGGAAGCAGAGGGGAAATAACCGGTACGTTTATTGGAAAGGAATCGGGATGATTGGTCTGCACGAAGGTTCACTTCCAACAGATATTTATTTTCCCAGTCTAAATTGACGCGCCCGAAGAAAGAACGCATAGCCCATTCCGTACTTGAACCGGATGCTGTCGCATCACCGATGGCGGCATTGATCACATTCAAGCTCAAATCGATCATGTCATATTTCGTTGCAGAAAAATTACGGCTACGATACATTTCCTGGCTGGCTCCGACCATTGCATTTAAGCCTAACCGGTCATTTGCCAAACGTTTTTCATAGCGTAGGACGACATCACCGAAGAACCGTTCGACTTTGCCGTCATAATTCATGATATTCGTTTTACCACGGTTTGTCCAAGTAACAGTTTCGTTGTAGAAGTTCCATTGATCAATGAAGACCGGTTTCTTTTCACGCAACTCATCTACAAACTCATATGAATAAGAAGCTGTAGCTGAGAAGCCTTCAAAAGGTTTGATGGTTCCGACAAATCTTGAACGCAGGTTTGTTTTACGAATGTTTCCTGCTACACGGTTCAAGCGTGCCAGCGGGTTGTTATTGGCTGATTGAGCATCGTCTTCTCCATTGTTCATAGCTCCGTATCGTCCGTCCGGTGCACGGAACACCATACCGGGAGTTGTTGCTGAAGCATATGTGAACACATCATCGACAGATGTGTCTTTTTTATCACTCTCCGTATATTTGGCAGACGGATCCATATTGGATACATAGCCACTGACTTGAGCCCCTAAATTCAACCAGGGTTTTATATCGGCGGAGATATTGACACGTCCGTTATACTTCTCGAATCCGGTATTTTCCATAACACCCGGATTTTTTTGATAACCGAATGAAGAGTAGAAACGGATTTTATCGCTACCGCCGCTCATTGAGATTACATGGTTGTGGGATGTCGAATTTTTGAATGTCTCATCCAACCAGTTGGTATTCGGATATTTCAACGGATTCTGTCCGCCGTCTTTCCGCCATTCGTCGATAATTTCTTGTGAGAATTGTGCCTTTAAACCTGAATTGAGATATCCTTCGTTGATTAATTCCATGTAGGTGGCATAGTCTGATACCGGATCCATGGAACTTGGGATTTCAGGAGAGGTGAATGAAACATAACCGTTATAATCCAATTTGATAGAGCCGGCTTTACCTTGCTTGGTCGTGATTAATATGACACCATTGGCAGCACGGGAACCGTAGATAGCTGACGAGGCAGCATCTTTCAATACGGTCATTGATTCGATATCCTGGGGATTGACGGTGTTAATACCTGCTTCGACGCCATCGATAATAACCAACGGAGCGGAGTCATTCAGCGTACCCTGTCCACGCACTTTGATGGAGGCATTGTCATTACCCGGCTGATTGGTTGAACCTTGTACGTTTACACCAGCTGCCAAACCTGCCAGTGCATGGGAAACGTTGGTGATAGGGCGGCTTTCTGTCAGTTCTGCAACATTAATGGTCGAAACAGATCCGGACAAGTTAACCTTTTTCTGTGTGCCGTAACCTACAACTACAACTTCTTCCAAAGCTTGTGAGTCTTCGGCTAGTTTAATGTTGAACGAAGTCTGATTGTTTACGGGGATTTCTTGGTCCTTATATCCGATATAAGAAACAACAAGGATGGAATTAGGAGATACTTCTAAAGAGAAATTACCGTCCATGTCGGTAATTGTACCGTTAGTAGTTCCTTTTTCTACGACATTAGCTCCAGCGATAGGACCCAGAGCATCTTCTACTACACCTTTGATACTGTGTTTTGCCTGTTGAGGAGAAGCTACAACAGGAGTAGGTTCATTTGAACCAAACGTATCGGTAGAAGGATTAGCTGAGGCCATTCCGATTGATGCCAGGAACATGGAAGCTCCCAGGAACATCGCTCTCGATACATAAAAGCGTTTAAAATCTTTTGTCATAATAACACCAGATTGATTAATAAATTGATAATAATTCTCGTTTCTCTAAATAGGCACTTTGTGTTTTTCCATTGTGTTTTTCACAAAAGTGTGTTTTGATCTAAGTTCTTCAAGAACTATGACCAAAACGCTGCAAATTTAGATGTTAATAATGTGCATGGATGTATAATTTTATCCATTTGATATGCACTAATCTTCCAACGGTGAGTTTTTAGCAATATGTTAAGTGTTTATATATTAGCATATTGTGATGTATGTGTTTTATATAACATATAAATTAGGCTTAATGAGCAATATATTTATTTAGCATTCATGTTTGAATATTTACATGGATACACATCGAAACGTAAAAACGATACAACTAAGGCGAATTCTCATAATTTGGCAGATATGAACCATAAATGGAGATTTGTCACCATGTTGTTTAAGCATGTATTACACGAAATTCCAATTCGGCTTCTCTCCGTCCTATAAACCAATTGATTATCATGCTATACAAGGATGAAGGCAAGCGTCCGGACAGGCTTCATCTCAAAAATTTACCTTCACCCTGTCTCGTCCTGATTTAGGTTGACCATGCCACTCTGCTTCATCTTCACCACTATATATTTAAGTGAAAATGGGACTTTCCGAGGCCGACTTACCTCAGATGAAGGCAAACATAAGCGGAGAAGCCACTTCTATTACTTATATTCACCTTCAAGATGTTTATAATCAAATTATTACATGTGTAGGTGATGGCAATTTGCGGATTATGGCGAAAAAATAAAAAAACGGATTGAATAAACTCTATCTCTCCATAGTCGTATGCAGTAATTATCAATATTGAATCGTAAATGATGACGAAGCACCATAGTTCTTGAAGGACTCAGATATATTTTGAGCATGTAAAAACACAAACGATAATTAATTGAGATATGAATTATAAATCTAATTTACTAATCCAATGTTATTATGACAAAAGATTTTAAACGCTTTTATGTATCGAGAGCGATGTTTTTGGGGACTTCCATGTTCTTAGCATCGATCGGGATAGCTTCTGCTAATCCTTCTACCGGTACACTGAGTTCTGCAGAACTCAGTCCTGTTGTCGCTTCGCCACAACAGGCTAAATACACTATTAAAGGTATAGTTGAAGACGAATTTGGTCCGGTCGCTGGAGCAAATGTCGTAGAAAAAGGAACGACTAATGGGACGATTACAGACATGGATGGAAACTTTGCACTTGAAGTGAATCCGAATTCGACTTTAGTTGTTTCATTTATCGGTTATAAAGAGCAGGAGATTCAAGTTAACGGGCAAACTTCGTTTACAATTAAATTGAAAGAAGATTCTCAGGCACTTGAAGAGGTTGTTGTTGTCGGTTATGGAACGCAGAAAAAAGTGAATCTTTCCGGTTCTATTACGTCTGTTAATGTAGGGGAAATGACCGAAAGTCGTCCGTTAACAAGTATTTCTACTGCACTTGCAGGTACTGCGCCAGGTGTTCATATAGCGTCAACTAACAACTTGCCGTCGAATAATGGAGATGCAGAAATCACAGTTCGCGGTCAAGGAACATTGAACAATTCTTCGCCCTTGGTTATCATTGACGGTGTGGAAGGGAGTATGAGTTCCGTTAATCCCCAAGATGTGGAAACCATGACTGTTTTGAAAGATGCAGCCTCGTCAGCTATCTATGGATCACGTGCTGCAAACGGTGTTATACTTATTACAACAAAGTCGGGTAAATCTGGCAAAATGAAATTGGAGTATAACGGTTATGTCTCATTCGAAACTTTAAAGCAGCCTTACGAAGTGATAAGCGATTATGCGACCTATATGGAGCTAATGAATGAAGGGATGCTTAACAGCAACAAAGATGCTCCTTTCTCACAGGCAACCATTGATCTTTGGCGTGAAAAATCGAAAGATCCAAATGGCTTGACAAACGGAGTCCCTAATTACTTGGCTTATCCTAATAGTAATCTTTTTGATGTATATCAAACAGGAGTTTCTCATCAACACAATATTTCGGCCTCGGGAGGAAGTGAAAAATTGACTTATTATACTTCTTTCAATTATTTAAATAATCCAGGTATTCTGGAAAACATGGGGTACGAAAAATTTAGTCTCCGTGCAAATATTGATTCACAGCTGAAAGATTGGTTGAAAGTAGGTGTGAATATGAGTGGTTATGTCGCCAACACGACTCCTGTTACAGAAAATCTGGATGACATCTACACGTATGGATTGACAGGTGGTAACCCTGGAGTTGCTTATTTGGATGATCAAAATCGATTGGGTATCAATGCTAATCCGGAAGACGACCCGCAAAATGCAACGAATAACCCGTACAATCGTTTGCGGAATGTGACAGGAAATATTGATATGAACAGTATGAAGACACGTTTATATGCAATTTTGACACCGTTGAAAGGATTGACAATTCAAGGCTCTTATACATACGATTACTACGATAAGAAGAAGGTGTCCAAGCCGAACTTCGTGCCATTATATAATTTCCAGACTGGTGCACTGTATTCTGACGGAGTCGGACAGACAAGTATTACAAATTACAGTGAAAAGACCATTCGTAACTTTATGGATGCGACAGCTCGCTACGAACGGAATTTCTTTGATGATCGTTTAAGTGCAACTTTGATGGTTGGTGCCAGCCAAGAACAATACAAGTATTCGGATTTTGGTGTAACACGCAAAGATTTAATTGACCCGTCGTTAGGGGTTGTCGAAGGAGCCTATGGAGATTATTCGGGAGAAGGTAATACCTATGAATGGGCAATGCGTTCATTCTTCGGACGTTTAAATTTAGGGTGGGATGACCGTTATTTGCTTGAAGTAAACCTTCGTGCCGATGGTTCCTCTCGCTTCAACAAGAACAACCGATGGGGGTATTTCCCGTCTTTCTCAGGAGCTTGGCGTTTGTCTGAAGAGGCATTTATGGAGGATACCAGAAGCTGGTTGGATAATTTGAAACTTCGTGCATCCTACGGATCGTTAGGTAATAATACACTGGGGGATAATCGTGATAAGGATGGAAACTATATGTCTCAGTCAATGTTTGCACAAACTAATTACGTTTTGGGGCGTACTGTCGTAAATGGATTGTCACAGACTGCGATAGCAAATGCTGATTTAACATGGGAAACGACTTATATCACGAACATCGGTGTTGATTACGGCCTGTTGGGAAACCGTCTTTCTGGAAGTATTGAATATTTCGACAAACGTACGAAAGGTATTTTGATTGACTTGCCGGCGCCGATGGTACATGGTAATGCAACAGTACCTAAACAAAACTCAGCCAAGGTTTCAAACCGAGGTATCGAATTCACGACCAGTTGGAATGATAAGATAGGAAAAGACTTTTCTTATAATGTTGGTTTTAATTTCACCTACATTAAAAATAATGTTGATAAGTTTAAAGGAGGTGATGCTTCTTATGATGGAGCCCGTATGTTGAAAGAAGGATTACCAATCTGGTCTTTATATGTATTGGAGGCTGACCGTATCATCCAGACTGACGAAGATTTGGCGATTGTCGAACAAATGGTCGCCAATAACCCGGATGCATTCACTGCATTCGGAACACCTCAGAAAGGTGATCTCCTGTATAAAGACGTTAACGGAAGAGATGAAAACGGGGAACTGACAGGTAAGCCTGATGGAAAAATTGATAATGATGACCGTGTGGTAGTAGGTAACGGACAGAATCCTAATTTTACGTTTGGTATGAACTTAGGTTTCGAGTGGAAAGGTATCGATTTCTCAATGTTATTTCAGGGACAGGCTGGCTTGAAAGATATTTTCCACAGTAATTTGTTCCGTAGTGTGGTTCGTCAAGGATATCAAATCAATGCGGATGTTGCCGATGGGCGTTGGTATGAAGGACGGACAGATGCAACTTATCCTCGTTTCTTGGACTATAGTGATACACGGAATGAACAGAATTCTACGTTCTGGGTAGCCAATAAAAACTATCTGAAGATTCGTAATATCACGTTGGGATATACATTGCCAGCTCATTGGACTCAGAAAGCCTATTTGGAACGTGTTCGCATTTACGGAAGTTTGGAAAATTTCTTTACGTTTACTTCATGGAAAGGATATGATCCGGAAGTAAGTGGTGTTACTTACCCGACTATGAGACAAGCTGTAGTTGGTGTGAACGTCTCGTTTTAACAATAAAGTCAAATCATTAAAAAGAAAAATAAAATGAAAAAACATATATTGTCTTTGATGGCAGCTGTATCTCTACTCACAGGTTGCTACGATTTAGACAGGACTCCTTATGACCAAGTGAGCTCGGAGGCAATGTGGCAAACGGCAGACCAATGCAAGCAAGGATTGATGGGAGTTTATGCCTCCTTGAAAGAGGATGACTTGTTCGGTAAAATGTTTTTGATCGATGTCAACTCTGATGTGGCTGCCGGTTATGATCAATACGAAGTACTACAGCTGGGGACCGCTACTTCAAAAACTGGTTTTATGAATAGCAAATGGCAGGATGGGTACAACAGTATCCAACGTGCAAATTTAGTTATCCGAAATGTAGCAGATGCTCCAATTGAAGAAGGTACAAAGAATCAGATATTGGGAGAAGCACATTTCTTACGGGCTTTAGTCTATTTCCATCTAATGGATTATTTCGGAGGTCTCCCTCTTTACGATGAATCAGTCGATTTGGAAAAAGATTTTAATAATCTGATGAATCCGAGAAGTTCGGTTGAAGATACACGTGCTTTTATTGTCAAGGATTTAGAGAAGGCATTGGAGTGCGGTCTGCCAGAGGCATGGGATAGTGAAAACTATGGACGTGTGACTTTAACTGCCGTTCAAGCATTGCTGGGAAAAGTCTATTTATACGCGAAAGAATATGACAAAGCTGTCGAATGGTTGGAAAAATCTACGAGTGGACATGAATTATATAGTGATTATGCGGGTTTGTTTAATTTAGATGGTGGTCACACCAGTTCGGAGATGATCTTTTCGATCGTTAATCTTGGTGGTACCGGTAACAGCTATGGTATGCCACTCTGTTTTTATGCAGGAACACGTGCTTCTTATGGCAGTTGTTGGAATAATACGGTTCCTTCATCTACATTGATTGAAATGTATGAATACAAAGATGGGCGTCCTTTTGATTGGGATGAACTTTTCCCTGGATTTACAACAAGTAATGATGTGAAGGAAAGTGTGTTCAGATGTACAGCTAATTCAAGTGCAACGGAGATCATAAGTATGCCTGAGGAAAACAGAGCTAAGATTTTACAGATGTATGAAGATCGTGATCCTCGTATGCAAGCGACTGTTATTTTGCCTTATACGACATATCAAGGTTGGTATAGCAACAAAAAAACAGAGATGCTCTTTGTTGTCGCTAAAAATGAAAAAGGAACTATAACGTTGTCTTCTGCTAATGGTTTTGTTTATAATAATAGAGGTGGTTGGGAAACTTATTTCTGGCGTAAATATGTTCCGGAAGGAGACTGGGATGGTGCAATTACAGATCGTTCACATACACCAGTAAACTTCCCTATTATCCGTTTGGCTGATGTTTATTTGATGTTGGCGGAGGCTTATAATGAACAAGGTAATTCAACGAAAGCAGTTGAATATATTAATAAAGTTCGCGAGCGTGCTGGTATCGCCTTGCTAAATAGTGGCCCTGATTATCTGAAAGCGGTGACAAAAGATGAAATATTCCAACGCATATTTAAGGAAAGGGCTGTCGAATTTGCAAATGAAGGACTTCGTGATAGTGATTTACGTCGTTGGCAACTATCCCATACGATGTTAAACAGAGAAGAGTATGGGTTTACTGGTAAACGTATGTTTACCCGTGTATTCCGGGAAAATCGTGATTATCTGTGGCCAATACCGCAAGATGAAATAGATATGAATAGTGCTATTAAGCAAAATCCGGGATGGTAACTTGTGATCCATAAATGAAAAGGAGGTTACTTCTGTCAAGATTTGAATTCTTGTTACGGAAGTAACCTTTTTTATGACTAAAATTTATATGAACATGCAGAATGCAAATTTGTTATTGACTGCTTGCCTTGCTATAGTTTCTGTAGCCGATGTAATGGCACAATCGAAAAAACAAAATGTATTGTTTATCATTTGTGATGACCTTCGCCCTGAGTTGGGCTGTTATGGACAGAAGCAGATCAAGTCCCCGAATATTGATCACTGGGCAGCACAAAGTGTATTATTTAACCGGGCGTATTGCAATATTGCTGTATCCGGTGCTTCCCGTGCAAGTCTGTTGACCGGATTGCGTCCGACAAAAAATCTGTTACAGGCTTGGAATACCCGTACCGATGTTGATGTACCTGACGCAGTTACCATACAGAAATGTTTTAGAGACGCTGGGTATATAACGATTGCAAACGGAAAGATATATCATCACCAGGATGAGGCCTCCATGAAATATTGGGATGATGTCATGCCTCCCGTACCAGGTACGGCAATGGGATACCACTCGGAGGAAAACTTGGCTTTAATGCAAAAACAGAAAGAAACCGGTAAAGGTCGGCGTGGATATTTTTATGAGCATGGAGATTTTCCCGAAAAGGACTATCTGGATTGGCAAATCGCTGATAAGAGCATACAGGATTTGAAAAAAATGAAAAAACAGGAAAAGCCTTTTTTTCTTGCCGTAGGATTCATTCGTCCTCATTTGCCTTTTGTTGTGCCGCAGAAGTATTGGGATCTGTATGATCATTCCAAAATTGAAATTCCTGATAATTATATATTAAAACCAGGCAACAACATTCCGGAGCGTGCTTTGACTAATTGGTCCGAGTTGAGGGCCTATAGTGGAATTCCGGAACAGGGTCCTTTGGATGAGGCGACTGCCAAATTGATGATACATGGTTACTATGCTTCAGTCTCTTTTGTGGATGCACAGATCGGTCGTTTGTTGAAAGCGTTGAAAGAAGAAGGACTCGATAAAAATACGACTGTCATATTGATTGGCGATCATGGCTGGAATTTGGGAGAACATGGTACTTGGTGCAAACACAGCATAATGAATACTTGTTTGCATTCGACTCTCATTATCAATTCGCCTGAAATAAAAGCACCATACCGTTGTGAACAGATTGTGGAGTTTGTCGATTTGTATCCGACTATGTGTGATGTTGCCGGGGTTAAACAACCTGTTCAGTTGGAAGGAACCAGCCTGCTTCCTCTGTTAAAATCACCAGAAGCAAAAACAAAAGGGTATGGGGTTTCCCGCTGGGCAAACGGTTTCACTTTTATACAGGATCAGTATTTCTATACGGAATGGAGGGACAAAGACGAACGGATTATAGATCGGATGTTGTTTGATCATTCGGAGGATGAAGATGAGAATTATAATGTGGCAGGAGAAAATGAGAATAAAGAGATTATAGAAGCGTTAAGCATAAAGCTTTTGGAGAATAGGGGTGCTAATTATGAAAAATAAAAATGGGATGGAAACTCCTTAAATTTTTGCATTTGGACAATCTGTGCACATGAATTGGATGAATATGTCTCTTCCTCATTGAGGGGAGCTTTATTTTTGCGATATTGAAAAATAATACCTATGAGAACACAACGATTCATCACAATCGTGTGCCTGTTGCTTTGGACAGTTGCACACCTGCATGCGTATGAAAAACGCAACTTGTTGCAGAAGGAGGCCGATTTTGAGAAAGTCAAATCCGCGTTGATAATGGGGCAGAAGTGGGTGCCTTATCCTGATTATTCCGACCGGGCCGGTTGGGACAAATTCCTCGGTGATTATAAGGAAGATTATATCCGGAAAGGGGAATGCTTTTTGGATTATGAATGGAAGATTGTAAAGGCAACCGATTATCTGGAATATGGACGGAGTGGCAGCCGGACGATTATGGAGAGTCCGTTTGGCAAGAATAATTCTGCACTTGGAAGCCTGTTTATGGCAGAGATGGCTGAAGGAAAGGGACGCTTTATTGACCAAATTATCAATGGCGTTTTTGTCAGTTGTGAAATGACGAGCTGGGCATTGTCGGCTCATTTGGGATTACAGAAAATCGGAGGATGCTTTCCGAGCAATGAAGAACATGTGATCGATTTGGGGTCGGGAAATCTGGCCTCCCAGTTGTCTTGGATTTATTATTATCTGAAACCTTCTTTTGATAAGGTAAATCCCTTGATATCAAAAAGGTTGCGATATGAACTACAGGTCCGTATCCTTGATACCTATATGAATGAAGATCATTTTTGGTGGATGGCCTTCCATTTGAAGCCCGGCGGATTGGTGAATAACTGGAATCCGTGGTGTAATTTCAATGTGCTGCAATGTTTCTTCCTGCTCGAAAATGACCGGGATAAATTGGCAAAAGCTGTTTACCGGACGATGACTTCCGTGGACCATTTTATTAATTATACGCATGGAGACGGAGGTTGCGAGGAAGGCCCTTCTTATTGGGGGCATGCCGCCGGAAAGATGTACGATTATCTGCAGATGCTTTCTGACGGGACAGGCGGTAAAGTTTCCATATTCGATCAGCCTATCATTAAGAATATGGGTGAATATATTGCCCGGTCCTATGTGGGGAACGGCTGGGTAGTCAATTTTGCCGATGCTTCCGCCAAAGGAGGAGGCGATGCCGATCTTATTTTCAGATACGGGAAAGCGACGGGTAGTCCGCTAATGATGAGCTATGCCGCTTATCTCAAGAGCCTTTCTGACAAAGACGATATTCCCTCCGGTGATCCTTTCCGTCTATTCCAAACCTTGCTCTCCCGTGAAGAGCTGGAAGGGAGGAGTGCCGATTACCAGTCTCCCAGCTATTCTTGGTATCCGGAAACCGAATTTTGCTATATGACCAACAAGAACGGCTTTTTCGTGGCAACTAAAGGTGGCTATAATAATGAAAGCCATAATCACAACGATGTAGGATCTTTCTCCCTGTACTTGAATACGATGCCTGTCTTTATCGATGCCGGAGTCGGTACATATACCCGCCAGACATTCAGTTCCGAACGCTATTCTATCTGGACGATGCAAAGCAACTATCACAATTTGCCTCTGATCAACGGTGTGGCGCAACGTTTTGGCTCGGAGTATAAGGCTACGGAGGTACAGTTTGATCCGAAACACATGTATTTCTCTGCCAATATTGCAACCGCTTATCCGGAAGAGGCCAATGTGAAAAAGTGGATTCGTTCGTACCGCTTGGGAAAGAACACACTGAAGATAGAAGACTCATTCTCCTTGGATAGGGCAGAGCGGCCGAACCAGATCAATTTCCTGACATGGGGAAAAGTGGATATCTCGGTTCCGGGAGCCGTGACGGTCGAAGTGAACGGCGAGAAGGTACGTCTGACGTATGACAAGAACATCTTTACATCGACGGTCAAGACGATTCGTCTGGACGATCCGCGCTTGTCGAACGTCTGGGGTGAAGAGATCTACCGAGTTTCCTTGAACGCTAAAAATATGCCGTTTTCCGGCTCCTATACCTATACAATAACAACAATAAAATAATTGAATCATGATGAAAAATTTGATTGCATTTGCTTTTTCGGCATTTCTGCTATCTTGTGCAGGTGCCCCTAAAACAGAAGAAAAAAGTTTTATCGACGAGAACATCGATTTTGCCCGTGCACAAATAGGGAATGAGATCGGTGTGATCGAAGCGAGTGGAAAATGCTTGAACCCGGTGACGCTTAAAACGGACAGTTCTGTCTATTATTGCGGTTATGCGGATTGGCGGAGCGGCTTTTTCCCCGGATCAGTCTGGTATTTGTATGAATTAACGGGTGATAGTACGTTGCTGCCGTTAGCCACCAAATATACGGAGGCCATAGAGGAAGCCAAGAATCTGACCTGGCATCATGATATCGGATTTATTGTGAATTGCAGTTTCGGGAATGGCTTGCGTCTGACCGGAACGCCTTCTTATAAGGATGTGATGGTACAAGCAGCCAAATCGTTATCTACTCGTTTTCGTCCGGCTGCCGGGATTATCCAGTCGTGGGATGTGGAACGCGGATGGCAGTCCGAACGGGGTTGGGAATGTCCGGTTATCATTGACAATATGATGAATCTGGAACTGATGTTCGAAGCTACGCGTTTGTCCGGTGATTCTTCTTTCTATAAGATCGCGGTGTCGCATGCCGACCGTACCATGCAGGAACATTTTCGCCCGGATGGTAGTTGCTACCATGTGATCGACTACAGTGTCAAAGATGGCAAAGTGCGTCATCGCCAGACGGCACAAGGATATGCCGACGAATCTATCTGGAGTCGCGGACAGGCATGGGCTATCTATGGTTATGCGGTATGCTATCGTGAAACCAAAGATCGTAAATATTTGGATCAGGCCTTGAAAACGTTCAATATGATGAAGAATCTGAAGAATATGCCGGAAGATCTGATTCCTTATTGGGATATGTCGGCTCCGAACATCCCGAACGAACCACGCGACGTTTCGACGGCTTCCTGTATCGCTTCCGCCCTCTATGAGATCAGCACGATGGATGTGCCGGATGCAGCCGGCTATAAAACGTATGCCGACAGTATCATGGTTTCTCTTTCTTCTCCGGCTTACCGGGCTGCATTGGGTACGAACGGAAACTTCCTGCTGATGCATTCCGTAGGAAGCATCCCTCACAATTCAGAAATAGATGTTCCGCTGAACTATGCCGATTATTATTATCTGGAGGCATTGAAACGTAAACGGGATATCGAGAAAGGTATTTAATCGGGATTCGAACCATCCGATGATGACTAAATATCATACCTATAAACTATCTTTGCATTGTTAATTAGAATAACATGAAAATAGGAAAATTGATTTTTGCATTGGCATTTCTACTGTTGTTTGCCGATGCTTCGATGGCTGCCAAGTGGAAAGCCAAACATGTAGTTTTGATCGGGCTGGATGGCTGGGGCGCTTATAGCGTGGACAAGGCCGATATGCCGAATGTGAAGAAGTTGATGGCAGAAGGGTCTTATACGTTGAAAAAACGCTCCGTCCTTCCGTCTTCCAGTGCCGTGAACTGGGCTTCCATGTATATGGGAGCGGGGCCGGAACTTCATGGTTATACGGAATGGGGATCGCAGACTCCGGATCTGCCTTCCCGTGTGGTGAATAAGAACGGTATTTTCCCGACTATATTCAGTTTGCTGCGCGAATCTGATCCGAAAGCCGAAATCGGCTGTATTTGTGAATGGGCGGGAATCCGGTATGTATGCGATACGTTGGCACTGAGCTACGATAAAAACATTACGGATAAACCTCAGAATCCGGCAACAGCCAAATGTGCAGTCGAATATATCAAGCGGGCACATCCGGCATTGGTGAATATCGTTTTCGACGAACCTGACCATGTCGGCCATGCAGAAGGCCATGATACGCCAGCCTATTATGAAAAGCTGAAAGAGCTTGACGGATATATCGGCCAGATCATTCAGGCGGTTAAGGATGCGGGCCTATTGGATGAGACGATCTTTATCGTTACGGCTGATCATGGCGGTATCAAAAAGGGACATGGCGGCAAGACAATGGAAGAAATGGAGACTGCCTTTATTATTGCCGGCAAGGGAATCAAGAAAGGTTATGAATTCCAGGAAAGCATGATGCAGTTCGACTGTGCTTCGACAATCGCTTATATCTTCGGGTTGAAACAACCGCAGGTCTGGATCGGTCGTCCGATGGTTCAGGTGTTTAAGTGATGGATTGAATCGTTTCGGGACCACTGTCGCAGTGGTCGGAGGAGGACTTCCGCAGTCGTTAGTCAGCGTCTGTGGAAGTCTTTTTTTCTGCCCTTTTCCTGTATTCAGCCGGGGTAATTTCAAACTGAGCTTTGAAACAGCGGGTGAAATAACGTGGCGAGCCGAAGCCCAGCCGGTCGGAAATGTCGGCGATCTGCAAATCCGGTTGAGCCGTCAACATGGTTGCGGCTCGCTTTAGTTTACAGCTGAGGACAAAGTCGTTTGGTGTCATACCGGTCAGTGCCTTGAATTTGGCGTACAACGAACTCCGGCTGAGTCCCAGTTCGCGGGCCATCATGTTCATGTCGAAGTCGATGTTATCGAGGTTCTTTTCAATGATCGAGTTGACCGTGTCCAGAAATTTTTGGTCTATCGGATTGCTTGCCAGCGATTGCGCATCGAAATCTTTCTGCTGGCTGAATTTCTTTTGCAGGATAATACGGTTGCGGACCAGGTTATTACAGCGTGCCAGCAGTACCTTTGCATTGAACGGTTTATTGATATAGTCGTCGGCGCCCCGTTGCAATCCTTCGATGTTTTGCTCGGCGGAAGTAAGTGCCGTAAGCAAGACGACCGGGATATGGCACACGTCGAAATCGTTTTTGATTTTCAGACACATCTCCGTACCGGACATTTCCGGCATCATGACATCGCTAACGATGATGTCTGGCCGTTCCTCGCGTGCCTTTTCCAATCCCTCTTTACCGTTTCGTGCCAGTAGGACGCGGTAGATAGGCGAGAAAAGAGAACCCAGTATCTGGAGCAATTCTTCGTTGTCTTCGACCAACAGGATCGTACGGGGGGAATCGTCTCCTTCTATCAGTACCTCTCTTTGTTCAGCATCGGAGAATTCCTCCATATGATCGGTGAAGGCGACCGTGTCGGGAATCAGGCTCTCCGTTTGCTTTTCCTGCTGATCCCGTGCCAATTCTTCCTCGGTAAAATGTGTGCAGCCTTTCAGGAGACGGACAATGAAAATGCTGCCGTAGCCCGGCGTGCTTTCCACTTGTATCGTTCCGTGGTGCAACTCGATGATATTTTTCGTCAATGAAAGCCCGATCCCCGTGCTGGGAGTCTTGGTGATATTCGAGATACCGTTTTCAGCCTGATAGAAGCGGTCGAATATCTTATCTATATCATCTTTGCTGATACCGATACCATTGTCGATTACCTTAATGATCACTTCATTTTCCTTGTTTTCCAAAATCATTTCAATGGTCGCGTTCGGCTTGGTGTATTTGAAAGCGTTAGAAAGCAGGTTATAGAAAACCTTTTGCATTTGTTTCGGATCGAAACTGCACAAAACACGCCCTTCTGGAGCCGTGAAGTTGTAGGTGATGGAGTGACCGGATGCGTATTCGTAAAAAGACAGGTAAATCTCCTTCAGGAAGGAAACGATATCTTGCTCATACACTTTCAGTTTCATATGTCCTTGTTCCAGCTTACGGAAATCCAGCAGTTCGCTGATCAGGTTCCGCATATGGTAGGTATTCTTATACACTTTCAGCAGTTTGTTGTATATGGAAGGAGACAATGAGCTGCTTTGCAACAAGAGTTCGATCTGGGAAATGATCAGCGTCAACGGTGTTCTGAATTCATGCGAGATATTGGAGAAGAATTGTAGTTTTGCCTGGTTCAGTTCCTCGATAGCCTCTTTTTCTTTCCGTTCCATCTCCAGGGAGGTTTGCAGCATATACTGGGATTTTTTGAAACGATAGATACTGTAAAGGATGCTTAGGATCAGCACCAGGTAAATGAAATAAGCCAAACCGGATGCATACCAGGGAGAATGGATGTGGATGTCCATCTTAATAGTACGGGGCTGTTCCAGGTTCGGGTCGTATTGTATTTCTCGGACGATGAGGGTGTATTTTCCGGGGTTCAAGTTCGTATAGAAAATGTTGTTATCTTTGCTGGGAATCCATTTCTTGTCGAAACCTTCCAACATATATTCGTAAGACGCCTTTTTCAGCGTATTGACATAGTTGTTCGATGTAAAAGTGAAAATCAGGTTATTCTGATTATAGGCCAGCTCTATCTTCCGGGTGAAGGGTAGAGCGGCGGTCAGCACCTTGTCGGGATCGCCGGGGGAAACCTGTTCGTTGTTGATGAACAGATCGGAAAAATACAGTTGGTAATCTTTGGTGGAGTTGAACAACTGCTGTTCGAAGAAAGTTGCCATGCCATTGCTGCCGCCGACGAATATTTCCCCGTTTTTGCAGACCAGGATTCCGCAACCGATGTTTATGCCTGACAGAGGCAGGGCTGTCCCCAGTTCTACGACTTTGAACAGGTTTTGGTCCGGATCGAAAAAGGTAATGCCTTTGTCGCCTGTTATCACCAGTTGATCCAGAGTCGACAATGTCAGTTCATAGCAGTAGTTACTGGCGATGAAGCTGTTTTCGGTTGTATATCCAATAAACTGTCTGTTCTTCTCATCGTAGCGGAACAGGCCGGAACCACGGGTTCCGAGGAAGATTCGTCCCTCTTTGTCTTCGATTATTTGGGAGATGGGAAATGTTCCCAATCCGTTTTCACCGGAACGGAATTGTACCTGGTCTTCTTCATTCTCAAGGTTGATTTTCCAGACGCCTTTACCGTAGGCCAGCCACATGTATCCTTTCGAGTCGATAAGAAAGCAGGTGTTCCCGTAATACTTGCCGCTTTTGAACAACGGAGATGCTTTTTCCGTCTCTAAATTCATTTTGAAAATTCCTTTCGGTCCGGTGCAAATCAGTTCGTCCTTGTAGATTCTCATCTGGTTGATCCTGTCACCGGCTATTACGGCGTACGACGGATCTTCGAAATAGGGGTTCTTGAACCGTTTGTTTTTGATGTCGTAGATGGACAGGCCTCCGGTATGTGTTCCGATATACAGTTTGTTGCGTTCCGGGCTGTAAGCGATTGCCTTCAGGTTGTTGTGGGCGATGGAGTTGCGGTTTTCATCGGCCATGAAGTAGGTGAACTTCTTCGTTTTCCGGTCGAAGAAATTCAATCCGCCTCCTTCTGTACAGATCCAGATGTTGTTGTCCTTGTCTTCCACCATCTTGCCGACGAAAGGATAATCCAGGCAATCGTTCCGGGTGTTGTTGGCGGCATAAACCGTGAATATATCTGTCTCCGGGTTGAAATAATTGACGCCGCCGTAATAGGTCCCCAGCCAGATCGTACCTTGCCTGTCTTTGTAAACAGGAAATACGGATGAATGGGTCATGCTGCCGGGCAGAGGATTACGGGCATACACCTCGAACCGGTTGCTGATCGGATTGTATTTGTTCAGTCCGGTGAAAGTGCCGAACCAGATGTTCCCGAAGTTATCTTCCACAAAATCCCGGACTTGGTTGCTCGATATGTTGTTGGGATGGGAAGGATCGTAGCGGTAGCGGGTGAAATTGCCGTGCACATCCCTCTTGTACATGCCGTTCATGCGGATGGATATCCAGAGGTTATATTTGGAGTCTTCATACAGGCCGTAAATGTCTTCACCCATGATCATACAGGTAAGAGATTTGTCGTCATTCATCCTGAAGAGTCCGTCTGTAGTGCCGATCCAGTGCCGGCCGCCGGAATCTTCCTGGAAGCAAGTCGCATGTTGGTTCCGGCTTTCCAGCTTCGTGACAAAATCGAATTCGTTCTTGTCCGGATTCCAGGTGAATACGGAGTCGGCTATTCCTACCCATATCGTTCCTTTGATAGAAGCGACGGCATATACGTTTGATTTGCGCAAGCAGGAGAATTTCTGTGTCCGGATGTCATAACGGATCAGGGAATTATCGGAATCGAAGAAAACGTTTCCATCTTTGTCTCCGGCAATGAAGTGTGTCTGGTTACCTATCGGATTAGTATTTTGGCGATGAAATTCGGACGGTTTGTACACTTTGGTCTGGACTCCGTCGTATATGTTGATCCCCTCTTCCGTCCCGAACCACATTCTACCCAAATTGTCCTGGTAGATGGCCATGACGGAAAGCTGCGACAGGCCTTCCTGCATGCCTATATGCTTGAAATAGATCGGATATATGCCGGAACAGAATCCTAAAAGCAGTATGAGTGATAAGATGATTCTTCGCATAGTATATGATATTATCAGCTATTTGTTCGAGGGGCTAAGGTAAAGAAATTTTTCTAACCGTTAAAGGATGTTGTACTAAATGTTCTGTCCGGTATTTGTAATTGAACGCTATTTGTTTCATTGTTGGAGAGGTTTTGTGAAAATGTTTTTATCTTTACCGATACTTTGATGACAATATGATATAAACAAATACGATTATGAGTGTTTTTGGAAAATTTCCCCGTACGTTTTGGGTGGCCAATGTAATAGAACTGTTCGAACGATGGGCTTGGTATGGATTCTTTATGTTGTTTGCGAACTACCTTACCGGCTCGTCTGATGCCGGAGGTTTGGAGTTTACTCAAGAGCAGAAAGGCTGGTTGATGGGAGTTGGGACAGGGATTCTCTACTTTCTTCCGGTCTTGACCGGTGCGATCGCCGACCGGTACGGATACCGGAAAGTGCTGTTCCTCGCTTTTCTGATCTATGTATCGGCTTTCCTGTTATTACCTCAGTTTTCTACTTTTACGGGCGTTTTCCTTATGTATTTGTATCTGGCGGTGGGAGCTGCGTTGTTCAAGCCGGTCATATCGGCGACGATTGCTAAAACGACCACAGATGCGACAGCCTCCATCGGTTTCGGCATTTTTTATATGATGGTGAATATCGGGGCTTTCTTCGGGCCTCTTGTCACTTTGCTTTTTAAAGACACGTCGTCTTTGATCTTTTATGTATCGGCCGGGATTATTTCATTGAATTTTATCTTGTTGCTGTTCTATAAGGAGCCGGGACGTATAGAAAATACAAAAAGTACGGAACGTTTGTTCGAGACGTTTGCCGGCATATTCCGGAATATGGGTAGCATCCTGAAAGATGTGAAGTTCATTGTTTTCCTGCTGATTGTGGCTGGTTTCTGGACGATGTATAACCAGTTGTTTTTTACTCTGCCTGTGTTTATCTCACAATGGGTCGATACGAGTGTCTTGTATGATTTCTTCCAGGCTCATTTCCCTTTTATCAGCCATAACTACAGTCCGGCTTCCGGTGTTATGGACCCGGAGTTCGTGACAAACATAGATGCGCTTTACATCATTTTGTTTCAAGTGATGGTTTCGAGCGTTGTTATGAAAATGAAGCCTTTACGTTCCATGATGTCCGGTTTTTTGGTCTGTGCGGTCGGGATGTCGTTGACGCTTGCCTTCCAGAATGTGCTGTTTACGATGATTGCCATTCTGGTTTTCTCTTTAGGTGAAATGGCGGGATCGCCCAAAATTACGGAATATATCGGGCGGATCGCTCCGGTTGACAAGAAGGCTTTGTATATGGGATATTCCTTTATTCCTGTCTTTTTAGGAAATGTTTTGGCTGGTATTATCTCCGGATCGGTCTATCAGCAGATGTCGGATAAGGTGATGATCGTCCGGAAGTATGTGGAGGAAAAAGGCCTTTCGATCCCGGAAGGATTGTCGAATAATGCTTATTTTGATGAGGCTGCCAGGCAGTCCGGCATGAGCCCGCACGAATTGACCGATTTCTTGTGGAACACTTATCATCCTTCGCAAATCTGGATGGTCTTGATGGTGGTTGGTGTCGGAGCGGCTTTTGCTTTATTTGTGTATGACAGGGTGACTTCCCGTTCCGAAAGCTAAAAAGCATTATCTTTGCAGGCATGAAAAAGCAAGCCTTTATTTTTTATCCGCTTTTGTTGGTTCTCCTGTTCATGCTGTTTGCCGGCGGGTTGGTCTATGGTGCTGTCTCGATACCGGTCGAAAGTGTGGTAAATATATTGCTGGGAGAAGGAACGGAGCGGCTTGCCTGGCAGAATATTGTGTTGCAGAGCCGTTTTCCCCAGGCTGTGACGGCATTGCTGGCGGGCGCTTCGCTGGCTGTCAGCGGATTGTTGCTACAGACATTGTTCCGAAACCCGCTTGCCGGTCCTTCTATCTTGGGGATCAGTGACGGGGCCAATCTGGGAGTCGCTGCGATCATGCTCTATTTCGGCGGTTCGCTGAGCATGGTGACCGATTTGCCTATCAGCGGCTATCTGGCGGTAATCATGGCTGCGTTTAGTGGCGCGGCCTGTATTTTAGGATTGATCATTTATTTTTCGGCGAAGGTGAAGAATAACGTCATGTTGCTGATTATCGGTATTATGATCGGTTATCTCGCCTCCTCATTGATTTCAGTTCTGAATTATTATGCTTCGACTGACAAGGTACATGCGTTTGTCATGTGGGGATTGGGAAATTTCTCCGGGGTCTCCTTGCAACAGTTGCCCTATTTCGCATGTTTTACATGTATAGGATTGTTGTTGGCGATTCTGTTGATCAAGCCATTGAATGCACTGCTACTGGGAGAAATGTATGCCGCCAATTTAGGAATCAAGATCAAGCGGACGCGCATTCTGATCCTGCTGTGTACGGGGTTGTTGACTGCGACTACGACAGCTTTTTGCGGTCCTATTTCCTTTATCGGGTTGGCTGTTCCGCATGTCGCACGTTTGATGTTGGGATCATCCAACCACAAGATGCTGGTTCCCGTTACGTTGCTGACCGGTTCTTGCATCGCGTTGCTTTGTAATCTGCTGATGGTACTGCCGGGCACTCATAGTATTTTGCCGCTGAATGCCGTGACTCCGATGCTTGGTGCGCCTGTGATTATTTATGTAATTGTGAACCGGAAGAACATTCAATATTTTGACTGATCGGTGTATGACAAACATAGCTGCAATAGAAACAAAAGGACTCAGCATCGGTTACCAGCTGAAAGGTGGAAAACGGAAAGTGGTCCATGACGATCTGAACCTGCGACTCGTCTCCGGCGAAGTCACCTGTTTGTTAGGTCTGAACGGAGCCGGCAAATCGACACTGCTCCGTACACTTTGCGGTTTCCAGCCTCCGCTTGGCGGGGAGATACGCTTGATGGAGAAACCGCTCTCCGGCTATTCGCAGGCGAACTTTTCCCTGACTGTCGGTGTTGTACTGACGGAAAAAACGAATGCAGGGGGAATCACCGTATATGAACTGGTCTCGCTGGGAAGGCATCCTTATACCGGTTTTTTCGGACAGTTGAAAAAACAGGACCGGGAGATTATCGAACAGTCGCTTGAAGCGGCCGGAATCGCTCATAAAGCCAATAACTATGTCTCGGAACTGAGCGACGGGGAACGGCAGAAAGCGATGATAGCCAAAGCGCTCGCCCAGCAGTGCCCGATTATCTTGTTGGATGAGCCGACGGCATTCTTGGATGTGACCAGCCGTATCGAGACAATGGTCTTGTTGCATCGCCTGGCTGCCGACGGGCGGAAAGCCATCCTGCTTTCCACCCATGACTTGGACTTGGCCATCCAAATGGGCGATTGTCTTTGGTTGCAGGAGAAAGGGCGCCCGATGGCTTGCGGGGCTCCCGAAGACCTGATTATGAGCGGAGCTTTCGAATCCTTTTTCGGAAAGGAAGGAATCGTCTTCGATCCGGCAACCGGAAAGCTGAATACGGAAGCCCCCACGTCACCCATTGGTGTGGAAGGTGACTTTCTAACTTCTTATTGGGTCGGAAATGCCCTGATCCGTAATGGCTACCGTCCTTCTTCCGTAAAAGAAGGGCAGTTGAATATCACTTGCAAGAGTCCGCATGAACTGGTGGTGGCTTTCCCTGAGGGAGGTAGGGAAGAGCTTCGGACAGTGGCGGAGCTTGTCTCTCTTATCAGCATGAGAAAAAGTTTTTATGGACATGGAAACAACGTTTCTCGCTTATGACAATAAATTTTTCCCGGTAGGAAATAAAAGTTTTGTTTAAGATTAAAAGGAATAAATATGGCAAACGAAATAACATGGCGGCTGGAGCATGAGAAGATCGGCCGGTTGTTGTTGCATTATGCGATACCGGCAGTGATCGGTACAATGGTGAATGCTCTTTATAATATTGTCGACCGTATCTTTATCGGTCAGGGAGTCGGTCCGCTGGCAATGGCCGGATTGACGCTGACATTCCCTATTCTGTTGTTCCTCCAGGCGTTCGGAATGCTCATCGGGGCGGGGGCTGCGACACGTGTCTCCATCTATCTGGGACGAAGGGAGAATGAGATGGCGGAAAAGGTATTGGGGAATGCTTTCACCTTGACATTCATCATAACGCTTGCGACAGTAGTTCCCTGCATGATCTGGATGAAAGATTTATTACTGGCTTTCGGGGGAAGCGAACAGACCATCCCGTATGCACAGGACTATCTGAATATCGTGGTTCCGGGGACACTACTGACTTCCCTCAGCTTTGGCTTCAACGCTGTCATGCGTGCTTCCGGCTATCCGAAGAAAGCGATGTTTACCATGCTGATCGGGGCGATAACCAACGTGATACTCGATCCTATTTTCATTTTCTGGCTGGATATGGGGATCAAGGGGGCTGCCATCGCGACGATCATCTCGATGCTGCTCTGCACTCTTTTTGTCATGAACCATTTTGTCCAGAAAGACAGTATCGTCCGTTTTCATAAAGGGACGTTCAAGCTGGAAAAGCATGTGGTCTGGAATATCCTGACGATCGGCGTTTCGCCTTTTGCCATGCAGTTGGCGGGAAGTTTGGTGGTGGTGATCCAGAACTATGCGCTCAAGCAATACGGGGGCGACTTGGCACTGGGGGCAAACGGCATTATCACCAGCGTTGGGATGCTTTTGGTGATGCTGATTATCGGGATCGCGCAGGGGATGCAGCCGATTGTCGGCTTCAATTTCGGGGCAAAGAAATACGAGCGTGTCCAGGAAACGCTACGTCTGGTCATTATAACCGCTACCATTATCATGGGAGTCGGCTGCTTTTGTAGCGTGGCGTTTCCGAAACTGATCGCCCGTGCCTTTACGAACGATCCTGATTTGTTGGATGTGACGGCAAATGGCTTGCGGATCAGCTTGCTGGTGTTTGTGGTTGTCGGTTCGCAGATCTCGATCAGCCAGTTTTTCCAAAGTATCGGGATTGCCTGGAAAGCTATGTTTTTGAGTTTGAGCCGCCAAGTATTGTTCCTGATACCGGCGATGTTGCTGTTCTCCCGCTTTTGGGGGTTGGATGGTGTCTGGTATGCCGCTCCCTTCTCTGATTTTGTTGCGGCTGTAACTGCCTGGCTCTTTTTGTGGTATCATGTTAAAAACATGAAAAGTAAGAATTCGGATTGAACTTTTTAGTATCTTGTTTGTCTACTATATGAAAGTAGATTGATTAGGTTTCAACTAAAAGAATGAGAAGTATGAAAAGAGTATTATTATTACTGGCTGTCCTGCTCTTTAGCGCAGGGACAATGATGGCCCAGCAGGATAAAGCTGCCGAGAAGGCCGCAAAAAAAGCAGAAAAAGAAGCAAAGAAAGCTGCCGAAGCAGCCGAGCAGATGGCTTTGTTCGAGCAAGGTGTACAAGCACTGAAAGAGAAAGATTTTGTATTGGAAGCTGAACGTGTCGAGTTCAAGCGTGGGCAATTCGTCTATGTGACTCCGAGCACGAACTTTGTTTCCATGAAAGGTGACCGAGCGACTATCCAACTGGCGTTTAACGGTCCTGTCTCCGGTCCGAACGGGATCGGAGGTATTACGGTTGACGGCAGTGCTTCGAATATAGAGATGAAAACAGACAAAAAAGGAAATGTTACATTCAGTATGATGGTACAAGGTGTTGCAGTCTCCGCCAATGTGACAATCCGTATGGTGAAAGGTACGAACAAATGTACGGCAACTGTGAGTCCGAACTTCAACAGCAATCGTATTTCGTTTAGTGGTTATCTGTATCCTTCGGATCAGTCCAATGTGTTTAAGGGACGTGCTATCTGACGTGTAGATTCTTTTGTTCAGGAAAAGCTGCTTTCGGAAAGGGAAGCAGCTTTTTTTATGCAACGTATTTTATATCTTTGTTCTCTAAAATATCATAAACATAAAAGTCATGCAATTAGCAATAGATCAGAAAGACATAGATAAGTTCCTGATGGTGGGTGACAAGGTGCTTATCAAGCCGAAGAACCCGCAGAGTCAGACAAAATCCGGATTGTACCTGCCGCCTACCGTCCAGCAGGAGAAGATCCAGAGCGGCTATATCATCAAGGTTGGTCCCGGCTTCCCGCTTCCTTCCCAGAGCGAGGAACATGAAGTATGGGAAAAGAAGAAAGAGGGAGAGGTGCATTACCTCCCTTTACAGGCACATGAAGGCGATTTGGCTGTCTTTCTGCAGAATGCGGCCTACGAGATTAATTTTAATGAAGAGAAGTTCCTGATTGTTCCCCATTCGGCTATTTTGATGTTGGTTCGTGACGAAGGTTTGTTCGAATAACTCCTTTTTATTTGGCAAAATACTGTGCTATCCAGTTTTTTGATGTATTTTTGCAACCAAATCAACAAGACTAACTATCAATAGTAGCGATTATAATGAATAAAATTGTAAGTAAAGAACATTTCTCTGCCAACGTAGTGAAACTGGAAGTGGAAGCACCTTTGATTGCCCGCTCCCGTAAGGCAGGCCACTTTGTTATCGTGAAGGTGGGTGAGAAGGGCGAACGTATTCCCCTGACCATTGCCGGAGCTGATACCACGAAAGGAACTATCACACTTGTGATCCAGGCTGTAGGCGGTTCGTCAAAGAAGATATGCGAACTGAATGCCGGCGACTATATTACCGATCTGGTCGGTCCGTTGGGGCAAGCTACCCATATCGAGAAAGTCGGTACGGTCGTATGTGCCGGAGGTGGTGTCGGTGTGGCTCCTTTATTACCGATTGTAGAGGCTTTCCACAAAGCGGGCAACCGTGTGATCGTAGTGCTGGCCGCCCGTACGAAGGACCTGGTTATCTTGGAAGAGCAGATGCGCGCCAATTCCGATGAGGTGATCGTGATGACAGACGATGGTTCTTACGGTACAAAAGGTTTGGTGACGAATGGCGTGGAAAGTGTGATCAACCGTGAAAAGGTGGATCTGTGTGTGACGATCGGTCCGGCTATCATGATGAAATTCGTCTCTGCCCTGACGAAGAAATACGAGATCCCGACAGTCGCCTCTCTGAATACGATTATGGTGGACGGGACCGGAATGTGCGGCGCTTGCCGTATTACGGTCGGAGGGAAAACGAAGTTCGTTTGTGTGGATGGACCGGAGTTCGACGCTCACCAGGTAGACTTCGATGAAATGTTGATGCGCCTCGGTGCTTATAAAGATATTGAAAAGAAATAACAAAACCACAGTAAACAAATGACAACAGAAGAACTGATCGCTGCCCGTCGTGCCGAACCGTGGAGAGAAGCACTGCGTAAAAGCAAAAAAAATAAAGAACGCACGGATATTCCCCGTGTGGAAATGAATGAACTGGATGCGGAATACCGTAGCCATACCCGTCTTGAAGAGGTGAACCTCGGATTGACGAAAGAGCAGGCCATACAGGAGGCCCAGCGTTGTTTGGACTGTCCGAATCCGACTTGTATGCAAGGATGTCCGGTAAGTATCAATATCCCGACGTTTGTGAAGAACATCGAGCGGGGCGAGTTTCTGGAAGCGGCTAAAGTGCTGAAGGAAACAAGCGCGTTGCCGGCTGTTTGCGGTCGTGTATGTCCGCAGGAAAAGCAGTGCGAGAGCAAGTGTATTCATTTGAAGATGGGGAAACCGGCTGTCGCTATCGGTTACTTGGAACGTTTTGCCGCCGATTATGAACGGGAGAGTGGAAATATTTCCGTTCCGGAAGTAGCGGAGAAGAACGGCATTAAGATTGCCGTTGTCGGCTCAGGTCCCGCCGGCCTTTCGTTTGCCGGCGATATGGCAAAGCGCGGCTATGACGTGACGGTATTCGAAGCTTTGCACGAAATCGGTGGTGTGTTGAAATACGGTATTCCCGAATTCCGCCTGCCGAATAAGATTGTGGATGTAGAAATTGAAGGGCTGCGCAAGATGGGTGTGAAGTTCCTGACAAATTGTATTGTAGGTAAGACGATCAGCTATGACGACTTGCATACGGATGGTTTCAAGGGGATCTTCGCTGCCAGCGGCGCCGGGCTTCCTAACTTTATGAATATTCCGGGAGAGAACCTGGTCGGGGTGATGTCTTCCAACGAATACCTGACACGTGTCAATCTGATGGATGCTGCCAATCCGGATAGTGATACGCCTGTCTTGCAGGGTAAGAAAGTGGCTGTCATCGGTGGTGGCAATACGGCGATGGACTCGGTCCGTACAGCTCGCCGCTTGGGTGCCGAACGTGCCATGATCGTTTATCGCCGTAGTGAAGAAGAGATGCCCGCCCGATTGGAGGAGGTGAAACATGCCAAAGAAGAAGGTGTGGAGTTTATGACCTTGCATAATCCGGTCGAATATCTTGGTGACGAACGGGGCCGTGTCAAACAGATGCGCTTGCAGAAGATGGAGCTGGGTGAACCGGATGCTTCTGGACGTCGTCGTCCTGTACCAGTCGAAGGGGCGATCGAAACAATTGATGTGGATGAAGTGATTGTCAGCGTCGGTGTTTCTCCCAATCCGCTTATCCCGCGTGCTTTTCAAGGATTGGAAGTAAGCAAAAAGGGAACGATCGTGGTGAATGAAGAAAATATGCGCTCTGCCTTGCCTGATGTATATGCGGGTGGCGATATCGTCCGTGGTGGCGCAACCGTAATCCTGGCAATGGGTGACGGTCGTAAGGCTGCTGCTGCAATGGATGAAGCATTAAAGGGATAAGAAAAGTTTTTTATAGGAAAATAAAAAGGGGCTGTCGCATGACCAGCCCCTTTTTTAATAGTTCTTTTTATCTGTACTATGCTATTTTACTCTCCAAGCCAGAATGGACCTTGAACCAATGTGGGATCCTTGTCTATTTCTGATTGATGTATTGGATACCAATAGAATTTACGAGGGTAAACGCGATCCATGTACTTTGTGCGTTTAAAGAATGCGTTATCTCCTTGATCTGTATACTCGGTTCCATAATAGTTCATCCCATGATCTGGACCATTAACGCCCCAATCCGGGTTTTCACCCTGCTCATTCATGTTACCGATACCATAATGAGCCGTTTTCCAGCGACGTAAATCATGATAACGGATACCTTCACCCACAAATTCCACTCGTCGTTCTTTGTGTATTAAACGTCGCACTTCTTTTTGGTCGGCGAAATTGATTTTAATGCGGGTAAAACCATTCTCATCCGTACCGGTTCCATATTCGGCAATACCTGCCCGATGCCGGATCTTATTTAAGTTGTTGAGTATTTCTTGTTCATAACTCATGCGTTCCGAACATTCGTTTAGGGCTTCTGCATAACTGAGGTAAGCCTCAGCCATACGGAAAATGATAGCAGGACGATAAGGGTGGTTGTTATCACGAGGAATGTAATCCAATGACACTCGACTGCGGTTTAGGTAACCGTTTTGCGGAGCATCGTGTGTCGGTCCTCCATCCGGTCCTCCATACAAAAAATTCGTATTACGATTTTCCCATTTGAACCATTGCCCGTTCCATACGACAGTCAGATAGAAGCGAGGTTCACGATGACAATACATGTTAAATGTATTGGGCTGTACAATCAGGCGCTTTCCGTCACGTTCCGGTGTCACATCCGGATAATTATTATCATTGTAACCATCCATTAAATAATAATCGGTCTCTCTATATTCAGGCTCTGTAGAAAATCCTTTTTCACTATATAATGGCGCATTCGGATTGATCTGCGGACTGCCGTCTGCATTATATCCCAGTATAGGTTCCGTACCGTCTTCCATGAAGAAAGCATCTACTAGCGATTGGGTGACTCCTAAACCGCCATTGCCACCACAACCACGTGGGGTTCCGTGCTGCTCCCAATCTCCATAGGTCCCTTTTGGACGGAACCAAAGAATTTCATTGTTTCCTTCACCTTCTGTCCGCATTGTAGCTCCGTAACAAGACATGAAAGGATCCACTTTGCCACTTTCTTTGTCATTTGTGATATACAACCCTTTTCCTTGTTTTTCGGCTTCGGTGATCAATAGTTTGCACGCATCAGCCGCTTTTTTCCATTTGCCTGCATCATAAGTTTGGCTGAAACGGTTTTCTCCGTCAGAGTTTTTAAAACCGAGATACCATTCATTCCCATTTACCAACGGACTTGCTGCAAATAACAATACGCGGGCACGAAGTGCCAATGCTGCTAATTTAGTTGCGCGGCCGCCATATAAAGTACTCCAACTGTCCGGGAGGACTTTCGACAATTCCAAGAATTGATTATCCAGCCAGTCGACCATCCATTCAAAACTCTTCTGTCCACGCATTAGATCCGGAGAATCCGAAGTCATGTCATCATCGTAATAAGGAACAGCTCCATAAGCCAAAGTCATCATCCAATAGTAATACGCGATCATGAAACGACATTCGTTTTTCATCGTTTCCACGTCACTTTCCGTCACGTTTTGTTTGGGTAAAGCCTTTACGTTATCCATGAAAATATAGGCCTGTCGAATATATTTGGACATTGTCCAATAGGATCCGCTCCAACCGGAATTAGGTTCCCACTGTCCTACGCGAAACCCTAATCCGCAGTCACTTCCCCAATAGGGCAACCAACCCTGTGAAGGAGTGATATCATTTGCCAGGATTTCGAATGCATCATAACGTGTGTAATCCCAATATGGATCCCTAATACCTTGATAAACACCGGCAAGCCAGTCTTCTGTCCGGGTTTTGTCATCGAATATCATGTCTATTGTAATAATGTCGTCCGGTGCATTGTCTATAAAATCCGTGCATCCGTTTAAACACATACATAATGCTGCCAAACCAATATACTTGCCAAATTTTGTTTTTTTCATTTTTCTTATTTTTAGAAATTAACATCAAAACCTACTGAAAATGATTTCATTATCGGATACTTTGTACCTACGGCTGTGTCGACCTCGGGATCCCATAAATCAAATTTCGAGAAAGTGAACAGATTGCTGCCTTTCGCATATAACCGAATGTTTGACAGACCGATCTGTCGTACCCAGGATTTTGGGAATGTATAGCCGATTTCTATATCTTTTACCCGAAGAAAACTCATGTTTTCTAACCACCATGTAGAGTTTCGAACATTATTTTCGCTTTTTCCCCATGTCAGGCGTGGGTAGTACACATCTTGACTCGGATTTTCAACAGTCCAACGGTCTTGATAATTAGTCAGGATATTCCCCATAGCACCCATTGTCTCACCGGGTGTGAACTTGTTACTACAACCTCCTTTAAATCCGTAGGTCATCCCATTCCCTTGGAAGAATATATTGAAATCCAGATTTTTATAGCGCATATTGGCACCAAATCCATATACGATCTGAGGATCGTATGTTCCTCCGATGGCTGTTTCGTCCAAAGAACTGACCACTCCATCTCCATTTACATCTTTATATTTAATGTCACCGGGGCGAACCGGACCGAATGTATGGGCCGGAATATCCTTATTTACAACGTAACCGCCGTTCTCGGCAACCAGATAATCACCGTTGGCATCTTTTTGGAAATCATCAAAAGTAAACAGTCCCTCATCGACTAACCCGAATAGCTGGTTGACTTTTTCTCCTGTCCGTTGACGATTCGTCCCCATAACACCTAATGCTTCATCCTGTTCGATAATTTTATTCTGGGCATATGTAAAGGAACCTCGAAAGCCTACATATAGATCTTTATTGATTTGTTTATTTACGTTTAGTGCTAAATCGATTCCCTGGTTATTCACTTTTCCATAATTGGCCCATGGTGTATTTCTGAATCCCGCTGATGTCGGAATATTGTTTCGTTTCATGAAGATGTTATACCTGTGTTCAAAGAAATAATCCACTTGAAAATCAATCATATTCCATAAACCCAACTCGAATCCGGCATTGGTTTTCGATACGGTTTCCCATGTCAAATTAGGAATCCCGAAATCACCTTCAAAGCGGGAATTACGATGATAATATTGTCCGTTGGTTCCCCAGTCGTAACCCGTTCCATCTTCTCCCAATGTTGTCTGATAAGCAAAGCGACGTCCATCTAACTGGTCGTTACCCGTCAGACCGAATGATCCTCTAAACTTGATTTTGCTGAACGTGTCTTTGTATGGTTCCATAAACTTTTCTTCTGAGAGCAAGTAACCTATTGCGACAGAAGGGAAAAATCCGAAACGATACCCTTTTGCGAAATTCTCTGATCCGTTATAACCGAAATTAAGCTCTGCAATATATCGATTGTCATAGGTATATGATGCTCGTCCGGCAATACCCATACGCCGATAAGGCACAATATCGTACGATTCTTCGAATTGTTGGTAATCTCGTTGGTTATACAAGAACAAGCCTTCTACTTGATGTTTTCCGAATGTTCGTTCATAATTTAAATTCAGTTCCACATAAGTTGCTTTGTTTCCCCAGTCATTGTCTTCAGAAGTACTCAAAAATTGTTGTCCGTAACTGGATATGTTCAAAATCAGGTTCCCATTTTCATCACGTTGTGTGGCTGGCTGATATAAATCCGGTGTTTTTGAACGAGTCACGCCTGAACAGGAATAGCGGTCAAATGAGAAGATTCCCTTTATTTTCAGTCCAGGAGTAATAAATTTCAAGTCTTGCTCTAATGCAAACAATGATTCGATTTTACTTTGGGAGGTCGTCGCATACCCTTTTTGAGTAACCTGTACGTACGGATTCACCCGTTGGTTGACTACCGGAAAATAGATATTGTCATCCTCCTTATAATAGGCCGGATGTATGAATGGAGGGGTTTCGAATGCTCCCGAAAATGCATCATCAGAAGATATTGCCATTTTATTCATCTCCTGTAGATAACCACCGACACTGACTGTCAGTTGCGTTGTTTTTGTGATGTTGATGTCTACGTTCGAGCGTAAGTTGAATTTATTCAGATGCGTTCCGCTATTCCAGCTTTGGCTCTTGTCACGTTCGAAAATGCCTTGTTCGCCATAATATGATCCGACCACTGCATAGCGTAAAATGTCGGAACCTCCGTTGACTGTAATATCCGCGCGTTGATTCATGGCAAAGTCTTTCGTAATCAGGTCCATCCAATTTACATCCGGATATAAATCCGGGTTATCTCGATTTATGTAGTGATTGATCGTTTCCTGCGAATAGGGAGATTGCTGTTGGCCGTTATCTTTTGCTATTTCATTCAATAATGTCAGATACTCTGCTGAACCGATGTAGTTGGGTAATTTTGTCGGTTGGGTGAAACTTTGTTCGAAATGGACGTTGACTGTGGGTTTCCCTAATTTTCCACGTTTAGTTTGCACCAGAATAACCCCGTTTGCTCCACGTACTCCATAAACGGCTGAAGCAGATGCATCTTTTAGCACGGAAAATGATTCGATTTCAGCCGGGTTCAAGTCATCGAGTGTTCGTTCAATGCCGTCGACCAATACCAACGGACTGGTTCCTGCTCCTTGGAAAGATGAAATACCGCGGATCCAAAAATTGGAACCGTCTGATCCCGGTTCGCCTGATCGTTGCACGGCAATTACGCCAGCTACATTTCCTGCCAAATTGTTACTCAAGGCACGTGTTGTACCTTGGCTTAATACTTGAGGTTCGATGGTTGTGATCGAACCTACTATTGAAGCTCGTTTTTGTGATCCGTAACCGACTACAACCACTTCATTCAAACCTGTTGAAATTTCCCGCATGTTCAAGTTGATGTTGATTTGGTTGCCGACAACAACTTCTTGCTCTTCAAATCCGATGTAAGAGAATACCAATACAGTACTTCGGCTCGGGACTTCTAAAAAGTAATTGCCATCTATGTCGGTTGTCGTGCCGACGGTCTGCCCTTTTATCACGATATTCACTCCTGAAAGAGGTTCTCCTTGTGCATCTCGCACTGTTCCATTTACGTGGATTCCTTCTTTTTCTATAAACTTTTCTACTGTAGGGAGTATTCCTTTTTCATGTCTGTCTGACCATTTGTCGTTGGCATAAAGATAATTTGTCCCAGATAGTAATGCACACACGATGCATGTTAATGGTAATTTTTGATTTAATTCATTTTTGATCATGTTCTTTACGGAATTATAGATTCTACGTTAACTGTTGTTGCTTTAAAAGCACTCTCTTTTTTTGTTTTTTTTATATCATAGGCCTAATTGATTAGATTTATATATAACTTCCATAGTCCTTGAAAGACTATGGAGTTTTTTCGTGAAAAAAACTTGCATGTGAGAAATACATCCTTTAATTTTGTGAAAGGATTGTATTAAAAAGGGCTTCATTCTAAAAAAGTCTTTGAAAACTACAATTATATATCCATAGTCTTTCAAGGACTATGGCATTTGCCTTTCTAGCTTTGTTAAATACCGGGGATATATCTAATTCTACGAATCCTGAAGTTGCGTAATGAGAGGAGTAAAGCAACTTGTATTCAAAAGAAATGGATTCACAGCCTTCTGTTGTACTTTTTGTACGAAGAAAAATGCAACATAGAACGACACCTGGCATTCTATGTTGACATCTATTTGATAAATAATATATTAGCTGGTGTCGATGTAAGTTTTTAGGTCGACACCACATCGGCACCTTTTTCTGACACATCACCATATGTAGACAAGTAATCAGCCAACTATCCCGTTTCCTGTAATCAACTAACTCAAAACATGCCAAGAACTAAATGATAGCATATAGTAAAGTAGATATAGATAGTTACTGCCTGTTGGCAATAGGTGGTACTACCTATTGGTAATATGTAGTACTATGTGTCTATAATAGATAGTACTACATATAAGTAATATATAATATGTCATGAATTAGTTCACTATGACTTTTGAAGTAGTTTATGGTAGGTTCCGGATTAGTTGTTAATGAGAACAGGCTGACTCCAGGCGAAGTCTCCGGATACAAAAAGGTGTCGATGTGGTGTCGACCTCCAAACCTACATCGACACTGGTTAATATATTATTTATTAGACTGATGACAACAGAGGATGTCGGTGTCGTTCTCTTTTGTATTATTTGTGTTTATGGAAAGGAAGAACGGATTAATTCAGTATCACACATAAATCCCCTCTTTCTCAATGCGGTTTCTCAAAAAAGAATCCATGTGATCACGCAATCGGACAATATCGACATTACAACCGAATAGAGATTGTAAATCTTCTTTTATATGTACCAAAGCGAACTTCACAAAGATACGCATTCATGTGCCAAAAGCAAATGGTAGGAAAGTAAAAAGCCCCGCTATTCCTAAGAATAACGAGGCCTTTTGGAAGCGAGCGGAAGACGGGACTCGAACCCGCGACCCTAACCTTGGCAAGGTTATGCTCTACCAACTGAGCTACTTCCGCAAAACATATTTGCTCAAACTTGTGTACTCGAAGCGGGACTTGAACCCGCACAGCCGCAATGGCCAAAGGATTTTAAGTCCTTCGTGTCTACCGATTCCACCATTCGAGCATCCCTTTCTCTTAAGAGATGAGCGGAAGACGGGACTCGAACCCGCGACCCTAACCTTGGCAAGGTTATGCTCTACCAACTGAGCTACTTCCGCATTGTTGCATTGTTTTCGTTTGCGAGTGCAAAGGTAGATGAAATTTTTGTTTCTGCAAATATTTGGAATAAAAAAATGCTTTGTCCTGCATTTTTTTAGTTTCTCACAACCCATTCCTGTCTGTCGGACGATATTGGAGCCATATAATATTTTCTTAATGGATATTGCGATACACCCTTTGTCGGTGCTCCGGTCCCATAACCGATGTCATATTCGGTTCCGCATTCCGGGCAAATCGCTTTTCCTGCATTGTCAGCTTCTATGATGATATTCTTTTTGGCTTCGTGGGGGCAGCACAAGTCAAATGCATAGTAGGTTGCATTCCCGTAATTGTCGATCCCACATACGACCAAAACACCGGAAAAACCCGTCCTTTCTCCGGCGGTACGGGCTTTGGTGATGGATTTGTGATGATACATGCCTACCAGATCATTGTCGCCAAAGCGCAGGTCTATTTCCAAATAGACCGGTGCATAAGGAATGTCCGATTCTTCGAATTTGGAACATGAACAAGCGAATAATATAAGTAAGCAAAATAAAAATCGTTTCATTGTTTATTAGGATAACAGCTGTTGTTCAGCCTCGTTTACTCTATTAAACGCGAAACCGTCCATAATATTTTGCATCAAAGCGGAAACTTGGTCATTACATAAATTTCCGATACTTCCTTCGTGCGTGTGGTGAACTTTCTTGACAGGGATGAATTTACCCGCTTCGATGTTCAATCCAACCTGCTTGTAAGCATCACGGAAAGGTACGCCTTCCAGCACAAGGCGGTTCACTTCTTCCACACTGAAAAGGAGTGCATATTTGTCATCGTCCAGAATGTGCTCGTTCACTTTTACTTCCCGCATCATGTGTGTGACCATGCGAAGACAATCCTTCAACTCGTCGAAAGAAGGAAGGAATACTTCCTTTATAATCTGCAGGTCGCGGAAATAGCCCGACGGAAGGTTGTTGCTGATCAGCGTGATCTGCTGGGGCAACCCTTGCAACTTGTTGCATTTGGCACGCGTCAACTCGAATACGTCCGGATTCTTTTTATGCGGCATGATACTGGAACCTGTCGTGAACTGGTCCGGCAACTTGATGAAACCAAAGTTCTGGCTATTGAACATACATGCATCGAAAGCCAGTTTGGAAAGGGTTGCCGCAATTCCCGCCATGGCAAAAGCCACGGTACGTTCCATCTTGCCGCGTCCCATTTGGGCATACACGACATTGTAGTCGAGCGAGTCGAAGCCGAGCAAATCCGTTGTCATCTGGCGTCTCAGCGGGAAAGAAGAACCATATCCGGCCGCAGAGCCCAACGGGTTGCGGTTACAAACCTTATAGGCAGCCTGCATCATCTGCAAATCGTCGGCCAGGCTTTCGGCATAGGCACCGAACCAAAGTCCGAAAGATGACGGCATGGCAATCTGTAAATGCGTATATCCGGGAAGCAGCACATCCTTATACCGGTTGCTCTGTGAGATCAACACCTCGAACAGGCCGGATACGAGCTCCACGACTTCCTGAATCTGTGCACGGGTGAACAATTTCAGGTCCAGCAACACTTGGTCGTTGCGTGAACGCCCGCTGTGTATCTTTTTACCCGTGTTACCTAAACGGCGTGTCAGCATCAGCTCCACTTGCGAGTGGACGTCTTCCACGCCTTCTTCAATTACAAACTGGCCGCTGTCGGCAACGGCATAGATATTTTTCAGTTCGGCAAGCAGGACCGTTAGTTCCTCTTTGGTAAGCAGCCCGATGCTTTCCAGCATGGTGATATGAGCCATTGAGCCAAGTACGTCGTATTTGGCGAGATAGAGATCCATCTCACGGTCTTTGCCTACCGTAAAGGTATCCACTTCCTGGTCTACCTGAACATTCTTTTCCCAAAGTTTCTGAGCCATCAAAAATACAATTAATAAGGCAGGGATGCCAGTATGGTCGATATTCTATCGATCGCATCCTGCAACGGTTTTGATACCATTGGTTTGATAAACGGATTCAGTTCGGCGCGAACGGTCAGTTTCATCCGTGTGTCGTTCTCTTCCACCTGTTTCAGTTGAATCCAGAGGAACAGGGGAACAGGAGAGTTCGTAGTCGTGAATTTGATCGTTTTGTTCGGTTCACGTTCCACGATCTGGAAGGTTATCTTACCTACCGGTGCGACGGAAAAACTGCAAGAGTCTTTGTCGAATTCGAAATCTTTAATCTTATCCTCAGGTATGCGGTCCTGCACCTTTTCCAGGTTGGATAGGTCGGACAGCATATTAAAAATACGATCCTCGTTAAAGGGGATCGTTTTCACTTCACTAACAAATTCAGTCATTTCTACTTACTTTGCTTCGGGATTCCAGTTTGCCGGATCTTTGCGCCATTCCTGAAGGACTGCGATTTCGGATTCGTCAATGTAATCTGTACGCAATGCTTCTTCCAGGACTGCATCGTAGTTGCTCAAAGTCGTCAGTGTTACTTTTGCCTCTTTGAAAGCCTCTACTGCAACAGGGAAACCATACGTGAAGATGGCAACCATGCCGGCAACGTCGCAACCGAAATTACGGACGGCCTGTACTGCTTTCAAACTGCTACCGCCTGTAGAAACCAAATCTTCTACGATCACGACTTTTGAACCTGGCTTCAGTTCGCCTTCAATCAGATTTTCCAATCCATGATCTTTAGGAGTTGAACGGATGTACACAAACGGCAGACCCAGCAGGTCGGCAACTAATGCCCCCTGGGCGATCGCTCCGGTTGCAACACCGGCAATAGCATCGGCATTTTCGTATTTTTCGCTGATGGTGCGAGCTAGTTCCAATTTAATGAAACTTCTGATTTCCGGATAGGAAAGTGTCTTTCTGTTGTCGTTGTAGATTGGTGATTTCCAACCGGATGCCCATGTGAAAGGATTGGCCGGCTGCAATTTGACCGCCTTAATCTTTAATAATCTCTCTGCTACTAATCTTTCCAGTGTTTTCATACAACCTAATAAATATGTTTATATCAGTCCGCAAAGGTAGACAAAGGGAATGAGATAACCTTGTAGTTCTTCAAAAAAATAAGCCATACATATTGTATAACAGGTTTAGGGTGAGTTTAGGCTACGGCTATGCCTAATATACTGATCCGGATGCCGGATATGGCTTTCATAGCTTCTGCACAGGCGTTCATGGTGGAACCGGTCGTAATAACATCGTCCACCAGTAGGATGTGTTTGTTTTTCAACGTGTCGGTGTTCTCTACACGAAAGATGTCCTCTACATTTTCCGATCGTTCGAATATCTGCTTGCGGGTTTGGCTTTCGGTCTTTTTGATGCGGGACAGAGAAGAGGTGTCGACCGCGATTCCGGTGACGGACCGGATGCCGCGTGCGATCCATTCCGACTGGTTATAACCTCTTTGCCTCATTCTTTTCGGGTGGAGTGGGACCGGCAAAAGGAGATCGACGGTGTCGAACAGCCCTGTCTCCCGGTAGGTGGTAGCCGCCATGCGTCCCAGTTCGTATCCGAGTTTTTTGTTCCCATGATATTTTAAGGAATGGATCAACTTTTGTCCGCTGCCCCCTTTCGTGAAGTGGAGCAGAGCGGTGGCGGCGACGAAAGATGTTTTTCCCTGTAAAAGCAGACAGACCGGATTCGTCTCCATATCCGTAAAATGCGTGTAGGGCAAATGATTCGAACAATGCAGGCAAATATGCTCTTCTCCTTCCATCAAAGACCTCTGGCAAAGCAGGCAGAGGCGGGGATAGAAAAGGTTGAGGAGGTCATTCAAAATCATCCTCGTAGTCATTCCCGTTGAACAGTTGTTTCAGGCAGCGGCTTGTTTCCCTTGTTTCGAAACCGCGTCCGGCGGCGAAGCGGAGCAGTTTGGCGTAAACCTCCCGATCGTCCTTACCACGGGTTGCTTTCTTTTTGCTTTTCAGGAGAGAAAGGAGGATGGAGCGATATTCTTGTTCGTCGATACCTTCCAGCGCTTCCGAGCGGATACTGGACGGAATGCCTTTCCGCTGCATCTCGTAGTTGATCTTGACACGTCCCCATTTGTTGAAGCGCAATTTGTCGTTTACGAAATAGCGTGCAAAACGGCTTTCGTCGATGAAACGTTCTTGTAGCAGGCGGGAGACGATCCGGTCGCTTTCTTCCCCGGCCAATCCCGCCGCTTTGATTTTCTTTTCGACATCCTGGATGCAGCGTTCGCTGGCAGAACAGTAGGCGGCTGCCCGGTGAAGCATTTCAGATTCACTGATTTGTTTCATTTGCGTGCTTTTATGATCCGGTCCCTGCCTGACAGGTCTTGGATCAATTCGATATTCTTGTAGCCTTCTTCCTCCAGCATCTCGACAACCATATTGCTGCATGCCGCATTGATTTCGAAGTAGAGTCGGCCGTTTCTTCTCAGTTTTTTCTTTCCGAAATGGGCGATATGCCAATAATAGAGCAGCGGGTCGTTGTCAGGGACGAAAAGAGCCAGGTGTGGTTCGTAGTCCAGCACGTTCCGCTCCATGTCTTTTTTTTCTTCCTCCTTGATGTAGGGCGGATTGCTGACGATGACGTCCAGAATGAACGGGATGTCCATTTCCGCTTTCTCCGGGTCCAGGATATCTGTCTGGATGAAAGTGACTGTTGTGTTGTTGCGTTTGGCATTCCGGCGGGCGGTTACGAGCGCTTCCGCCGAAATGTCCGTCGCAATCACGCTAGCTTTTTTCAGATGCTTCCGGAGTGTGACAGCTATGCAGCCGCTTCCCGTTCCGATATCCAATATCTTGATCTTTTTATCTGCATTGTCGAGGATGACCTGCTCGACCAGTTCTTCGGTTTCCGGGCGCGGTATCAGGACGGACGGGTCCACTTCGAACTGAAGGCTGTAGAAATCGGCCGTCCCTAATATGTATTGGATAGGCTCCATCTGCTTCAAACGTTCGACTATGTCATGAATCCGGCTTTTTTCGCTTTCTGGCAGTTCTTTGTCTTTACAAAATAAAAAATGATGCGGCTGAATATTACAAACCCGCTCCATAATTAAACGAACCAGGCTGCTGACCTCGGAGGATGGGTATAAATCCCTCAATGATTCCTTAATGTATGCGATGGTTTCAGTCATATTTTGTTTTTGGGCAAAAGTAAGCATAAGATAAATTGCAACCAAACAAAGAAAGAATTTTCCGATATCGAAACAAAGGTTTCCTACTGATGAAACAAAAATTTCCCTACGGTGAAAATATATTTTCCCGCCAATGAAAATTTATTTTCACTATAAGGAAAAGCCTGAAAATTTATTTTCAATTCTTTTTCAGACTTGAAACTTTTTCCCTTTTCCCGCTGGTTTTTCATAATCTTTGTACCTTTGTTGAATAAAGAACAAAAGAAGATGGTTGTCGAAGAGAAATATATGGCCCGCTGCATCGAGCTTGCACGGGGAGGAGAAGGTAATACGGCTCCGAACCCGATGGTCGGTGCGGTGATAGTGCATAAAGGGAAGATTATAGGAGAAGGCTTTCATCGTAAATGTGGCGAAGCACATGCCGAAGTGAATGCGGTGGCCTCTGTCCGGGATGAAGCGCTTTTGCGGGATTCCACTATCTATGTGAGCCTCGAGCCCTGTTCTCATTACGGAAAGACACCTCCCTGTGCGGAGTTGATTATAAAGAAAGGTATCCCGCGTGTCGTGGTCGGTACTTTGGATCCGTTTCCGGAAGTGTCGGGGCGGGGAGTACGTATGCTGCGCGAGGCAGGTGTCGAAGTCGTGACGGGAGTGTTGGAAGAAGAGGCTCGTACCCTGAATCCGGCTTTTATGACTTTCCAGATACGGAAACGTCCTTATGTTTATCTGAAATGGGCCCAGAGCGCAGATGGCTTTATGGATGTCCGGCGGGAGGATGCTACTGAATCCCCGGTGCTTTTGTCTTCTGCCGAGACGCTCCGAAGAGTTCACCGGCTTCGTTCCGAAGTGGCGGCCATTATGGTCGGGACGCGTACGGCGTTGTTGGACAATCCGTCGCTGACCGTGCGGCATTGGGCGGGTCAGTCTCCGGTCCGGGTGGTGCTCGACCGGACATTGAAGTTGCCGGCCGGTTCGCATCTGCTGGATGGCATGGTGCGTACGCTCGTATTTACAGCCGCTGAAGTCGAAAGCCGACCGAATGTCGAGTATGTGCGGATCGATTTCGAACAGGAGGTCTTGCCGCAAGTCTTACAATATTTATATGAGCAGAATTTGAATTCGTTGATGGTCGAAGGAGGCGCGGGACTGCTGGAAAGTTTCCTTGATGCCGGCTTGTGGGACGAGGCTTGGGTCGAAACGGCTCCGGCTGTTCTGGGTGCGGGGGTGAAAGCACCTGCTGTTCCTGGCGTGTTGACCGGTACGGAACAGAGGCACGGACATCTTTTGGAAACCTGGAAACAAAAGGTTTAAAATGAACTTTATAATTCGTAACGACACTAAAATATTATAAATATTCCCCTATATGAGGTATAAAGCAAAAAATGTTTCTACTTTTGTGCCTTTATATGCAACAAACTTATTTTTTGATGAAAAATAGAATAGTACTGTTTATAGCCGGATGTTGTGCTCTGTTATTGTCGTCATGTCTGGGTTCGGATGATACGCAATATGAGCTGAGTAAAGATTGTCAGATTCTATCTTTTTCTTTGTCGAATGATTCTATCCCGGAACTGAAGAATGTCGTTTTTACGATTGATCAGGTAACCGGACATATCTTCAATATAGACTCCATGCCTTATGGGACGAAGCTGGATGAAAAAGTGATTTGTACGGTTAAGCTGGCTTCTACGGTATATACGTGCCAGGTCATGCAGGAGGCAATCAGCGATACGCTGAGCTATTGGAACCTGGAAGACTCGCTGGACTTCTCCAAACCGGTTAAGTTCGTGAATACGTTGTGGGATGGCCAAACCACAAAGACATACATCGCACAAGTCAATATCCATCAGGTTCTGCCTGATTCGATGGTTTGGGGCATTTATAAGGAAGGCATTGCGGACGGTGCTGTCAAGGAAGAAAAAGTCGTTGTTTTCGGTGAAGGAAATGACGAGTCTTATTATATGTACACGCAGCCTGTAAATGCAAGCGAAGGCTACCAGCTGTACCGTTCGGCTGTCGCTGACGGTAAGAACTGGACGAAACTGACTGTTTCGGGACTTCCTGTCGGAGAAATCCGTTTGTCACAGATGACCGCTTATGAAGATGCGTTTTATGTCGTTACGACGAAAGGTGTCCTTTATAGTTCAGCCGATGGCCAGACTTGGTCTCCTGTTGAAAATTCTCCGGTGATAAAAGCCCTTTTGGGTACTATCGATGTGGACGATGACTTTACGGCGGCCGGCAAGCAGCCGTCAGCCCTTAGCGCGGTTATCGACAAGGATGGCACGCTGGTTTACGGGTATATGAATGAAGCGAAGGTATGGAACGAAGGAACTCTTCTGAACGAAGGCTTCCCTTTGACCGGTTTCGGTAATCTTTCCTATAATTCGATGTTCCGTGCCCGCCTGTTAGTGGTTGCCGGAAGAGATAAGGACAATAAACTGACGAATACGGCTTGGGCGACGGATGATGGCAAAGTCTGGGCGAAGTTGACGGATGACGAAACGGCTCCTTTTGATAAACAGGAGGGTGTCGCAGTAGCGGAATATGACGATAAGATATTTATGTTGAGCGGTATCAATGAAGCGGGTAAGGCCTCTTCTGATATTTACCTGTCACGTGACGGAGGCGTCAACTGGAGCCTGTCGGATTCACTGGTCGTAATGCCGCAGGAATTCAAGGCAAGAGGGTTCTCTTCTATCTATGTGGATCAGGATAATTATATGTATCTTTTCGGCGGAAAAGAAACCAATAGTTCGAATGTATTGAACCAAATCTGGCGCGGCCGTATTAACCGCCTGGGTTTTTAAGCATAAAGAAAGTTCGTGGAGGACCATATAATTTTATGAGCGATTCGGCGTTAGAAAAGAAGGTATAGATTATAACAGAAAACGATTATGACTTCAACTTTCTTTCAGCGCATACTCATATTAGTCCTTTTGGCCGGTTGTATGGCCGGTCTTCACGCACAAGAATATAAATACGAGATCGGAGGAATGGCAGGCGGAGCCTTTTATATGGGCGATGTCAACAAGAACGCTTTTTTCAAAGGGCTGAATCCCGCGTTCGGGGCCGTTTTTCGCTATAATCCTAATTTCAGGTGGGCGGTAAAGACCAATCTGATGTGGGGACAGGTCTCAGGCACGACGGAAGGGCAACAGAATGTTTTTCCGGATCATGCGCAAGGTTCTTTCAGCCGGAGCCTGATCGAACTGGGCGGACAGATGGAGTTCAACTTCTTTCCGTACAGTGATAAATTTGCGTATTCGAACGCAAGGCGTTTCACTCCCTATATTTTTATGGGATTGGGTGTGACGGTTGCGCCGGGCAGCGGGAAGACTTTTGCCGGTCCGAACATTCCGCTCGGTGTGGGGTTGAAATATAAGGTGAAGAACAGGATTAACCTGGGATGCGAGTTCTCGTTCCGCAAACTGTTTGGCGACGGTCTGGACGTGACGGACGACAGCAATGCGTTTCTGGATGATCCCTACCATATGAAAGGTAGTTTTTTGAAGAATAAAGATTGGTATTCTTTTTTGTTGTTTACGGTTACCTGGGATTTCGGTCCGCGATGCAGGACCTGCAACAACGCGAAGAATATAGATAATATACAGTAGTTATAGATGAAAACACTATGTCGCTGATTGAACAAATAGATAAAAATCGATTGCCGCAGCATGTGGCGATTATTATGGACGGCAACGGACGCTGGGCCAAAGCGAAGGGGAAAGACCGGAGCTACGGACATCAGGAGGGCGTTGTATCTGTCCGTAAAGTCGTGGAAGCCGCTACAACCGTAGGTTTGAAATATCTGACGATGTACACGTTTTCGACGGAAAACTGGAATCGTCCGGAGGCGGAGGTACAGGCGTTGATGAGCTTGCTGGTTGCAGCCATTCATCGCGAGACTCCTGACCTGATGAAAAATAATGTCCGTCTGATGGCGATCGGCAATCTGGACCGTTTGCCGGCAGATGCACATGCCACTTTGCAGGATTGTATCGCACAGACTTCGGCCAATACGGGTGTTACGCTCATATTGGCTTTGAGTTATTCGGCCCGTTGGGAAATAACCGAAGCTGTGAAACGTCTGGCCGGAGAGGTGGCGGAGAAGAAAATAAACCCCGACGATATAACCGAGGCTGTCGTCTCGGATCACCTGACAACCAAAGGTATTCCCGATCCGGATTTATTGATCCGTACCGGAGGAGAACAACGCGTCAGCAACTTCCTGCTTTGGCAGTTGTCGTATGCCGAATTCTTCTTTACCGATGTGTATTGGCCGGATTTTAGAGAAGAAGAGTTGTATGGAGCTATATTGTATTACCAGCAGCGTGAACGACGCTTCGGTAAGACAAGTGAGCAATTAATCTTATAAACAATAGCTGTTATATGTACAAAAGAATAGTGCTGTTTTTCATGTTTCTGGGATTGGCCTTCGGGGCTTTTGCTCAGGAAACTGACACTACCAAGGTTGAAGAGCCGGCAGAAGTGCCGGTCATTTCCTATTCGACACCTCCCAAAAAGTATAAAATTGCGGATATCAAGGTGACGGGGATTAAAAATTATGATGATTTCGTGTTAATAGGCTTTTCCGGCTTGTCGGTAGGGGATGAGATTACTATACCTGAGCCGGGCGGAGCGATTACAGATGCTGTAAAGCGTTTCTGGAAACATGGACTATTCTCGGATGTTAAGATTCTGGCAACTAAAATCGAGGGGGATCAGGTTTGGTTGGAAATCCAATTGAAACAGCGTCCGCGTATTTCGGAAGTCAACTATCATGGCATCAAGAAGGGAGAGCGTGAGGATCTGGAAGCCCGTCTGGGTTTGCGGAAAGGATACCAGGTGACTCCTAACCTGATCGACCGTGCGACTACGCTGATCAAGAAGTTCTTCGATGGCAAGGGCTTTAAGAATGTGGATGTTGAAATCCTACAGAAGGACGATATCGCACACGAAGGCGAAGTGATCGTTGATATCAATATCAACAAGAACGAAAAGACCAAAATCCACAAGATCCATTTCGAGGGAAACAGTGCGTTGACGGATCGTGACTTGAAAAAGGCGATGAAGAAGACGAACGAAAAGTTCAGCCTGTTTAACGACTGGAAGAGCAGTATCTTGGAAGCGTTCAGCACGAAGAAATTTACGACGGAAGAATATGAAAACGATAAGAAAAACATTATCGAAAAATATAACGAAAAAGGGTATCGTGATGCTGTTCTTGTGGAAGACAGTGTTGTGAATTATAACGAAAAACGGGTGGATATCTTCTTGAAAGTGGAAGAAGGTGACAAATATTACCTGAAAGATATCAACTTTGTCGGTAATACGAAATATCCGACGGAACAGCTGTTGTATATTTTAGGAATGAAACCGGGTGACGTTTATAACCAGAAGAAACTGAATGAACGATTGACGACCGACGATGATGCCGTTTCCAACTTGTATTATAACAACGGTTACATCTTCTTTGGTGCCGATCCTGTTGAAGTGGACGTCGAAAACGACTCCATCTCTTTGGAAGTCCGTATCCAGGAAGGTCCTCAGGCAACTATCAACCGAGTGATCATTAACGGTAACGACCGTCTGTATGAAGATATTGTTCGTCGTGAACTTCGTACGAAGCCGGGTATGTTGTTCAGCCGTGACGACTTGATGCGTTCAACTCGTGAAATCGCGCAGATGGGACATTTCGACCCGGAAAATTTGGTTCCGCAACCGATACCTGATCCTGATAACGGAACAGTGGATATCCAGTACAACCTCGTGTCCAAGGCAAACGACCAGATCGAGTTCTCTGCCGGTTGGGGACAGACAGGTGTGATCGGTAAGTTGAGTTTGAAGTTTACGAACTTCTCTATGAAGAACCTGCTGAACCCGAGCACCTATAAAGGTATTATTCCGCAGGGCGAAGGACAGACGCTGACACTGAGCGGCCAGACAAACGGACGCTACTATCAGGCATACAGTATTTCGTTTATGGACCCGTGGTTTGGTGGCAAACGCCCGAATACCTTGTCCGTGAGCGCTTACTTCTCCAAACAGACGGATATCAGTAGTAACTACTTGAGCAATAATAGCTATGGTTATAACCCGTATTACGGTTATGGCGGCTATCCTTATTATGGCGGTTACGGTGGCTATGGTTACGGCTATGGCTATGGTTACGGTTATGGAAATTACGGTAACTATGAATTGGCCTACGACCCAGATAAGTCGATCATGATGTTCGGACTTTCTGCCGGTTACGGTAAGCGTTTGAACTGGCCGGATGACTACTTCCAGTTTATGGCGACTCTGAACTACCAGTTGTATATGATGAAAGATTGGGATTACTTCCTGGTAAATAATGGTAACTGTCACAATATCAACTTGGAGTTGAACTTGCAGCGTAACTCTATTGACAACCCGCTGTACACACGTAAAGGTTCCCAGTTCATGTTCTCGGTTGCCGCAACTCCGCCCTGGTCATTGTGGGACGGTAAGGACTATAAGAATATGAGCGACCAGGATGAAGCGAAGTTCCGCATGATCGAGTATCATAAATGGAAATTCAAAGCGAAGATCTTCTCTCCGCTGGCTCCGTTGACTGTAAAACGTACGCCGGTGTTGATGACACGTGTCGAATACGGATTCCTGGGTTCTTACAACAAGTATAAGAAGTCGCCGTTCGAAACCTTCTATATGGGGGGTGACGGTATGAGTGGATACTCCAGTACCTATGCTACCGAAACGATCGGTTTGAGAGGTTACGAAAACGGTAGTATCGCCGGTAACGGAGGTTACAATTCGTATGGTTACGCTTACTCCCGCCTGTCGATGGAGTTGCGCTATCCGTTCTTGTTGGAGCCGTCTTCAACGATCTACGGTCTGGTATTCGTAGAAGCGGGTAATGCCTGGAGAGATTTGAAAGATTTCAATCCGTTCCAGTTGAAGCGTTCTGCCGGTGTCGGTGTCCGTATCTTCCTCCCGATGATTGGTCTGATGGGTATCGACTGGGCTTACGGTTTCGATCGTCCTGACGGAAGTTCACAGAGAGGCGGTAGTAACTTCCACTTTATTATCGGACAGGAATTTTAGGAAATTGAGAATTGAAAGTTGAAAATTAGATAGAAGAGGCAATCGGATTCGTTTCCGGTTGCCTTTTTTGTTCAGGCTTCCCTTATGAAGTTTTTCCAAGTCTGTTAAATTGTTAATTGTACCTTATTAATTTTCAATTTTCAACTCTCAATGTTCAATTCTTTTATCTTTGCAGTCAGAAGGTATAACTATAAATGACATGTGTATGAAAAAGATTATTGCCTTAAGCTGTCTGTTGTTCCTCTGCTCGTTTGCAGGGCACGCACAAAAGTTTGCATTAATAGATATGGAATATATATTGAAAAATATTCCGGCTTATGAAATGACGAATGAGCAGTTGAGCCAGGTCTCCAAAAAATGGCAGAACGAAGTGGATGCTATCCAGCAGGAAGCGCAGAACATGTACAAGACTTATCAGAGCGATCTTGTATTCCTATCTGCCGAGATGAAGTCGAAACGTGAAGAAGCGATCGTTCAGAAAGAACAGGAGGCACAGGATTTGAAACGTAAGTATTTCGGCCCCGAAGGCGAGCTGTTTAAGAAACGTGAAAGCTTGATGAAACCGATACAGGATGAGATCTACAATGCCGTGAAGGAAATCTCCGAAGACAAAGGCTATCAGATGGTCATGGACCGGGCGTCGTCAATGAATATCATTTTTGCTTCTCCGAAGATCGATATAAGCAATGAAGTCCTGATAAAGTTAGGATATTCAAAATAAATGCTTACATTTGTGCGCTTTAATGAAGCAAGTTAAGAATATGATTAATAACAAGTAATATTTTATAGGAAAATGAAGAAACTGATTATTTTTTTGTTGATGATGCTCCCGTTGGGCGTTTTTGCTCAAGAATCTAAGATTGCGATTGTAAATACGCAGGAAGTGATCCAGGCTATGCCGGAATTTGCAACGATGCAGAAACAAATGGCTGATATGGAAGCCAAATATAAAAACGAAATGCAGGTGATGCAGGACGAATACAATAAGAAGTATTCTGATTTTGTTGCTCAGCAGGATTCATTGACGGAAAATATCAAAATGAGAAGAATGCAGGAATTGCAGGATATGGAACAGCGTACACAGAACTTCATCCAGATCTCCCAGCAGGATTTCCAGAAGAAGCAGGGTGAGTTGTTCACTCCGATCCAGGACAAACTGAAGAATGCCATCAAGGCAGTCGGTGACGAAAAAGGATATACTTATATTCTGGATCCGCAGATTGTTCTTTATCAAGGTAATACTGCAGTTGACGCAACTCAGTTCGTAAAAGCTAAGTTAGGTATTAACTAATATAATTAGCAGACATAAAATGAGGGTGTGTCAAAACTGTCCTGTTCCCGCGCTTGACGCGGGATCGCATTAAAACCGACCCTATATCTGATTGATAAGGTCTGTCCTTTTGCGGCCCCGCATCAAGTGCGGGGACAAGAAGATTTTGACACACCCTCATTATCTTTTAAGGCACGGATTTCACGTATTTACACGGATAAATTTATTTTCTTTCCGTGTTTTCCGTGAAATCCGTGCTTGAATTATAAATAAACAACTTCTCCCATGTTTTCATCAGCACCAGGTCCGATTGGTATCTTCGACTCCGGTTACGGAGGGCTTACCATTTTTGATAAGATCAGAGAAGCAATGCCGGGGTATGATTATATTTATTTGGGCGATAACGCTCGTTCTCCTTATGGTACGCGCTCGTTTGAGGTCGTGTATCGTTTTACAAGGCAGGCTGTGGAGACGCTTTTCAATGAGGGATGCCAGCTTGTAATCCTGGCTTGCAATACGGCATCGGCGAAGGCATTGCGTACGATCCAGCAGCGGGACTTGCCGCAGTGGGACCCGGCTCGTAGGGTGTTGGGCGTAATCCGCCCGACGGTGGAACTGATGGATAAGATCAGCAAGAGCAAGCATGTCGGTATTTTAGGGACAACCGGCACCATCACCTCCGGTTCCTATTCATTGGAAATAAAAAAGATGTTTCCGCATATGACGGTGACGGGCGAAGCCTGCCCGATGTGGGTTCCGCTGGTCGAGAATAATGAGTTCGGTTCGCCGGGAGCGGATTATTTCGTGCGAAAGCATCTGGAACATATCTTGGCCACCGATCCAAAGATCGATACACTTGTCTTGGGTTGCACGCATTACCCGTTGCTGATCGAAAAGATCAAAGCGTTCCTCCCTGCAGGGATTACTTTATTCTCGCAGGGAGAATATGTCGCTGCGAGCCTGACCGACTACCTGCACCGCCATCCCGAAATGGATATCCGCTTGACAAAGCAGGGGAACTGTCGTTTCCTGACCACCGAATCTGCCACCAAATTCTCCGATGCTGCCTCTGTTTTCCTGAAATATCCGGTAGAGGTGGAACAGATTAGATTGGTTGAATGATTTACCAATTGGATAATGTGCCAATCATCGTTTGTGCTTTTGTGGAAGCATGACAAGGCTATCCGGTGATAGAGTGATCCCTTTCTCTTAAACGATATTCTTTCCGAACGGCGAAAGAGCCAATGCAGCCATCTTGAAATGCTGTCTGCCGAAAGGAATACCAATAATCGTGATGCACAGCAGCAACCCGAAAAACAGGTGAGTCAGGCAGATCCAGAAGCCTCCGATGAAGATCCAGATCACGTTCATGACCAGGCACAGGCAACCGCCCGAATTGCCGTTGTCCGTCACCCGGCTGCCGAAAGGCCAAAGAGCCAGCATCCCCAACTTCAATGTCTGCAACCCGAAAGGGATACCGATTATCGTAACCATCAGCAGCAAGCTGGATATCAGATATTCCACCGCGGTAAGCAATCCGCCACAGATAAGCCAGATGATATTTCCCAAAAACTTCATAGCGTCAATATTATAAGTTGTTTTTTATTCTCATGCTGTCCAATTCCGCTAATACCGTCTGTTTCACGATGGCGAAGCTGTCGCGCAGTTCCGGTTTGACCGGCAGCGAAGGCGGAGCTTCCATCTGTAGCGGATTGATCGGCTGTCCATTCTTGTATACCCGGAAATCGAGGTGAGGTCCTGTCGAAAGCCCTGTCGAGCCGACGTAGCCGATGACCTGTCCCTGTCCGACATGGCTGCCGACTTGTATGCCTTTGGCATATTTGCTCAGGTGCATGTAGGAAGTCGTATATACGGAGTTATGTTTCACTTTCAACGTATGGCCTCCTCCGCCCATATAGCCTTTGGCGATGACGGTCCCGGCTCCGATACTCTTGACTTCCGTCCCGACGGGAGCCGCGTAGTCTACTCCATGATGTGCCCGATAGCGTTTCAGGATCGGATGGAAGCGGGCGTTCGTGAAACGCGAAGTAATGCGGAAGAAATCCAACGGAGCCTTCAGGAAAGCCTTTCGGAGACTGTTCCCCTCGAGGTCGAAATATTCGAAAACGCTATCCTGGGTAAAAGGTATGGCTGTAAAATCTTTTCCCTGATGCGTGAAGACAGCTCCCTTGATGGAGGTGATATTCAGGGCTGTCGTGTCGTCTATATAGGCAACGTCATACAGCACCTGGAACGAGTCCCCTTCCTTCACGTCGAAAAAGTCGATCTGCCAGGCATATACATCCGAAATTTTGATAGCCAGCAATGGGTCCGCCCCGCTTGCCTTGATCACATTCCAAAGGGAAGAATTGATCGTCCCTTCTGTGTAATGTCGTTTGATGGTAATAGGCTTGTTGAATTCGTACGCCAGGATCGAATCACCTGTCAGGTCGATGACGGCATAATCGACAAGTGATTTGGCAAAAGCGATATAACGGATATCGGCTATGCTGTCTTGGGTTGTAAATGTATAATAATTCATACCCGCTCGGAGTTTGGTCGGGTCCAGAACATGGATGGAGGCTTTCGTAATGCTATCCGCTTTCAGGGCGGAGAAACCGAGGGCTGAAAAGATTGCGGCGGGATTATCGCCGTTTTTCATCTTATACTCCGTCACGTCCAACGAGTCGATGCAGACGCCATATTGATATACGTGTTGCAGGCTGTCCAACCATTCGCTGTCGACTCCTTCTTCTTCAGGCTGTTGTTTCGTATGTGTGCAGGAAAAGCCGGTAAGCAGTCCTGCGAGTAACAAATATAGGGCGATGCTCTTATTCATTCTCTGGCTTTTGATTTTACATTGCAACAAATATACGAAATTAATCCATAAGCATTCTTAATTTAGGGTAATCGCACTAAAATCATAAAGTGCCCATCTGCTTTTGCCACCGATACGGACGAACATATTTATTTTTGACGGATGGATTAAACCTGCTTTATTTATGAGTACTATGTGTTAAGCTATATTAAATAACAACTTCTTCGGGAACTTTTTGTCGTGATTCGGCGTCTTATCTTTACGAGTGATAATTATAAATGAAAAAGTAAAAGATGAAAAAAGCTATTTTGACACTTTTGATGATTCCTGCTTTTGTCGGGATGTTGTTTTCTTGCTCTGAAGTCAAAACAGATGCAAAGAAGTTGGAAGGTAAATGGAATATTGTGGAAGTAAAAGGAGAAAAAATACTGAAAGAAGGTTTACCCAATATGGAGTTTGATATGAAAGATAATAAAGTTCACGGTAATGCCGGATGTAATATCTTTAATTCGACTGTCGTATTGGACGACCAGGATATTTCTTCCATCACGATCAATCCCGCAGCTACTACGATGATGGCTTGTCCGGATATGGAGACCGAAGATGCGATCCTGAAAGCTATGGGAGACGTGAAAGGTGTGAAGGCAGGCCAGTCCGAAAATGAAATGCTGCTGGTCGATACCGACGGTAATGTATTGATGGTTTTGTCAAAAAACTAATTGGGCGGAAATGAAGAAGTATATATATCTTTGTCTTGCAGTGTTGAGCATCGGTATCTTTGCTTCCTGTAAAGTGAAAAAGGGTGTGGAGGCGACTTTCTCCGACTTGGATGGCAGTTGGAATATTGTTGAGTTGAACGGTAAGGCATTGAATCCTGCCGAAACGAATCAGGTCATCGAGTTTGACGTGGCGCGTCATTCCCTTTCCGGAAAAGCAGGGTGCAACCGGATGATGGGACAGGTTGAATACAGCGATGCTCACAAGAATATCATTAAATTCCCGCAGGTTGCGACAACGCGTATGGCTTGTCCGGATATGGGTGGTGAGCGTGAGTTGTTGCAGGCTTTGGACAAAGTCGTTCGCTTTGAAGCGGAAGGTGATGTGAAACCTGTCAATAAAATCGCTTTATATGGTACGGACAATACCAAATTGATGGTTATTGAAAAGAAATGACTTTCATTGTGAAATGTTTGAAAGGCGGTTCCGGTTGACGGGCCGCCTTTTTTATTTCGGCCTGCAAGGGATGATTAGGGTGAAGCAGCTGCCTTTTCCTTCCTGGGAAGCAAGGGTGATCCGCCCGTCCAGGCGTTCGGCGATAGTTTGACAGATTGATAGGCCCAGTCCGGTACCCTGTGCAAATTCGTCCGCCTTGAAGAAACGTTCGAACACTTTTTTCTGCGCCTCTTCCGACATACCTTTTCCGGTATCTTCGACGAAGATATGAGCTTCTTTCTCCTCCTTCTTATAGACATATCCTAACAGAATATGCCCTTTAGTGGTGAACTTGACGGCATTGTTGATGAAGTTCGTAATCACTTGTGTGAACCGAAAACGGTCTACGTGAATGATAAGTTCCGATTCCTGGAATTCTTTTAGGAAGCGGATATTCGAAGGCATGAGCAAGTGATGTGTCTGGTAGATCTCTTCCAATAGTTCGTTTAGGGCGCAATCGTCGAAGGTGAAGGACATCCGTCCCGACTCGATACGCGAGAGTTCCAGGATATCATTGATCAGTTTCAGCAGCAGGTTACTGTTTTTGTTAATCGTATTACGGAAAAGGTCTTTTTCTTCATCAGTCAGGTCTTTTTCGTCCTGCAACAAGTTGGTGAAACCGACTATCGCATTTAGCGGTGTGCGTATCTCATGACTCATGTTAGCGAGGAACGCCGATTTCATCTTATTGGCTTCTTCGGCTCGCTCTTTTTCTTCGATCAACCGGAGCTGTACCTGCTTTTTCCGTTCGCTTTCGCGGCGGTACATGTAAATGAGGTGAAGGATGATATAGACGACTGCTATGACGAGTAGGATTCCGCCTGCAATAATATAGTTTAGGTAACGGACTTCCAGTGGCATGTTATAGATGACGCTTCCCTGTGGCAGATCGTTCAACCGTATGTTGAAACGTTGCATCTCTTTCCAGTCGAAAGCAAATGTTTTAGGGCTTTCTACGATAGGAATGTCACTTGGAGAAGTTCCTTGCAGGATGCGGGCAGCTGTTTTGGCAACACAATCCGCCTGGATTTGTAAGGTTGTGAAATAGCCTCCGGTGATCCCTCTGTTATCGTTGAACCCGTTGTTAATGACTGTGAAGTTAGGCACATTGGCCAGGCGTCCGACAGTCAGGACATTGAAATCGAGGATGATTTGCATGCAAGCGGTATAGGGTTTATCTTCAAATACCCAAAGGAGCTGGCGGGCGGTCAGATTGGCTGTCGAGGTTGTGTATAAGGCGGAAGAGCCTTCTTTGCCAGGCTGGATTTCCGTGGAAGTCGTTTGGGGCCTTGTTTGATACAACCCTTCATAAACAGCTATTCCATGTCCTTGGATATTGTCCATCAATGTTTCAAACGCTTTTCTGCCGATGAATTCTTTCGTTTTGAAAATCAGTATTTTCGATCTTCCGTATAATTTTTCGATCAGTTGTATGTTTTTCAAATATTCAGGCTTATCCCAGTAGCCTGTGAAATTAGGATGCTGTTCCAGTAGTTTCCAGTTGGGAAAGTTGACGCCCGAAAAGACAACAGGGATCGTTTTGCCGAGTGGATGGTTGCAGGCCATTAAGGTATAGGTGGCTTGGTCGTCATTGGAAATGATGATGTCCGGTTTGAAACTTAAAGTGTCGAGGAAAGAATACATCCGGGCTTCTTCGTCTGTGGCATTATATCGTTCGCAGTCCAGATAGAATGTGTGGATGGAAGAGAATATCTGTTCTTCCTCCAGTTCTCCGTGCAGTAACTCGTCGAATTTGGAGTAGGCACTCAGGCTTTGATTGTATGACTGTATGACAAGGACATTAAACAGTTCCTTCCCTTTTCTATTGGAGGAACCCTCTGCTTCACGCGGAAAACAAAGGGCCAATATTAGCATCGTTATGTATATATGTATTTTCAAGGAAGAAACACTTATCAATTGTACCCGTACTGTTTTAAAAACCGTTCAAAGTTAACGATAATCGGGATATAATAAGTATTTCTTTCTGATTTTCTTATATTCATTTAATGCCGGTTGCCAACTTGCGCGTATTTCGTCCTCCTTTAAGCCGCGGACAATCTGGAAGCGCAACTCTTTTGTCCCGGCAAGCAGGTCGAACCATTGCGGGCGAGTGAAGAAAAAAGCCTGGTCGTTGCCGGCTTTATTGTAGAAATCGAGGAGGAATTTCAGCGTCAATCCTCCGGTAAAGGGATATTCCCTCAAGTCTGTGCCGTAGCATTCCTTGTCTTTATGCAATGGTTTCGTATCGAAGCCGGGTAGCGAGGCTGGCGTAAAGGTGAAATCTCCGTATCTGGGATCGGGTGCTCCTAATATTTGGAACGGATAGTAGGTTCCGCGGCCGACACTGATATTGGTCCCTTCGAAGAAACAGAGCGAAGGATAAAGGCGGATCGACTGGTCGTTCGGCAGGTTGGGAGAGGGCTTTACCGGTAACCAGTACGGATCGCCGTGACGCCAGTTTTCCATCTTGACGATATGTAGTTTACAGGTGTCGGGCGTGCTTTTTAGCCAACCTTCCTTGTTGATCATCCAAGCCAGTTCGCCAACCGTCAGACCGTGCAGTATGGGCAACGGATCTACACCGACAAACGATTCGAATCCTTTCTGGCGGATGGGGCCGTCAATGAAGTCGTTCGGGTTGGGACGGTCCAGGACGATAAACTCGACACCGCTTCCGGCACAGGCTTCCATCACGTAGTGCATGGTGCTGATGTAGGTATAGAAACGGGCTCCGACATCCTGAATGTCGAATACGACCACGTCCAGACCAGCCAACTGCTCGGCTGTCGGCTTCTTGTTCTTTCCGTATAGGGATATGATGGGGACTCCTGTTTTTACGTCACGGCTGTCTTTGATCTCGGCACCAGCATCGGCCGTCCCTCGGAAACCGTGTTCAGGAGCGAACACTTTTTTTACGTCGACGCCCTCTTCTAGCAAGGCGTCCAGCAAATGCTTCTGCTGCTTTTCGAGGATGGAGGTTTGGTTCACAACTAATCCGACCCGTTTGTCTTTCAACAGACGGGTAACGACGTCCATACGTTCGGCCCCTAATTTTAGAGGTTCTTTCTGTGGAGTGACGGCCTGGATTTCGGACATCAAGAACAGGCTTAACAGCCAGAAGACACACCTGATAACTGTTCTCATAGACTCATTCCTTACTATTTGTTTCTGCAAAAGTAACGATTCTTTTTGTTTATTGCGTATCTTTGCCTCTCAATAAAGCGATTGAATGTTATGAACCCTTTAGATATTATTGCCAAATATTACCCGGCAAGCTCGGATGTGTATCGGATTTTGGTTATGCATAGTAGAAGTGTGGCAGATAAAGCTTTGGCTATAGCCCGGATGCATCCGGAAATGAATCTTGACCTTACCTTTATAGAAGAAGCAGCCATGCTGCACGATATCGGTATTTTCCGTTGTAATGCTCCTGATATCGATTGTCATGGGGAGGCGGAATATATTTGCCACGGTTATCTGGGGGCCGAACTGATGCGGGCGGAAGGTTATCCGCGCCATGCCCGTGTGTGCGAACGGCATACCGGAACGGGTATCACGCTGGCAATGATCGAAGAACGTAATCTGCCTCTTCCACACCGGGACTTTATGCCGGAAACCTTGGAAGAACAACTGGTTTGTTTCGCCGATAAGTTCTACAGCAAAACGAAGCTGGACAAAGAAAAATCTGTCGAAAAGGTAAAACAAGGTCTCTCCAAGTATGGGAATGAAACTGTCGAACGGTTTGATAACTGGTGTAAACTCTTTTTAGGGGAATAAAAAGGGATTGGCTCGCTAAATTGTTATACATTTGCCCGCTGTAACACACTGCAAATAACGACGGAATGTTTTTGAAATACAAATGCCTGATTATTTTGTTGCTTTTCCTCACCGGAAACATGATGACTGAGGCGCAGGAACTTATTGCCCCGACCGATACCGTGACGGCCGTTGTGGGCGATACGGTCGTACCCGCCGGACAGGATAGTGTGCTTGCGTTGGACAGCGTACCGAAGAAGCAGACAGGGTTGGACGCTCCGGTTTCCTACCAGGCGAAAGACTCCATCATCATGACGGGGGCGAACTGGGCTTATTTGTTCGGGGAAAGCGATGTGAAATATCAACAGATCGAACTTCAGTCCGAGAAAATCGAGATGAATATGGACAGTAGCCTGGTGTATGCCACTTTCGGTCTCGACTCGATCGGGGAGGAATTCGGCTATCCTCTTTTCAAAGATGGTGACCAACAGTATGAATCCAAGACGATGCGCTATAATTTCGGTACGAAAAAAGGATACATTACGGATGTGATCACGCAACAAGGCGAAGGCTATGTGACAGCTGGGCGTACCAAAAAGATGGACAACGATGTCTTGAATATGGTGGGTGGACGGTATACGACTTGTGACGAGCACGATCACCCCCACTTCTATATCCAGATGACAAAGGCGAAAGTCCGTCCGAAAAAGAATATCGTGACGGGGCCCGTCTATATGGTGTTTGAGGATGTTCCGCTTTATCCGATCGGCCTGCCTTTCTGTTTCTTTCCGTTTTCGAGTTCTTACTCTTCGGGTATTATCATGCCTACTTTCGGAGATGAAAGTTCGCGTGGTTTCTATCTGCGTGACGGAGGGTATTATTTTGCGTTGAGCGATTATATGGACCTGGCTCTGACCGGTGAAATCTATACGAAAGGTTCCTGGGGACTGTCGGCTCGTTCTTCTTATCGGAAACGGTATAAGTTTTCGGGTAGTTTCAATGCCTCCTATCTGGTTACCCGTTTAGGGGACAAGGGGCTTCCCGATTATAGCTTGTCTAAGGACTTCAAGCTGAACTGGACGCATTCGCAGGATCCGAAAGCCAATCCATACCGGACTTTCTCGGCGAGTGTGAACTTTGCGACCAGTAGTTACGACCGTAACAACCTGAACAGTTTCTATCCGGGTTCGCAGGGATTTGCGGATGCGAACCAGAATACCAAAGGGTCCAGTATCAGTATAACGCAGCGTTTTCCGAATAATCCTTTCAGCCTTTCGGCTACCATGAATGTGAATCAGCGTTCGAAAGACTCGACGATCTCGTTGACGTTGCCTGATATTACGATTACGATGAGCCGTATCTTCCCGTTCAAGCGAAAAAATGCGGTCGGCAAAGAGCGCTGGTATGAGAAAATTTCCATGAGCTACAACGGCTACCTGCGTAATAGTATCGATACGAAAGAAGACAAATTGTTCAAGTCGAGCTTGGTGAAGGATTGGCGGAATGCCATGCAGCACCAGATTCCGGTGAGTGCGACTTTCTCTTTGTTCAAGTACCTGAATATCTCGCCATCGTTCAACTATACCGAACGTTGGTATACCAATAAGGTGGAAAAAGCATACGATATGCAGAAGAAGCAGGTGGTTGCACGTGATACGACGTATGGTTTTTACCGCGTATTCGATTACAGCACGTCTGTTTCGGCTTCCACTACGCTATATGGTTTTTATAAACCGTTGCCGTTTTTGGGTGACAAGATCAAGATGATCCGTCACCGTTTCGAACCTTCGGTGACCTTGAGCTATACGCCTGATTTCGGAGCTTCCAAATATGGTTTCTGGAAAGATCTTATGTATGAAGATCAATATGGACAGACGCAGTATACTTCTTACTCGCCGTTTGAAAACGGTATGTTCGGGACGGCCCCTAACGGGAAGTCGGGGAGCTTGAGCTTCCAGTTGGATAACAACCTTGAAATGAAGATCAAGTCGGATCGCGATTCGACGGGAGAACGCAAGATCAGCCTGATCGATAAGTTGTCATTAGGGATGAGCTATAATATGGCGGCCGATTCGTTCAAGTGGAGTGACTTGAGTGTCGGCTTGCGTCTCAAGTTTTCGAAGAGCTATACTTTGAACCTGAACGGTACGTTTGATACCTATACTTATGGCTATGATGAAGCGACGAAGACCGTTCGCCGTTTGGATATTCCTCGCTGGCAGGCAGGTAAAGGATTAGGACGTTTGCGCCAGACCGGTACGAGTTTCTCTTATACCTTTAATAATGATACGTTCGGCAAATTGTTCGGCAAGAAAGATAATAGCGACGATTCCAACAATCCTCCGACAGACCCCAATGCATCGAACGATCCGGAATTCGAACAAATCTCTTCGGGGGAAGAAGGGGACCAGCAGGGTAAAATGGAAGGCGGTCGCTTGCGTGGCGCCAAGAAAGATACGGGTGAGTTCGATTCGTATGGCTATATGGTCAATAAGGTGCCCTGGAGCCTTTCATTCAGCTATAGCATGCAATTGCGTTATGGAGACTTTGATCCGAGCAAGCTCGAATATAAGTATAAACTTACACATGCATTGAGCTTTAACGGTAATATCCAGCCGACGAAGAACTGGCGTTTTAATTTTAGTGCCACTTATGACTTCGATACGCATAAGATATCATATATGACTTGTAATATAACCCGCGACCTGCATTGTTGGCAAATGAGCGCCAGCTTTGTGCCGGTGGGGCCTTATAAGTCTTATACCTTCAATATCGCAGTAAGTTCGTCTTTGCTGAAAGACCTGAAATGGCGCCAGAGCAGCAACTATCGTGACGGACAGAAATGGGATTGATTCAATTGACAATTGATAATTGACAATTGGGGAAGCTACCATTCTATAGGAGTCTGTCCGGTCGCGATCAGATAATCGTTTGCTTTACTGAAATGCTTATTCCCAAAGAATCCGCGATAAGCGGAGAGGGGAGATGGGTGAGCCGATTTCAATATCAGGTTGCGGGAGGCATCTATGAAAGCTCCCTTCCGTTGTGCATACGAACCCCACAGGATGTAAACGATATGGCTTCGCTCTTCTGTCAGGCGGTGGATCACGGCATCCGTGAATTCTTCCCAACCTTTATTCTGGTGTGAGCCGGCTTGGTGTGCACGAACCGTCAGGGTTGCATTGAGAAGCAAGACGCCCTGGTCTGCCCAACGGAGCAGATTGCCGGTTTGCGGTACGGGTTTGCCTAAATCGCTTTCGATTTCTTTGAAGATGTTGACGAGTGACGGAGGAAAGGGTGTCCCGTCCTGGACGGAGAAACAAAGTCCGTGTGCCTGTCCGGGTTCGTGATAGGGATCTTGTCCGAGAATGACTACTTTGACCTTGTCGAACGGACAATGTTCGAACGCACTGAAGATATAGGGACCGGGGGGATAGATGGTTCTTTGGCGGTATTCTTCTTTAACAAATGTGATCAACTGGCTGAAATAATTCTTTTCAAACTCTGAACTTAATCGTTCTTTCCAGCTCTGTTCTATCTTGACGTCCATAATGGTAATTGAAAATTGAAAATTAGAAATTGAAAATTATCTTTGTCACGCGAATATCAGAAATAATTATCAATAATCCATCCTTAATTTTCAATTTTCAATTTTTAATTGTCGATTAGATCAAATACATGCCGGCAGCACGGGCTTCACGACGCATTTCTTCCGGCCATATGCTTGCCTGAATTTCACCGATATGGGCTTTGCGGAGGTAAAACATACACAAGCGGCTCTGTCCGATACCACCCCCGATACTTAGTGGCAGTTCGCCGTTCAGCAGACGTTTGTGGAAATATAGTTCTTTCTTTTCTTCCGCGTTGCAAATTTCCAGTTGGCGGAGCAAGGCTTCCTTATCCACGCGAATACCCATGGAGGATAGTTCGAGCGAACGGTTCAGCACTTCGTCCCAGACGAGTAGGTCGCCATTCAATCCGATTTGTCCGTTTTCCGCAACTGTCGACCAGTCGTCGTAGTCCGGAGCGCGTCCGTCGTGTTTCTCTCCGTTGCTTAACTTGCAGCCGATACCGATGATGAAAACGGCTCCATATTCTTTCGTAATCGCATCTTCCCGTTCTTTCGGTGTGAAGGTCGGGTATTTTTGCAGTAAATCTTCGGAGTGTATGAAATGGATTTGCTGGGGTAATGTCGGACGGATTTCAGGGAACATCTCATAGACCAGATATTCGGTACGCACCAAGGCTGCATAGATGCGGCGTACGATTTCTTTCAGAAAGTCCACATTCCGTTCTTCAGCTCCCATGACGCGTTCCCAGTCCCATTGGTCGACATATAAAGAATGGAGGTTTCCCAACTCTTCGTCAGAGCGGATAGCGTTCATGTCGGTATAGATACCGTAACCTTTTTCGATTTGATAGTCGGCGAGAGTAAGGCGTTTCCATTTGGCAAGCGAATGGACGATTTCTGCTTTGGCGTCGTCCAAATCCTTGATCGGAAACGTGACAGCGCGTTCCGTACCGTTCAGGTCATCATTGATACCCATCCCTTTTAAGACGAACAACGGAGCTGTGACACGCCGCAACCGTAATTCGGAAGACAGGTTTTGCTGGAAAAAGTCTTTGATCTTTTTGATACCCATCTCGGTCTGCGATAAGTTCAATAAAGCCTTATATCCTGCTGGTTTAATTAAGTAACTCATATACTTGTTGTGCTTTATGTTTGTGAATAATGTGTGGCAAAGATACTAATTAATGGCAAAATAGCAATTGTGTGCCTTCTTTTATTTGCAAAATGGAAGTGATTGTCGTTAGGAGGCTTGCAAAATATCAAAAGTAATCTTTTTTTGCCCGTTCATTTGTTTTCCTGCAAGATTATATATACTTTTGCGCTGTCTTTGGCTGGGTAGCTTAGCTGAATAGAGCGTCAGATTCCGGTTCTGAAGGTCGTGGGTTTGAATCCCACCCTGGTCACAAAAGGATTTCCAAGTGTTGGAAGTCCTTTTTTTATGGGTTTGTGTGTAAACTTTTCTTTTTTATTTATGTTTTATAAATGAATAACTAATTTAAGAAAGAACAAAGATTATGTCAGTGGTTTATAAATTTCTTTTTCCTTCCAAGCCGGAAGGAAATGCGTTTTCCCTTTTTTTGTTGGCGTTGCGTATCCTTTTCGGAGTATTGCTGCTTTCGCATGGTATCCAGAAATGGACGAATTTTAGTGCTATGTCGGGATCTTTCCCAGATCCGTTGGGCGTAGGAAGTACGTTGTCGTTGGGACTGGCTATTTTTGGTGAGGTGTTTTGCTCTGTGGGTTTTATATTCGGTGCGTTTTATCGCCTGGCTATGATCCCGATGGTCTTTACGATGGGAATGGCCTTTTTTGTGATACACGGGAATGATCCGTTTGCAGCGAAGGAACTAGCCTTTATTTATCTGGTGGTGTTTGTGCTGATGTATATAACGGGACCTGGTAAATTTTCTATCGATCATGTCATATCCTCTGCATTATCGAAAAAGAAACGGTGAGATTTCTGTTGAAAGAATCATGAAGTGTATGTGGTAGAAACAAAAAAAGGCGGGGATTATTATTCCTGCCTTTTTTTGTTGTGTTAGCCTTCTCTTAAAAAGTAGTGGGAGAATAAGGTGTTTTTGTGTTGGTTGGGAAAATAAAAAAAGCAACCATGCTAATCATGATTGCTATTAAAAGAGGTGGGCGTTGACGGATTCGAACCGCCGACCCTCTGCTTGTAAGGCAGATGCTCTGAACCAGCTGAGCTAAACGCCCGAATATGAAATCATTTTGGTAATGAGTGGGCGTTGACGGATTCGAACCGCCGACCCTCTGCTTGTAAGGCAGATGCTCTGAACCAGCTGAGCTAAACGCCCAAAGTGAAATCAATTCGTTATGAAAGGTGGGCGTTGACGGATTCGAACCGCCGACCCTCTGCTTGTAAGGCAGATGCTCTGAACCAGCTGAGCTAAACGCCCTTTCATTTGTTCATTAAGTTTGATATGCTCTATCTCTCTAAAGCGCTGCAAAGATACGGCTTTTTTTATTACCTCCAAATATTTTCAGTAAAAAAAGAAAGAAAAATAGATGGGAGGTTGTCAGCCTTTCGAAAAACTTGTGGTTAAAAACCTTTCATTAAACAGAGGGAATGTAAAGGTACGTGTAGTTTTTTATTTATAATTCGATAAAATTGAAATGCTAAAACAAAAGTTTCAGAGAAAAAATAGGTTGAAACTTTTGTTTCAGCATTTGCTTTTGGGTGAAAATAAATTTTCCCGCAAGTGAAAATTTATTTTCACCGTAGCTTAATAATTTTAGCTGACCACTTTTTGTCTGATTGTAAATTGTACTTTGTTTCATTATCGCTATAAACCGGTATAAATTCTGTAATCATTGCCACTGATTACAACATAATTCAGCAGGAAAATACTTTTTATATGTCAGACTGCAGCCTTTTTTGTAGGGTTACCTAAAAAAAATGATTTCTCTTCCGATAAGTATCAAGATTTTTGGTAACTTTGCAACTCCATATTAATAATGTATATGATATTTTCGACACTGACAGCAATTTCGCCTGTAGACGGGCGATACAGAAATAAAGCCGAGAACCTGGCGGCTTACTTTTCAGAGTATGCGCTCATTAAATATAGAGTGCAGGTTGAGATCGAGTATTTTATTACTCTGTCTGAATTCTTACCGCAGCTTCACGCATTGGCGACTGTGGAAAATAAAGAGGCTTTGCGGAAAATCTACCGCGAGTTTTCGGTTGAGGACGCTACCCGTATTAAAGAGATCGAGAGTGTGACAAATCATGATGTAAAGGCTGTTGAATATTTTATAAAAGAAAAATTCGACTTGTTGTCTTTGCAGGAGTATAAAGAATTTATCCATTTCGGATTGACTTCCCAGGATATTAATAATACATCTGTCCCTCTGTCTATCAAGGATGCGCTGAATGAAGTGTATTTCCCCGGTCTGCAGGAAGTGATCGACATGTTGAAGAAATATGCCGAGGACTGGGCGGATGTTCCCATGTTGGCCAAAACACATGGACAGCCGGCTTCTCCTACTCGTTTGGGAAAAGAAGTGATGGTGTTTGTTTACCGTTTGGAGCAACAGGTGAGGCTGTTGAAAGCGACTCCTGTTTCCGCCAAGTTCGGTGGAGCAACCGGTAATTTCAATGCGCATCATGTGGCTTATCCGGATTATGACTGGAAAGCTTTTGGAAATAAGTTTGTGAATGAAGTGTTGGGACTGAGCCGTGAGGAATGGACGACACAGATTTCCAACTATGATAACATGGCTGCTATTTTTGACGGAATGAAACGTATCGACACAATTCTGATTGATTTGTGCCGTGATTTCTGGCAGTATGTTTCCATGGAGTATTTTAAACAGAAGATCAAAGCCGGCGAGGTTGGTTCTTCTGCCATGCCGCACAAGGTGAATCCGATCGACTTTGAAAATGCAGAAGGTAATTTGGGTATGGCAAACGCCATCCTGGCACACCTGGCTACCAAGTTGCCGATTTCACGTTTGCAGCGTGACCTGACAGACTCTACAGTCCTTCGTAATGTCGGTGTGCCGATGGCTCATATCGAAATCGCATTCAAAAGTTTAACAAAAGGACTGGGTAAGTTGTTATTAAACGAAAAAGCATTGTACCGGGATTTGGATAACTGCTGGGCTGTAGTGGCCGAAGGTATTCAGACCATTCTTCGTCGCGAAGGATATCCGAAACCTTATGAAGCATTGAAAGCCTTGACCCGTACAAATGATGGTATCACAGCCGAGTCAATCAGTAATTTTATCGATACGTTGCAGGTTAGCGATGCTGTTAAAGCTGAATTAAAGGCGATAACGCCGCATAATTATACAGGTATTTAGTGAGAAACAATGGGTAGCCGTGAGGTTACCAAGTAGTTAATTATCATTTAATTTACATCAAATGAGCACAGAAGAAAGAGATGAATCTCAACCGCGTCCAAGAAAGGTGATACCAAGTATCAGACGGGAAAACACAGACCAGGATTCTGAAAGAAGACCTTACAATCAAGGTTATAACAGACCTGAAGGAAACAACTATGAACGGAGACCATATAACCGTCCTAACCGGGATGACCGTGGAGGTTATAATTTTTATGGGGACAACCGCTCTTATGGAGACAGACCGAGTCGCCCGCGTACGTATGATAACCGTGATGGCGGTTACAACAAACCGTATAATCGCGATAATGGTGGAAACCGTAGCTATGGCAACTCTAACCGTGAAGGCGGCTATAACAGCAGACCTTCTTACGGTAACAATCGCTCTTATGGCAACAACGATCGTTCTTATGGCAATGACCGTTCTTATGGAAACGATCGTTCGTACAATCGTCCGTCTCGTCCGAGCTATGAAGACAGAGGAAAGGCTTATTCGGTCACTCCGTCCGGCGATGCTATTTCGGGTGATGGTGTAAAGAAAAGAAGACCGCGTGTAGGTGATACCCGTGTAAGTTCGTCTTACGATAATCGCGATAATCGTGGTGGCAGACCTTCATACGGTAATAACAACAACCGTTATGGAAATGGCGGCGGACGTGGCGGCTACAATAACAACAGACGTCCGAACAACAATCGCCGTACTGGTGATTACAATCCGAATGCCAAGTATAACTTCCAGAAACAGTTGAAGTATAAGGAAGTGCTGGCTGATCCGAACGAACCGATCCGCTTGAATAAGTTCTTGTCTAATGCAGGCGTTTGTTCGCGTCGCGAGGCGGATGAATTTATCCAGGCAGGTGTTGTTCAGGTAAATGATCAGGTTGTAACCGAATTGGGAACGAAGATTACCCGTCAGGACAAGGTGTTGTTCAAAGACCAGCAGGTTCAGATCGAGAGCAAAGTGTATATTGTTCTGAATAAGCCGAAGAACTGTGTGACAACATCCGATGATCCTCAGGAACGTCTGACTGTCATGGATTTGGTTAAGAACGCTTGCCAGGAACGAATTTATCCGGTGGGCCGTCTGGACCGTAACACGACAGGTGTCCTGTTGCTGACTAACGATGGTGATCTGGCTTCCAAGCTGACACATCCTTCTTTCAAGAAGAAGAAGATCTACCATGTATGGTTGGATAAGAACGTCTCTATTGAAGATATGGAAAAGATCGCTAACGGACTGGAGCTTGAAGACGGAGAAATCCATGCTGACGCTATCAGTTATGCAAGCGAAGATGACAAGAGCCAGGTTGGTATCGAAATTCACTCGGGACGTAACCGTATCGTCCGTCGTATTTTCGAATCACTGGGCTATCACGTGGTTAAACTGGATCGTGTCTATTTTGCCGGTCTTACAAAAAAGAACCTGGGACGTGGAAAGTGGCGTTATCTGAACGAACGTGAGGTAAACGCGCTCCGCATGGGTGCTTTTGAATAATATAGAGTTTAGCCGGTTGGAAAAGCCGGCTAACTTGTTTTGATTACCTAAGAATAAAAATATAAACATGGAAGCAATTAAAAGAACAAAGATTGTAGACGTACTGAAAAGCGATGCTTTCGGCACGACCGTTAACGTGAAAGGTTGGGTGCGTACCCGCCGTGGTAGTAAACAGGTTAGTTTCATAGCCTTGAATGACGGTTCTACAATAAATAATGTTCAGATCGTTGTAGACGTGGATAAGCTGGGCGAAGAATTTCTGAAGCCGATAACAACAGGTGCGAGTATCAGTGTGAACGGTACGTTGGTGCAGTCGCAAGGCAAAGGCCAGAATGTGGAGATCCAGGCTACTGAAATAGAAATTTACGGTTCTGCCGATCCGAATACTTATCCTTTACAGAAGAAAGGTCATTCGATGGAATTCCTACGTGAGATCGCTCATCTCCGTCCACGTACGAATACATTCGGTGCGGTGTTCCGTATTCGTCATAACATGGCTTATGCCATTCATAAATTTTTCCATGACAGAGGGTTCTTCTATTTCCATACACCGTTGATCACAGCTTCCGACTGTGAAGGTGCAGGCCAGATGTTCCAGGTGACAACCATGAACCTCTATGATCTGAAGAAGGATGAAAACGGATCTATCGTTTATGATAACGATTTCTTTGGCAAGCAGGCGAGCCTGACTGTTTCTGGACAGTTGGAGGGTGAATTGGCTGCTACGGCTTTAGGACAGATTTATACATTCGGTCCGACTTTCCGTGCGGAAAACTCCAATACGCCGCGACACCTGGCCGAGTTCTGGATGATCGAGCCGGAAGTGGCTTTCAACGATATTCTGGATAATATGCAGTTGGCGGAAGAGTTCATCAAGTATTGTGTACAATGGGCTTTGGACAACTGTATGGACGATATCAAATTCTTGAACGATATGTTCGATAAAGGTTTGATCGAACGTTTGCAGGGAGTGTTGAAAGACGATTTCGTCCGTTTGTCTTATACAGAAGGGATCAAGATTCTGGAAGAGGCTGTTGCTAAAGGCCATACATTCGAGTTCCCGGTATATTGGGGGGTTGACCTGGCTTCGGAACATGAACGCTTCTTGGTTGAGGAGCATTTCAAACGTCCGGTAATCCTGACTGACTATCCGAAAGAGATCAAAGCTTTCTATATGAAGCAGAATGAGGATGGCAAGACGGTTCGTGCGATGGATGTGTTGTTCCCGAAAATCGGTGAAATTATCGGAGGGTCCGAACGTGAAGCTGATTATGACAAACTGTTGAACCGCATTAATGAAATGGGAATTCCTATGAAGGATATGTGGTGGTATTTGGATACTCGCCGTTTCGGTACGGTGCCTCATTCCGGTTTTGGCTTGGGCTTCGAACGTTTGCTGTTGTTTGTGACAGGTATGACAAACATTCGCGACGTGATTCCTTTCCCGCGTACACCGAAGAATGCCGATTTCTAATATCGCATAGAAGATTAAATAAAAAAACTCCGCATAGTCCTGAATGTTCTATGCGGAGTTTTTTTATTTAATCTTCATCTTCCAAGTCGATTGGGATTTGTCGTTTGAACGCTTCCTTGAAAGAGATCAGCGACTCGGTTCGGGCAAGCCCTAACGGTTGAAGTTTATTATGGATAATGCTCAATAAATGCTGATTATTCTTCGCATATATCTTTATGAATAAATCATATTGTCCTGTCGTATAATGACATTCAACCACTTCCGGGATTTCCTTCAGAGCTTCCGTTACCGATGGGAACTGCCCGGGAGATTTGAGGAACAGACCCATGTATGCACAAGTCTCATAGCCTACTTTTGTGTTGTCGACGATAAATTCGGATCCTTTGATTACGCCCAAATTGGTAAGTTTTTGTATACGTTGGTGTATTGCTGCACCCGATACATTACATTCCCGCGCTACTTCGAGGAAAGGCATACGGGCATTACCTATGATTAGTTTTAATATCTTCTCGTCAAGTTCATCCAGTTGATGGTGTGCCATAATTTATGTATATTTGTATATCTGTATAATCAGTTCTTACAATCTTAATACAAATATAAATAATCTCTAATGATTAACCTCTATTTTTTAGTGGAATATTTTAGTTTGTAAGTTCCTTTAGTAGTAATCATCTTCAATTTTATAGTTTTATGAATTTACAATCAGTAGTAGTATGTAGGTCTGTAAAAGACTTTTCTGATCCGGTATTGGACTTGATTGAGAAAACATACATGGAATCTTTTCCGGAAGTGGAACGCCGTGACTTTTCACTTGTCCGCAATTTGGTTAAAGACGAATCCCGGTTTATCGTGTATGCTCTGTCAAAGGAGGACCGGTATGTCGGCTTCATCACCGGCTGGCTTTTTGATGGCTATACTTATGCGGAACATTTTGCAATTGATCCGGCGGCCCGTAACGGGGGAATAGGAGCTGAGGCTATGAAGCAATTTCTGGCCTTCTGCGGTACTCCGGTTGTTCTGGAAGTGGAAATACCTGCGGATGAGATGAGCAAACGCAGGATTGGCTTCTATGAGCGTTTGGGCTTTAAACTGGACAATCATGTTTATCACCAGCCTCCTTACCGGGAAGGTGGAGAATGGTTGGAGATGCGGCTTATGACGTATGGCAATGTTGATCTGGAGTATTCTTTCGAGCAGGTGAAGAATTGTCTTCATAGGAATGTGTATGGAGTGAAAGGCGAGTAAGTCAGACCCCGAAGGTTTCAAGGACGGGTGAAGCAAAAAGAGTCTGATCGTAACTAAAACAAAATAAAAAAGGCGGGGTTAGAAACCTCGCCTTTTTTATTTTGTATATCCAGAGATTAGTCAGCAGCCTGACGAGCAGAATAACTAATCTTCAATGCGTATGCTTCACGAAGCGCCTGCTTAACGTCTGTGATCAGACCCATCTTGGTTTCCTTATCGGCCTTGATAGATACTGTCATGAACGGCTGATCTTCTTCTTTCATACTGGATTTTTCCTGAGCGATGTAGTCCTGAATTTCCGATACTTCAGCGAACTTGTCGTTCAACTGCAAGCGGGCTTCAGTACCCATCTTTCCTTGAAATTCCTGATTGGGCTTTCCAACATAGATGAATGTAACCAACGATTTCTTTTCCAGCTTCTGAAGTTCAGTAGCCTGTGGAGCGCGGAATTGCACCATCAATGTTACTTCACGCATGGATGTTACCATCATGATGAAGAACAAGAAAGCGAACACCAAGTCAGGTAATGATGACGTATTCAATTCGGGCATTTCACGTCCGCCCGCTTTACTAAACTTTCCCATTACTTCTTATCTCCATAATTTTTAGGTTCTGCTTCAGAAATCTTTTGCGGATAAATCTGCTGCACAGCCTTTTGTTGTTCTTCATCCAGATCTGCGAATGCTTTTCCGAATTTCTTTCTGGAAACATCGTCACGCAGTTCGTTGTATGCTTTTGCTAATTCGTTCTGAACACTGATGTAAGCCTGATATTCAGTACCACGGTCATTCTGCAGAGAGATAACGTGCTTTTTAGCAGTCATTACTTTTCCGAAGAAAGGAACGTCCTCTTCTGTTTTTTCGGGCTTATTCGCATCATTGTACGGATTCTCGATGAACTCTTTAACCTTGTCTTTCAATTGCTTGATGTCGACGAACTGGTCGCCGCAGAGAATCTGGTTGCTACTGTTGATCAATACAACCAACAAGTTCCTCTTGTTAACATCAACATCATTCTTCTTTTGGTCTTTAGGAACAGGAGGCGGCAAACGTCTTGCCAAACCTTTATCTGTATCCATAGATGTAGTAATAAGGAAGAAGATAAGCAACATGAAAGCAATATCGGCTGAAGAAGTCGCATTCATTGCGGGTACTTTTCTCTTTTTTCTTGCCATATAGCTTTTTGTTTTATCGATTCGTTATTACTAAATTATCTGTTCAGCATTTTCTTTACGCTTCCTGCTACTACAGCTATGATGATCAATACCATTAAAACAATGGAAGAATTGATCCACATGTCTGTAATCTTCAACCAGCCTACCGTATTATACTTCTGCGAATCAGCATTCAGACCCTGCAACGGAGTACCGTCACCGATAGAGTAGGTAATGAATAACATTGCAACGAATGCAACAACCACACCTAAAGCTGCAACAGCGGATTTAGGATTAACCTTCAACAAATTGACAAACTGCCAAATTGCAAATAACACCATACAAACGATTGTAACAAAGAACAATCCGGTTGTCCAGTTCAATAACAGGCCGGTGTATACATATTCTTTCATTTCTTCTCCCGGATTCGTAATGCCTCCGCCGAAGAACATACCCAGTACGACAATGCTGATAAGTGAAACCACCAGCAATGTCCAACTGGACATTTTTCTTATTTTAGTAACTGCCATAAGTCTAATTATTTTTTGAATTTAAGGTTGTATTTGATAACCATATCCAGCAAAGTGATAGAAGCGTCTTCCATCTGGTTCAGGATAGCTTCCAGTTTGCTCAGCAAATAGTTATAGAATACCTGAAGGATCAATGCAACAACCAAACCACCTACTGTTGTGATCAAGGCCACTTTCATACCACCTGCTACAACCGTCGGGCTGATATCACCAACCTGTTCGATTTTATCGAACGCCATAACCATACCTACTACAGTTCCCAAGAATCCTAATGACGGAGCCATTGCGATAAACAATGTGATCCAAGACATGTTCTTTTCCAAAAGACCACCCTGAACACCACCATAAGAAACAATAGATTTTTCAACAACATCAATACCTTGGTCAATTCTCATCAAACCCTGGTAAGCGATAGAAGCGATAGGACCTCTTGTATCACGAGCGATAGCTTTTGCACCTTCTACATCACCTTTATCCAAAGCATCTTCAATACTTTTCAGCAATTTGCTGGAGTTAGTTTCAGCCAAGTTCAAGTAAATAATTCTTTCCAAGCAGAAAGCCAAACCGAAAATCAATGCGATAGCAACCAAACTCATGAAGTCGGCACCACCTTCGATAAACTTAGTCTTCAAAGCCTGGTACATACCACCTTCAACAGCGGTTCCGGCAGCTTCTTGCGCGAATGCTACAGAAGAGATTCCAAGAGCACATAAACTCATGAACGTTTTTGCAAAATACTTTTTCATTGTGTGTTTAATTTTTAAGATTAATAATTCTCTTATTTGTTTTTATTTTTTGTTATTAATAATCGTCATGGTATCTTAAAGCGGAGAGAGCGGGATTCGAACCCGCGAAACCCTTTAGGGGTTTACACGCTTTCCAGGCGTGCCTCTTCAACCACTCGAGCATCTCTCCAAAAACAAGCCACCGCTTCTCTAAAACGGGTGCAAAATACGAAAAAAATCGCATATCCAAACGTTTCAGTGCACAAATCTATAGTTTTTGCTTGACATATGCACAATATCTGGCGGATAAATTTTGAATACGCGCGAAAATATCTCACGATATTGGTTTATTCTCGATTTTAAATAGTTTTAGAGCATTTATCCGTGTTGTTTCAACGGTCTCTTCAAGTGTCAGGCCATAGGTCAAGGCTACTTTTTCAGCCGTTTTCCAGATATAGGCCGGCTCGTTCCTTCTCCCCCTGTAGGGGACAGGGGCGAGGTAGGGGGCGTCTGTCTCCAATACTATTTTCCGGATGTCTGTCTGCCGGATGATATCCGACAGCTTGGAGTTTTTAAATGTAATGACCCCATTTATCCCGATTTTGAAATTTTTTAATTTTTTAATTTCTTCCAATTCGGCTTCATTACCGGTAAAACTATGAAAGACTCCGGTGAGCGTGTCGGCTCCTACCTTATATAAAGAGTTGAAAACTTCCGGGTAGGCGTCGCGGGTGTGAATGGCGACCGGCAGATTGAGATCGATGCTCCATCTGAGTTGTTCCTCGAATACTTCTTTCTGTTCCTTCAGGTATGTTTTGTCCCAATACAGGTCTATACCTATTTCCCCGATTCCGCAATAAGCACGTTTGCCGAGCCATGATTCTGTTTCCTTCAGGTTTTTGGCATAATGTTCGTTGACGCTGGTCGGGTGCAGTCCCATCATCGGATAAGTGAAATCCGGATAACGGTCGCACAGGTCATGCATCCGCCCGATGGTGGTGGTGTCGACATTCGGAAGGAGCAGGGTGTCTATGCCCGACTTTTTCGCGGCAGTGACCAGTTGATCCTGCTCCGGATCAAAATCCTCTAAATACAGATGGTTGTGTGTGTCGATCAGTTTCATTTTAAGACTGGCGGTTCATTAAACGGGCGCTGACTCCTTTCAGTATGGTTAACCTTTCGGAATCTACGCTTAACGAGGCCAGGCAATTCATTGCCTGATTATAATATGCGTGTATTTTTTCTTCGGACAACTCTTTTAGCTGCAGTTGGTCATAGATGGCTGTCACAGAGGCGATTTTCTCTGCCGGATCGAATGTCTTTTTGCCTATCCAGTTGTTCAGCTCCGCTTTCTGGGTATCCGAAGCAAGGCGTAAAGCGTTGATCAGCATGAATGTCTTTTTGTTGCAGAGTATGTCTCCTCCGATGTTTTTGCCGAATGTAGCCGTGTCTCCGTAAACATCCAACAGATCATCCTGCAACTGGAAGGCCAGCCCGATGTTGATGCCGAATTGGTACAGCGCTTCGGCATCCGCTTCCGGTGCATTCCCCATAATGGCTCCCATCTTCAGGGCGCAGGCAAGCAATACGGCCGTTTTCAGACGGATCATTTCGATGTATTCCGCTTCCGTTACGTCGGTTCTCGATTCGAATTCCATATCGTATTGCTGTCCGCCGCATATCTCAAGCGCAGTACGGGTGAATAGGTCTAATATTTCTTTTAATGATTCGGATTTCGTTTCGCCGATCAGTTGATAGGCTGCAATCAGCATGGCGTCTCCGGAAAGGATGGCAGTGTTGTCATTCCATACTTTATGGACGGTCGGTTTGTTTCTTCTTTTATCGGCTTCGTCCATCAGGTCATCGTGCAAAAGGGTGAAGTTATGGAATACTTCAAGTCCTAACGCCGGCTTGATGGCTATATCTACATTTTCTTTATATAAGTTACATGCCATTAGGACGAGTGCCGGACGGATTCTTTTTCCACCGAGTGAAAGGATGTACTCGATCGGTTCGTATAGACTTTTGGGGGGATAGGTGAATTGGAGCCGGGTAATTTCCTGCTCTATTTTCTGTAAGATATCATTAAAAGCGAACATATATTATTTGTTTAAATAAAAAAGGCTGCGATAGAAGCAGCCTTTTCGTACTATTTACATGTTATTATTGCAGTCTGAATGTAACAGGCACTGTGTATTTAACACGTACGGGTTTACCTCTCTGTTTACCCGGTGACCATTTCGGCATGCTGTTGATCACACGGAGAGCTTCTTTATCCAGTGACGGGTCAACACCACGGATAACTTCTGCATCTACGATGGAACCGTCTTTGTTAACCACAAACGAGCAGGATACACGACCCTGGATACCGTTTTCCTGGGCAATAACCGGATATTTGATTGATTTTGCCAGGTATTGTAACAAAGCACCTTGTCCGCCCGGGAATTCAGGCATTGTTTCTACAACAGTAAAAATCTGCTGTGAAGATTCCTCTTCTTCTTCAACTACTGCAGGAGGAGTATAAGCTTCAACCTGTGCTGTAGTAGCGTCGTCTTCTGAAGAAACGATGTCGACATCGTCTAACTTGACGTCATCTTCTACAACGGTTAATACTTCTGCTACAGCAGGTGCAGGAGGGGGAGGAGGAGGGGGAGGAGTATCCTCCGGTCTCGTGATTTCAACTTCTTCTTCCGCGATGATATCAGCAACGCCCTCACTCTGGACAATTGTGATTTCACGGTCGCTCCATTCGAAGCCAACGAACAGTACTGCAAGTCCGACGATCATACCCATCAGGATACCCATCGTCTTACCTTTTTCCAGGTCCGCTTTTGGTGATTTCTTAACTTCCATATCTCTTAGTGTTTAAAGATGTGTTTTTCTTCTGCGACAAATATACGGAGTTATTTTTTAAATCCGAACAATTCGTATTAAATATACGTTATTTTTACTTTTTTTTTGACTGAGAATAAAAATAATAGTTTCTATATACCTTTTTCGGCTTTTTCCCGTTTCTGTAAATGGGGTGTATAAGACCCGTTTTATTTATCTTTGTACGTATTTTACCAGAGAAATATGAGAAATATTCTATTTATACTCTTCTTTTCCTTCTTGTTACAGGCTGTTGTCGCGCAAACCGGCGACACCGGATATACCTTTCTCCGCTATCCTTCTTCGGCAAGAGCCAATGCGATGGGAGGCAATACGATGTCCTTGGTCGAACGGGACCCGTCCCTGATTTTTCATAATCCGGCTTTGTTGGGAGCCGAGATGGATCAGATGGTTAATCTGAATTACCTGAATTATATATCGGATATCAATGTCGGGAGCGCCCTTTTTACCAAGGCATATAAGGAAAAAGGGGCCTGGGGTGTGGGAGCTTCGTTCTTCAGCCAGGGAAAAATACGGGGAATGTCGGAGGAAGGCCTTCCGACGGGAGATTTTACGGCAAAGGATATCAGTGTGAACGGTTTCTTCTCGTATGACCTTTCCGAGCGCTGGCGTGGTGGGGCTTCGTTGAAGTTTTTATATTCGGGGATCGGAGATTATACCTCGATCGGTGTGGCTGTCGATGCCGGCTTGAGTTATTATGATTCCGAAAAAGGATTTTCTTTCGGTTTTGCTTTTAAAAATATCGGAGCCCAACTGAAAGCCTATGAGGACGAGCGTCAGAAAATGCCTTGGGATATCCAACTGGGGATCACCAAGCAGATGGCTCATGCGCCTATCCGCTTGTCGCTGACTGCACAGTATTTGACGAAGTGGAAAGTCGAGTATGTGGATGATTACGACAGAGAATATACAGGTGATAATTTTTTCAAGTCTTTTATGAAACATTTGGTGATCGGTGTTGACTATGTTCCCTCCGACAACTTCTGGCTTGGTATCGGGTATAACCCTAAGACGGCATTGGATATGAAATTGCAGGGGGGGAACGCTCTTGCCGGTTTCTCCGGTGGTGCCGGTGTGCGGATCAAGATGTTCGACGTTGGTGTTTCCGTAGCCAAATATCATCCTTCGGCTCTTTCCATGATGCTGAGCATCTCCACTACGATCAGCGACTTCTAAGTAAATTCGTTCTCTTTTTTACTATTAGTTTTTTTACCAATAGATTACTAATCCGTTGGCTTCTTTGTTACATCTTATAGCTTGTTCGCTTGGATGCAAGCGTTTTGTGGATTATATGGAAAACAATAAAATATAAGGATGAATAGGATAATTTATAAGGAAGGGAGCAATAAACTGTTGTATATTTGCATTTCCTTTACATTAATATATGTAGTGATGAAAAAGATAATTATAGCGATAGATGGTGTCTCTTCCACCGGGAAGAGCACGATGGCAAAAGATTTAGCAAAGGAACTGGGGTATACCTATATCGATACGGGGGCGATGTACCGGGCTGTCACTTTGTACAGTTTGCAGCATGGTTTTTTTACAAGCGGCGGTATCGACGAACGGAAGTTGCAGGAGGCCATGTGCGATATCGATATCTCTTTCCGTTTTAACCCGGAAACCGGACGTCCGGATACTTATCTGAACGGTGTGAAAGTGGAGAAAGAAATACGGGGAATGGAAGTGGCCAACCGCGTGAGTCCGATTGCAGCTTTAGGTTTTGTACGCCGTGCGATGGTCGCCAAGCAACAGGAAATGGGAAAGGCGAAAGGGATCGTAATGGACGGTCGAGATATCGGTACGGTAGTCTTTCCGGAAGCGGAACTCAAGATTTACGTGACAGCCAGCCCGGAAGTGCGTGCCCAGCGACGTTTGGATGAACTGAAAGCCAAAGGCGAGGTCGCTTCTTTTGAGGAAGTTCTTGAAAATGTGAAGACGCGTGACCATATCGATATGACTCGTGCCGAGAGCCCGCTCCGTAAAGCTGATGATGCTTTGGAACTGGATAACTCGCATCTGACGATTGCCGAGCAGAAGGCTTGGCTCCTGGAACAGTATGAAAAGGTCGTTACAACGGATTAGCCATGATAGAAGTCGAGATAGATAAAGGTTCCGGCTTTTGCTTTGGCGTGGTGACGGCCATCGAAAGTGCCGAACGCGAACTGAAGAATACGAATACGTTGTATTGCCTCGGAGATATCGTGCACAACAGTTTGGAAGTGGAACGGCTGGAAGAGTCGGGACTGCGGACGATCGAGCACGACGAGTTTACCCGCCTGAAGGGAGAAAAGGTGTTGCTTCGGGCTCATGGTGAACCGCCTTCGACCTATGAGATCGCCCGGCAGAACAACATCACGATCGTGGATGCGACCTGTCCGGTGGTACTCCAGCTACAGCGCAAGATTCATAAATGCTATGTGGCTACGCGAGACAGCCATACGCAGGTTGTGATCTATGGAAAGAAAGGACATGCCGAAGTGAATGGCTTAGTCGGACAAACGGAAGGGACGGCTATCGTTATCGAGAAGATGAAGGATCTCGACCGGCTGGATTTTAGTCGGAATATCTGCCTTTTTTCACAGACAACTAAGTCGCTTGACGGCTTCCGCGAAGTTGTGGATGAGATCCGGAAGCGTATTGCGGACGGGGTGCAATTCGAATATTTCGATACGATCTGCCGTCAGGTAGCCAATCGCTTGCCAAACATCAAGACGTTTGCCTCCAAGCATGATTGGGTGTATTTTGTTGCCGGAAAGAAGAGCTCTAATGGAAAGATGCTGTTAGAAGAATGCCGGAAGGCAAATCCGAACACGGTCTTTATCTCGGAGGCGAAGGAGATTACCGAGCCGTTACCTAAAGGTGTGGGCAGTGTCGGCGTGTGCGGAGCGACATCCACTCCCAAGTGGCTGATGGAAGAGGTGGCCGTGCGCATTCGTGAATTGAACGCCAGCCGTTGACTTTTCGGGTTAAGATTTGATGAAGTTTTGGAAAATGGACAGGTTTTTGGCAAATAATTCGTATTTTTGCCGTAAACATTAAAAATAGAAAGAGATATGCCAATCAAGTGCATCGGTATTTTGACATCCGGCGGCGATGCCCCGGGTATGAATGCGGCCATTCGTGCCGTGACGCGTTCAGCCATTTATAACGGAATAGCGGTGAAAGGTATCTACCGCGGGTATAAAGGGATGATCACGGATGAAATAGAAGAATTTAAGACTCAGAATGTCAGCAATATCATACAGCGTGGCGGTACGATCTTGAAAACGGCCCGTTGCATGGAGTTCAAAACCCCTGAAGGACGTAAGCAGGCGCATGACAAGTTGGTGGAGCATGGTATCGACTCTCTCGTGGTGATCGGAGGCGACGGTTCTCTGACGGGAGCGCGTATCTTTGCCGATGAATTCAATATGCCGATTGTCGGACTTCCCGGTACGATTGACAACGATTTGTATGGGACGGATATCACAATCGGCTACGACACGGCGTTGAACACGATCATGGAGTGTGTCGACAAGATCCGTGATACGGCTACTTCGCACGAACGTTTGTTCTTTATCGAAGTGATGGGGCGTGATGCCGGCTTCCTGGCCTTGAACGGTGCGATTGCATCCGGAGCCGAAGCTGCCATCATCCCGGAGATCTCATTAGAGAAAGACCAGTTGGCAGAGATGATCGAGACCGGTTTCCGCAAGTCGAAGAACAGTAGTATCGTGCTGGTGGCAGAAAGCGAAGTGACTGGCGGTGCGATGGGAGTGGCGGAGCGTGTGAAACGTGAGTACCCGCAATTTGACGTGCGCGTCTCTATTTTGGGACATTTGCAGCGAGGCGGCTCGCCGACGGCACAAGACCGTATCCTGGCTACCCGTATGGGAGTGGCAGCCGTTGATGCGTTGATGGACGGGCAGCGCAATGTGATGATTGGCATCCAAAACGACCAGATCGTCAATGTACCCTTCTCAAAAGCTATCAAGAACGACAAACCGATCAACCGCGATTTGCTGAACGCACTTCGGATTTCCTCTATTTGATAATAACAAAAAAACGAGGTGTGTCAATTTGATATCACTGGACGCAGACAACGCAGACAACACAGACGTGAGCAGATTTATTTTGCTGATAATCAATAATGTCTGCGTTAATCTGCGCTCGTCTGTGTTGTCTGCGTCCTATGAATACCAATATTTGGTACACTCTCTTTTTTTATTTACTGGCCGACAAATTCTCCAAGAATAAGTCCATCATCCGTTTGGCGGCGACGAACGAACTGATCTCGTTATTCAATACCTGCTGCTCCGTAAGGTTCAACATACTTTCTACCGCCGGATTATGATAGAATGTTTCACGAAGCGTATCGTTAATGCTTTCATACATCCAATACTTGGCCTGCTCGTTACGCTTGTAGTTGAAGTAGCCGTTCTTTTGGGTGAATTCCATATACTCTCCGACCATATCCCAGATTTCTTTTATCCCTAAATTATAGTAACCGGAATAAGTCAATACTTTCGGGAACCAGCCGGATTCGGGAGCCGGAAACAGGTGTAGGGCGTTGCGGAACTGCGCCGCTGCCAACTTAGCCTTTTCAAGATTGTCACCATCTGCTTTATTGATGATGATCCCGTCCGCCATCTCCATGATTCCGCGTTTGATGCCTTGTAATTCGTCTCCGGTACCGGCAAGCTGGATCAACAGGAAGAAATCGACCATCGAGTGGACGGCCGTTTCGCTTTGTCCGACACCGACCGTTTCGACAAATACCGTATCGAATCCGGCAGCTTCGCAAAGAACGATCGTTTCGCGTGTTTTACGGGCGACACCACCTAAGGAACCTGCTGATGGCGAAGGACGGATGAAAGCGTTCTTTTCACGGGACAGGGCCTCCATACGGGTTTTGTCGCCGAGGATGCTGCCTTTCGAACGTTCGCTACTGGGGTCAATCGCCAGCACTGCCAGCTTACGTCCTTCCCCTATCAGATGCATACCGAACGCATCGATCGAGGTACTTTTACCGGCTCCCGGCACTCCGGTGATACCGATGCGGACAGACTTTCCTGCATGCGGCAGGCATTTTTCGATAATCTCCTGTGCCACTTGCTGGTGTTCATATTTGGAGCTTTCTACCAGCGTTACCGCCTGGCTGAGGATCGTAATGTTCCCTTTCAGGATACCTTCCACAAATTCGGCAGGCGTATATTCTTTGCGTTGAATCCTTTTTTTCAGATAAGGATTTACGGTCGGTACATCGGCTACTCCCTTATTCACCTTTAATCCTTTGTACAGATCGTCGTTCTCGGGATGTTCCATAATTTAGTTGAAAGTTGAAAGGTGAGAGTTGAAAGGTAGAAGAGGAAGCTGTTTTAACTTTCAATTTTCACCTTTCAACTTTCACCTGGTGGTTATTTACTGGCTGTCACCTTCACCAACCGTACCGGACCGTTCGGGTCGTTACATACGATGTTGACGAGGGCTTCCAGCTTCGTTTTTATCTCTTTCGGGCGGACCGTCACTTTGAAAGTGGCTGTCGTACCCGGTTTGATTTCTTTTTTACCACCGGAAACGGCTACGCGTTCGTCATCGCAGGATGCACTGTAGATGACAAGCGGTGATTTTCCGGAATTGGTTATTTCGATCGTACCGCTGACCCGGCCGCCGACCAATGGGATGAAACTGCTTTTGTCGGGTAGTTTGCCGAAATCAAGCAGTGTCCCTGATAACTGTGCTACCGGAGCTTTCGCCTTTTCCGATGTGGTCAGTTTGCTGAAATCGTCTATGATATTGGCTGCAACGTACAGGTGGCTTTCCGTTCCTTTCTTTTGGCCGACACTTTCGACAGTCAGCGGAATTTCGGCTGTCACACGGCCCTTTCGCTTAGCCTCTTTCGCATTTATCAGGATGGATATTTCGCCTGTTTCACCCGGAGCCAGTTTAGCTGGATTGGCTACGATGTTCAGATAATGCGGCGTCTTTCCTAAATGAATGTTCAAGGAGGTCTTTCCTTCATTGATTATGCTGATCTTTTCTCCCAATGTCTCTTCAGGGCGAACTGTGCTGTAGAGGATATTCTTGGTTTGCAGCTTCAGATCGCCGATGCTATAAGGATAAATCAATATGGGTTGAGCTTCTTTAGGAATCACGTTTCCTTTGATACCTAAGGAGAAGCTGCCTTTTTTGCCGTTACTGTAGATGGCTATGGTCTTGTAAAAAGGACCGGGACGCCCTTTCGGGTTGTAAGTTACTTTTACCTCTCCGGTCTTGCCCGGAGCGATGGGCTCTTTGGTCCATTCGGGTTGCGTGCAGCCGCAAGAAGCGGTGATCCGCGTGATGACAAGCGGGCCGTTACCTGTGTTTTTGATCTTAAATATGTGACTTGCCAATCCATCGGACTCTCCTATCGTACCGAAGTTATAGATTAACTCGTCTGCACTGATTTGGGCGTTATTTTGTGCCGATATACCGCTTATGGCAAACAATATACCGGCAAGTATAAAGACCAGTTTGTTTCTGTTCAACATTCTTTATCGTTCAGTTTTCCTGTTATTATTCTACCTCTCCCCGGATCGTCAGGATAAAACTACCGGTTTTACCATTGCTGTATACGGAAATAGTCTTGACAAAAGGACCGGGACGGTCTTTCGGGTTGTAAGTGATTTTGATATCGCCTGTTTTGCCCGGAGCTATCGGTTCTTTTGTCCATTCTGGCGTCGTACAGCCGCAAGAGGCGATGACACGTGTCAAGACCAACGGCGCATCGCCTGAATTTTTTATTTTAAAAGTATGCGATACATTGCCGTTCGCTTCCTTGATTGTTCCGAAATCGAAAGAGGTTTCATCTGCCGAGATTACAGCTTTGTTTTGAGCTGAAGCTATTCCTGTTGCCAGCAGGATGGCCATAAAAATAAAAATAATCTGTTTCATTTTCTCTTTTTATTTAGCTATTGATTAGAATGCAAAGATAATTATAAATAGACAATTATCAAAATGTCACTACCATCCCATGAAAATGGGATTAGTAGTGCATGTAAAAAGATTTAGTAGTGCGGGTAATATTTTTTAACGTTTCTTTTTGAACGCAATAACCTCTTTCGGGCTATCGAAATGACAGAAACGAATTTAATCCACCCGGACAATATTTCCTTCCGTATGTGAGACGAATTCGGGGGCATACAGACATTGGATCGTACTGATTCCTCCTGCATATTCACCGGTGCGTGTCACGTATACGGCATATTCCAGGACGAAAGTTCCTTGGGGCAGGCGATCGAAGAAAAAATTCTCCGAAACATCTGTCGGTGACTGGTAGTACCAGACCCCGTCCCTGTAGATAGAACCGGAAAGTTGGTTCGCTGGTTCAAAACATCCGGCGCGGAGGTCTTTCAGGAAGACGTAATCCATTTCGCGATCGGTGCGGACGACGAGGCGGACGATCACTTTGTCGCCGACACGGAGCGGTTGTTCCGGGGTAACCGGACGAAGCTGCTGTCCGGATCCGTCATTTGTTTCTACGAACAGTTTCTTTTCTACGTTCAGGACACCTTTCTGTTTTTTCACGTCGTTGATGTGCTGGAAATATTGCTCGTAGACCGCTCCCCATGCAGGTGCCGATCCTTCTTTACGAATGGAAACGGAGTTTTCTTCGGATGTGGTTATTTTCTCATCCGAAACGGTTACTTTCAGGTAGCCGGTAGCCAATTCACCGTTTGTCGTGCTATAAATTTGTTTGCCCCATTGGGCTGTACAAGTGTTGTTTGTGTCCAACCAGTCACTGCCTGTCAGAAGCAAAGCATAGATGGCGTTGACTGTTGCCGGGACGGATTCCCAGTTCTGTGTTTGCTTCTGGCTGAGCAACCATTGTTTCATACGATCCGTTTCCTGTTTGTCGGGCGAAACTTCATTGAAGAAAGCCATCAGCAGGCAATGGGTGTCGATAGGGGAGGTAAAGGTGCCTGCTCCTCTCCGGTTGTTAGCCCAATACATGCCTTTGTCCGGAGAGGTCGAAGCTGTTTTACGCAGCCAAGTGATAATTTTTCCGGCAATCTCTTTCTTTCCGTTCCTCCACATGAGCCACGCTATTTCTCCTTTTCCGTGGATGGATTGTTTGTTCCACTGCTTTTCTGCCAAGTTTGTATAGTAGCGGATCGCTTCGCGGGCCGAACTGAGCTCCGGAATGTCACGGTAATGGCTACGGACAAACAGGTATTCGATTTCCAATGGAGAGATTTCGTTTTTCTGCCAGTTCTTGATCTTTTGGAGTGATTCGTAGTCGGACTGAATTTGTTTGTCTACGAATTTGAGTGCTTTTATCTGCATCTCCTTCTCTTGTTGGTCATATTCGACCGCATTCAATTCTGTCAGTTGGCTCATCCCTTTCAATATATAGAGGGTGAGTTCCTGGCTCGGATACATACCTTTGAACCAACCCCAGCCACCGTCCGGCGTTTGAAGGTCGAGAAGATGTCGGAGGGCGATTTCTCGCTGCCCCGCTGCCCGGTTCATATCGAACAAGAGAGAGAGGCGTTGTTTCTGTTCCGTCTCGCTGCCAGCCTCCAGTACCCAAGGTGTTTCCTGTAGGAGGATGTTTTTCAGTTCTGTATTCTTTTCCAGGTTGGAATAGAGTGTGGAGGCGTTTCCACCCTGTGCTTTCCACTGGCTGATGACCTGCTGGATACGCGGGTGGGCGGTTGCGATGTAGCTGGCCAGTGTGTTGCTGTAATAAGATGCAAACCAGGAAATGATGTTGTCGTTTTCCGGTTGAGTGAGGGTTGGCAATGCCTGTACGGCGTACCAAACAGGGTTGGCCGTCAGTTCCAGTGTTGTGCGGAATGGTTTGATATTTTTGTCGTTTTTCAACCGGATCACTTCCTCATTCTTATCGAATAGGTAGAACGGGGTGCTTTCCGTTACCAGTATCTCGTTTGGAAGAACCGGGATCAGATGTTGCTCGCCGTCACTTCCTTTGTCGGAATCGGCAATGATGCGGCAACCTATAACGCCGCTTGCAGAGGCTGGAACCCGGAATGACCAGTTGATTGTCGTAGTACTGTCTGCGCTTAAGGTGAAAGGTTTCTGCGATTTAGTCAGACAGATGACAGGCTGGTCGTTGTCCGGATCAAACAGTTCCAGGCTGGCACGTCCGTCTATTGTGGCATCTGACTGGTTGCTGACCTGCGTCGTGAAGGTCACTTCGTCGCCCTGACGTAGGAAACGCGGTAGGGCAGGAGTTACCATCAGCGGCTTATTGGTCATGATTTCGCGGGACAGATAGCCGTATTTCAGGTCTTCTGTCTGTGCTAACAGTTGTAGTTTCCAGGTCGTGTTGCTTTCGGGCATCGTGAAACTGAAAGCTACGTCTCCAGCTTCGTCGGTCACTAAGGCCGGATAGAAGAAGGCTGTTTCAGCGAAGTTTTCGCGAAGTTTGACCGGTTCTTGTTGTATTTTGCGAAACAGGGCGGGATATTCTGATTCCACCTCTTCTTCGGCGATGATATCAGCGACATCCTGATCCGCCTTTATTGCCGATTCTTCCAGCGGCGCACTGTCATTTGTGATGCTGAGGACTTCGGGTACTGCCGGAACTGTCGCTGACTTCATGACGGCTCCTGTCGCATACAGGCGGTTGTTGCGCCCGTAGCGGTATCCTATCGACAAGACATCCTGCCAGTCAAGTTGGTTATATTGATATTGCGGTATGGTCAGCCCTTTCCGGTTTTCCGTTTCGTACCGGCTACTGTTTGTGAATGCAGTTCCTTCAGAAAAACGCGGAGCGTACAGATAAACATATCTTTGTGGAGAAAAAGACCAGCTAAAAGGCAGCAACTTATCCAATGAAGCGTCGTACATACTTGCCAAAACCTCTGCGGAGACGGTCGAGGAATCGGCATCCGTAATACGGAATTTCCAATTCTCCTTGCTTCCCGGCAACAGGTGGTCGCGGAATGTCTTTACTTGGATATTCAATCTCCGGTTCGGTTGCCGGCGTTGAACCGGAATTTGTCTCACATACATCTTGCCGTCTTTGACAAATGTGAAAGATACGGTGAATCCCTCTCCGTCCGTTTCCTTGAACGGAATGCGGAAGGTTCGGTTTTCATCGCTCAACCGGATGTACTTACGTTCTGTGCATTTGTTGTCTGCTGTATAAATTTCATATAATATATGCGTGTCCTTGTCGGAAGTTCCGAAAATGAACGCTGCCTCTTCGCCTGGCACACAGGTCGTGTGCTCTTTGATCAGCCAAGTATGCATAAATACGGGTGGCCGTTTATCTTGGCGGCTGTACAGGATGAAATCTTGATTGGCGGAAACTTCTTTCCCGTTGGAGTCAGTCGATTTCACTTCCAGGCGATAGCGTCCGGCGGGAAGTTCGCGGAATACGACAGGCGATATTTCATCTCCTGTCATGAAGGTCCCTACAGCCATCAATTTATTGATTTTATACCGGTCTGCACCGAATATATCCTTTTCCAGCTTTTCGTCCGACAGGGAATAAATCGTGTAACTTCCCTCTGCGGATATTTTCTGTCTGTTCACTGTATAGGCCGTTATCATAGCTTTGGCGGAATCGTTCTCCATTTCCTGTCCGGGCATTTGGATATCCAACAGGATGCCTGTGTCGCCGACGGAGAAGGTATAACTTGTTTCTTGTGTTTCCCCTTTGCTGTCGGTCAGAGTTGCTGTTACTTCGTAGCTCTGGAAGGCCGGGCGCATACCCAATGTTTCCGGCCGTTCGGGTACGAAGGAGATCGTGAAGTTACCTTTATCATCAATTTTAGCCCTTCCGTTAGCCACCTGCTTATGTGTAGAGTCGAATGGGTTAGGCATGTAAAAACGTGCCCAGAACGGGTGGCGGGTGATCGTCCAGTTTATCTCGCCTGTCTGAAGGGCGATTCCGGAGAAAGTCTGTGCTTCGCCTGTCAGTTTCACCGGATTACCGAAAGACACTTCTTCCTTGAGTGGCAGGAAACTGACTTTGAAAGTCGGACGTTTGTATTCTTCTACCCGGATATTTGTACGGGCTCTTTCTGAAACTAAAGTGAAGTTGCCGCTCAATGTCTGTGATGGGATCGTGAACTCTCCGTTGAAAGAGCCGAATTTGTCTGTCTTGAATTCTTTGCTGGCTACTTCCTTATAGTTGGCATCCCGCAAGGTGACAGTATAGGTTTGTCCGGCTACGACATGCGGTTTGTCTGTATCTTTTATGTAGGCGATACCTTTAAAGAATATGTTTTGTCCCGGCCGATAGATTCCGCGGTCGGTGAATAACGACAGATTGATCTTGTCCTTTTCCTGTTCGGGGCGGAAAGAACCGTATGGGTATATATTTGTGATAATGGAGGAGGTGTCTTCACGGAACACCGGACGTATGTGTTCGACCTTCTTTTTGGCTGGAAGGATAGCGATGCCTAATCGGTCTGTTTTCACTTCTCCCTGACGTTGGATGGTTCCATTCATCATATTGGTTTTGTAATAAATTACGGTTGCGCCTTCGATCGGTTTACCACTTTCCAGATCAGTGACAAGCACTTCCGAGTTATTTGTCTGGCTGCGGGTAAGGGCTGCTAGGCGGCTGACGCTAAAATGGTTGGAGACTGTCAGTCGTTTGCCGGGAACCGTGATCACATATTCGTACAGGCCTAACTTGTCCATTGGGATGGTAAGGGTGGAATCGCCCTCGGTGTAGGAGTTGGGGAGATGCATGTCGAATGTGATTTCTTTCACCTGTTCTCCTCTCATACTTTTACTGTTCTTGTACAGATTCCGCCAGGCATTTTCCGGCTGACGGAGGCTTTTGTAGATGCGTACGGTTAGTTGAGGCGTGTTGACATATTTGAGTTGCAACGTCAGATTCTTGCCGGGATAAACGTTATTATCGGACTGGATATTCAGTACCGGCGTTTCCATTTCGTTCAGCTGATTCTTGAAAATGTTTACACGTTCGTATTTGGGATATTGTCTGATACTTTCTTTGCAAAGTGAATAAATGAATGCTTGGATGGAGTCTTGGTGAGCCTTGTTGCCTTGGTAACGTTCCCGTTGGAGAAGGTTCATCTCGGCAATGCGTATTTCAGCGGCAAACGGTTCTTTACCGTATACCTTATACAAACTGTCCAACGTGTTTCTGTATTCGTTGGTGTTTGTAGATTGGATGTCGTATTTATATTGGCTGTAGTCCAGTTCGTCCAGCAATAAGGCTTTCTTTTCCGGTTGTGTACGACGGAATGCAATCAAATCTTCATACCATTTATCTGACGGTTGTATGTCGATTGCCCGGAAAGCCAGGAAATCATACAAGGTAGGGCGGAGTTCGGGCGTGTCTTTCCCTTTCTTCAGGATCAGGTTGTATTGGCTGACCGGTGTCTGTTGCAACAGGCGGGCCGGTTGGAGAGATTGTGTCAGTTCCTGTTTGATCTTGTCCTGGAAAAGGTTGGAGGTCCATTCCCGGATATCTTCGGGCACATAACCTGCCAGTTCGGTTCGTTGGTTGACGATCCAACGGTTCTGCATATAATAGTTATTATACATCTCCGCAATCATGGAATGTAGGATTGCCACGGATGCCGAGTCGGGACATGCACCGGCATATGTTTCCACCTCCTTGATCAGTTCAGGAAATGTGTCGGTATCTTTCTCCAGCTGGTTTTTCATCCGGGTAATAAGTGACTGGATCAACAATGGAGTATTTTTCGTTTGGATGGCTTCTGTTATAGCCTTTTCATTGGTGGATGCCTGATTTGCTTTCACGTAGAATATAGTAGAAACTATTCCGCATGTGATCAGGGCTGAAACAATAATTGCTCTTATCTTCATATCTATATGGATTTACTTGTTAAACAAACATCCTTTTAAGTATAGATACAAAGAAAGAGCAAAAAGTTGTAAAATTACCGTTAATTAGGAGTAATTCTATTTTTTACGAACGTAAGTCAGGAATGTGTAGGGGTACGGATTTTTCTCGTCGGCAGGAAATTCCTGGCGTTCCACTTCTTCCCACAGGTCCCAGTTGACAACGGGGAAAAACGCGTCTGCATCCGGAAACTCTCCGTGAATGCGGGTCAGATACATCTTGTCGGCAATCCCTAATCCTTGTCTGTAAACCAAAGAACCTCCGATGATGAAGATGTTTTCTTCCTTTTCGCAAATATCCAGTGCATCATGCATGGATTCGCAGGCAAAGCAATTGATGAAACCTGCTTCAGGCATGGTGGTCAGCACGATATTTTTACGATTGGGCAATCCGCCGTTGGGTAAAGACTCGAAAGTTTTACGTCCCATTATTACGGCGTGTCCTGTTGTCAGGTCTTTAAAACGCTTCATATCTGCCGGCATACGCCAGAGCAGACCCAGATTCTTCCCGATCGCATTGTTGTCGGAAATAGCTGCTACAATTGAAATAGTACTCATAAACTTATCGAATTTAATAAAACTTGCTGTTTTTATCTTGATGCTAAATTTATACGGCTACCTCTCCTTTGATGTGAGGATGAGGGTCATAACCTGTCAGATTGAAATCCTCGTACTGGAAACCGAATATGTCTTTTACTTCCGGATTGATTTCCATCCGGGGAAGAGGCCGCGGATCACGTGTCAGTTGCAACTTCACCTGTTCAAGATGGTTCGTATAAATATGTGCATCACCGAGTGTATGGACGAAATCTCCTGCTTTCAGTCCGGTTACCTGTGCCATCATTTGTAATAACAGGGCGTACGAGGCTATATTAAAAGGTACGCCTAAGAAAATATCGGCACTGCGCTGGTACATTTGCAGGCTCAGGCGGCCGTTGGCCACATAAAACTGGAAGAAGGCGTGGCAGGGAGGCAGATTCATATTGTCCAAATCTCCCACGTTCCAGGCGCTGACGATGATGCGGCGTGAATCCGGATTCTGTTTGATTGTCTTTACCGCTTCACTGATCTGATCGATGCTGCCGCCTTTATAGTCCGGCCATGAACGCCATTGGAAACCGTAGATATGCCCTAAGTTTCCATCCGGGTCGGCCCATTCGTTCCAGATTCTCACTCCATGTTTCTGCAGGTATTTTGCATTTGTATCGCCTTGAAGAAACCAAAGTAATTCATATATAATGGATTTCAAATGCAGTTTCTTTGTAGTGAGCAGAGGAAAACCGTCTTCAAGATTGAAGCGCATCTGATGTCCGAATACACTGTATGTACCGGTTCCTGTCCGATCTTCTTTCTTAACTCCTTCACGGAGGACACGATCGAGTAATTCTAAATACTGTTTCATTTTTCTCTATTATGACAGACAAAAGTACGAAAGTGATTTGTATTAAACAACATTATTCTATAGCATCGTTTGTTTTTGATAATAATAGCGTATATTTGCTGCCTATCTAACAAACATTAATTTATTAGTATCGAAAATGAAGAGACTATGTATGGCTGTCATGGCAATGTGTGTTTTGTTGTCATGTACTGAGAAAAAAGAGGAAGCCACTCTTTCTGGACTGATGAAATCTAATTTCGTATCAGAAGTACAGGGAAAACCGACTGCATTATATGTGTTGAAGAACCAGAATGGTGCGGAAGCCTGTGTGACAAACTGGGGCGGGCGCCTGGTGTCGGTTATGGTTCCTGACAAGGATGGCAAAATGACGGACGTTGTCCTGGGATACGATAATATCCAACAGTATGTGGACAATCCAAACAATAATTACGGCGGATTGATCGGCCGTTATGGAAACCGTATCGCAAATGGTAAGTTCTCGTTGGACGGTGTGGAATACCAGCTTCCGCTGAATAACAATGGGCATTGCCTGCATGGTGGTCCGGAAGGTTACCATACGGTTGTTTGGGATGCCAAACAGGTAAATGACCAAAGTGTGGAATTGACGTATCTCTCCAAGGACGGTGAAGCCGGTTTCCCCGGGAATCTGAACCTTAAGGTTACATATACATTGACGAACGATAATGCTGTCGATATCAAATATGAGGCTACAACAGACAAACCGACTGTTGTGAACCTGACGAACCATAGTTATTTCAATCTTTCCGGTGTTCCGGGTTCTCAGATCTTGGATCATACGCTGATGATTGCCGCCGACACATATGTCCCGGTAGATGCAACCTTGATTCCGACCGGTACACTTGACCCCGTTGAAGGAACTCCGATGGATTTGCGTACGGCTGTTGCCATTGGTGCGCATATTGATGAGCCGTTCGAACAGTTGACATACGGAAAGGGGTATGACCATAACTGGGTCTTGAATAATAATTGCGACATCAATGTATTGGCTGCAAAAGCTGTTTCTGCAAAAAGCGGTATCGGCCTTGAAGTTTATACAAATGAGCCGGGTATTCAGTTCTATGCGGGAAATGCAATGACAAAGGATGGTGATAAAGGCAAATTGGGTGTGATCTATCCGCATCGTGGTGCTTTGTGTCTGGAAACACAACATTATCCCGATTCTCCCAACCAGCCAGGCTTCCCGAGCGTAGTGCTGCGTCCGGGCGAAAAATATTTCAGTGAGTGTATTTATAAATTTACGGTTGAAAAGTAAAAGACATTATATTTGGGGGAATTTACCGGCAATCGGAATGATTGGAAGGGGCGGCTGTAAAAGGTCGCCCTTTTTGTTGCTAAAAATCTTTGATTTATATCTGTTAATGTTTCTTTGTAAACAATATAGTTTACCCTTTTTATTTATCTTTGCAATTGACATCGAACTGTCGAGGCTTTGATTTTTCGGCAGTTTTATTGATGGATAACGTTAAGCGTTTAAGATATTATCTTTGGAACTGAAAATCGCCAACTTTCAAGTCGGACAAAGATAATAGACAACAGGACGCTCACGCTTGTTATATATACTCGTGTATATAGAATAGAGCGTGGGCTGTTGTTTATTATTTGTCCGATGGGTGTTTGGCGATACCTCAGTTTCAAAATAGTAGATTAACAGTTCCCACGCTTTTTAATTATATAGATGCCAAACATAGGGGAGCAGGGCGGCACCATAATTTGAGTATGAGCTCAGGAGAATCGGAAAGAATTGCAATCTGTTGCGTATTATTGGATATTGTGGAAGCAATAGGCACAAGTGCCGACATAAAAAGCTGTCGACATTATCAATCATTGAGAGATAAAACGGATATTGCCGATTCTGACTTTGAAGGGGCACGTTCCGTTTCGGTATTGTCCAGCTTGGTTACTTTGAAGGGAATGCATTATAACAAAAAGATGTTGCTTGCATTGACTGTATGTGATCTTTTTTCCGGTCAAACTCCTGTCCCCCTTAATTTGAGGATTGCTTTTGAAACATTGATGAATGCAATCGAATGGCCGATCTCATTTTCCGAGATATTGGCAATCAGTAGAACGGAATGAAGGGGGATAAAGTGACAGTGATCTTTAAACCTCATTTGTTTCAGGGAATATCGGGTGAGGTAATTCTTTTTTTAAATATTCCGCTGTAACGGACTGTTCACATGAAAGCATTTCTGCCGGGGTTCCGTAGAAGAGCAGTTTGCCACCCATTTGTCCGCCACCGGGACCTAGTTCGATCACATAGTCGGCTGCTTTCAGAACATCCAGATTATGTTCTATCAGGAAGATGGAGTTGCCTTGGTCTACCATCGAATCGAAAAGATGGATGATTTGATGTATATCTTTGACATGGAGCCCGTCGGTCGGTTCGTCTAAGATGAAGATTTTGCTCTTGTTATCGAGATAAGAGGCGAGTTTGACTCGCTGTAGCTCTCCTCCGGAAAGAGTCGAAAGAGCCTGGTTGAGGTGCAGGTAGCCCAGGCCGACTTTCATCAAGGGCTGTAATTTTTTTTCTATTTCTGTCCCGGCAAAATGGAGCGAGGCTTTCCGTACGGTCAGGTCCATTACTTCTGCTATATTCAGTCCGTTGACAGTATATTGCAGTGCTTCTTGTGAATAACGTAATCCGCCGCAGGCTTCACAGATGGTTTCGATTGAATCCATAAAAGCCATATCTGATACGATGACGCCTTTTCCACTGCATACCGGACAGCCGCCTTTTCCGTTGAAAGTAAACATGTTCAATCCGGCTTTGCTTTTACGGGCAAAGAGCTTGCGTATATCATCCGCTACTCCGATATAAGTCGCGGGGGTGGAGCGTAAGCTGATACCGATATTTTTCTGACTGATATAAATCACATCATCTTTACAGGTTTGGCGGAAGCATTCCATCAAGGAACTTTTCCCCGAACCGGCAACTCCCGCGATTACTGTAAATAGGCCAATCGGAAAACGGACTGTCAGATCCTTTAAGTTATGTTTCTTCGCGTGTTCGAGTGTAAACCAGCCGGACGGCGTACGGATTTCTGTTTTTAGTGGTGATTTTTCTGCGATCATCGATCCGGTTTGCGTGCCGCTTTCCAGTAGGCCTTTATAGCTGCCTTCATACAGGACATTTCCGCCGTCCATGCCGGAGCCGGGACCCATGTCGACGATGTGGTCTGCGATCTGAATCATTTCCTTGTGATGCTCTACTAAAAGAACCGTGTTGCCGTGGTCGCGCAACTTCCGTACGGATGCTTTGAGCAGACAGATGTCATGGCTGTGCAGTCCGACACTGGGTTCATCGAGTACATACAGCATATCGGACAGAGCGGAATTGATATATTTGGCAATCTTGCAACGTTGTGCTTCACCTCCGGAAAGTGTTCCCATATTGCGGTCGAGCGTCAGGTAGCCTAATCCGATCTCTTCAAGGGCGGACAGGCGGTTTCTGATAGCCTGCTTCAGGTCATTTGCCAAAGGATCGTCGATATTCTGTAGCCAGTTAAGGATATCGGGAATGGCGAGACTGGTGACCTCGGCAATGTTTTTCTCTCCAATCCGGCAAGAAAGGACGGTGCTGTTTAGTCGTGAACCTCCGCAATCCGGGCATATGCCCATCGTGACCATTGGTTCCAGTAATTTCTGATGTAGTTTGCCTTCTTCCGAATTGATGATGCTGCGGTACATACGAGTGACCAGACCTTCGTACTTGGCGGTCCGGGGCCAGTCGGCCGGTGGATTCTTAAGCCGGATCTGAGGGGAATAGAGAAATAATTCCAGTTCTTCCGGGGTATAGTCTTTAATCTTTTTGTCCAGATCGAACAGGCCGCTGCAAGCATACCGTATCCATCGCCATCCGCCGCGGTGAAAAGCAACGTAATGGATCGTGTCTTCATCGTTCAGAGACTTGTTGAAGTCGACTAGTTTATGGATGTCTAGTTCGCGTACTTCTCCCAATCCGTCACAGCGGGGACATCTTCCTTGCGGATGATTGAAGGAGAACGTGTCGGAATAACCGACAAAAGGCTTGCCGACGCGGGAAAAAAGTAACCGGAGCAGAGAATAGATGTCTGTGTAAGTCCCCACGGTAGAGCGGGCGTTGGGAGCTGGCTTCTTTTGGTCTATCACGATTGCGACCGGGAGATGTTCGATTTTGTCCACATGCGGACGTCCGTATTTTGGCAGATATTGCTGGACGAAGCTGGGAAAAGTCTCGTTCAGTTCCCGCCGGGAGCTGGCGGCAATGGTGTCCAGTACTAAGGATGATTTGCCGGAACCGGAGACTCCGGTGAAAATTGTGATTCGTTTCTTGGGGATTTCCAGTGAGATGTGTTTGAGGTTATTCTCGTAAGCTCCCGTTATTTTGATGTTTTCCATATTTCTGATTCTTCCTTTTGGGCAGAGTCAAAAGTAATTATATAATTTGGAAGAAGAAACGTCTGGATACAAAAAAAGCCGATGAATCTGATTCATCAGCCCTTTTGTATATCCAATATAATAGTTAAAACATCCCTTTTTCTAAATCAGCTGCTTTTACGCGGAAGATGTATCCGTTGCGTGAGAAGACTAATTCACCGTCTTCTTTCTTTTTCTGGTTTACTAATCGCTGGAAAGCGATATTGGCACCTTTAACTATATTCTCTTCAAATTCTCTAACTTCTTGTTCACTCATGATGCTCAAGTTTTGTATAAATATCCGAATTATATATCTCTTTTTTATCGCTCCTGAAACCTTTGGCAATTACTTCCATCGGTGACATGGAGTTGTCTGCAATCATCCAATAATCACAAATGGGGATATATAGTTCAAAGAGATTGTGAATACCTGCCTCGTAGCGACGGCGGATGGTACTCTCCGGAATGTTATGTCCTCCGGCGGCCACTCTCATTTTAACTCGCTCCACTGCCAGATCCGGTGTGTTCAGCCAGAAATATAACAATGTCACATAATACCCTTCCCTTTGTGCCTCCCGGATCAGGTTTGCACCTGAACGGGTGGCCAGTGTAGTTTCCATTGCGAACGTTTCGCCCGAAGCGATTAGTTCTTTTATGCGTTTATACATAATACGACTGGCTTCAACGGCTACCGCGATACTATCAGAATTAAAAGGGGAAAGCCCCTTGGCAATCTCGTCGGAATTAACGAACTCTTTACACTTCAACATTTCTGGAAGAATTGTGAAAGAAGCTGTCGTTTTTCCTGCTCCGTTGCATCCCGATATTATGTATAGATATGGCACTACTTACTGTCTTTTGTTGGGGCAAATATAGATAATAGTTTAATATGTTGGTTAATTTTATTCTCAAAAATAGTAAAAATGTGCAGAAAATGTACGGTTAACCCTTCGGTTCGTTGTAAAAACAGGCAGTTTGGTGTAATTTAATGACTTTGTCAAATGTCTGCAACTTACCTTTATACCCATAAAAGGTCGCTCATTATACCATCGGAGATGAAAATACCTTCTTTCGAGAGAGTTAAGGTGTCGTTTTCATAGATAAGCAATCCCTGATGTAAATAGGTAGCTGCCTGCCGTTCGAGATAGGCTTGCTTTTCTTCTCCGAACTGTTCTCGAATGTTAGCCGTCCGGATTCCCCACATAGTGCGTAGTCCGGTGATGATAAAGTCGTTGTATTTTGTGTTGATGTCTAATTTTTCTATCTCTATATTGGGAATGCCTGTCCTTATCCCTTCTAAGTAGTGGGGAAGGGAAGAGATGTTCCATTGTCGGCTTTCTCCATCATAGGAATGGGCGGAAGGCCCGATACCGATATATTTCTTGCCGGTCCAATAGGAGCTGTTATGCTGGGAAAAATAACCGGGAAGTGCAAAATTGGAAATCTCGTAATGGAGATATCCGGCTTCGGCCAGTCTATTGATTAAGGTGGAGAAAAGGGTGACACTCAACTCTTCTTCAATGGGAGCCACTTTCCCTGCTTCCATCAACTTATATAGGGCTGTCCCTTCTTCATATATTAAATGGTAGGCTGAGATATGGGGAATCTCCAGGTGGATCGCGTCATTCAGATTCTCTTGCCATTCTTCCAGGGTCTGTCCGGGCAATCCGTATATCAAGTCGATACTTATATTTGGGATACCATTTTCTTTGCAAAGCCCGACCGCACGCAAAGCCTGTTCGCGGTCATGGCGCCGATTCAGGAAATGGAGGTCTTTCTCTTTGAAACTTTGTACTCCCATACTGACCCGGTTGAAGGGTAGGTTGCGGAGAGAGGCAACATATTCCGGCGTCATATCGTCGGGATTGGCTTCCAGCGTAATTTCTTTGCATGAGCTTATATTGAACAGGCAGTCTATGGTCTTGAATATCCGCTCGAAGTCGGCCTGCTGAAGTTGAGAGGGCGTGCCACCTCCGAAATAGATGGTGTCAAGAGGTTCTCCTCCTATATATTCTTGGCGTAGTTGCATCTCCCGGATAACCGCACTGACATATGGTTCTTTAAACTTCATATCCGTGTTGGAAAAGAAGTCACAATATAGGCACCGTTTGGCGCAAAAAGGAATGTGGATATATAAACCTGCCATTCTGTTCTGCTTTTTCGTACTACAAAGATAGCAATATTTTGTCTCTATCTGTCTTTCTTTCCGCTCTTTATCTTTAAACTGTTAAATAACATAGTTCTCAAACACTGAACTTGGAATTGTTTTTCTCCTTTACAATCTCTAATTTGCGGTCCCGTGAATGAAAAGGGTTTGCGGGGCAATCTTTATTGTTAAACACAAATTAATACCTTGATATCATGAAAGTATACCAAACAAACGAAATCAAGAACATCTCTATCTTGGGAAGTTCGGGCTCTGGGAAAACCACTCTCGCTGAAGCGATGCTTTACGAGGGTGGAGTTATAAAACGTCGCGGAAGTGTGGAATCCGGAAACACAGTGAGCGATTATTTCCCGGTTGAGAAGGAGTATGGTTACTCGGTATTTTCGACCGTTTTCAGTGTTGAATGGCAGGACAGAAAGTTGAATTTCATTGATTGTCCGGGTTCAGACGATTTTATCGGTGGTGCAGTTTCTGCTCTGAATGTGACAGACACGGCGCTGATGGTATTGAATGCCCAGTATGGCGTGGAAGTCGGCACAATCAACCAGTTTCGGTATACAGAACAATTTCATAAGCCAGTTATCTTTGTTGTGAATCAATTGGATAACGATAAGGCTGATTATGATGGGACAATCGCTCAGTTACGTGAACAATGGGGCGGAAAGGTGGTGCCTATCCAGTATCCGGTTTCTACAGGTTCGTCTTTCAATGCGGTTGTCGATGTGTTGAAGATGAAGATGTATCGTTGGAAACCTGAAGGCGGTGTTCCCGAAGTGCTGGAAATTCCGGCGGAAGAAATGGATAAGGCGATGGAACTTCATAAAGCACTGGTCGAATCGGCTGCCGAACATGACGATATGCTGATGGAAAAATTCTTTGAAGAAGGTACATTGAGTGAAGATGATATGCGTGCTGGTATTCGTGCAGGTCTTGTTATCCGGGGGATGTTCCCTGTTTTCTGCGTATGTGCCGGTCGTGACATGTGTGTCCGCCGTACGCTTGAATTCCTTGGTAATGTAGTCCCTTGTACAGATAAGATGCCTCGTCCAGTAACTACTGACGGTGTGGAAGTGACTCCTGATTCGAACGGGCCGACCAGCTTGTTCTTCTTTAAGACGACTGTAGAGCCACATATCGGCCAGGTTTCCTATTTTAAAGTGATATCGGGTAAGGTAAAAGATGGTGACGATTTGCTGAATGCCGACCGTGGTTCGAAGGAGCGTATCGCGCAGTTGTTCTCTGTTGCCGGGCAGACCCGTAACGCTGTGGCCGAAATGGTTGCCGGAGATATCGGTGCTACCGTTAAGCTGAAAGATGTTCGTCGTGGTAATACTTTGAATGGTAAAGGATGTGATTATCGTTTCGACTTTATCAAATATCCGGACCCGAAATATCGCCGTGCCGTGAAACCGGTTAATGAGGCAGATGCCGAAAAGATGATGGAAATCTTGATGCGTATGCGCGAAGAAGATCCGACATGGATGATCGAACAGTCCAAAGAATTGAAACAGACGATCGTTTCCGGTCAGGGAGAATTCCATCTTCGCACATTGAAATGGAGAATTGAGAACAATGATAAATTGCCGATTGAGTTTTACGAACCGAAGATCCCATATCGTGAAACCATCACGAAAGCTTCTCGTGCGGACTACCGCCATAAGAAACAGTCGGGTGGTGCAGGCCAATTTGGTGAAGTTCACTTGATCATCGAACCGTATTACGAAGGTATGCCGGCACCGGATACATATCGTTTTGGTGGACAAGAATATAAAATCAGCGTACGTGATACGCAGACAATAGATTTGGACTGGGGTGGAAAGCTGGTATTTATTAACAGTATCGTTGGTGGAGCCATCGATGCCCGTTTCCTGCCGGCCATCCTGAAAGGTATTATGGCTCGTATGGAGCAGGGACCGTTGACTGGTTCGTATGCCCGTGATGTGCGCATCATCGTCTATGATGGAAAGATGCACCCGGTAGACAGTAATGAAATTTCTTTCATGCTGGCAGGCCGTAATGCTTTCAGTACCGCTTTTAAAGAAGCTGGTCCTAAGATCCTGGAACCTGTTTATGATGTAGAAGTATCGGTTCCGGCTGATTATCTGGGCGACGTGATGAGTGACCTGCAGGGACGTCGCGCCATCATTATGGGTATGAATAGTGAAAAAGGCTACGAAAAGCTGTTGGCTAAAGTGCCTTTGAAAGAGATGTCTTCGTACTCGACATCTTTGAGTTCCATCACAGGTGGACGTGCTTCATTTACGATGAAGTTCTCCAGCTATGAACTGGTTCCGTCGGATGTCCAGGACAAGCTGTTAAAAGCTTACGAGGCAACTCAGGCAGAAGATTGATTTGGATTTTCTATAAATTGTATGAAGGCTGCCCCTGTGAAGGAGTGGCCTTCATTGTTTTTTCATATGGCTGTTGCAACGCCGTAATACAAAGTACGTTTTTTTGTATCATGTTAATAGAAAGAACATGAAACTAAGAAAGTATTATCCAACCATTGTCCTGTCGGACATTCACTTAGGTTCCGAGCATTCACGGACCGAGGAAGTGACGAATTTCCTTAAACATGTTAACTGTGACCGCCTGATACTGAACGGTGATATCATCGATGGCTGGCAACTCCAGAAATCCGGTCGTCGCTGGAAGCAACAACATACCGATTTCTTTAAAGTTCTGATGAAGATGATGGAAAAGCAGGGAACGGAGATTGTCTATATACGTGGCAATCATGACGATTTTCTGGACAACCTGGTTCCGTTTACCTTCTCCAACCTCTCTGTCGTGAAAGATTATATTCTGAATACACACGGGAAGCGCTATTTGGTGACACATGGAGATATCTTCGATACGGTTACTACGAATATGCGTTGGTTAGCGATGTTGGGAGATATGGGCTATACTTTTCTGTTGTGGCTGAACCGTATATACAACCAGCGGAGGGAAAAAGCAGGAAAGCCTTACTTTTCACTTTCCCAACATGTCAAACATAAAGTGAAAAGTGCTGTCTCTTATATTTCCGATTTCGAAAAGGAGCTGGTTAAGCTGGCGGAGGCGAAGAAATTGGACGGTATTATCTGCGGACATATCCATCAGGCAGCTAACGTACGGTATGGGGATATCCATTATCTGAATTCCGGCGACTGGGTGGAAAGCCTTACGGCACTCGTTGAGAATGAACAAGGCGACTGGAATATTGTTTCATATAGTAAGGAAGATTATGACCGTAATGAAAAGGCCTCTTCCGGTCTGTATTATGCCGAAGTAATATGAAAATACTGTTTATCATACAAGGTGAAGGACGTGGTCACCTGACCCAGGCGCTTTCTCTTCGCCAGAAATTGGCGGATGAAGGGCATGAGATCGTGGGGGTTCTGGTCGGAAAAAGTCCGGCACGCCGGCTTCCCGGTTTTTTTAGCGAGAAGATCGGTGTTCCTGTTTATCCGTTCGAGAGCCCGAACTTCCTTCCTTCGGCCAAGAATAAGCAGGTCAATTTGGTAAGGAGTGTGGCTTATAACCTGTTTAGGTTGCATAAATATCTCTCAAGTATCCGGTATATCAACCGGATGATAAAGGAGACGAGAGCGGATGTTGTCGTAAACTTCTACGAACTACTGACCGGACTGACTTATCTGTTTTGCCATCCGAAAGCCCTGATGGTTTGTATTGCGCACCAGTATTTGTTTTTACATCCTGACTTTGTCTTTCCTGGACAAAACAGACTGTCACTTGTCTCCTTGAAGTTTTTCACTCGCATGACGGCAATAGGAGCCACAAAAAAACTGGCTTTGTCTTTTCGCAAGATGCGTGAGGTTCCGTCAGAAAGGATTGTCGTGGTTCCTCCTCTTCTGCGCAAGGAAGTGTTGGAAACAACGCCGGTGAACGGGGATTATCTGCATGGCTACTTACTGAATAGCGGATTCAGCGAAGAGATACGGTCCTGGCACAAGGTGCATCCGAATGTTGCTTTGCATATATTTTGGGATAAAAAGGAGGTTCGTCCGGAAGTAAAAGTAGACTCTTTTCTTTCTTTCCATCAACTGAATGACACGCTGTTTATCCGTTATATGGCGGGTGCGAAAGCTTATGCTACGACAGCAGGTTTCGAGTCTGTTTGTGAGGCTATGTATCTGGGTAAACCTGTATTGATGGTACCGACCCATATCGAACAATCCTGTAATGCTTTTGATGCGGTTCAGGCTGGTGCTGGCGTCGTTGCAGATCGGTTTGACCTGGATGCTTTGTTGGAACTATCGCGTACTCATCGGCCGAATCCCGCTTTTTCTCATTGGGTGAAACAAGCGGATTGGTTGATCCTGCGTGAGTTCCGTCCGGATTTGTTGATGGAGGAGACGCCTGCTTCCTTGTGGCGTCGTTTATCAACCCGGTGGATATACCGATTAGGGAAGACGTTATCGATTTGATGGTTGTGAATTATAAATGTTGGTTTATCTGTGTGGAACATAGATAGCATGGTCATACAAAATGATTATCGTTTGTAGGGGCAGGGCTCTGCTCTGCCTATTGAATCCGGCAAGGCAGACGTCATTTTCATAGGGCGGAGTAGAACCCCGCCCCTACAGAGTGCCATTATATCCCATACCGATAAATCTGCATTTAATGCTTGTTATTTCAACGCCTGCTCGATATCCGCGATGATGTCGTTTGCATTTTCAATGCCGACAGATAAACGGATCAGGTCGGGAGCAACACCTGCTTCGATCAGCTGTTCGTCCGTCAACTGACGGTGTGTATGGCTGGCAGGGTGGAGGACACAGGTACGAGCATCCGCTACGTGAGTCACGATGCAGATCATCTTCAGGTTATCCATAAAATGGATCGCATCTTCACGAGAACCTTTCAAGCCGAAAGCGATTACGCCGCAAGTCCCGTTTGGCATGTATTTCCGGGCCAGTTCGTAATATTTATTACTCTTTAATCCGGGGAAATTCACCCAGGCAACCTGCTCGTTTGCTTCCAGCCATTCGGCAACTTGTTGGGCGTTCTTGCAATGTTGTGGCATACGCAGGTGTAGGGTTTCAAGCCCTAAATTCAACAAGAAGGCATTCATGGGAGCCTGGATAGAACCCAGGTCGCGCATCAACTGTGCCGTAGCCTTTGTCATATAAGCCATCTTGCCGAAAGCTTTTGTGTAGGTTAGGCCATGATAAGATTCGTCCGGGGTTGTTAGGCCGGGGAATTTGTCAGCATGCGTGTCCCAGTCGAAGTTGCCACTGTCCACAACTGCACCGCCTACGCTTGTCGCATGGCCGTCCATATACTTGGTTGTTGAATGAGTCACGATATCGGCTCCCCATTCGAATGGACGGCAGTTAATCGGCGTCGCGAATGTGTTATCCACGATCAGAGGCACACCATGATTGTGGGCGATACGGGCAAACTTTTCGATATCGAGTACGCTCATGCCCGGATTGGACAAGGTTTCTCCAAACAAAGCCTTTGTGTTAGGACGGAAAGCAGCTGATATTTCTTCTTCTGGGGCATCAGGATCGATGAATGTCACTTCGATACCCAACTTCTTCATCGTCACACCGAACAAGTTGAACGTTCCACCATAGATCGTGGACGAGCAAACCATGTGGTCGCCAGCCTGGCAGATGTTGAATACGGCATAGAAATTGGCTGCCTGCCCGGAAGAAGTCAGCATGGCGCCTACGCCACCTTCCAAAGCGGCGATCTTGGCTGCGACAGCATCGTTTGTCGGGTTTTGCAGGCGGGTGTAGAAATATCCACTCTCTTCCAGGTCGAACAGTTTAGCCATCTGTTCGCTGGTGTCGTACTTGAATGTCGTGCTCTGATAGATAGGCAGGACGCGCGGTTCTCCTTTTTTCGGTTGCCAGCCTCCCTGCACGCAGAGGGTTTCCGGCTTTAATTCGTTGTTCATTATGATGTTATTTTTTTATTGAATAGTCGGTTGTCGTTGCTATGACAATACGGATTGGCAAAAATACGGAATAGTTTGTTGTATCACAATATCTTCTTCTGTAAAATGCGGAACCAGATGAATGCGACGATCCCTTTTAGCATACTTGAGATGCTGATTGCCCACCAGACACCTGTAATACCCAGCCCCATTGCCGTCAATCCGATCGCCATTGGGATACGCAGGCTATTGAACGTGATGCTGATGATGGCGGGAGGGATCGTGCGGCCTGTCCCATAGAACAATCCTTGCATCGTTATTTCCAGCATCATGAACAACATTGAGTAACCATCGATGCGGAGAAAAACGCCTCCTGCCTCATAAGCAGCCTTTTCGGGTATGATCAGCGAGAATACTTCGCTACCGAAGAACACGAAAAGCAGTGTGCAAAAGATACCGAACATAGCTGTCATTTTCAGAGTCGTATGATAGGCACCCAGAACACGTTCTTTTTTCTGTGCGGCAAAGTTTTGAGCTACGAATGTGCTTAGAGCCGTACTAAATCCTTGCGAGGTATTCCAGGCGATTGCTTCGATCTGTCCTCCGGCTGTCATTGTCATTAGTCCGATATGTCCGCCATAGGTCGATGCCGTGCGTGCCATCATCAGGTTGATAATGGCAAACAGGCTGTTTAACAATGCGACAGGAAGTCCTAACTGGAAAATACGTTTGCTGTAGCGGCTTTTTAACTGGACAAAGAAAGGAAATCCCCCAAACAGTTTGTTCTTCTTTTTCAGATGATAGATGAAAATGGCAAGTACGGTCGCTTCCGATAGCCAGGTTGCACAGGCTGCACCGTCCGTACCCATCCCGAATCCGAATATAAACAGGGGATCGAGCACCATATTCATAATCAATCCGGTTCCACTGACATAGAAGGGTATTTTGCTTAGTCCCGCGGCATTATAGATACCCGTGCAGGCTGCCGCTAAGAAAATGAGCGGGAATCCGGTCGAGACAATCCTCAGATAGTCTATTGACTGTGCTGAAATAGCCGCTTCTAACTTAAAGAAACCGATTATCGGGTTGGCAAAGGCGAAAAGCATAGCTCCCCAACATAGCGAGATGATCAGGGCGATCGTCAGATTGTGAGCGGCGAAGGTACGTGCGTCACCTTCCTCGCGAGCTCCAATACTTTGTGCGACGCTGACCTCCGCGCCGACTTTGTTTAGGTAAGCAATCGAAGTTGTCATCCACGTCAAGATACCGACTGCCCCGATAGCGGCTACCGCTTCGCTACCCAGACGCCCAACCCAAGCCATATCGGTGATGCTGTAGGCCATTTGGATAAAAGAAGTTCCCATGATGGGAAGCGCCAGGTTAAATAGTTGCTTTTTAATAGGTCCTTCCGTCAGATTTTTTGTCCCTTGCATAGTCGTCTCTTTAATTTGGGGGACAAATATACGATGTTTTCCGGTGAAAAGAGATGAGGAGAGATTAGGCGTGCGAAAAAAGAACGGCAGTGTACCGAAAAAGGTTGGATTGTAAGCCCTTTCCGGCACACTGCCACACAAGTAGAAACCGGTAGTGTCAGAAATTGATGTTCACACCGATCATTGCGCTGAAACTCTGCATCGGATAGCCGTAATAGAGTTCGTATTTCTGGAACAGGACGTTGTTCAGTTTCAGATACAGCCCGAAAGTGTCGTTCAGGGTGTAAGTTCCGGTCAGGTTGAGTTCATTGATGTTTTTCATCTTTTCACCTTCCGGTTTTCCTAAGAACGTCTTGCGGCCAGTTGCTAAATAATAATCCAAAGAAGCAGTTACCTGGTTGATCGGATGGACGGTGACACCGGCTGTCAATTCCATTTCGGGTTTGCCGTAAGCATCTTCGATATCGTTGACGTTCCAACTATTGTAAACACCTTTCAGGTTGATATCGAATAATTGCTGGTAGCTATATTTCAGATTGACACCGCCGAACGCATGTTTCGCATTTGCTTGCATCGCTACGCTGGTATTGGCAAAAATATCGCCTTGCAGACTTGGGGGAAGAAGCGACGGAACGAAGAAAACTTCGTCGTTCGTGATCTTATAACCTCCGAATACATCGAACCAGAAACCGGGAGCTATACCACTTCTGATACCGATCATTCCATCCAGATAGTTACGGGAAGGAAGCAGTTCCATCGTTGGGTTGATGTAGCGATTGACCTGTGAAATTTCGTACATGCTGTTTGAGTAGAGTTTGCCGCCGGCAACCAGGTAGAGCTGTGTCTTATCGGCAACTTCCACGTCGGCCGTAATATTGGGGGAAGCCATAAATTTACTGTTGTCACCGGTTACAAACATGATGTTTGCACCTAACTTCAAATTCCAATTGTCTCCCGACACCTTGTAATAAGGTGAAAGAGTAGCTTCGGCATGGTTTTCAAATTCCAAATATTCCTGTCCGCCCATTGTTGGCAGGCTGTAATTGAAGTATTCTACGTTACCCCCTAATCCGATGCGCTGTTCACCGCCGAAACGGGCGTTCAAATCGAACTTTACGTCGAACGTATGTTCTGTCGGTCCGTCTTGTTCCTTGCTTAACGCATATTTATGGGAGAAGTTGGTATATCCGAGATCTAACAGATAGCCGACAGGAGCGTCTTCTTTTGATTCGACTCCGATCTTTGCTTGGATAGCCTGGTTTACCTGATTGGTTTCACGGTCGAAATTTTCCGGAACTAATGCAACTGACGATTCGGGGCTGTAAACCGGTAAACCGTAGTAATTGAATGCGGAATATCCGTATTTGATCCCCATGTCCAGCGACAGTTTTTCAAATGCGTGTTTAAAGTTGAGGCCACCTAAATTATCATTCAATTTAGCTTTAACCTTGTCAAAATCCGTATCGATATATTTCACCTTCCCGTTCGTTGAACGATGAGAGAACCAAATATTTAGCTTATCCTTGTCTGTGCTCAGGATATGGTAGCCCACGTCGCCGTTCAGGTTCAGATACGTGCCTCCGCCGAAATTGAAATAACCGCGTCGTTTATTATACTGGATATCCGTCATGATATTGCCTGAAGGTAACAGGCTGATTTCCTTCTCAGGATCGGCCGGGACGGTGAAAGTTGCGTAATCGATCGGCATCTTCTTGACAACCGGCTCTTTGATGACCGGCAGTGTGTTTACTTTGCTGGCGTCCTGTACGGTCGGGTCATATTCGCGTTCCAGCGTCATTTCCCGGTTCAGGTCTTTTTCCTTCGTTTTGTCTTCTTGTGCACTGACGGTTGCTGCGCTCCCTAACAGGGCCACCACACACAATGCTTTGATGTTGTATATTGTCTTCATCACTTCTTCTTAGTTCTTAAGTTTACCCAATCTATTTTCTATCATACCGGCGATATCGTCATCACCTTTATAATTGTTTTGCAGGCTGGTGAGATATTGACGAGCCTGGAAGTCGTCACCCTGGCGGATATAGATGTCGGCTAGCAGGATGAATCCGCGAGCCAGCCAGTATTGGTGAGGCGTACCGTTCTCGATGAAGTTCATCAGCACCTTTTCGGCATTCTTGTCATCGTTGGTGTCATAATATAATTGGGCCAACAGATATTTGGCTTCCGCACCGTGTACCGTACGGGTGTCTTTGCTCAATTCTTTTAGGTCGGCAAGCGCTTTGTTTGCCTGTTTCTGGTCGATATAGGCTTTAGCACGCACATAACGGGCTTCGGCTTCCAGTTCGGGAGATAGCTTCGGCTCTTTCAGCAGCTCGTCTGCGGCCAGAAGTGCGTCTTTCTGCTGTCCGGTCTGCAAAGCGCAGCGCATGATACCTAAACGGGCAGCCTGTTTGTTCTCCGGATTCTCGGCTACGATCTGCAAGCGTTTGAAGCTTTCCAAGGCTGCCGGATAATCATTGCCCAGATATTCGATTTCAGCTGTGCGGGCAACCGACTCTTCAAGGAACTTGGTGTCACCGCTGGCAATGACCGATTTGAACCGCTGGACGGCTTCGTCGAACTCTTTCTTGGCGAAAGCTATGCTGCCTAAATAAAAGTTGGCATTCGAACTGAAAGCCCCTTCAGGGAATGTTTGCAGGTAATTCACCAGACTGCGGCGAGCACCGTCGTTGTCACCGCGCATGAAAAGTTTTTCGGCAGCGATGTAAGTCAGTGAATCCTGTTCGCCTACTTCCAGGCGGATATTGCCTCCTATGGAGTTTACATAGCTGGCATAAGCATTGATATCGTTGAGGTCGATATAGACGGACTTCAAATCCTGCAAAGCGATTTTGGCCTCTTCGCTACCCGGGTAGTTGCTGATGACCTGCTTGTAGGCTGTGAGCGCCTTTTCCGGCTGATTGTCGTTGTAGTAAAGCAGACCGAGTTGGATACCGGCTTTGCGTGCCAAACTACTTTGGGGAAATTCGCGGATCAGCTTTTCGAACGCTTGTGCGGCAGAAGAACTGTTTTCGAGCAATACATAGGAGCGTCCTTTCTCGAACAGCGCATCGTCTACATACTGCGACTCCGGATATTCGCTGATCAGTCGGTCCATTGCGCTGATCTTGCCTCTATAATCTTTCTGTAATCCTAATAGGAATCCCTTTTGGTAGATCGAATAATCGCCTGCGGAAGGAGACAACTGGGCTGCGCGTGAATAGTTTTCTTCAGCCAGACTGAACTGACGGTTCTGATACAGGCAGTCACCGATACGGTTATAAGCGTCTGCCAGAGATGCGGCCTGCTGGTTACTCTCCAGGTCGACATATTGGCGGAAGCGGTTCAGGGCTGCACTGTAATCCCGTAGTTTGAAATAGCTGTAACCTAAGTTATAGTAAGCCAGGGCATACATATCCGTATTGCGCTGGCGCGTATTGTTCAGATATGTGCGGTAGTCCGATATCGCGTTTTCATATTCTCCCATGCGGTAATAGGATTCGCCGCGCCAGAAATAGGCGTCGTTGCGGGCTTCCATATTATAGGAGCCGAGCTGGATTGCCCGGCTGAACAAGCTGACGGCGTCATTCAATTTGACATTGGCGAAAGCCTGTGTGCCGAGTTGGAAAAGAATGTCCTGTTTGGCTTCCAATATCTTGGTGCTCGGATGTTTGATCTTATTGATCGATTTCAAAGCGGCTTCGTAATTCTTGGTTGTCAGGTAGACCTCGACCAGATAGTCATTCACCTTGTCTGCATATTGCGAATTCGGGAAATCGTTCAGGAAGTCTTCGAAGATTGTCACCGATTCGCCGAACCCTGTAAATGCTGTTTCGTGGATCAGCAATGCGTAGTTGTACATGGCTACCTCTTTTATCTGTTTGTCGAATGAAGAGGTGGCAGCTGCCTCGAATGCCATACGGGCATTGTTTTTGTCACCTAACTTCAGATAAGACTGTCCAAGATAGAGATAGGCGTTCTGCGTCAACTCGTCGTTCTGGCGTACGGTCCGGCTCAAGGCGTTGACTGCACTGCTATAATTTCCTTTATTGAAGTAGCATACACCTAAAATGTACAGATCGCTGCGGAGCGGGTTCTCCGTAGATGAAACATACTTGCTCAACATCTGGATTGCTTTCCCCTGGTCGCCTAAGTGGTAATATGAATCACCGACAATCCGGAACATCTCGCTGTTGTTTTTGCTGCCGGGGTAGAGGGAGAGAAGTTCTTCACCTTCTTTCACCACCTTTTCGTATTTACTCTGAATAAAATAAATCTGTGCGATATAATATTGTGACTGCTCACGATATTTCGGACTTTCTTTCAGACGGGAGAACTCGATCAGGGCATTGTTGTAATTTCCCATCGCGTAGTCGATGTAGGCGACATAATAGGTCGAAGCTTCCTTGTATTTGTCTCCGATCTGTTCGATCCGGGCGAAATAGCCACGTGCCTTTTCCATCTCGCCGGTCTGCAACAGCGAATAAGCCAGGCGGAAAGAATAAGCTTCCTGCTGTTCAGGACTCAACATGTCGATATCGGCTTCGTTGAACCAGAAAATAGCTTTCTCATATTCTCCGCGTTCGAAATGCACGGAACCGATCATGTAACCGATCTCGTCGCTATGACGGGAAGCCGGATATTCTTCCAGATAATCCTTTAACAATTCGTCAGCATTGGGGCGCCCCTGTTCATAAGCGGCATAGACTAGCATATAGTCTGCCTCTTGGATCAGGTCGGCATCGGTGGAATGCTGCTTATAAGCTTCCAGCTTGTCAATGCAACCGGCATAATTTTTTAAACTGAACAACTCTTTTCCTTCTACAAATAGGCGATCCGGTGCATCAAACTGGTACGACCGCTGCCCGTATGCGACATGACTTCCCACCACTATGCACAGTGGAATAAGTATTCTTTTCATCACTCCTTAGCTTTTATAATACAGATATATATAAATATAACGGTATATGTTGGTTCTAAGTTGCAAATATAAGAAATATATTACTTTATATAGCGGTCTACTGCTTTTTTGATAGATTGCAATCCGAAATCGTCCGGATTCAATTGGTTGGTTGGCAGAATAATGATCTCGGCTGCATCGTCTTCAGCCTTTGCTCTGTCGAAGGATTCGGTGAGGCATTCGAAAAACATATCGACCGTATGCACCTCAAAGCCGCAATAAGGATAAAGATTGGGGATGGAAAAAAGATAGCGGCAACCGGTGATGTCGAGGCCTGTTTCTTCTTTCACTTCTCGCTGGGCTGCTTCTTCAGCCGATTCATGCATGTCAACAAAACCACCCGGCAGATCGAGCGTCCCTTTGGCAGGTTCTTTGGCTCGGCGTACCAGTAGCAATTCTCCTTTGGAGTTACGGATAAAACAGGCAACGGCCGAGGAAGGATTGAAATAATAGATGAACCCGCAGGCCGTGCATTGTTTGGCTTTCTCGTTGCGTTCCACAAAAGCCTTGGTTCCGCATTTCGGACAATATTCAAATTGATGTAAAGGATGCATAAGAGTTAAAAGTTGAAAGTTGAAAGTGGAGAGTTGAAAATATGGCTTGTCGCAACTTTCAACTTTTAACTTTCAACTTTCAACTGCAATTTATTTTACTTCCCAACCCAGTGCGCTTGCGCCCAATACGGCAGCATCGCTTTCTTTCAATTGAGAGAATAATAATTTAGTCTTACCTTCGAATACTTTCAGCATGTTCTTTTCCATTGAACGTTTGATCGGGTTCATGATCAGATCGCCGGATTTGGTCAGACCGCCGAACAGGATGATCGCTTCAGGACTTGAGAAAGCTACGAAATCAGCGAATGCTTCACCCAGGAGGTTACCTGTGAATTCGAAGATTTCCAATGCTAACTTGTCGTTCTTCATTGCTGCATCATACACGTCTTTTGATGTGATTTCGTCCGGATCCAATTCGCGAAGCAAACTGTCATCCTTGCGGATTTCCAAGAATTCGCGTGCTGTACGGGCAACACCAGTAGCAGAAGCATATGCTTCCAGACAGCCTTGACGACCGCAACCGCAAGGACGTCCGTTGTTACGACGCATGATCACGTGACCCAGTTCACCTGCAAATCCGTCATGTCCGTAAACCAAGTTACCGCCGATTACGATACCGCTACCAACACCGGTTCCCAGTGTGATCACGATAAAGTCTTTCATACCGCGGGCAGCACCATACGTCATTTCACCGATAGCAGCCGCATTCGCATCGTTTGTCAATGCTACGGGCACACCACCCAGTTTTTCGCTGATCAACTGCGCTAAAGGAATTTTACCTTTCCAGGGAAGGTTCGGTGCGAATTCGATACAACCGTTGAAGAAGTTACCGTTCGGAGCTCCTACGCCTATACCTTTTATTTTGTCCACGCCACCAGCCTGGTCGATCACTAATTTCAAGCCATTAGCAAGTTCACTGACATAATCGTCGATGTCAGTATACTTTCCGGTTTTAATTGAACTACTGTACAAGATTGTTCCTCTTGCATCTACTACGCCAAAAACAGTATTGGTACCACCTATATCGATACCTACTACATAAGGCTTCTCCATGATTTTATATTTTAGATTAATAATGCTTTTTCTGGAAAGCAAATATAAGAGGAATCTGGTAAGGTGCAATGATTTTATTCAAAAAAAACCGAAATAGGCGTGAATATGTTACCCAATATGTTGTTTAGCAGGTAAAATCTCAATCCAATAATCGTCGGGGTCATTGATGAAGTACAATCCCATCTCGTTATTTTCGAAACAGATATACCCGAGTTCACGGTGATATTCGCGTATCTCGTCATAATCGCCGGCTACACGGAAACAGAGATGGCTTTCATTGTCTCCCAGTTCGTATGCTTCTTTTCGGTCGCGAAGCCAGGTCAGTTCCAACAGGAACCCTGTCTCGTTGTCTGTCAGGTAAACCAGAATGAATGAACCGTCTGCCGCTTCTTTGCGGTGATGTTCTTTCAAACCGAGCGCTTTTCCATAAAACGCGATACTTCTGTCCAGATCCAAGACATTGATATTAAAATGATCAAATCTGCTCTTTATCTCCATCCTCTCTTTAATTTATTAATTTTTAATTCTCAAATTTCTGTTCCTTCTCCCGGAGCGGATATCAGCACATACCGGCAACCGCGCGATTCTGCGTAAGGTCCGAAAGCGACCACCTCCGCCGGGCGATCCCAGAAATGCGTCGGTACAAAGATATTGGTTTTGATGCAATCTACAAACTGTTGTGCACCGCGCATGAAGTCAGTCCCGATACGTGGATCGACCGGAAACATGGCGACATCCAACTTGTCGGTCACTTTTACCAGATCGTCTAATTCTTTCAGATAGTTCTTTTCTGCTTCTGCGACTTCTTCGGGAGTCGATTCGTCTTTCCAGTGCCAGTTATTCAGGTCGCCGGCATGGAAGAGGCGTTTCCCCTCGGCTTCGATAAGGAAAGATATGCCGGAGTCTGTCGATCCGAATGCCCTGATCCGCAGGTTATGATCCTCGTAGGTGTCCCCTTTTTTGAGATAGAACGCATCTTCTTTCCCTGCCCGGTTCCTTTTTAGAATATCTTTGCCAAAGAGATAGACGATATCTTTTTTGTATGTTTTCCACCTCAAAACCTCCGGATTGAAATGATCCGGATGGAAATGAGAGGACAATATATATAATGTACCCGAGCGATTCAACAGTTCCTCATGCACGAAACCTTTCTCCGGTGACTTTCCAGTGTCTTTGTAATAATCGATCAAAATGGCAAATCCGTCTGCCTCGATAGCAAAACCGCTATGATAGATATAAGTCAGTCTCATTCCTATTTTTTCCTTTCTTTATTATAAACAAAACACGGGAAGTTGCATTCTTGTTGTGCAAAGGTAAAATTGGTAAGAATATTTGTTTTTTCAAAATAAAAAACAGACTTTTGATGTATCATTCGCTTTTTGGATGACAACAACCTAAAACCATATAACTATGGCTACATTTATCAATCCTTTTGTAGATAGAGGCTTTAAACACCTTTTCGGACAAGAAGACAGTAAGGAACTTCTTGTCGACTTGTTGAACGGCCTGTTCGAAGGTGAGCGGGTAATCACGGAATTATCTTTTTTGAATGTGGAAATGCCGGCGGAAAGTACGGATAGTCGTGCGGCGGTTTTTGACTTGAAATGTAAGGATAAAGAGGGTCGTATTTTTATCGTTGAAGTACAAAATGCTCCTCAAACTTATTTTTATGAACGAGGATTATATTATCTTTGTCGTATTATCAGCGATCAGGACCGGCGTGGAAATGATTGGAAGTTTGAGCTTTATCCGGTATATGGCATTTTTCTCTTGAACTTTAAATCCGGGAAGACGGATAAAGTGCGTACCGATATCGTATTGGCGGATCGTGAGACCGGAAAACAGATGAGCGACACGATGCGCCAGATCTATTTGGAGATGCCTTTCTTCAATAAGGAAGAGGCTGAATGTGAAACGAGTTTAGATTATTGGCTTTATACACTAAAGTATATGGAAAAGTTGGAAACATTACCGTTTAAAGGTCAGAAACAGCTGTTTGAAAAATTGGAAAGGTTGGCAAAGATAGTCAACATGAACAAGAAAGAACGCATGGAATACGAGGAAAGCCTCAAAATATATCGAGATAATCAGGGTGTATTGGATTATGCCATTGAGAAAGGATATATGGAAGGTGTTGAAAAGGGTTTAAAGGAAGGAATTGAGAAAGGTCTGGAAAAAGGTATGGAGAAAGGTATATATTTGGTAGCAGCCAAGATGAAAATGCAAGGAATAGACTTTGCTACCATTACCTCAGTTACGGGCCTAAACGCTGAAACGATTGCGACATTGTAGGATCAGAGAAATCAAAAGAAAGCCGCTTATCCATGATTGTGACAAGCGGCTTCTTTGAATATTACAACTTTATCTCCAGTCTTTCCATCATCACTCCGGTTTTCCGGCGTGCATCGGCCACATCCAAACCGCGTGCCAGTAGTACGGCCATACGGCGATGTCCGTGAACCTCCGGTTTGCCGAAGAAGCGCATTTGGGTGTCCGGCTGTTCCAGGACTTTATCCAAGTTACTTAACGAAAGCTGGTTGCTATCCCCTTCGACCACAACGGCGCGTGAAGCGCCTGCACCGTGGAAGGCAATGTTCGGGATCGGCAAGCCCAATACGGCACGGGCATGCAGGGCGAATTGCGAAAGATCCTGCGTGATCATCGTGACCATTCCCGTATCGTGCGGGCGGGGAGAGACTTCGCTGAAAATGACATCTTCGCCTTTTACAAACAATTCAACCCCGAAAATACCTCGACCGCCAAGCGCCTCCGTTATCTTGCCTGCGATTTCACGTGCCTTTTTTTTGGCAACTGGGCTCATCGCCTGTGGCTGCCAGGATTCGCGATAGTCGCCGTCAACTTGTACGTGTCCGACCGGTTCCAGAAATGAAGTGCCTCCGATATGGCGAACGGTCAACTGAGTGATTTCGTAATCGAAATCGACAAATCCCTCCACGATCACTTTTCCGGCGCCTGCACGTCCGCCTTCCTGTGCATAACGCCAGGAGCGGTCGATATCTTCCTCTTTGCGGATGACACTCTGTCCGTGTCCGCTCGAACTCATGATCGGCTTGACGACACAGGGCATCCCGATCACTTTGACAGCCTCGATAAACTCTTCTTCCGTCTCGGCAAAGCGATAAGGAGAGGTCGGCAGGCCCAATTCCTCGGCAGCCAGACGGCGGATGCCTTCGCGGTTCATGGTCAACCAGGTGGCACGTGCAGTCGGGATGACATGGAATCCTTCTTTTTCTAGTTCCATCAACGTCTGTGTTGCGATAGCCTCCACTTCGGGAACGATATAGTCAGGCTTTTCTTTTTCTACAATCTCGCGCAAGGCATCTCCGTCCAACATCGATACAACATACGAACGGTGAGCGACCTGCATGGCCGGAGCGTCCGCATATTTGTCCAAAGCGATCACTTCCACTCCATAACGCTGTAACTCGATTACAAACTCTTTGCCTAATTCGCCGGAACCGCAGAGCAAAACTTTCGTTGCGGTGGCCGACTTCGGTGTTCCTATTGTTACCATATTATATTAATGTTATGTTATTTGTTTTTCTTAGAAAGCACAAAGGTACGGTAATATCGGCAATTAACAAGAAGAGCGTAGGGGTGTATTTCCAATTGGATGTAAGTGTAATTTGTTTTCGACGTTGCCGTGTATATTCTCGACAACGTCAAATATATATACGACAACGTCGGAAATATACACGACAACGTCGAAAACAAAATGAATGCAGGTAAAATGCAGAACGGATACTGATGTATCGGAAGTTAGATACTGATATCAATATATTCTTTTGCGGGGGGAATATACCCCCTTTAGCGGTTAAGTTTGGTTAAATGTTGGTACCTTGTGATACAAGGTATTTTAGTAAAGCCTATATTTGTGGCAGTTAATAACAAAATATTTTCCTATTTGTGTAACGATTTTGCAAAATGTTCGTCTAACAGAAAAAGTAACAACATATATGATGATTCATCTGGAAGGAATTAACAAAACGTATTTCAACGGTGCGCCTCTGCATGTTTTGAAAGGCATAAACTTGGATATAGAGAAGGGAGAGATGGTGTCTATTATGGGGGCGTCGGGATCGGGAAAGTCTACATTGCTGAATATCTTAGGAATACTGGATACATACGATACGGGCACATATACCCTGAACGGGCAGTTGATCCGCAATCTGAGCGAAACCCGTGCGGCGGAACTGCGTAACCGGATGATCGGTTTCATTTTCCAGTCCTTTAACCTGATTTCATTCAAAAATGCGATGGAGAACGTCGCGTTGCCCCTGTACTACCAGGGAGTCAGTCGCAAGAAGAGGAACGCTATGGCGTTGGAATATCTGGATATGGTCGGACTGAAGGATTGGGCGGAACATATGCCTAACGAAATGTCCGGCGGACAGAAACAGCGTGTTGCCATTGCCCGTGCCCTGATTGCCAAGCCGCAGGTGATCCTGGCGGATGAGCCGACCGGAGCGTTGGACAGTAAAACGACGGTCGAGGTGATGGAACTGCTCCGGAGAGTAAACCTCGAAGGGCTGACGATGGTGATCGTGACACACGAACCTTCCGTAGCCGAAGCTACCGACCGTATTATCCGTGTAAAAGACGGTTTGATAGAAACAATAGAAAAGGGATTGGGACATGTTTGATTTTGATAATTTCCGAGAAATATGGAGTACGATCCAAAAGAATAAACTTCGTACCTTCCTGACCGGCTTCTCCGTAGCATGGGGAATCTTCATGTTGATTGTCCTCTTGGGGGCTGGCAACGGTTTGAAGAACGGGGTCATGTCGAACTTCCGCAATTTCAGCCTGAACCGGGTGGAGACATGGCCACGCTATACGAGTAAGCCGTATAAGGGGATGCAGATGAACCGCAGGATCGAATACAAAGATGAAGACCTGATCGCCATCCCGCGTGAAAACCCTGAAGTTGACTTGATCACAGCGAGTATCAGCCGGAGTGATACACTTTCCTACGGAGACGAATATAACGCCTATTCCCTGAACGGTGTGCATCCGTCGAAGGCGGTGATCGACAATATCGAAATGACGGTTGGAAACGGCCGTTTTATCAATGATATAGATGTAAAGGAAAAAAGAAAAGTGATTGTCCTGAGTCCCCGTATGAAAGAAGTGCTTTTCAAAGGCGAGGACCCGTTGGGTAAATATGTGAATGCGGGAAGTGTTGCCTACCAGGTGATCGGCGTCTATAAGGCGGAGAATAATGACAACAACGCGCCGGCCTATATCCCTTTCAGTACGGCGCAGACCTTGTATAACGCCGGCTACGGACTGGACGAGATCATCTTTACGGTGAAAGGTATCTCCACACAGGAAGAATTTGACGCTTTTGATAAACGTTTCCGCGAACAGATGGGAGCGCGGCATTGGTTTGATCCTGAAGACCGGCGGGCGATCGGTATGTGGAGTACGCTCGAAAACTTCATGATGTTGAATGGGATGATGAATGGTATCGCTCTCTTTATCTGGGTGATCGGTATCGGGACACTGACCGCCGGTATCGTAGGCGTGAGCAACATCATGCTGATAACGGTACGGGAACGGACGAGGGAGTTCGGTATCCGGAAAGCGATAGGAGCGACTCCGTTTTCCATCCTGAAACTGATTATTATCGAATCGATCCTGATCACGGCAGTATTCGGTTATTTAGGCATGATCTTAGGAATCGGATTGACGGAAGGCATCAATTCGGTCATGGAGATGATGAATGCCGGAAAGAATGTTTCACAGGATGACATGAGTATCTTTCAGAATCCAACGGTGAACCTCAGTGTGGCACTGTCTGCTACGGCCCTGATCATCGGGGCTGGCGTGCTGGCTGGCTATTTCCCTGCCCGTAAGGCAGTCAAGATCACAGCCATTGAAGCCATGCGTAGTGAATGAAAAGATTTATGATTTATGGCGTCAAGCGGTATAAAGTTAAATCATGGATCGGGAATCATAAATCATAAATTATAAATCATAAATCAAAGTAAAATGTTTGATATAGATCGTTGGGTAGAAATATGGGTGACGATCACCCGTAATAAAACCCGTAGCCTGTTGACCGGTTTCGGAGTGTTCTGGGGCATCCTGATGCTTGTGATCCTGTTAGGCTCCGGCAACGGTTTGAAGAATGGTGTGTTGAAGAACGTCGACGGTTTTTCGACGAACTCTGCTTTCTTCTTTTCCGAACGGACCGGTGAGCCTTACAAGGGGTATAAGAAAGGACGCTACTGGCAAATGCGCAATCGCGACTTGGAAACGATCCGCCAGCGGGTGAAAGGGGTACGCTATCTTTCACCGATGATTATGCAATGGGGCGGACAGAACAATGTGGTGAGAGGACAGAAAGCGGGTACATATAACGTGCGTGGTGTCTATTCCGAATATTTCAATATCGAAACGCAGCATATCTTGGCAGGACGTCTGTTGAATGAAATCGACATGATCGAAAAGCGTAAGGTGTGCCTGATTGGTAATATCGTGCGCGAAGTCCTTTTTGCTCCGGATGAAGATCCGATCGGGCAGTACATACGAGTGAACGGCATCTATTACCAGGTAGTGGGTGTGATCAAGCCGAAGCCCCGTGCCCAGATCGGCGGGCGTACGGAGGAGAGCGTGATGATCCCGTTCAAGACACTCCAGCAGGCTTCCAACCAGGGAGACAAGTTCTGGTTCCTGTGTGCGACGGCCGACGATGGCTACTCCTGTGATAAGATGGTGGAAGATATAAAGGCGGTCCTGCGTTCGCAGAACGAGATTTCCCCGACGGATGAACATGCTATCAGCAGTTTTACGATAGCCAAGCAGTTTGAAACATTCGACATGCTGTTCACCGGCATTAATATTTTGGTCTGGCTGGTCGGTATCGGTACCCTGCTGGCTGGTATCATCGGGGTTAGTAATATTATGATGGTGACGGTCCGGGAGCGGACACGTGAGATCGGAGTACGCCGTGCGATCGGTGCGAAGCCTTTCGATATTATATCACAGATCATGAGCGAGAGCTTGCTGTTGACATCCCTTGCCGGGTTGATCGGGCTTAGTGTGGGTGTGTTCCTGCTTGATGTGGTGAACAATGCGATGGCAAGCGGCGGAGGAGATGCGTCTAACGAAACGTTTTTCTCCAATCCCGAAATTCATATCGGGACAGCGGTAGCAGCTACTGTAATCTTGCTGTTCAGCGGTCTTCTTGCCGGGTTGATCCCTGCCTGGCGTGCTATGCAAATCAAGGCTATCGACGCTATTAGAGAAGAGTAAATTGGATTTATGATTTATAATTTATGATTTATACGTTGATACAAATCATAAATCTGAAATCATAAATCATAAATATTTCCATTGTCAATTAAAAAAGAATATAGTTATGAAGAATCGTATCGTAAAAAAAGTCCTGCGGATCATCTTTTTGGTAGTAGTCGGGGCTGCTGTTGTCGGCACTTTCTATTTCTTGTGGAAGAAAGCGCAACCTGTCATTACCGTCTATGAGTTGGTTACTCCTGCACGTGACACGATTGAGACGAAGACCGTGGCGACCGGAAAGGTCGAACCTCGTGATGAAGTCCTTATCAAACCGCAAATGTCGGGTATCATTTCCGAGTTGCTGAAAGAAGCCGGACAGATGGTGAAAGAAGGGGAAATCATTGCCCGTATCAAGGTGATCCCTGAAATGGTTCAGTTGAATAGCGCCGAATCGCGTGTAAGGGTGGCGAAGATCAGCCTCGAACAGATCAGTGCTACCTTCAAACGTGATGAAGAGTTACATAAACAGGGGGTTATCTCCAAAGAAGATTACGAAACATCTCTTGCCAACTATAAGAAGGCACAAGAAGAGGCTGAAAATGCTCAGGATGCTCTTGAGATTATCCGCGAAGGTATCTCCAAACGGTCTGCCGCTTCCAGTACGACACAGGTCCGTTCCACTATCACTGGTATGATCTTGGATGTGCCTATCAAGGTCGGTAATTCGGTGATCCAGTCGAACACGTTCAATGACGGTACGACGATCGCTACCGTTGCCGATATGAACAATATGATCTTTAAGGGGAAAGTAGACGAGACGGAAGTCGGTCGTATCCATGAAGGGATGCCGATCAAATTGACGGTCGGCGCTATGGAAAGCCGCACATTCGATGCAGAACTGGAGTATGTGGCTCCTAAGGGAGTGGAAGAGAACGGGGCCGTACTGTTTGAGGTGAAGGCCGCCGTACATATGCCCGGCGATGCTTTTATCCGTGCCGGTTACAGCGCTAATGCCGAGATCGTGTTGAAGCGTGCGGAGAATGTTTTATCCGTACCTGAAAGTTGTGTCGAGTTTAGTGGCGACTCTACTTTCGTGCAGGTGGTAAAAGCGGAAAAGCCGGAGCAGCAGTTTGAAAAGAGGGCCGTTAAGGTGGGGTTGTCCGATGGTATCAAGATCGAGATAAAGGAAGGTCTTGCCGAAAACGAAAAGGTACGCGGGGCGATTGTCGATCCGAATAAGAAATAATTGTAAACGATAAAATGATGAGAAGCCAATTAATAATAGCTACGACTTTGTTTCTTTCCGGTACTCTTGCTTGGGGGCAGGAATCTGCCAAACAATGGTCTCTGGAAGAATGTATCCGTTACGCGATCGAGCATAACATCGATCTGAAGCAGAAAGAGCAGGAGCAGGAAAGCCGGAAAGTGGAATTGAACACCAGTAAGTTCAGTTGGTTGCCCGACCTGAATGCTAATGTCGGACAGAATTTCGACTTCGGGCGTTCTCCTTCCAAAACGGGTGTGATTGTGGACCAAAACTCGGCCAATACCTCGGCCTCTGTCTCTTTGAGTATGCCGATATTCGACGGCTTGCGTATTCCGAACGATATCGCTGCCCGCAAGCTGGACTTGAAAGCGGCTGTTGAAACTTTGAATAAGGCGAAGGAAGATTTGTCGATCAATGTTGCTTCCTACTATGTGCAGGTTTTGTATAATAAGGAAGTCCAGAAGATAGCTGAGTTGCAGGTCGCGCTGAGCAATGAACAGGTCGTGAAAACCGAAGCTTTGGTAAAGAACGGGAAAGTCCCTCTTTCCCAACTATACGATATGAAAGCACAGCTGGCGAAGGACGAAGTCTCGTTGACTGAAGCGCGCAACAATGTGAAACTGGCATTGCTCGACTTGACGCAAAGCCTCGAACTGGAACGCGACGGTGAAAATTTCGATATCGTAGTCCCTGAAATCGAGGATGCTGTCGAGCGGTATATGAGCAGCATTCTCCCACCGGACAATGTCTATGATCATGCCGTTGCTTTCAAGCCGCAGATCAAAGAGCAGGAATATCTCTTGGAAAGCCAGAAGAAGATGCTGAAAGTGGCTCAGGCAGGCTATTATCCGAAACTGAATTTTGGTGCCAGCTACAGCAACGGCTATTACCATTATTCCGGTGATGGCGACTATACGAACCTTCCTTTCAGCGATCAGCTGAAGAATAACGGACGTAAAACGATCGGGTTCAGCCTGAGTATTCCGCTGTTCAACCGTTTCCAGGTTCGCAATAATGTCCGTTCCGCCCGTATAGGTATCCGGAACCGGGAGTTGATGATGGAGAATACGAAGAAAGTGTTGTATAAGGAAATCCAGCAAGCCTATTATAATGCGACTGCCGCCCAGGATAAATATACCGCATCCGACAAATCAGTCCTCGCCAGCAAGGAGGCTTTCTCTTATGCCGAAGACCGTTATGCCGCCGGCAAAAGCACAGTCTTCGAATACAGCGAAGCTAAAACGAAGTATGCCCAGAGCTTGTCCGAACAGGCCCAAGCCAAGTATGACTTTATCTTCCGTACCAAAATCCTGGACTTCTATAACGGCACACCAATAACACTATAACATATTTAGATTAGACACATTTGTTTAAGAAAAAGAAGGTCTCTGTGATGGAAACCTTCTTTTTGTTCTTATATTTGCCCGATAGATGATGATCTACAGTTCGAGGACCATGAAAGTAGAATGAAAGAATCTAATATTTAATACCTACAAAAACATATTATGAATACAAGATTTGTAACATTTGTTTTGCTGCTGTTCGTTTGGCTGGAGGGGAACAGCGTTTGGGCTCAATATCTTCCCAAGCTTTATCAGGTTTTCTCTCCCGATAAAAAGTTGGTGATGGCTATTCAGCGGCATAACGACGGTTTGCTGACATATACTTTTGCAGCCAATAGAGAAGTTTTGATTAAAGAATCTTCGTTGGGTTTCAAACTGGAATCGCAGGAGACGGTTCCTTCTTCCGGTTGGAAAATAGAGAATGTTTCTGACCGGCAAGTCAGGAATGAATGGCGACCGCTCTGGGGAAAGCGAGCTGTGGTCAAAGACCATTTCAATGAATTAGTGATCGATTTGCTGAATCCTGCCGGGCAACCGGAGCGGATGCAGTTGGTGGTCCGGGGGTATAATGACGGCTTTGCATTCTGTTATAAAATACCGGAAGGTGAAGGAGAGTGTGTAAATGTGCAGTCTGAACTGACGGCCTATAACTTCGCCGGAGATTATACGGCATGGTTCTATAATGGAGAAAACCACAATATAGGACCTGAAAAGTTGACGGAAACAGATGGAACTCGTCTTCCGGTGATGACCGTGAAGGCGGGCGATAGACATTATATGGCGATCCATGAAGCCTGCCTGGAAACAGGAGCACCTCTTGTCTTACAATCCAAAGGGGGCGAATCGCTCTTTTCGGTTGCTTCTAAGCCGGCCGATTTGTCGCCGGGATATACTTCAGCCTGGCGTGTCGTTTTGTATGGGACGACACCTGGCGTGTTGACCGATTCCCATTTGTTGGAGTTGCTGAATCCGGATCCCGACTCTCGTTATGATTTTTCGTGGGTGAAACCGGGATTGGCTGTCTGGGACTGGCGTATCAACGGAGCTGTGTGGGATGGATTTACATACGGGATGTCTTATCCTTCCTGGGTACGAATGGTCGATTTCGCTGCCGAGCAGGGTTTCAAATACCTGGTGTTGGATGCCAATTGGTATGGACCGGAATTCGAATCGGATTCCGATCCGGTTAAAGGAGAAAAAGCGCAGGATGTGCAACGGCTGTTGAAATATGGAAAAGAGAAGGGTGTCGGAATCTGGCTTTATCTGAATGATGTCGGAGGTCGGAAATATCCGATAGAAAAGACCTTGAAACAGTATGGGGATTGGGGAGCAGCCGGGGTTAAATACGGTTTTATGAGCGGAACACAAGAAGAAAAGAACCGGTGGACGAAAAAGATTACCGAACTTTGTGCGCAAAACCGTCTGTTAGTCGATTTCCATGACGGTCCGGTTCATCCTTATGGACAGATGCGTACTTGGCCGAATGCTGTGACGCGCGAATATTGCCATGCCCAATTGGACGGACATCATGTGTTCGAGCCTAAAACATTTGTGACGACCGTTTTCGTCAATATGGTTGCCGGTCCGGTCGATATGAACAACGGGATGTTCGACCTTCGCCAAGGACATACGACACGTGTGGACGAAAGCCAGCCGGTTCCTTCTACATTGGTTTCGGAAGCTGCCCGTACGTTGATCACTTTTTCAGGGGTGACTATTTTACCGGATATTCCGGAATATTACCGGAAGTATCCGGCTTTGTTGAACTTCTTGTCTGCCCAGAAGATGCCGTGGAGAGAGAGCCGTACCTTGGCTGGTGAAATCGGGGAGTATATCGTTATGATGAGGGAAACGGATGATGCTTACCTGGTCGGTGCGGCCACGAATGAATCCGGAAGGATGATAGATCTGCCTCTTTCTTTCCTGGAAAAAGGAAAGTATACAGTCGAAGTCATTGAAGATGGCGATGATGCCCATTATCTGACAAACCGGGAAAGCTTGAAGACTACGACCCGACAACTGACAAACAATGATAAACTGACATTGAAGTTGGCTCCCGGTGGTGGTGCGTGCCTTGTTATTAAGAAAACTCCGTCTATGCGTGTTCGTGAGCAGGCAACTTTTCCGCTAGTCAGCCCTTCCGAAAAAATGAATGCCGATATCAAAGTCGGGGGAAAGAATGTAGAAATAGATTTATTTGATAATGGGGAAAAGGTGGTGACTGCTAAAACTTTGCAGTTTTCTTTGGATGAGAATACCCTGAAAGGCAACTGGACGGTGACAAACCAGAAACGGAAATCGGTCGACCAGACCTGGCAACCAGTCTATGGGGAACGTTCTGTCGTGACAGACCGGTATAATGAGGTTGAGCTAACACTTCAATCGGATGAGAATCGGAAAGAGATGGTGTTGAGTGTCCGTCTTTACGATGAAGGACTGGCGTTTCGTTATGCATTCGATAAGCTGGATTTTTGGAATCGTACGGTCACTGATGAGAAGACACAGTTTCTTTTTCAGGAAGACTGCAAGACTTGGGTGACCGGTATGGCGCAAGGTGCTTATTCCGAAACAAAATTGAGTGGATTGAAAGGGGCTGCCGATCGTCCTCAGGTGATCCAGGTCGATGATAATCGGTTTGTTGCCATCGGGGAAGCTGCTCTTGTCGATTATTCCCGTATGAAGTTGGAAAAGAGTGAGGCTGGGTTTGGGGTACAATCTGTTTTGTCGGGAAAGGTCAATTTGGATCTGGCCGGCTATCGATCTCCCTGGCGTTATGTGATGGTTGCCGGTCATCCGGGAAAATTGGTCGAAAATAATTACTTCGTCCTAAATTTGAACGAACCGAATCAGATTGCGAATACTAACTGGATCAAGCCCGGCCAGGTGATTCGTGAAGTCACGTTGACAACGACAGGCAGTATGGCTTGTATTGATTTTGCAGCAGAAAACAATATCGCTTATGTGCTGTTTGATGCCGGTTGGTATGGGGCGGAAGAAGACGTAAAATCGGATGCGACCACCGTTACGGTCGATCCGACCCGTTCGAAAGGTCCGCTCGACCTGCCTAAGGTAATAGAATATGCCAATTCAAAAGGAGTTGGTATATTAGTCTATGTGAATAAAAAAGCGCTACATCAGCAACTGGATGAAATCCTGCCTTTGTATAAGAAATGGGGGATCAAAGGTGTAAAATATGGTTTTGTGAATGTAGGTGACCAGTATGCTACGGCGTGGTTGCATCAAGCGGTACGCAAAGCGGCCAAATATGAATTGATGGTTGATATCCATGACGAGTATCGTCCGACAGGCTATTCACGTACGTATCCGAATTTACTGACTCAGGAGGGTATTCGTGGTGACGAAGAGAGTCCGTCGCTGGATCAGACTATCTATACGTTATATAATCGCATGATATGCGGAGCGGGTGACTATACCAATTGTTATTTTGCGGAAAGAGTCACAAAAAAGATGGGTGGACGTGCTGCCCAATTGGCTAAATTGGTCGCTATTTATAGTCCCTGGCAGTTTGTCTATTGGTATGACCGTCCCGAAAAATCACCGAGACGGGCCAGTGGTGCAGGCTCTGTCGAGTCTGTGATCAAAACAGATGCCGCAACCCGTTTTTATAATTCTATTCCGACTGTATGGGATGAAACTCGCTTTCTGGAGGGAGAGATGGGCAAATATGCTGTGGTCGCCCGCCGTTCGGGTTCCGATTGGTATGTGAGCATGTTGAATGCCGGAGACAAGAAGCAAATCTCCTTACCCCTTGATTTTCTGAAAAACAAGAAGAACTATACCGCCACACTCTATTATCAGGCTTCCAAGCAGAAAAAGGATGTCGTCGACATCAAGAAGATCAAGTTGGATGACCGCAGTGAGATTACTATCGATCTGATCGGGAATAGCGGATGTGTGTTACATCTACGACAGAATATTTCTGGGTAACAATAGCAGGATCAACGGCAAATAATTTTTCAACGTTATCCGTAATTGTTTTAACGCCTGTTGGATCCGGTAATCGACGGTTTTAGGGGATACTTGCAGGATTTCTGCAATTTCTTTATGGTAGAGTCAACAAGCAAGTGCAATTATAGTCATAAAAATGAAATTCATCCAAAAATCGTCATTATTAAAAGAAAAATCAATAAAGATTTGCAAACTTTAAAATAATCGTTTATATTTGTGCATATCAAAACCCTAACTATGAAAAGAAACCGAAACCTTGACAGCAAAAACAAAAAGAATTATTGACCAAAGCCAGGCTATGATTAGTAAGGCTTTTTGTACGGGTGGTATTTATACCACCCGTTTTTGTTGCTCCCATTTCTCGAAAAAATACTCTTTGGGGCTTCTGAAGCCCAGCTTTTCCCGAGGCCTACGGTTGATCTTCTTCTGTATCTCCATGACGAAACGGTCGCTCACCGTATTAAAATCAGTGCCTTTTGGGATGTACTGCCTAACCAGCTTATTGGCATTCTCTATAGCCCCTTTTTGCCAAGAGCAATAACTGTCCGTAAAATAGACGGTAGCTCTTAATTTTTTCTCTATGAGTTCATGGCAGGCAAACTCGCCTCCGTTATCTGTTGTTATGGTCCTAACGCCTTTGCCCCTATAAGGGAACAGAAGGCGGTTCACCACTCTCGACAGGGAAGCTGCCTTCTTGCCATCGGGGAGCTTTTCCATCAGCAATAAGTTGCTTGACCTCTCGGTTAAGGTAAGGATCGCCCCTTTGCCCTCCTTGCCAACGATAAGATCCATCTCCCAGTCGCCGAAGCGGGTGCCATCCGCTTCCAAAGGGCGTTCGCGGATACTCGTGCGGTTGGGGATGTTCGTGACTTTTGTAGGACAAAGACGGAATATATGCCGACGATACTTCATCTTGTGACGACAATGGGAAGCAAGCTCACCACTAAAGTCCGCACGTATACGTCTATAGAGGGTCTCATGGGAGATCTTATACCTTTCCTCTTCAAATAACCGGATATTTGCATGGGAGACCAATCTTCTTCTACCAACAAACGCAACGCCTCTTTTTCTATGGCGCTAGGAATTTTACGATTGCCGGGGAGACGTTCACGCCGTTCGCGCGACATCTCATCCGCAAGGCTATAACTATAAACACGATGACTTTTATTGCGTCTGAGCTCACGACTTATCGTACTGGCCGACACTCCTATTTGAAGAGCTATCGCTTTTTGGGTCTTACCTTCTTTTAGTCCCAAAGATATTGCATATCTTTGCTCACGGGTTAATTGTTTATACTTCATAACAATACAAAAATAGTTAATCCTAAGGAGACTTCGGTCTCCTTTTTTATTGTATTGCTAATTGATTCTACGCTCTCAGGGGCTATGCACCCCTGCCGCTGGGCAAACCCGCAGTGGTTTTTTCATGGAGAACACACTGCGAAGTTGCACTTCTAAGTTGAATTTGCAAATCCTCCATCCGTAAGCTTATCCAATCATTTCTTACTCGCTTACGGATGAAGGAAACCTTTGGATGTTCATGCCGGTATGGATAGATGAACGAATACTCGGCTCTATTTTTTCAACTTTCCTATAAACAGCAAATTATTGTCGTTTTCATTTAGTGATTTGGCAAATGATTTGAGTTTTTCCTTATCCTTGTCCGGGCATTTCCCAGAGGCTATGTGCTCTTTGATTTTTTCCTTCAAAACCATTGGTTCGAAGTTTTGGATGTTGTATCCCTTGTTGAAGTTCGTAGAAGCGGGGAGGTTACCGAAGAAATCGTTCATCAAGTCGAACTTTTGTCCTTTTCCGGTCTGGCGGTCGATGAAGTAGGTACTACTTTCTCCTGGTTGGTTTGTAGTGACATCCCAATAGTAACAATTGGCGAAGATACCTTGAGGTATATTGAGATAGATGTGGATCGGCTTGTTGTCTGGGTCGGGGAAATGCATGGCGAAACGGGCTTCAAGCCGGTTTTCGGTGTTGTTGTACGTCCAAAGCGTGTCGTTTGCCGTGTGGAAGAAATCAAACTCGCCACCGTTTTGGTAAGAGAAGATCTCTCCGTCGAAGTTCTGTACGATCATATTCTTGGAAACAGGTAGTCGCTTGACAATCTCTCCCTCCATGTCAATGCAAAAGGCGAGTGGCTCCGCTTCGGAGAACGACATATGGACGATGGAGAGCGTACCGTCTTCGTTGAGTCTCATTTTGGGTTTCTGGACTCGTCCTTTGAGTGGAATGTCCTTTATCCATTTTCCGTCTAATCCGTAGACCATAATCTTTTTGCCGAAAAAAGGGGCGAGGAAGATACGTCCGCCTTTTTCGTCGATAATTTCGTCATAAATGCTGATTTCATATTCGCCTGGACCTTGTCCGATTCTACCGACATCGCAGAGAAATTTTCCATCTTTATCAAAGAGTTTGAACGGTGCACCTGATTGGCGGATACCAATATAATTATTGCTTGGTGTGATGGTCCACGCCTTGAAGAGGGCTTCGTCGGAATTGTCGAGGCGGACGATCCGGAAATCTTCGATAAAATGACTGAGTGGCAATTCGATTTTGCGGTTGTTCAAATTTTTGTATTCGACAATGAGCAATTGGTTCTTATTGCTGCTTGATGTGGTGTCTTGCTTGTTACCGCAATTGCTCAGGAGCAAGGTGGCTGCTATTGCGCAAGTGGAAATAAATGTTTGTGTTTTCATGGTGATTTGTTTTGAAATTTTCGTAAAGATAAGCATATCTGGTAGATATACTTGTTTTTAGTATAAAAAATCACCGGTCAGGAATGAATGCGGTACGGCATCAATTCTTGACCGGTGAAAACGTTATTTTTCGAGGTATGTTTTCGTTCGTCTTATCGGATAAACAAAAGCTCCCTGTATTTCGGCAGTGGCCACATCTGGTTATCGACCATTAGTTCCAGGTCGTCGATATGGCTGCGGATTTCATCCAAGTAAGGAGCGACGGTATCGTGGTAAGCGATCGCTTTGGTACGCAAATCCGTGATACGGTTGGCTTTTTTGCGGGCTTCCACCATTTCGTCGACCATGCGGGTGACGGAACAGATATGTCCGGCAATCTTGCGAACCAGGCGACGGGGCTCTTCCGACATATCGTCATATTCCGGATATCCGCCAAAAGTCTCTTTCAGCTTGGTGATATTGTCCAATAGCAATGACTGGTAGCGGACGGCAACCGGGATGATATGGTTGAGCGAGAGATCACCGAGGACACGAGCTTCTATCTGTACCTTTTTAATATAGATTTCCCATTTCACTTCGTTGCGTGCTTCCAGCTCCTTTTCGCTCAGTACACCGGTTTCCTTAAACATCCGGATGACTTCCGGTTTCAGGTATGCATCGTATTGTAACGGAACGCTGTTTTCACAATCCAGGCCTCGGCGGGCAGCCTCTTCTTTCCATTCGTCACCGTAGCCGTTTCCGTCGAAGCGAATCGGTTTGGATTCTTTGATGTAGGCTTTCAAGACTTCAAAGATGGCGGCCTCCTTGCTTTTTCCTTTGGCACGCAATGTCTCGACATCCTGTTTGAACTGGCAAAGCTGGTAGGCAACGGCAGAGTTCAGTGCCAACATGGCTGAACCGCAGTTGGCGGACGAACCTAATGCGCGGAACTCGAAACGGTTCCCTGTGAAAGCAAAAGGAGAAGTACGGTTGCGGTCCGTATTGTCTAACAGCAACTCCGGGATCTGTCCGAAGCCGAGATGCAAGCGTTTCTTGTCGTCCACTTCGATAGCATCTTCGATGGAGCAGTTTTCAAACTTGTCCAAGATTTCTGTGATCTGTGTCCCTAAGAAAGAAGATATGATAGCGGGAGGCGCTTCATTGGCTCCCAGGCGGTGTGCGTTGGTAGCCGAAGCGATACTGGCTTTCAGCAGAGCGTTATATTTATATACAGCCATCAGCGAATTGACCACGAATGTGATGAAACGCAGATTGTCTTCCCGGTCTTTTCCCGGAGAGAAGAGGTTGATGCCTGTATCGGTTCCCATTGACCAGTTGCAATGCTTGCCGGAACCGTTCACGCCCATAAAAGGCTTTTCGTGGAGCAGCACGCGGAAATTGTGGCGGCGGGAAACACGTTTCATTACCGACATCAACAATTGGTTATGGTCGTTGGCCAAGTTGCATTCTTCATAAATAGGTGCTAACTCGAACTGGTTCGGAGCCACCTCGTTATGGCGTGTCTTGACCGGGATGCCTAACTTATAGCATTCTGTTTCCAAATCTTTCATGAATTCCTGTACCCGGGAGGGGATGGCACCGAAATAGTGGTCATCCAACTGTTGGTTTTTGGCGCTTTCGTGCCCCAACAGGGTACGTTCCGTCAGCGACAGGTCGGGACGGGCGGAGTAGAGGTCTTCGTCTACCAGGAAATACTCCTGTTCCCATCCTAAATAGGTGATGACTTTATGGACATCTTCGTTGAAATAATTACAGACATCTTTGGCCGCCTTGTTCAGGGCTTCGATAGAGCGGATCAGCGGGGTCTTGTAGTCCAGCGCTTCACCGGTATAGGCGATGAATACGGTCGGGATACACAAGGTGTCGTCTACGATAAACGCAGGTGAGGAAGGGTCCCAGGCTGAGTAGCCGCGGGCTTCGAATGTGTTGCGCAATCCACCGTTAGGAAAGCTGGAAGCGTCCGGTTCCTGCTGGGCGAGCAGCTTGCCGCTGAATTCTTCGATCATGCCTCCGTTTCCGTCATGTTCGACGAATGCGTCGTGCTTTTCAGCGGTCCCGTCGGTCAGAGGCTGGAACCAGTGCGTGTAGTGTGTGACTCCTTTTTCCAGTGCCCACATGCGCATACCGGCAGCCACATGATTGGCAATTTCTCGGTCGATAGGGGTTCCGTTGTCGATGGCATGGGTCAGGGCTTTGTAGGTTTCCTTGGAGAGATACTTTTGCATTGCCTTCCGGTTGAAGACGTTCTCACCATAATATTCGGATACTTTCTGATTGGGAGTAATGGCTTCCACGGCCTTTCGGTTGGATGCTTTCTCCACTGCATTAAAGCGTGAGATTGACATACAGATTGTTTTTATGTTATACCGGCTGCAAAGATACATGCAATTCTCTATGAATGCTTTCATCTGGTAGTTAAAAATAGATGAGCAGGAAACTATTCGATCCGGTACATGCCGTTTGGCAATGCATCAGCTTCTCTAAAGCTATGCATTAGGTGGCGTAACCCATAGCATTAGCCCTCGTAATGCATAGCTTTGCAGAGGTAAACCTGATGCCTGTCGAATGGGGATGTAAATGATGATTTATCTGTATAAAAACATGGATGACATTGCCATACAAAATGATTGTCGTTTGTAGGGGCAGGGCTCTGCTCTGCCCATTGGATCCGGACATGGCGGACGTTCTTTTTATAGGGCGGAGTAGAACCCTGCCCCTACGGAACACCTTTGTTTTATTGCGCACCCATAAATTATCGTTTGCCGATTCAAACATTTCATCTCATGAAATAAATAAAAAGAGGGGGTTGAAAAAAATATATCATTGATTATCAGTGATTTATGATGATAGATGATAGATAAAACCCCGTTTCTGTAAAAGTTTAGGAAAAACGAATTAAAAAACGCCGCCTTTAAGGTGACGTTTTTTAATTCAAACTCAGAAAAGTTTTACAAAACAGCCTTTTTATCTATCATCTATCATTCAATCAGAACAAACTCCAGGCAACTGTCAATCCTGCCATAACGATCGCAACCATGCTCATCAGCTTGATCAGGATGTTGAGGCTGGGACCGGAGGTGTCTTTGAACGGGTCGCCGACCGTATCGCCTACGACTGTCGCTTTATGGGCTTCGCTGCCCTTGCCGCCGTGGTTTCCTTCTTCGATATGTTTCTTGGCATTGTCCCAGGCTCCTCCTGAGTTTGCCATGAAGATCGCCAGTACGAAACCGGTACTCAGGCCGCCGATCAGCAGTCCGACTACTCCTGTCACTCCGAATATCAGACCGGTGACGATCGGTGCAATGATGGCTAACAGGGAAGGCAGCACCATCTCGTGCTGTGCCCCTTTTGTCGAGATAGCCACGCAGCGGGCGTAATCGGGTTCGGCTTTTCCTGTCAAAATTCCCGGAATTTCCCGGAACTGGCGGCGTACTTCTTCCACCATATGTCCGGCGGCCCGTCCGACTGCGTTCATCGTCAACCCGCAAAACATGAAGGCCATCATGGAACCGAGGAACATTCCGGCCAGCACTTTTGGATTCATAAGCGTAACATCATAATAAATCATGAAATCGGTGAAAGAGGCTTTTGACACTTCGATTGCCCTGCCATCGGCAAATTGCAGGACTGTCTCGCCCAAACGGAGCAAGCCGATTTTAATCTCTTCTACATAAGAGGCCAGCAATGCCAGGCCCGTCAAGGCAGCCGAGCCGATCGCAAATCCTTTGCCTGTTGCGGCAGTCGTGTTGCCTAAGGAGTCGAGTGCATCCGTACGTTTCCTGACTTCTTTGCCCAGACCGGACATTTCCGCATTTCCGCCGGCATTGTCGGCAATAGGTCCGTAGGCATCTGTTGCCAGTGTGATGCCCAAAGTCGAAAGCATTCCGACGGCGGCGATACCGATGCCGTACAATCCCATTCCTATGTTATTGAAATCGAACCCGGAAGCAAATAGGAACGAACAGATGATCCCGACAACTACGGCCAGTACCGGAATTGCGGTGGACAGCATACCCAATCCTAATCCGGAGATGATCACCGTTGCCGGTCCGGTCAGTCCGGCTTCCGAAACCCGCTGGGTAGGTTGATAAGATTGGGAAGTATAGTACTCCGTCGATTGACCGATCACGATCCCTACCAATAATCCGATGATGACCGAACAGCTGATCCAGAACCAATTGTCCAATCCTAACAAATAAAGGATTCCGAAGGTGGACAGGGCGATCAATACCGAGCTGAGGTTGGTCCCTATGGCAAGTGCTTTCAGCAGTTCGCGTATCGTCGCATTTTCTTTTGTGCGGACGGCAAAGATACCGATGATCGACAATATGATCCCGACCGCCGCGATCAACATTGGCGCCACAACCGCCTTATATTGCATTTCCACATCGCCGGACGCTACGAATGCGGCAGCACCCAATGCGGAGGTTGCTAAGATCGAACCGCAATACGATTCGTACAGGTCCGCCCCCATTCCGGCCACATCTCCGACGTTATCTCCCACATTGTCGGCAATGGTTGCCGGGTTTCGCGGGTCATCTTCGGGAATACCGGCCTCGACTTTTCCGACCAGGTCGGCCCCGACATCGGCCGCCTTGGTGTAGATGCCTCCGCCGACACGGGCGAAGAGTGCCTGTGTGGAAGCTCCCATTCCGAAGGTCAGCATAGTGGTGGTTATGATGGTAAGTTTATGTGTTGCATCCATCGCTTCTGCCGGGATGCAGATGTTTAATAATATGTACCAGAACGAAATGTCCAGCAAACCGAGGCCGACGACGACCAGCCCCATTACGGCACCGCTCCTGAAAGCAACCTGCAAGCCGCTGTTCAAGGACGAACGGGCGGCATTGGCCGTACGGGCGGATGCATAAGTAGCTGTCTTCATTCCTAAGAAGCCGGCAAGGCCGGAGAAGAAACCGCCGGTCAGGAAAGCGATCGGAACCCATTCGTTTTGTATTCCAAATCCATACGCCATGATGGAGAATAAAACCACCAGGGCGAGAAACACCGAAGCAACAACCTTGTATTGTTGTTTCAGGTACGACATAGCCCCTTTGCGTACATGTCGGGCTATTTTTGCCATTAACTCCGTCCCTTCACTCTCTTTCATCATCTGCCTGAAGAAGAACCAAGCAAATACCAGTGCCAGGATAGAGGCTACCGGTATGATCCAAAAAATAGGTGTAATCATAGCAATGAGATTTAAATTTAATACGGATTTAATCGTTTTGACACTTAGTGCCTTACGATCCTTTATTGTTCACCTGTAAATATAACAAAAATAAAGAAGTAGAGAAACTTTTTCGTAAATAATAATGTTTCATTCTAAAAAAAACAGCATATTTGTCACAGAATAAGAATGAAAACGCAAATGACGGAAGAAACGAACCATAAGACCTATAAATTAGGCTTGGCTCTAAGCGGGGGAGGAGCGAAAGGTTTCGCTCATATCGGGGTTTTTAGATTACTGGAAGAATGCGGTCTGAAGCCGGATATCATCGTCGGTACAAGTGTTGGTTCGTTGATGGGCGCTTTGTTTGCCGATGGCTATACGTCCGACGAAATCAAAGAACTCTTTACTGGACGTGAGTTCTCCGAATTCGCCCAGCTGCAAATCCCGAAATCGGGGTTGTTCGACAGCAAGCGGTTCCGCTATTTCCTCCGTCGTCATTTGAGAGCTAAAACGTTTGAAGAACTGAAAACCCCTCTGGTTGTCGTGGCGACCGACCTTGACAACGGCGAGAGTCATGAGTTCCGTAGCGGCCCCATCGTAGAAGCGGTGACCGCTTCCTGTAGCATTCCGATTATCTTTAGCCCGGTCGTGATAAACGGAGTGCATTATGTTGACGGAGGTCTTTTTCATAATTTCCCGGTTTCCATCATCCGTGAAGAATGTGAGCGTATCATCGGGGTAAATGTCAGCCCCCTTGTCCCGCAAAAGTACAAGCAGACGATTTTCCATATCGCGGAACGTTCTTATCACTATATGTTCCGGGCAAACACATTGGAAGACCGCGAAATGTGCGATGTTCTGATCGAGGCGGAGGAGTTCGGTATGTATAAGACATTCGACCTGGAAAATGTGGACGAGATCGCGGGGATCGGATATGCAGCGGCAATCCGGGCGTTCGAGGTCGTGATAAAAGAAAATAAATATGAAACTCTGGTGAACGCTATTATGGCAAGAAGAAACAATACCCTGATGCCATAACTTTTTCCGGATGTTCCGGCGTTCACCCAAAATAGTAACTAAGTTGACAAATAGCGCGATGAAACAGACAAATAAGATGGTAATATATCAGGTCTTTCCACGTTGGTTTGGAAATATGAAATCATCCCTGGTGAAGAATGGAAGTAAAGTTGAAAACGGAATAGGAAAGTTCTCGGACTTTACGCCGGTGGCTTTGTCCAAGATCAAGGAGTTGGGAACTACCCATGTGTGGTATACCGGAGTGATCGAACATGCAACGAATACCGATTATACGGCTTACCAGATACGAAAAGACCATGCGGCGGTCGTGAAGGGAAATGCCGGCTCCCCCTATGCTATCAAAGATTATTATGATATAGACCCGGACCTGGCCGATAATGTACCTGACCGTATGAAAGAATTCGAATCGCTGGTCAGAAGGACGCATGAAGCTGGAATGAAAGTAATCATCGATTTCGTACCCAACCATGTTGCCCGCCAGTATTATTCGGATGTCAAGATGGCGTATGTGGAAGATCTGGGACAAAAAGACAATACTTCGAAAGCTTTCGATTCCAATAATAATTTCTATTATATACCGGGGCAGACCTTGCGTTTGCAGTTCGGCGCTCAACAGGAAGATTTTGAATATAGCGAATTTCCGGCGAAAGTCACGGGGAACGATTGCTTCAGTACCTGTCCCGGACAAAACGACTGGTATGAGACGGTCAAATTGAATTATGGCGTTGATTATATGAACGGCCGTACCCCGCATTTCGATCCGGTTCCCAATACATGGACGAAGATGCTGGATATCCTGCTTTTCTGGGCGGGAAAAGGGGTGGACGGTTTCCGGTGCGACATGGCGGAAATGGTTCCGGTTGAATTCTGGAACTGGGTGATCCCGAAGGTGAAACAGGTGTATGATGTTTGCTTTGTTGCCGAAGTTTATAATCCGGCAGAATATCGTAATTATATCTGGAACGGACATTTTGATTATTTGTATGATAAGGTCGGGCTGTACGATACGGTACGGGCAGTCATGTGTAACCAGGCTCCGGCAAGTAATATCTCCGGATGTTGGCAGTCACTCGAAGGTATCCAGCATAATATGTTGAACTTCCTTGAAAACCATGACGAGCAACGTATCGCCTCTTACTTTTTTGCTGGTGATCCGCGTCCGGGAATTCCGGGGATGATCGTGTCGGCTATGATGAATACCAATCCGGTGATGATCTACAGCGGACAGGAATTAGGGGAGCCGGGAATGGACGATGAGGGTTTCAGCGGACGTGACGGGCGCACGACGATTTTTGATTATTGGAGTCTTGCCAGCTTGCGCAACTGGATAAACGAAGGGGCTTTCGATGGTGGTAAACTGACGGCTGAGCAACGGCAATTGCGCGAGGCGTATGCAAAGATTCTGAATATATCCAAGTCCGAACGGGTTATCACAGAAGGAGTTTTTTATGATTTGATGTATGCAAACCTGAGTAATCCGTATTTTAACTCACATCGGCAATTTGTATTCATGCGTAAATATCAGAATGAAGTGTTGTTAGTGGTGGTCAACTTTGACAAGGCGGAGCAGACGGTACGCATCCAAATCCCCGATGAAGTATTTAAGGCACTTGATTTCGGTGATAATAAAGCTGCTGTGCTGACCGATCTGATGACTGGAGAGAGTTGTATCAGCACACTGACGGCAGCTTGGCCTTATCAGGTGGTTGTACCTGCTTATTCCGGCCGTTTGCTGAAGTTTACTTATTGATTTGTGATTTATGATTTATGATTTATGATCTGCTCTGACCGATGTGTTTGGTAATAAATCATAAATCATAAATCATAAATCATAATTGTTTTGTACCTTTGCACCCACAATTCAAATCTATTTACTTAAGATAAATATTCGGAATAATGAGTGCACAAACTCCTTTCTTGGTGTTTTCGGGAACCAACTCCCGGTATCTTGCAGAGAAAATTTGCAATAGTCTTGGTTGTCCGCTGGGACAGATGAACATTCAACACTTTGCTGATGGAGAATTCTCCGTTTCGTACGAAGAGTCTATCCGCGGTCGTGATGTATTCCTGGTACAATCAACGTTTCCTAACTCTGATAATCTGATGGAGCTTCTCCTGATGATCGATGCTGCCAAGCGTGCTTCGGCACACTCTGTAATCGCAGTTATTCCTTATTTCGGTTGGGCACGTCAGGATAGAAAAGACAAGCCACGTGTGTCTATCGGCGCCAAGCTGATTGCAGACATGCTGAGTACTGCCGGTATTGACCGCTTGATTACGATGGACCTGCATGCTGATCAGATTCAGGGATTCTTTAATGTTCCGGTTGACCACTTGTATGCATCTTCCATTTTCCTGGATTACATTAAAACATCTTTGCCTCTGGATAATCTGTGTATCGCTACACCGGACGTTGGAGGTACTAAACGTGCCAGCAGTTATTCCAAATATCTGGGTTTACCGATGGTTATTTGCCACAAGTCACGTCTGCGTGCCAATGAAGTAGCAGAAATGCGTATTATCGGTGATGTAGAGGGCTTGGATGTCCTTTTGATCGACGATATGGTGGATACGGCCGGTACCATTACGAAGGCTGCCAACCTGATGCTTGAAAACGGAGCCAAATCCGTGCGTGCCATCGCCAGTCATGCCGTTATGTCCGACCCGGCTTCTACGCGTGTAGACCAGTCTGCTTTGACTGAAATGATCTTTACCGACTCTATCCCTTATGCAAAGAAATGCGAAAAGGTGAAAGTGTTGTCTGTTGCCGATATGTTTGCCGAAGCTATCCGTCGTGTATGTAGCGGTGAATCTATCAGCTCTCTGTATGCTATTTAATGAGTTTATAATATCAAAAGAAGGGGGTGTGTCAAAATTCCCCCTTTCTTTTTTTATGCTGGCCAACATATAAAGTAAAGTCTAAAAAAAATTGTTTTGTATAAAATAAAATTGTTCCTTTGCAAAGTCACTCGTTTTAAGAGATATTATAAGTAGAGAGTAACCAAGCAAAAGAAGCCTTGACTATACGGGATGTGTAGCTTGACAACTTATCGTGTCAGGCTTTTTTTGTAATATGGGATTGACAAGGATAAATAATAATATAATAATGACAGCCGAAACTTTAATTATGACGAGGAGCGTGTCCCATATTTGGGGCGCGCTCCTTTTGTAAAAGCCGGTATTCCCACAGCAGTCTTATTCTTTTTATAAGATATGAAAATCAAGTTATTTATCTTGATTTTCTATTGCAAGAACTTGCCCAAGTTCTGATATTTTTGTAATTTAGTGACAAATAAACGCTTGCAAGATGCCAGAAAATTTACACTTCAGAAGTTATGATCCCGATCAAACGCTACTTTTTCCCCAGAGGATCGACCGGGATATCCCTAAGGATGATCCTGTACGTATCCTCAAGTCGGTTATCGAGAGCCTGGACCTGTCAGGTTTCAAGAAACTATACCATGAGCGTGGCCGCAGCCCTTATCATCCCAAAATGATGCTCATGGTAATCCTTTATAGTTACATGAATAACGTATACTCATGCCGAAAAATAGAGAAACTCCTATACCGGGACATCTATTATATCTGGCTGTCGGGATATCAGAAGCCTGACTTCGCTACCATCAACCGTTTCCGTAACCGTGTCAAGAATGAGATCGGACATATATTCACCCTCTTAGTGTTGATATTGGTAGAGAAAGGTTTTGTCACGCTTGAGGTCGAGTACCTTGACGGGACGAAGATAGAATCCAAGGCGAACAAGTATACCTTCGTATGGCGCAAGAGCGTGGAAAGGAACCGTGAGAAGCTGTTGGAGAAAATCCGTGTGTTACTCCAGCAGATCAACGAGCAGATGGCACAAGACAAGGCGGCCGATGTTGACACCTTGGAGCTTACCCCCCAGACATTGTGCGAGATCTCCAAGGAATTCAAGGAGGCACTCGGTTCGGCACCTGAGGCAAAGACAAAGGAAGAGAAGGCCGCGCAAAGAGGAAAGAACAAGATGTTCAAAGAATTGGAGAGGCATGGCGAGAAGCTAGCGGAATATAACAGCCGCCTGGAACAGATGGAAGGCCGCAATTCCATCTCCAAGACCGATCCCTCGGCCACATTCATGCGCATGAAGGAAGACGCCATGTGTAATGGACAAACCAAGCCCGGTTACAACTTGCAGATATCCTCCGAGAACCAATTCATCACAGACTTCGCCCTCTTTCCGAACCCGACCGACACGCTGACCTTCATACCATTCCTTGGCTCTTTCCCGGGCCGTTACGGTCGTTTCCCAAAAAGGGTCGTCGCCGACTCCGGATACGGCTCGGAAGAGAACTACCGTTTCATGGACGAAGCCGGCATTGAGGGGTTCGTCAAATACAATCGTTTCCATTTGGAACACCGTCCCCGCTATAAACCTGACACCTTTCATCCCGACAGCCTCTATTATAATGAGGAAGGAGATTATTACATATGCCCGATGGGGCAGCGCATGTCCCGGACCGGTACGCTACAAACCCGGACGGAGGGCGGTTATATCTCCCAGAGCGCCTGTTATCGCGCCATACGATGCAAGGGGTGTCCCTTGCGCTGCCTCTGTTACAAGGCCAAGGCCAACCAGAGGACGATCAGGGTCAATCACCGGCTTAATGCCTATAAACGAAAGGCCTGTGAATTATTGACTTCAGAAGAAGGGATCAAGGAAAGGGGGAGGCGGTGCATTGAACCGGAGGCAGTCTTCGGACAGATGAAGTCCACTATGGCTTACCGCCGTTTCAGGCATATGGGAAAAGACAAGGTCGTGATGGATTTTACCTTCTTTGCCATAGCCTTCAATATAAAGAAACTATGTTCAATGATGAGAAAAGTGGACAAAAAGGGAAGAAAAACGTCTTCTTATGGAAAATTCGTAGTTATTTTTATTTGTTACATGCATAAACTGGAAATATGCCAGGATAAGTTTGAAAAAATGACGGCATAATCAAATTTATTGCTGTATAGACACAAAAAAGAGGCTGCACATAATCAGGAATTATGACACACCCCCTTTTTTATTGTTCGCCCGGCACGAACCCTTTCCGGTGGGGGAAACACCGGCCTATTTTTCTTCATCGATAATCATGCCGCTACCGAGGCAAAGACGATGGTCTTTGTCGTAGACTACTCCGTACTGTCCAGGAGCGATTCCCTGGATTTTGTTGTCGGATTCGATGCGGTACAAGTCTCCGATGCGACGGATGCGGCCGTGTGTGAAGTCCGGTGTGTGACGGATCTTGAAAGTGATCTCTTTCTCGTCCTCAAATTCTCCCCATGGATCTTCGGTGATGAAGTCGAAGCCGTGCATGTTGATAATCTTGCCATACTGTGTTTCCGGATCATAACCGTTGGAAACATAGATAACGTTCCGCTTGATATCTTTTTTGATGACGAACCAGGGTCCGCCGCTCAAACCTAACCCCTTGCGCTGTCCGATGGTGTGGAACCAGTAGCCGTTGTGTTTGCCCAATACCTTACCGGTTTCCAGTTCGACGATCTTTCCTGTCCGTTTTCCTAAATAACGCTCGATAAAGTCATTATAATTGATCTTGCCTAAGAAACAGATTCCCTGACTGTCTTTCCGTTTAGCACTCGGCAGTTTTTGTTGTTCGGCTATGGCTCGGACTTCGCTTTTCATGAGATGTCCGATCGGGAACATTAATTTCTGTATTTGCAAACGAGTGATTTGGCCGAGGAAGTCGGTCTGGTCTTTTACCGGGTCCTTGGCGGTGGAAAGCCATACCTTACCGTCTATTTCGGTTGTCGTGGCGTAATGGCCGGTTGCTATTTTATCGAAATCCTTTCCCCATTTCTCTTCAAAGCAGCCGAATTTGATATATTTATTGCACATCATATCCGGGTTGGGGGTGAGTCCGCGTTTTACGGAATCGATGGTATAGCTCACGACACGATCCCAATATTCGTCATGCAAAGAGACGATTTCAAACCGGCAACCGTACTTCTTGGCGATATAGGAGGTGATCTCGATATCTTCTTCGGCGGGACAGTCTATATATCCATCTTTATCTTCCATGCCGATGCGGATATAGAAAATGGTAGGATCGTATCCTGCCTCTTTCAACTGGTGAACAACTACGGAGCTATCCACTCCTCCCGAAACTAATGCTGCAATTTCCATATTTTTACAGTGAATAAGAATTGTACAAAGGTACGGTAAATTTTTCAATTAAAACAGGAGAGAAGCATTGGCTACTTCGGCATTGATATCAAAAGTTTGATTATGGAATTCATGAAAGAAAACACAATAAAATCATGTATTCTTATTTACCACCCCAATCTTCCCACTGAGATTTACCAAAACCATATTTAGCTCTAAGCGAACGCATCTGACTTTGGATATACTTACGCTTTGAATCGTCATAAGGATCTGTACCTGTACTCATTCTAATTAACTGAGTTTCCCAATTACGATATGTGTGATCATTTGTAATTTTATCCCTTTGAGAAGGACCGCTTTTCTGAAATTTTCCAGTTTTTGTTGATCGGGAAGCCGGAGCTGAGAAAGTAGCGGAACTTCCCCCTTCTTCCAAATGTTGAATTAAAGCAATTTGACGTTCTATACGTTGATTAATATTTCGGAGTTCAACGCGGTTGTCTGTTGTTTCACGGAGATGTCGATCTGCTGCACCTCTTCCATAATTACCCTGACCAGGTCGTACTTGCCCATGATTCATTCTCAAAGAAGTTCCTGCTCTTCGTATTTGTTTCGAGCCTTCAGAAGAAATAGTCCTTTGTGTATTCTTGCTTCTTGCAATTATAGCTTCACGTTGAACATAAAGCTGTTGAAGTTTTTGTTTTTCTTTTTCGATTTGAGAAGCAGAGGTTGCTTTAACTTGCATATTTTCAAAATCGTATATATCTTCGTTTACAGAAGCTGACTCACTACTTTTCAACGCAGTCGTAGCTAATTCTTCAGCTGTAAGCGACCTGCCTTCGTTAAGAGCAGTTACGGCTGTTTCATCCCCTTCGATTGCCGCATAAGTTGTCGCAGCAACTCCAACAAAGGTACCAGCCGTTTCGAGCCCGCTAATGACTTTATCCCAGCGTCGTGATTTTTGATCTTTTCTAGCTTGTTTATAATTGGCCGTGATCTGTTCGTTCTCAGGAGCAAGTTCGTGAGCTAATTTCAACTTACTCATCCCTTCACTATAAGCTTCAGACTTCAATTCCAAAAGTCCGAAATTATTATATGCCATTGCAAATGTCGGTTCAATTTTTATGATACGAGCATACAACTGACGTGCCCGTTGTGTGTCTCCATTCTTTTCAGCCGTTTCTCCTAAAACATACAACCTTTGTATAAACTCAGGATCAATTGTCCCGTCTTCTGTCACTGTTCCGGTTTCGTTATCTACCCAAATAGGAGCAGTCCCATCGGCAAATCCACCAATCAAATCGAATCCGGTAAAAGCACGAATCAGCCCGTCTATTCCATAAAATCCGTAATGTTCTTTTTCTTGTACCACGAATGCATGGCCGTTTCTGTCGTATGTAATATCTTCATATTCGCATGGAACAATAATTCTTCCGAAGCTATCTCCCACACCACAAAGACTATCTTTGGCAAACAATAAGAAAAAGCCATCATTTATCTGTTCAATGCCAATGTATTCTGGTTTGAATAACCAAATGCTGTCTTTTTCTGAAATCCGAGCGCCATAGAAAGATCCCTTTTGTTCAAAAAACGGTTGATCATCCGGAGCAATAAGTCCTTTACTGAATTCTACCTCCTTACTATCAACTTTTGCGCCTATCGAATCGAGCCGTTGTGTCAGAACCGAATAAACACCACTGTCTAATTTTGCTTTCACATCTTTTACTGCCTGTCGATAGTCTTTATTGGATACAGGGACAGTTGTCATTGCTTCTTCTAATTGATAGGTACAGGGAACTACCAATTCACCATTTAGATCAATTGTACCATACTTACCTTCCATCTTTACAGAAGCTAAACCATTATCTTTAAAAGAATCAGCCCATTCGTAACGATTGGGAATCACAAGATTACCCAGTTTGTCAATAAAACCATATTTTCCTTCTATCATCACCGGCGCCAAACCATAATTGAATTTAGTCAATTTTTTTGCCTTATATATAGGAGGTATAACGAACTGATTAGAAGAGTTTATAAATCCCATTCGCCCCTCCATAATGACAGCTGTCAATCCTTCATCAAAATTTTTAGCCGCCTGATCATACTGAGGCGGTATCGCCCAATTATACGCCAAGCGATCTTTTTTGCCCCAGATGAGCGAAGTTCCCAATCCAACCGCACTAAATGCCGAGGTTGCAGTCAAACGGGTTGGTAAAAACATGCGTGAAGTCTTTGATTTGTTATAGGTATATCCCCACTTTTTGGTAGCAGGATTGAGTAAGCAATAATTGATTTGAATTTTCTTCAGCAATAACATGTTTTGGAATCACAAACAATAATATTAATAGTAAACGGACAGCCTTCATAATATTTTATAGTTTTACCATTATATGTAATCATAGTTCAATTTACAATCATAAGCGCTTGCAAATGTACGAATTTTCCGTTTTTAACACTACGAAATTGTATTTTTAAATTAGAGAAGCATTGGGTATTTCTGCATATATTTATAATTTTGTACATTTGGAACCTGTTTAAATTGGGCAAATCTGTTTTTAAATTATTCTTTAAAAAGATATGCATATACGTTATTCAGCTTTGTTTTTGTCAGCTCTATTGTTGTCGACTGATGTTTATCCTTATTCGGCTTGTCGCTTGCCGGAAATACGGGAAGTGTCTGTCCCCAACCGGTGGAAAGGGAAGAAAGTCGCTTTCTTGGGTGATTCGATTACCGATAAGATACATGTCGGAACGACGAAAAACTATTGGCAGTATCTTTCGGAAATGTTGGGGTTGGAACCGTTCGTTTACGGTATTAACGGTCATCAGTGGAACGGTGTGTTGGAGCAGGCCGGGAGATTGCAGGCCGAACGGGGGGATGATATTGATGCAATCCTGATCTTTGCCGGAACAAACGACTTTAATGCCAACGTACCTTTAGGAGAATGGTACGCCGAGAAGGAAGAATCCGTTGAAGTTTCGGGACCGAAGCAGGAGGTGCGAAAGCGACGGATGCTGCAAACGGATGATCGGACGTTCCGGGGGCGTATCAACTGTGTCCTATCTTATCTGAAAACGAATTATCCGACGAAACAAATCATACTGTTGACCCCGATACATCGCGGATATGCCAAATTCGGGGATAACAATATCCAGCCGGACGAATCTTATTCTAACGGAATTGGCTTGTATGTAGATGAATATGTAAAGGCGATCAAAGAAGCTGCCAATGTTTGGGCTGTTCCTGTCATCGATCTCAATAGCATCAGCGGGCTTTATCCTGTCTTCGACTCCCATACCCGTTATTTTCATAAGGAAGATACGGACCGCCTTCATCCGAATGCGGACGGGCATTACCGGATGGCAAAGGCTTTGATGTATCAGCTATTGGCTTATCCGGCCGATTTTGAATAAAACATTTCGTTGGCGATTGGTTGAGAGGCTGACAGATGGGGTTCTGTTCACCAGGCAGATGGGCATTTGCTCGATCGACAGGAGCCGTCTGTCGATCGAGTAAATTTCAGATTCCGATATATCCTTTCAGTGCATTCACATAATCCTCGAATGCCTGCTTGCCGGCAGGCGTAATCCTGCAAGTTGTGCGAGGTTTTTTCCCGATGAAGCTTTTCTCGACTTCGATATATCCGGCTTCACTCAATTTGTCTATCTGCACACTCAGGTTACCGGCGGTCGCTTGTGTCTTTTCTTTCAGATAGACGAAATCAGCTTCATCAACCGATAGGAGAATGGACATGACCGCAAGCCGGAGCTGGGAATGTAATAATGGATCTAATTCTTTGAACATGATTTCTTTGCTTTATAATTCAAAACATGTCCCGGAATTATCATCATGACGATGAAAGACAGGGCAAAAAGAAGGAGCATAAAAGAGTCGAATCCCTCTTTTATAATGTAAAATAGCATATTGAGACCATTGATGAAAGAGACGATACCGAGATTGAAAACTTTCTCTTTAATCAGTAATCCGGTGATGTAACAAGCTAACGACAGAATAATGAGGATAAGTGGTGGAATCAGTCGACTGTCGTAATATATCCCGAAGATAGTGATGGCCAGTGTTGCGATAGATCCCATGACACCCCATATTTGTTCGAGCACTTTGTCCGTGTAAGTCTTGACTTTAGGCGATCTTTTCCGTTTAAAGTAATAGCTTAAAGGGATTCCGACGACTATGATTAGCAGGAATGCCAAATAAGACATGAGATTCTCTGTCAATTGCAGCAACAGGTAGACAATTGCAGTTGAGGTAACTGTCAGATATCCCCAAAACAAAAAAATATTACCATCACCTATTTCCAGATTGTGTTTCGTATTACGGATCATCCGGGTGATGAGCTCCAGACTTTCTTTTTCGTTTAATTTTCTTTCTTCCATTTTTTCTTTCTCCTTTTAATAGTGATACAAATAAGTTTATGTTATAAACCATATATGGATTAAAAAAGTGTAAGGAGCTATGCATTTCTCACCTACACGCTGCAAATATAAAATGGTTTATATTGTAAACCAAATAAAAAAGGAAATTTTTTGCTGAAAAATGACTTTATCCATACAAGCAAACCAAAGGGATAGGTTTTACAATTTGTCACTATCATAGGCAAAAAGCCTCTCTTTTGTTATGTTAAAAAATATTACCCTTGCTACTAATTCCAAATATATGGGATACTAATCCTATTTTGAAGGTATAGTAGTGACAATTTGATAGAATTGAAAGTGTGATTCCTGTTGGGATGTCTTTAACCTGCAAAACATTTTTCATCTCATCGAAATTGCTTATTTTCGCATCCATAATAGTTCCCTTTTATGAATGTAGACATAACAGATTTAAAGACGGTCCGTTTGAGTCAGGACGGGAGTGCTGTGATTATCCTGGACCAGACCCGCTTGCCGGGATCTGAAGTATATGTTTCCCTCTCTTCAGCAGAAGAAGTTTGGGAGGCTATATACAAGTTAAAGGTACGCGGAGCACCGGCTATCGGGATAGTTGCTGCCTATGGTATTTATGTTTGCAGTCGGCTGATTGTGGCAAACACTTATGACAGTTTTTACAGTGAGTTCCTTCGGATGAAGGATTACCTGGCATCTTCTCGCCCGACTGCGGTCAACTTGGTTGCCGCTTTGGACCGGATGGAAAAAGTTGTGGTTGCCCATTCTATGAAGCCTGTTCCGGAAATAGTGGACTTGTTGCGTGTCGAATCGGAGGCGATCCGGGCGGAAGATGCGGCAGCTTGCCGTAAGATAGGAGAGAACTGTTTGTCCTTACTGCGTCCGGGAATGGGAATCCTGACACATTGTAATGCTGGTCATCTGGCAGTATCGGAATATGGAACGGCTCTGGCTCCGGTTTATTTAGGGGAAGAACGTGGATATGGCTTTAAGGTGTTTGCCGATGAAACGCGGCCGCTGTTGCAGGGGGCACGTCTGACGGCTTACGAATTGCAGAAGGCAGGTGTGGATGTTACCCTGATCTGTGATAATATGGCATCGGTCGTCATGCGAAAAGGCTGGGTACAGGCTGTTGTGGTCGGTTGCGACCGGGTGGCGGCTAATGGCGATACGGCTAATAAGATCGGGACTTCGGGGGTAGCGATTTTGGCCCGTCATTACGGAATTCCTTTTTATGTGTTGGGCCCGACATCCACCATTGATCTGAATTGCCCGGATGGAGATTCGATTGTGATTGAAGAACGGAATCCCGAGGAAATTACGGATATGTGGTATGCTTCGCGGATGGCACCCGAAGGGGTGAAAGCCTATAACCCGGCTTTTGATGTGACTTCTCACGACTTGATAACTGCGATTATAACCGAAAAGGGGATCGCTTATCCCCCTTTCCATATGGAGGATTTCTGAAAAATATTTATGGAAAGTTTTGCTAATCCCGAAACAATCAGTAATTTTGCTGCCCAATTTGTGGATATAGTAATTAAACAATATAATAAATTAAATTATGATCGTAGTTCCATTAAAAGAAGGCGAAAACATTGAAAAAGCGCTGAAGAAATTCAAAAGAAAGTTTGAAAAAACAGGTGTAGTAAAAGAATTGAGAAACCGTCAGGCTTTCGAAAAACCCTCTGTAGCAAAGAGAAAACAAACTATGCGTGCTGTTTACGTTCAGCAATTACAGCAGGTAGAAGAATAAAAATACAAAATCTATCTGCCAGGCTTGTTTTATTGGATTCTTATTCCTATTTTCGTTGCATAAAAGTTGATGCAACGTGAATGTGCGGATTGATTCATTTTTAGATTGTCTTCGGTATGAACGGAATTATTCCGAATATACGATTGGTGCTTATTCTAAAGATTTGCAGCAGTTTGAAGATTTTGTAAAAGAGAAGAAGGAAGGCATATTTGTGCCGGAGGAAGTGGATGCGGATATTGTACGGAATTGGATTATATCTTTGTTGGATAATAAGATTTCGCCCGTGTCTGTCAACCGGAAATTGAGTTCTTTGAAATCTTTTTTTAAATTCCTTATGAAGCAGGGATTTGTTTCTGTAAACCCGTTACGGTTTGTGACCGGTCCGAAAACAAAGAAGCCGTTACCTACTTTTGTAAAAGAGAAGGATATGGAAGAGTTGTTGGATGGAGATGGGTTTGATGAGGATTTTGAAGGGGTGAGGGATCGTTTAATACTTGAAATGCTTTATGATACCGGGGTGAGGCGTTCGGAGTTGGTCGGATTACAAGATATCGATATCGACTACGATGCCATGTTAATCAAGGTAACAGGTAAGCGTAACAAGCAGCGGCTGATTCCTTTTGCAGAAAGATTAAAAAACTTGATGCTTGCATACACAGAAGTCCGAAATCGTGAAGTTGGCGCAGGAAGCGGATGGTTCTTTGTCCGGAAGAATGGAGAACAGTTGTCTACGGGTATTCTTTATACGATAGTAAAAAAGAAGCTCTCGGATATTCCGACATTGGCAAAATGCAGTCCCCACGTATTAAGGCATTCGTTTGCAACAAGTATGTTGAATAATGGAGCGGAGTTGAACGCCGTGAAAGAGTTACTCGGACACAGCAGTCTGGCTTCTACCAGCATTTACACACATACAACCTTTGAGGAATTAAAAAAAGTGTATCATGCTCATCCAAGAGCACAAAAAGAAGGAGGTTTATTATGAACATTAGAATTCAAGCAATTCATTTTGACGCAACCGATCAATTAGAAGCGTTTATTCAGAAGAAAGTGTCTAAGTTGGAACAGTATTTCGACGGCATTATATCGGCAGAAGTTAGTTTAAAGGTTGTAAAACCAGAATCTGCAAAGAATAAAGAAGCTGCTATTCGATTGATTATTAAAAATGGAGATTGTTTTGCCGAAAAGGTAAATGATACCTTTGAAGAATCAATTGACGAATGCGTAGAAGCATTAGAGAAACAGTTAGTTAAATTCAAGGAAAAAATCAGAGCCAAATAAAAAAAACGGTAGATAAATTTGGTATATAAGAAATAATGCCTAAATTTGCAGCCGTTTCGCCTTGGTGACGAAACGGCTGCTTTTTGAAGCAGGCTTGCCTCTTTAGCTCAGTTGGCCAGAGCACGTGATTTGTAATCTCGGGGTCGTTGGTTCGAATCCGACAAGAGGCTCAAAATAGTTGATGGTGGAAAGTTGACAGTTGACAGTTTATGTCACTTTCCAGTTTTATCTGTCAACTATCAATTTTTAACTGTCAACTTATTGGGCAGTTACCAGAGTGGCCAAATGGGGCTGACTGTAACTCAGCTGTCTTTCGACTTCGGTGGTTCGAATCCATCACTGCCCACGATAATTGCGGAAGTAGCTCAGTTGATAGAGCATTAGCCTTCCAAGCTGAGGGTCGCGGGTTTGAGCCCCGTCTTCCGCTCTTATTTATTGCCTGTGTAGCTCAGCGGTAGAGCACTTCCTTGGTAAGGAAGAGGTCCCGAGTTCAAGTCTCGGCACCGGCTCAATGATATTTTAGAACATGATCATTAATCAAATAAAGAACAATTAAGTTATGGCAAAAGAGAAATTTGACAGATCGAAACCACATGTGAACATTGGTACGATTGGTCACGTTGACCACGGTAAAACAACTTTGACAGCTGCTATCACAACAGTATTGGCAAAGAAAGGTCTTTCAGAACTGCGTTCATTCGACTCAATCGACAACGCTCCTGAAGAAAAAGAAAGAGGTATCACTATCAACACTTCTCACGTAGAGTATTCGACTGCAAACCGCCACTATGCTCACGTAGACTGTCCGGGTCACGCCGACTACGTAAAGAACATGGTAACTGGTGCTGCTCAGATGGACGGTGCTATCATCGTTGTTGCTGCAACTGATGGTCCTATGCCTCAGACTCGCGAGCACATCTTGTTGGCTCGTCAGGTAAACGTTCCGAGATTGGTTGTTTTCATGAACAAATGTGACATGGTAGACGACGAAGAAATGTTGGAATTGGTTGAAATGGAAATGAGAGAACTTCTTTCTTTCTACGATTTCGACGGTGATAACACTCCGATCATTCGTGGCTCTGCTTTGGGCGCTTTGAACGGTGATGCAAAATGGGAAGAAAAAGTAATGGAACTGATGGAAGCTTGCGATACTTGGATTCCGCTGCCTCCGCGTGAAATTGACAAACCTTTCTTGATGCCTATTGAAGACGTATTCTCTATCACAGGTCGTGGTACAGTTGCTACTGGCCGTATCGAAACTGGTATCGTAAAAGTTGGTGATGAAGTTCAGATCATCGGTCTGGGTGCTGACGGAAAGAAATCTGTTGTTACAGGTGTTGAAATGTTCCGTAAGTTGCTGGATCAGGGTGAAGCTGGTGACAACGTTGGTTTGTTGCTTCGTGGTATCGACAAGAACGAAATCAAACGTGGTATGGTAATCTGCCACCCGGGTCAGGTTAAAGAACACTCTCGCTTCAAAGCTGAGGTTTATATCCTGAAGAAAGAAGAAGGTGGTCGTCACACTCCGTTCCACAACAAATATCGTCCTCAGTTCTATATCCGTACATTGGACGTAACTGGCGAAATTACTCTTCCGGAAGGAACTGAAATGGTAATGCCTGGTGATAACGTTACAATCGACGTTGAACTGATCTACCCGGTAGCTTGTAACGTAGGTCTTCGTTTCGCTATCCGCGAAGGTGGACGTACAGTAGGTGCTGGTCAGATCACAGAATTAGAAAACTAATTCAAATACATAAATGTAGCCAGTCTTGTTTAAGGCTGGCTATTTTACGGAACTAGCTCAGTTGGTAGAGCACTGGTCTCCAAAACCAGGTGTCGGGAGTTCGAGCCTCTCGTTCCGTGCTAAAAATCTATAGATTCGATGAAAAAGATAATTAATTATATTAAGGAATCTTATAACGAACTTGTTTATAAAGTTTCTTGGCCTACGAGAACAGAGCTTTCCAATAGTGCTGTGGTTGTTATGTTTGCTTCCCTTATAATCGCGGCATTAATCTTTGTTATTGATTTAGGCTTTGAGGGCGTGATGCGTTTCTTCTACGAGAAAATCTTTTAATCAGTTTAAAGTATGTCTGATATTCAAAAGAAATTTTATGTTCTGCGTGCCATTAGCGGCAAGGAGAATAAAGTCAGAGAGTACCTTGAGGCTGAGTTGAAGAATACTGACTTAGGTGAGTATGTGTCACAGGTCTTGATTCCTACTGAAAAGACTTTTACGGTACGTAATGGTAAGAAGGTGATGAAAGAACGCGCTTACTTGCCTGGATACGTTTTGGTAGAAGCTGCTTTGGTTGGAGAAGTCGCTCATCGATTGAGAAACATTCCTAACGTAATCGGTTTTTTGGGTGGATCGGATAACCCCGTTCCCTTGCGTCCGGCAGAAGTTAGCCGTATCTTAGGTACGGTTGATGAATTGCAGGAACAGCAGGATGACCTGGATATTCAGTTTTATGTTGGAGAGAATGTGAAAATCACTTTTGGACCGTTTAACGGTTTCACGGGTGTAATCGAAGAGGTCAATGCCGAGAAAAAGAAACTTAAAGTGATGGTAAAAGTCTTCGGACGTAAAACACCGCTTGAGTTGGGTTATATGCAAGTGGAGAAGGAATAAGTGCTCTTGTTACGAAAAGTACTGTCTTTCTTTAAAAGTTATCGATGTTATATATCTAAAAAATTTTAGAAACAATGGCTAAAGAAGTTGCTGGACAAATCAAATTGCAGATTAAAGGAGGAGCAGCAAACCCTTCTCCCCCTGTAGGACCTGCTCTGGGTTCTAAGGGTATTAATATTATGGAGTTTTGCAAGCAATTTAATGCCAGAACCCAAGACAAGGCCGGTAAGATATTACCTGTTGTAATCACTTACTATGCCGATAAGTCTTTCGACTTTGTTGTAAAAACTCCTCCTGTTGCTATCCAGTTGTTGGAAGCTTCCAAACAGAAGAGTGGTTCTGCTGAGCCGAATCGTAAGAAGATTGCAGAAATCTCTTGGGATCAGGTAAAAACTATTGCAGAGGACAAGTTGGTCGATCTGAACTGCTTCACTGTCGAGTCAGCTATGAGAATGGTTGCCGGAACAGCAAGAAGTATGGGTATCACTGTTAAAGGGACATTCCCGGGTAATAATTAATAAACTTCAATTGAGATGAGTAAACTTACAAAAAATCAAAAGTTGGCTTTGGGCAAGATTGAAGCTGGGAAAGCGTACACATTGAAGGAAGCTTCAGCTTTGGTAAAAGAAATTACTACTACTAAGTTTGATGCCTCTGTAGATGTTGATGTTCGTTTAGGTGTTGACCCTCGTAAAGCTAACCAAATGGTGAGAGGTGTGGTTTCACTGCCTCACGGAACGGGTAAGCAGGTTCGGGTTCTCGCATTATGTACACCAGACAAGGAAGCTGAAGCTACTGCTGCAGGTGCTGACTATGTTGGATTGGATGAGTATATTGAAAAGATTAAAGGCGGTTGGACTGATATTGACGTAATCATCACTATGCCTTCTATCATGGGTAAGATTGGTGCTCTGGGTAGAGTGTTAGGCCCGCGTGGTTTGATGCCTAACCCTAAGAGTGGTACGGTTACCAATGAAATTGGAAACGCAGTGAAAGAAGTTAAGCAAGGTAAGATCGACTTTAAGGTAGACAAATCCGGTATCGTTCACACTTCAATCGGTAAGATTTCTTTCAATCCCGATCAGATTCGTGACAATGCTAAGGAATTTATTTCAACTCTTTTGAAGTTGAAACCGTCTGCAGCTAAAGGTACATATATAAAGAGCATTTATCTTTCAAGTACAATGAGTGCGGGTATTAAAATTGACCCCAAATCAGTTGAAGAAAACTAATTAAAATTATTGGACAATGAAAAAGGAAGATAAAGGCTTAATTATAGGTCAACTGACTGAGATCGTAAAGGAATATCCTAACTTCTATTTGACTGACATCGAAGCATTGGATGCTGAGAAAACCAGCAAATTGAGACGGGAATGTTTCAAGAAAGAGATCAAGTTGGTTGTTGTAAAGAATAACTTGCTTAAAAAGGCATTGGAAAATGTAGAAGGCGATTTTTCTCCTCTGCAGGTTGCAATGAAAGGCAATACGGCTGTGATGTTCTCACAGACTGCTAATGCTCCCGCTCGTCTGATTAAGGAATTTACTAAGGATGCTAAGAAAGATGCTCCCGCTAAACCGGCATTGAAAGCTGCCTATGTACAGGAAAGCTTCTATGTAGGTGCAGAAAATCTTGAAGCCTTAGTAAATATCAAGAGCAAAAACGAACTTATCGGAGATGTTATCATGTTGTTGCAATCTCCGGCGAAGAACGTTATTTCTGCTCTTCAGTCATCAGGACAAACTATCCATGGTCTGTTGAAGACTTTGGAAGAAAGATAATTTTTTTAATTTACACAGATAAACAAACATTTAAATCATACAAAAATGGCAGATTTGAAAGCTTTTGCAGAACAATTAGTAAACCTGACCGTAAAAGAAGTTAGCGAACTGGCTACAATCCTGAAAGAAGAATATGGTATCGAACCTGCAGCTGCAGCTGTTGCTGTTGCTGGTCCTGCTGCTGGTGGCGCTGCTGCCGCTGCAGAAGAAAAAACTTCTTTTGACGTAGTATTGAAAGCAGCTGGTGCAAACAAGCTGGCTATCGTTAAGTTAGTAAAAGAATTAACTGGTCTTGGTTTGAAAGAAGCTAAAGATATGGTTGACGGTGCTCCTAGCGCTATCAAAGAAGGAATCGCTAAAGCTGATGCTGAAGCATTAAAGAAACAGTTGGAAGAAGCTGGAGCTGAAGTTGAGCTTAAATAGTATTTATAACCTGGTAATCAGGTGATTTGGTTAAGAGTCTCCCTTAAAGGAGATTCTTAACCTTTTTGTGTCTATAATTTCAATAAGTTCAATAAATTCCTTACTAGATGTCTTCAACAGCTGAAAACCAAAGAGTTAATTTTGCTTCGATCAAAAATCAGTTCCCATATCCGGACTTTCTCGAAGTACAATTGAAGTCATTCCAAGACTTTCTTCAACTTGACACGCCTCCTGAAAAGAGAAAAAAGGAGGGATTGTATAAGGTATTTGCCGAGAATTTTCCGATAGCAGATACGCGTAACAATTTTGTGTTGGAGTTCTTAGATTACTATATAGATCCGCCTCGCTATACGATTGACGAATGTATTGCTCGCGGATTAACCTATAGTGTGCCTTTAAAAGCGAAGTTAAAACTGTATTGTACAGACCCTGATCACGAAGATTTCGATACGGTGATACAGGATGTATATCTGGGCCCGATTCCGTATATGACGGAAAGAGGTACGTTCGTGATAAATGGTGCAGAGCGTGTTGTGGTTTCACAATTGCACCGTTCACCGGGTGTGTTCTTCGGACAGAGTACACACGCAAATGGTACGAAGTTGTATTCTGCACGTATCATTCCTTTTAAAGGTTCCTGGATCGAGTTTGCAACTGACATCAATAATGTGATGTATGCTTACATCGACCGTAAAAAGAAATTGCCTGTAACAACCCTTTTAAGAGCTATTGGTTTTGAAAGCGATAAAGACATTCTCGAAATCTTTAATCTGGCTGAAGAAGTAAAAGTTTCGAAAGCTAACCTGAAGAAGCTGATCGGTCGTAAACTGGCTGCTCGTGTTTTGAAGACTTGGGTGGAAGATTTCGTAGATGAAGATACCGGTGAGGTTGTTTCTATTGAACGTAATGACGTTATCATTGACCGCGAATCGGTCCTCGATAGCGATAATATTGAGGCTATTCTGGAATCTGGCACGCAGAACATTCTGTTACATCGTGAAGACCAGAATCTTTCGGATTATGCTATCATCTATAATACGCTCCAGAAAGACCCCAGTAACTCTGAAAAGGAAGCCGTCCTGTATATTTACCGTCAGTTGCGAAATGCAGAACCCGCAGATGAAGCAAGTGCCCGTGAAGTTATTCAGAACCTGTTCTTCTCTGAAAAGCGTTATGATTTAGGTGAAGTTGGCCGTTACAGAATTAATAAGAAGTTGAACCTTACTACCAGCGATGATATTAAGGTTTTGACAAAAGAAGATATAATCGAGATCATCAAATATCTGATTGAGTTGATCAACTCAAAAGCGATCGTTGATGATATCGACCACTTGAGCAACCGTCGTGTGCGTACAGTTGGCGAACAGTTGTACAACCAGTTCGGTATCGGTTTGGCTCGTATGTCACGTACTGTTCGTGAACGTATGAACGTGCGCGACAATGAAGTGTTTACTCCGATCGATTTGATCAACGCGAAGACTATTTCTTCTGTCGTTAACTCATTTTTCGGAACGAATGCTTTGTCTCAGTTTATGGACCAGACAAACCCGCTGGCTGAAATTACGCATAAACGTCGTTTGTCTGCATTGGGACCAGGCGGTCTGTCTCGTGAACGTGCCGGATTTGAGGTTCGTGACGTACACTATACGCATTATGGTCGTCTTTGTCCAATTGAAACTCCTGAAGGACCGAACATCGGTTTGATCTCTTCTTTGTGCGTATATGCTAAGATTAATGATCTTGGTTTTATCTCTACTCCGTACCGTAAGGTCGTTGATGGTAAGGTGGACTTCTCTGAGGAAGGTTTACAATATTACACTGCAGAAGAAGAAGAAGAATTAACGATTGCCCAAGGGAATGCTCCATTGGATAATGATGGTAAGTTTGTTCGTGATAGAGTGAAAGCTCGTTTTGAAGCTGATTTTCCGGTCGTACCTCCTACGGAGATCGACTTGATGGACGTTGCTCCGCAGCAGATCGCTTCTATTGCGGCTTCTTTGATTCCGTTCCTGGAACATGACGATGCTAACCGTGCATTGATGGGATCTAACATGATGCGCCAGGCAGTTCCTTTGTTGCGTACGGATGCTCCTATTGTTGGTACAGGTATCGAAGCACAGGTTGCTCGTGACTCACGCACCCAGATCATGGCTGAACGTGAGGGTGAAGTTGTATTTGTGGATGCGACTTGTATCAAAATCAAATATGACCGCTCGGAAGATGAAGAATTCGTAAGTTTCGAAGATGCGGTTAAGACATACAATATCCCGAAGTGGCGTAAGACTAACCAAAGTACGACTGTCGATTTGCGTCCGATCTGTCATCGTGGTCAGCGTGTGAAAGCCGGTGATATCTTGACGGAAGGTTATTCTACTCAGAATGGTGAGTTGGCATTGGGACGTAACGTGAAGGTGGCATATATGCCGTGGAAGGGTTACAACTATGAGGATGCTATTGTTTTGAACGAACGTATGGTTCGCGAAGACTTTTTTACTTCAGTTCACGTTGACGAATATATTTTGGAAGTTCGTGAAACGAAACGTGGTATGGAAGAATTAACATCCGATATCCCGAATGTCAGCGAAGAAGCTACTAAAGATTTGGACGAAAGAGGTATTGTTCGTGTTGGTGCTCGCATTGAACCGGGTGATATTTTGATCGGTAAGATTACTCCGAAGGGTGAATCTGATCCTTCTCCTGAAGAAAAATTGCTTCGTGCAATCTTCGGTGATAAGGCTGGTGACGTGAAAGATGCTTCTTTGAAAGCAACTCCGTCTCTTCGTGGTGTAGTTATTGAAACTGCTTTATTCTCGAAAGCTGTCAAGAAGCGTAAGTCCAGACTGACAGACAAGGCTATTCTGCCTAAGTTGGATGAAGAATACGAAATGAAGATGGCTGACCTGAAGAATCTGTTGGTTGACAAACTGTTGGTTTTGACGAATGGCAAGGTTTCTCAGGGAGTTAAAGACTATATGAATACAGAGATTATTGCGAAGGGGGTTAAGTTCTCTCGCAAGGCTCTGGAAGAATTGGATTATAATTCTATCCAGGTAAGTAAGTGGACGGCTGATGCTGATAAGAACGAGCTTATCAAGCAGGTGATTTTGAACTACCTGAAGAAATATAAGGAACTGGATGCTGAGCTGAGACGTAAGAAATTCGATCTTACAATCGGTGATGAACTGCCTACCGGTATTGTTCAGATGGCTAAGGTTTACATTGCTAAGAAACGTAAGATCCAGGTTGGTGATAAGATGGCTGGTCGTCATGGAAACAAGGGTATTGTTTCCAAAATCGTTCGTCAGGAAGATATGCCATTCCTGGAAGACGGAACTCCGGTTGATATCTGTTTGAATCCGCTGGGTGTGCCTTCTCGTATGAACTTGGGACAGATTTTTGAAGCTGTGTTGGGTTGGGCAGGCCGCACGATGGGAGTTAAATTTGCTACTCCTATCTTCGACGGTGCAACATTGGATGATATGAACGAATGGACAGATAAAGCCGGATTGCCCCGTTACGGTAAGAGCTACTTGTATGACGGTGGAACTGGTGAACGTTTTGACCAGCCGGCTACAGTGGGTGTTACTTACTTCCTGAAGTTGGGGCACATGGTTGATGATAAGATGCATGCTCGTTCAATCGGTCCGTACTCTCTTATTACTCAGCAGCCTCTGGGTGGTAAGGCACAATTTGGTGGTCAGCGTTTTGGAGAGATGGAAGTTTGGGCACTGGAAGCTTTCGGTGCTGCACATGTGCTTCAGGAAATTCTTACGATCAAGTCTGACGACGTTGTCGGACGTTCTAAGGCTTACGAAGCAATCGTGAAAGGTGATCCGATGCCACAGCCGGGTATCCCCGAATCTTTGAACGTGTTGTTACACGAGCTGAGAGGTCTTGGTTTAAGCTTTACTCTGGATTAATTCAAAAACAATATAAGTGGATGGGTTTTAGCCTATCCGCTTATTCATTGATAACTCTTTATAAATAAAAAATATGGCCTTTAGAAAAGAAAACAAGATAAAGAGTAACTTTTCAAAAATAACCATCGGTTTGGCTTCCCCTGAAGAGATTCTTGAAAACTCCAGTGGTGAAGTTCTGAAACCGGAAACGATTAACTATCGTACATACAAACCTGAACGTGACGGTCTTTTCTGCGAGCGTATTTTCGGTCCGATCAAGGACTATGAATGCCATTGCGGTAAATACAAGCGTATTCGTTATAAAGGTATTGTCTGCGATCGTTGCGGGGTAGAAGTTACAGAGAAGAAAGTGCGTCGTGAACGTATGGGACACATTCATCTGGTTGTTCCTGTCGCTCATATCTGGTATTTCCGTTCCCTGCCCAATAAAATCGGTTACTTGTTAGGCTTGCCGACCAAGAAACTGGATTCTATTATCTATTACGAACGTTATGTTGTGATTCAGCCGGGTTGTGTAGACACTGTTGCTGAATTGGACTTGCTTTCGGAAGAAGAATATTTGCAGATTCTGGATAACCTGCCAAAGGAAAATCAGATGCTGGAAGATACAGACCCGAATAAGTTTATCGCAAAGATCGGTGCTGAAGCTATCTATGATTTGCTGGCTCGTCTGGACTTGGATTCTTTGTCTTACGAATTGCGTCACCGCGCAAGCACAGACGGTTCGCAACAGCGTAAGAACGAAGCATTAAAGCGTTTGCAGGTTGTTGAATCTTTCCGTGCATCCAGAGGTCGTAACAAACCGGAATGGATGATCGTGAAGGTTGTCCCTGTTATCCCGCCTGAACTGCGTCCGTTGGTTCCGCTGGATGGTGGACGTTTTGCGACTTCCGATTTGAATGACTTGTATCGTCGTGTTATTATTCGTAATAACCGTCTGAAGCGGTTAATTGATATCAAAGCTCCCGAGGTTATTTTGCGTAATGAAAAACGTATGCTTCAGGAGGCTGTGGACTCTCTGTTTGACAATTCTCGTAAATCGAGTGCTGTTAAGACTGATGCTAACCGTCCGTTGAAGTCTCTTTCCGACAGTTTGAAGGGTAAACAAGGTCGTTTCCGTCAGAACCTGTTAGGTAAGCGTGTTGACTATTCGGCTCGTTCGGTTATCGTTGTAGGTCCTGAATTGAAAATGCATGAATGTGGTCTGCCGAAGAATATGGCAGCCGAACTTTATAAACCTTTTGTGATCCGTAAATTGATCGAACGCGGTATTGTAAAAACGGTTAAGTCTGCAAAGAAGATCGTTGACCGTAAGGAACCGGTGGTTTGGGATATTTTGGAGTATGTAATGAAAGGTCATCCGGTATTGTTGAACCGTGCACCGACTCTGCACCGTCTGGGTATCCAGGCATTCCAGCCGAAGTTGATCGAAGGCAAGGCTATTCAGTTGCATCCGTTGGCATGTACGGCATTTAACGCCGACTTCGACGGTGACCAGATGGCTGTTCACTTGCCTTTAGGAAACGAGGCCGTACTGGAAGCGCAGATGTTGATGCTTGCTTCTCATAACATTCTGAATCCAGCTAACGGTGCACCTATTACCGTTCCTTCTCAGGATATGGTGTTAGGTTTGTACTACATAACAAAAATGCGTAAGGGAACACAGGGTGAAGGCCTTGTTTTCTATGGACCGGAAGAAGCAACGATCGCATATAATGAAAAGAAAGTGGATATCCATGCTCCGATCAAAGTATATGTGAACGACATTGACAAAGAAGGTAATCCGGTTAAGAAAATGGTCGAAACTTCTGTCGGACGTTTGATGGTTAATGAATTTGTTCCGGAAGAAGTCGGTTATATAAATGAAGTATTGGGTAAAAAAGCTCTCCGTGATATCATCGGTAAGGTGATCAAGGCTTGTGGTGTTGCCCGTACGGCTCAGTTCTTGGATGATATCAAGAATCTGGGTTATTATATGGCCTTCAAGGGTGGTTTGTCATTCAACTTGGCTGACGTTCTGATCCCACCTGAAAAAGAGGCGTTGGTGAAAGAAGGGTATGAGGAAGTTGAACAGATCATGAACAACTATAACATGGGCTTCATTACCAACAACGAGCGTTATAATCAGATTATTGATACTTGGACACATGTCAACAGTAAGTTGTCCGACACATTGATGAAGCAGTTGACTGCTGATAATGACGGTTTCAACTCTATCTATATGATGATGGATTCTGGGGCCCGTGGTTCTAAAGAACAGATTCGTCAGTTGTCTGGTATGCGTGGTTTGATGGCAAAACCGCAGAAGAGTGGTGCAGAAGGTGGTCAGATTATTGAAAACCCGATCCTTTCTAACTTTAAGGAAGGTCTGTCTGTGTTGGAGTATTTTATTTCTACTCACGGTGCTCGTAAGGGTTTGGCCGATACCGCTTTGAAGACTGCTGATGCTGGTTACTTGACCCGTCGTCTGGTTGATGTATCTCATGATGTGATCATCAATGAAGAAGACTGTGGAACGTTGCGTGGTTTGGTTTGTACGGAATTGAAGAACAATGATGAAGTGATCGCCAGCTTGGGTGAACGTATTTTGGGACGCGTTTCTGTTCATGATGTCATTCATCCGTTGACAGGCGAAGTAATTGTCCGTGCCGGTGAAGAAATTCGTGAAGATGCCGCTAAGATGATTGAGGATTCTCCGATCGAAAGTGTTGAAATCCGTTCTGTATTGACTTGTGAATCCAAGAAGGGGGTTTGTGCAAAATGTTATGGCCGTAACTTGGCTACGAACCGGATGGTTCAGAAAGGTGAGGTCGTGGGGGTTATCGCTGCACAGTCAATCGGTGAACCGGGTACTCAGTTGACATTGCGTACATTCCATGTCGGTGGTATCGCATCTAACGTGGCAACAGAAAACAGTATCACTTCTAAATATGACGGTGTTCTGGAAATCGAAGAACTTCGTGCTGTGGATAGCGAAGAAAACGGTAAGAAGTTCCAGGTTGTTGTCAGCCGTTTGGCTGAACTTCGTATTGTCGATCCGACAACTAAGATCGTATTGCTGGCTCACAACATTCCTTATGGTTCCAAGTTGTTCTTCAAGAACGGAGATACAATCAAGAAGGGTGATGTTATCATCGAATGGGACCCGTTCAACGCCGTTATCGTATCGGAAGTTTCCGGTAAGATCGAATTCGAAAGTTTGGTCGAAAATGTTACTTACAATGTTGAAAGTGACGAAACGACCGGCTTGAAAGAAAAGATCATTATCGAATCTAAAGATAAGACAAAAGCTCCGGCTGCCCATATCGTGGATGAAAACGGAAACTATCTGAAGAATTATTCGTTACCGTTAGGTGCTCACGTTGTAAAAGATGAGGGCGATGTGGTTAAAGCTGGTGAGGTTTTGGTTAAGATCCCGCGTGCAGTAAGTAAAGCAGGTGATATTACCGGTGGTTTGCCTCGTGTAACAGAATTGTTCGAGGCTCGTAACCCGTCTAACCCGGCTGTGGTTTCTGAAATCGATGGTGAAGTAGGTTTTGGCAAGATCAAGCGTGGTAACCGTGAAATTACTGTTACATCCAAATTAGGTGAAGTAAAGAAATATATGGTGCCTCTGTCTAAGCAGTTGCTTGTTCAGGAAAACGACTATATCCGTGCCGGTATGCCGCTCTCTGATGGTGCGACTACTCCGTCTGATATTTTGGCAATTATGGGACCGACGGCTGTTCAAGAATATATCGTAAATGAAATTCAGGATGTATATCGTCTACAAGGTGTAAAAATTAACGATAAGCATTTTGAGGTAATCGTTCGCCAGATGATGCGTAAGGTTGAAATTATCGATCCGGGAGATACTCGCTTCTTGGAACAGCAGGTGGTTGATAAACTGGAAGTAATGGATGAAAACGATCGTATCTGGGGTAAGAAAGTTGTGACGGACCCAGGAGATTCTCAGACATTGCAGGCTGGTCAGATCGTAACTGTTCGTAAGTTGAGAGACGAGAATAGTATGCTGAAACGTCGTGACTTGAAATTGGTTGAGGTGCGTGATGCTGTTCCTGCTACGGCTAACCAGATTCTTCAGGGTATCACTCGTGCCGCTTTGCAGACAAACAGCTTTATGTCTGCCGCATCTTTCCAGGAAACAACTAAAGTGCTGAATGAAGCTGCTATCAATGGAAAAGTGGATCGTCTGGAAGGTTTGAAAGAAAACGTTATCTGCGGTCATTTGATTCCTGCCGGTACAGGCCAGCGTGATTTTGACAAGTTGGTTGTCGGTGCTAAAGATGAGTTCGAACGTATCTTTGCAAATCGTAAAAATGTCGTAGACTTCAATACTATGGACAGAGACGACGAGTAAAATGCGGAATAAATAATGAGAAGGGTTACCGATATTCGGTAGCCCTTTTTTATTTTCTGTTATTTGTTTAATAAAATCAGAGTCCTTATATTTGTGTATTATCTTGATAATTAAAATGAATCATATATGAAAAAAGTTCTACTTTATTTATTCACTCTTCTGTTCTCAACGAATGTAGTTTTTGCTAAACATCTTGATAATGAAATGAATGTGATGTCTTTTAATATTCGCATGAGTACAAAATCTGATGGAGCTAACTGGTGGGAATACAGAAAAGACCTGGCAGCCAATGTGATCAAGTTTTATGATGTCGATATGTTTGGTGCTCAAGAAGTCTTGCATAACCAGTTGACGGATTTATTAGACCGTTTGCCGGACTATGGCTATGTTGGGGTAGGGCGTGAAGATGGTAAGACAAAAGGGGAATATTCTCCTATATTTTATAGAAAGGACCGTTTCTCAGTTGTCAAAAGTGGTAATTTTTGGCTGGCGGAAGATATGAATGCCGTGGGCAAAAAAGGCTGGGATGCCGCTTGCGAGCGTGTTGCGACTTGGGCGGTATTCAAAGATAAGGAATCCGAAAAAGAGTTTTTCTTTCTGAATACCCATTTGGATCACATGGGGCAGATCGCTCGTCATGAAGGGGCTTCTTTAGTCTTAGAGCAGGTAAAGCTGCTTGCCGGAAATCTTCCGGTAATTGTTACTGGTGACTTTAATGCTGTTCCGACCGATGATCCGATCAAAGTCTTAACAGATGAAAAAGATCTTCGGCATTTGACACATACTCGTACATTGGCTCCTTTGTGCTACGGGCCTGAGTGGACTTTCCACGACTACGGACGTGTTCCTTTGGACGAACGTGTATGGATTGATTATATCTTTATAAAAGGTAATATCAAAGTGCTTCGCCATGGTGTTTTGACTGAAAGTTTGGGTAACTTGTATCCTTCAGATCATTGTCCTGTTATATCGAGATTACTTGTTCAGTAAGTGTTATGAGTTCCGTAGATGTATTAAGAGAAATTACGCCGCTTTCACCGGAAGACTGTTTCCTTGTGATGCAGCGGCCTAAGCGTAGTTTTTCCTATCCGCTTCATGTGCATCCGGAATTTGAATTGAACTATTTGGAGAATGCTGGTGGTGCGATCCGAATCGTTGGTGATTCGGTGGAGGAGATGGAGGATCTTGATCTATTACTGGTTGCAGGTGGAGCCAAGCATGCTTATTCAAACCACAAATGTCTGAGTACGGATATTTTGGAAATTACAATTCAGTTCCATGCCTCTCTTTTTGATAGTCTAATCAACAAGCGTCATTTCAAAACTATAAAGGATATGTTTGAGAAAGCCTCATGCGGTCTTGTTTTTAGTCGTGAAATGGTTTTGCGTATTCAACCTGAGTTGAAAAAGCTATCGAGTGATAAGCCGGATTCGTTTTATAATTTATTACGTTTGATAGAAATACTCAAGACTTTGTCGTTAGATGAGAAGGCACGCAAGTTAAACGCTATCAATACTGTAGAAAACTTTAGCAATATAGATAATGATCGCTTGGATACGATCATGTTGTTTTTGCATGAAAATTATCAGCGTCCGGTTTTATTATCCGAACTTGCTTCGTTAATAAATATGAGTGAAGCGTCACTTACCCGGTTTCTGAAAAAGTGGACGGGAAAAACTTTTATTGACAATTTGAATGACATTCGTATAGCTGAAGCGGTGTGCAGACTGATCGACACAAGTGATACAATAGCAGAAATATGCTATAAATCTGGTTTTAATAACTTATCGAATTTTAATCGGGCTTTTAAGCGACGAAAAGGTAATACTCCTACCGAATATCGTGAAAAATATGCACGTACTCGTTTTAGGGTTTGAAACATGATTTTAAACTAATTCACAGAATAGATAAATTATATGTGACGGAATAGTATCATATAATGATAAAATAGTATTTGGTGGTTAATTGCATGAGACATATCTTTGTAATGTTGAATAAACAATGAAATTACTAAGACGAATAGCCTTAGTTTAAGCGTCGAGATTATAAAATATTAAACACAATAAGGTATTTTTTTACATTGGTCTAAAGAATTGAGAATTAAAAACACAACTGAAAAAGGGCTGCCTGTGAAGGTAGCCCTTTTTATTTGATACTATTCCGATTTTAATATGTATATTTGTCTTAGAATATTTATAATCAAATATAGAAATATGGAAAATAACAAACCGACAAATGAGATTCAGGTAGAGCTGTCAGAAGAGATGGCTCAGGGAACGTATGCAAATCTGGCAATTATATCACATTCTTCATCCGAGTTCATACTGGATTTTATCCGTGTTGTGCCGGGGGCCCCGAAAGCACAGGTGAAAAGCCGCGTCATTCTGACTCCGGACAATGCAAAACGACTTTTGTTCGCTTTGCAGGATAACCTAGCAAAGTTTGAAGAACAAGCGAGTGGTAAAACCGCCAAGTTTGAAGATTTTGTTCCTCCTATCGGAGGTGTGAAAGGGGAAGCCTGATTCCCGGACAGAAAATAAAAAAGGTCGCTCAACCGGAGCGACCTTTTTTATTTGTAAGTGTGTGATTATCCGAGTCTCTTGTTTATAACGATATGACCGATATAACCCAGAATAATGACTCCTAGACCGGTAAGAAGAATAGTATTTGACAATCCTCCGTTAATTGCCGGTACAGCCAAAATGATAACACCGATAAGGAGTACGATTACCCCCAGATTTTTCAATAATTCGTTCATGGTGATAGATATTTTATATATTATTTTTTTTCTACCGCAAATAAAGCAATAATAACCCGATTGCAAAAATATTTTGGGACAAAAATGATGAAACCATTGAATTTAGCTTTTATATTTGTGAAATAATACAGTTATATATGCTACGAATACTTTATATGCTCTATTTATGGTTGTTTGTGGTCCCAGTTTTTGTGGTATTGACCATATTGACAGCCCTTACGGTTATTGTGGGTTGCCTGTTAGGCGGGGAAAGAATATTTGCTTATTATCCGGGAATGATCTGGTCATGGTTGACTTGCCATTTGGCCCTTTGTCCAGTGAAGGTGAAAGGACGGGAAAATATAGACCGGAAGAAATCGTATGTTTTTGTAGCCAACCACCAGGGAGCTTTTGATATATTCCTTATATATGGTTTTTTAGGTGTTCCGATCAAGTGGGTGATGAAGGCTGGTATTGCTAAAATTCCGTTTGTAGGAGCTGCTTGCCGGGCAGCCGGTTTTATCTTCGTCGATAATTCGACACCGAAAGCTGCTGCCCGTAGTGTATTGGAGGCAGAGCGTAGCCTGAAGAACGGAGCGTCGGTGGTGGTATTCCCGGAGGGTTCACGTACTTATGATGGAAAGATGATCCGTTTTAAGAAAGGAGCTTACCAGATGGCAGCCGACCAGCATTTACAGATTGTCCCGATCACCTTGAACGGACCTTTTGACGTATTACCGATTGGTTCATTGAATATTCACCGTCACAAGATGGAAATGGTCATTCATCCGCCTATCCCGACCGAAGGGATGGATGCTTCCCATAAAGGATTGCAACAGATGGCTGATAAAACACAAGACATCATTGCGTCAGCCTTATGGGAGCAATATAGATAATCTATTTCCAGGATTTTAAAATACCACGTTTGCAGACACTCAGACTGAACCCGACGTTATCTCCATAGAGTGAACCAGCATCTGCGGCTACAGCTCCTGTGAATTCCCAACCTTGCAGGCGTGGATGGTGATATTTGACTTCCACCTGTCCGGAATTGCTTCTTTTGTTATCCAGAAACGGGGCATAAGGTTTTCCCCAGCTATTCATGAGTGTGTATCTGAGGCGATAGGAAACCATTGGCGACAGGTCTCCTTCAAATGCCAAATGCCAGGCACGGACACGTGTATTCTTGAAATCCACATCCCCGTTCGTATTATATTGAGGGGAAGTCAGAAGTGGTGATCCTATACCTTGTCCGAAATAGGAAGAACCGGTTATGTATTCTATATTATTGTAATAATCATCTCCGCCACCACCCGGACCTTGATATTTGTCATGGTCGAAGATGATAAAATGGAAAGGCCCGCTCTGATTGCGGGTGACCAAATATTCCGTTACAACCTTCTTTAGCCAAGGAAGGCGTGGAAGATCCAACTGTACTCCCCAAAGTCCATCTGTCCCGTTCCCGAATATCATTCCAGATTTATCTTCGAAGTAATGCTGGTGATAAGCCGCCAGTTTCCAGTTCGGCATCGTATATTCCAGTTTGAAATCGTATGAACCGAAATGATTGCCAAGCACATTAATCTGGTCTGACAGAGTAGCATCGTCTCCACCTTCGCTACCACAAACCACCCGGATAAAATCTTTCAGGGAATGAGGTTGTACGCCTATTTTCGGATTGCTGGATGTTCCCCCCCACTGTGCCCAGTGTTGCACGCCGATAATACCGGAAAGCGGAAAATTGTTTTGCGTGTCCTTGATGCGGACATAAAAAGATTTATGATGCCAAAGGACGTTCTTTACATAGGTTTGTTTCCCATTGGAGAAATCTTCCAGATATCCGGTATCGAAAGACTTGCCTACCGCAAAATCTCCCTTTACCTGCATCCAGCCCTTTGTGAGCGGTACAATGGTAAATTCCGGCATACTCAGTTTTATTTCCGGAATCGGGCGTGCGTTAGGAGAAAGAACCATGTCACCGGAACTGAGGGAATGATCCCAAAGCGAATGTCGGTTTTCTTTGCTTCCCACACTCAGAAGCATACTTTTATATCCTAACTCGGCATATATCTGCTGAATATACACATTGCGGTAGCGAGGTACGGCAGCGACGATATCCAGCCCTGCACTCCAGCGAAATCCCTTCCCTAAATATTGCTGATGAAAAACTCCGGCGTTTAGATAACCGTTGTTGGCGTCCAGAGGAACTATCCCGTACCGATTGCTTACCATCCAGAATGGAGTAGTCGATCCGCTGCTGGCCGATCCGAAAACTTCGGCTTTATATGAGGTTGCATCTTCTACTTCTTCCGTCTGTGCAAAAGTATTTGCAGCGTGGAGAAGAGCGGCAACTGCAATGATTGTCTGTAAGGCTTTCATTCCATATTTATTTTAACCGGACAAAGGTAAGGATTAAAACTTACCGGCCGATATCTCATTTCGAAAAGAAGTATAAGCATTCTGAAAATACAAATATCAGAATAATCAATGTTTATTTTCCCGGTAACCAGTCGAATACTGTGCGATATACATGGTCGCGCGAGTCCTTTTCAGAGAGTATCAAGTCATGAATCCCGTTCTGTATCGTGTCGCGTGTAACATGATTGCCCAATTTTTGTCCGTATTTTTGAATATCATGTACATCCAGCACGATATCGGAAGACAGATACTCGTTGTTCCATTCTTTTGTTTCCGGGAACGACTTGTTTGACGACATTACCAGTACCGGACAGTCCAGGTCGATCCCTTTCTGCACTGTTTTCTGTGCCTCTTGTATGGCATTTATCCATCCGGCTTTTTTCGGATGCCCATTCATCATCTTCCAATTCGTATTATATACCCATTCCCCTTTGAATCGTTTGAGTAGGCTATGAGCATACGAAGCATCTCCGTATCCTTGTACGGTCAGGTTTGGAAATAGTTTCCCGATGCAGGAAACTACAGGGATTACGATCTTTTCCATCATCCATCCGAAATTCCAGTCCAGAAAAGGGCTGTTTAATATCAATCCGTCAACGGGAAGTTTTCCTTTTTTGCTGTCCAGATAATATGGCGTAATCAATCCACCGGTAGAATGTGCCATTAGCAATATTTTGTCATTCCCTTCTTCCTTAATGATGGCAAGAGCAGTATCGAGGTCTGCAAAATACTCTTTCAAACTTTTGCAGAAGAAAGGATTCTGGTTCGGCAGGATCGAGCGTCCGTACTTGCGGAGGTCCATAGCATAAAAGTTATAACCGTGGGCATTCACGCTGTCACCCAATTGCTTTTGAAAAAAATAGTCGTTGTAGCCATGTATATACAGGATTGCCTGTTTGGTCTCCGGCAACTGCGGTTTCTTGACAAGTGTGCAGACGACTTTTCCCTCGTAATCATCCGGCATCTGAATGGTCCGGCGCAGATAATTGTCACCCAACACATCCGGAATGTATTGGGCGTACATTATAGAGACGAAAAGCAGTAATAAGATCGTAAAGTATAGTTTCCGTGCCATATCTGTTTTTTATTTCTTTACTATAACGCGTTCATCCTGATGTTTGTTGCAGGTGAAGGCTACAAAAATACAATCTTCTTTATATATCTTGGGTTATCTGTTGTAACATTTGTTTCTAATGACTAACTTGCAGGGCAAAAATACAGAAAGGCTGATACTCGGAGTTTAGAATGAAAAATGCGTTGCTTATTATTTGTTTTATCCTTACACAAGTTTCTGTTGTAAGCGGAGTTGTTGCGAATGACCTTGATGATTTGCGACAAGAATTGAAAAACTTGCCGGATAGCAGTAAATTGATAAAGTTGAATGAGCTACTTTATCAGAATAACCGTAACAGGGTGTTTAAAACCTACGCAGACCTGCTATTGGAAGAGGCCCGGCGACAAAAGAACGATTTCTATAAAGGGAACGCTTTATTATCGATCATGCGCTATTACTATTCCAAAAATCCGGACAGCCTGCGTTTTTATCTGAAACAAGCCGAGCCAATTTATTTAGCTACTAATCGGATAGAAGATCTATGCCGGGCGAAAGGTTGGAATATCTATACTTTGATCTCAGGAGGAACGCATGACCAGGTAATTGGAGAAGTAGAGAGTTTGAAGGAATTGGCTACCCGTCTCAACTATCCGGAAGGGGTCGATATGGCCAACCAGGCCTTAGCCAGTTTTTATTTCAATATCGGATTGAAAGATGAAGGTATCCGTTTATGTAATGAAATCTTGCAAGGAATGGAAGAACGTGGAGCCTCCCGTGTTCGCCGGTTCTATTTGTTACGTTTGTTGTTAAATCAAAAACCTGAGCAGGAATACTTGTTCAAGCTCGATACCTGTATAAAGAACTGCGAAGAAGAAGGAATCACCCAGCTGGATGCGGAGCATTCGCTAACTTATCTGAAACATGCTTATCATCTTTATTCCGTACAGTATTATATAGCTTGTAAAGACTCTTCGCAAGCCTATTTCCATTTGCAGAAGTTAGGTGAATTAGAGAAACGGTACAATATGAATACGGAAAGGATCATGGCACAGTTTCTCTGGATGAGTTATTATAATCTGGTCGGCGAGTATGACAAGGCATTGGTGATTATAGACCAGTTGAAACATATTCTGTTGAGCAACAAGCGTTATAATGACTGGGTTACGGTGGAAGCTATCAGAGCCGATATCTATTATAAAATGGGAAGAGGAATGGAGTCAGCCAAGGCTTACAGAGACTCGAAAGCCGTACATGATTCGGTTATCCAAGCCCAATATTATGAAGATCTGGCCAAGTTGAGAACACAACGTGAAGTTGATAAGTTGGAATTACAAAGCCGGAAACTGGAGCTGGAAGCTGAAAAGTCTCGTGTCCGATCCTGGATATTCGGTAGTGGTGCCATCATCTTGCTCCTGCTTTGCGGGGTGTTGGGATTCCTGGCTTATTCCCGCCACCGTTATGGAGCCCGTTTGAAAATTGCAAAAGAAAAAGCGGAGGAGGCGGATCATTTGAAGTCTGCCTTTCTTGCCAATATGAACCATGAGATACGGACACCATTAAATGCAATAGTCGGTTTTTCGCAAGTAATAGCCGAGGAAAGTGATATAGAAACACGCCGGGAATTTGCCAAGATCATCCAAAACAACAACGAACTGTTGCAGCGTTTGATAGAGGACGTACTGGATATTTCGAAAATAGAATCGAACACGCTTACATTCGTATTGACGGATCAGGATTTGCAGGCATTGATGAAAGACCTTTATAGCATTATGTCGTTACGGATATCTGAAAACGTAGAACTACAGTTGGACGATTGTCCTCGTTTTACGCTTCGTACGGACCGGAACCGACTGACACAAGTGTTGGCGAACTTGTTGACCAATGCTATCAAGCATACCCATGAAGGTTATATCCGTTTTGGTTATAAGGTGGCGGCTGGCGAGATCTGTTTTTATGTAGCGGATACGGGCGAAGGAATACCGGAAGACCAGTTGGAGCACGTGTTTGACCGTTTTGTCAAACTGACGGAATGGACAACAGGTGTCGGTTTGGGGCTTGCTATCTCCAAAGCCCTGGTGGCGAAGCTTGGCGGTCGTATGGAAGTTTGTTCCAAACAGGGAGAAGGTTCTACTTTTAGTGTTATTTTTCCTGTGTGATCCATTCTCTGCCACTCCCATCCTTGAAGAGATGTTGTTAATAGGCAAAATTAATCCGGTGGAATTTGGGTAATTTTATTAGTAAAAGTTATTTTTGCAAAGTTAACAACACATGCACTTGTACTTGGAGAATCGGAGAGACATAATAAATCCTTTTGAAATTAATTCGGAAATGAATTTTGGCGTCTTTTACAATGCGTACTACCAACGTTTTGTAAGGTATGCTTTTTATTATGTAAATGATTTGCAGGCGGCCGAGGATTTGACGCATGATGCTTTGTTGTACTATTGGGAGAATAAACACAAGTTGCCTGCCGATGCGGACGTCTTGGGATATATATTAGAGTCCGTCAAGAATAAATGCCTGAATTATCTGAAGCATATCCAGGTGGAAGTCGAATACAGCAAGAGACGTACAGAGTTGCATGACTGGGAAATCACAACGCGTATCCAGACATTGGAAAACGAAAGCTACAGCACGATCTTTTCTAAAGATATAATGAGAATCGTCATGGAATCTTTATCCGAATTACCGGAACAGACTCGTCATATATTTGTTTTGAATCGTCTGGATTATAAATCAAGGAAAGAAATAGCGACAACCTTAGGTGTTTCCCAACAAAAAGTAGATTATCATATCAATAAGGCCAATGATCATCTCCGCTTGAAACTGAAAGACTATATTCCCCTGATACTGTTATTCTTGAATTAGGCATATCTGAACTTCTCTGTTTTCGACATTGTCGAGAATATATACGGCGTTGTCGTGTATATTCTCGGCATTGTCGTATATATACACGACAACGTCGAAAACAAACTACACTTGCATCAGCTTTGAAATACAACGTATTGCCTAGTGGAACTTGCGTCATTGTTTTGAAAAATAGTTGCCGGTAAGCAAAAAAAGTTCTGTTACGGTTGGGATTTTTCTTTGATGAGTTGCTCTATTTATAGAAACAGGAAAAGAGAAACGATGCAAATAGATCAACATATACTTATTCGTTACTTTCTGAAGCAGGCTTCGGAAGAAGAAAAGGAGGTAATACGGCAGTGGATTGAAAGCAGCGAAGACAACCGCCGGCGTTTTATCCGGGAGCGGATTCGTTTTGATGCTTCCATTTTGGTAGACGAAGCTGCGGTTGAGTCTTCCACTAAAATTGCTTCCGGCAAGCGTTACCGGCTACATCCTGCATTGAATTGGTCTTTAAAAGTGGCCGCTTCGATTTTGATTTTATTGGGAAGTTTTTATCTGTATGATAATTACCGGATGGCTCGATTGTCACAGACTCTACAGTGTGTATATGTCCCGGCTGGCAACCGTACTAATATCCAGCTTCCGGATGGTACGAGTGTCTGGCTGAATGCCAACACGTCTCTCCGTTATCCGATGGCTTTTGCAGAAAATAGCCGGGAGATAATGTTGGACGGCGAAGCTTATTTTGAAGTGGCGAAAGATAAAAAGCCTTTTATTGTCAAAACGAGCAAATATGACGTGGAGGTGCTGGGGACAACTTTTAATGTCGAGGCTTACAAAGACAAGCCGAATTTCCGGACGATGCTCTATGAAGGTAAAGTCAAGCTCTATAATACGAAGAGTCCGAAAGCAGTCTACCTTTCTCCGGGACAGACAGCGGAATTGATGGGTGAATCGTTGCGAGTCGTCCCAACAACGGCTCCTAACAGCTATCGTTGGAAAGACGGCCTGATCTATATCGAAGACAAGTCTTTTAATGCGATCATGGAACTGTTTGAAAAGTTCTATGATGTGCGGATCATAGTCAACAACAAAGCAGTGAAAGATTTAGGCTATCGTGGGAAGCTCCGGATATCCGATGGAGTGGATCATGCTTTGCGCGTCTTGCAAAATGACTTCCCTTTCAAATACAAGCGGGATGAAGAGAGAAACATCATATATATTAACTGATAAAATCGATTTGCCTATGAGGAAGGACACATGAGAAACACGTAAAAAAGAACCGGCAGTTGCGCCAACAACCACCGGCTCTCCAGTACATTTTTAATATACTTATTAATTTAAAATCAATCACAAAGGTATGAAAAAACTTTTTTTATCCGAGTCTTTGCCTAAAAAAGATTCGGGAAGAAAACAAATATGTAGAGTTATGAAGTTAACAGCGAGTTTTCTACTATTATGTTCATGTTTCGCTTTTGCCGGTCATGCAAATTCTCAAAATGCGAAAGTTAGTTTGAATAAGACTAAAGTCCAGTTACAGGAAATCCTGAATGAGATAGAAGAACAGACGGATTATCTGTTTATTTCAAACCGAGATGTAAATTTGAAACAGAAAGTATCTGTCAGTGCTAAAGATGAATCCGTCCAAGAAGTCTTATCTGAGGTGTTGAAAAATACAGGGTTGACTTTTAAAGTGGAAGGAGTGAATATTATTTTGTCTTCAAGTACAGGTTTTAATATTATTCAGCAAGATAAAAAAACGATTTCAGGTAGGGTCGTTGACCGAAATGGGGAACCAGTGATTGGTGTAAATGTGGTAGAAAAAGGGACAACCAATGGGACAATCACTGGTATGGATGGAAAGTTTACTTTAAATGTATCTCCAAATGCTACTTTAATGCTTTCTTATATAGGTTATAAAGCGCAAGAAATTGCTGTTAATAATCGCACTCAATACAATGTGGTTTTAGATGAAGATACAGAGGCCTTGGATGAAGTAGTCGTGGTAGGATATGGAACGATGAAGAAAAGTAGTTTGACTGGTTCGGTTACAAAAGTTGAAACAGAGAAATTAGAAGGTTTTCCTTCTGTCAATGTTGTAGATGCTCTACAAGGTCGGGCTGCTGGTGTTTATATAAACCCTTCTCGCCAACCGGGTGAAGATCCTACTATTCGGATTCGTGGAACACGTTCTTTCAATGCTTCTAATTCACCTTTATTGATTGTTGATGGTATGCCAGGCTCTTGGGAAAATGTCAGTTCTGAGGATATTGAATCAATGGAGATATTGAAGGATGCTGCTGCTACAGCTGTTTATGGCTCAAGAGCTGCCAATGGAGTTATCCTAATCACAACGAAGTCTGCTAAAAAAGGGGGAAAATTATCAATTGAATTGAACTCCTATGTGGGGATGAACAAGTATGATTTTATAGATATGCAGTCACCGGAGAAATATAATGCGATGATCCGTGATGTGATGCGGTATCAATCTCATGGGTTAGACAAAGAGGCTTGGGAAAATTCAGATATTGACTTGAGACGTGGATTGGAAATGTTTAATGGTTTATGGGCTGATAATTATTACAATAAAGGAATTACGTTTAATTGGCAAGATGCTTTGTTTAATAGTCATAGTGTGACTACTGGACATAATATTAGTATCGGGCAGGCAACAGATAAAATTTCTTATAAACTATCGTATAGTTTTCAAGATGATAATTCTTATTATAAGACGATGAATTATAAACGTCATATCTTGAATAATAATGTCAAAATTAATTTGGCCAAATGGATGGATTTGGGTTTAATTACTCGTTTAAGTTTACGGGATATGGGAGGCTGGCCCGGTAGTATGTGGGAAAATTATAGACGTATGAGTCCGTTTGAAACACCTTATATTGATGAAGATCCCAGCAAAGGCTTAAAAGACGTAGTCGGAAAAGAAAAGTATGTAAATGCATTGTTGAATTATCAGGATGGAAATTTTGTGAATGATCGTATCAATAAGCGTGCTGATATTATCTTGACAGCCAATATTCGTCCTTTTTCATGGCTGACTTTTACAACCAATTTGAAATTGGATTATAAAGAGTCAAGCAATGGAAAATATTATGATTCGAAGACAAGCGAGCAAAATTTGGGATACAATTTTGCTTCTTTCAATAAGGGATCAGATTCGGGTTATACATGGAATGGAATTTTGAATTTTGATAAATCATTTGGTTCACATCATTTGATGGCAACAGCTGTATTGGAAGCACAACAAAGTAAAGGTGAAAGTGTAGAAGCGTCTTCACAAGATATTCCGGCTAAATATATGGATTATCATTTTTTGTCATCTGGAATAGTCAACCAAAAAGTATCTTCTAATTATTGGAAATCTAATTTGTTGTCTTATATGTTCCGTTTGCAATATGAATATAAAGATCGGTATTTGTTTAATGTGGCCGTTCGTACTGATGGTTCTTCAAAATTAGCAGATGGAAATAAATGGCGGAGCTTTCCTTCGGCTGCTGTTGCTTGGAGAGTATCAGAAGAAGGTTTTTTGAAAGATTCGAAAGTTGTATCTAATCTGAAATTGAGATTGAGCTATGGTGAAATCGGTAATCAAGCGATTGACTCTTATCAAACAATGACTCGTTTGAAGTCTAAAACTTATTCTTGGGCTGGTAACGGCTTTTATACTTGGCAACCTGATGGGTTAGCCAACAAGGGTTTGGGATGGGAAGTTTCAAAAACTTGGAATGCAGGAGTCGATTTTGGGTTATTTGATAATTTGTTGGGAGGTACGGTGGAATTTTATCATACGCGTAATGAAGATTTGCTGTTGACACGTACGTTACCCGAAACGACAGGCTTTGGATCATTGTGGCAAAATATAGGTACTACTCAAAATCATGGTGTTGAAGCTACCATTAACGTTTATCCGGTCCGTGGAAAAGATCTGAATTGGAGCCTTACGGCAACGGCTACACGTAATTGGAATAAGATTGTTGAATTACTTGATGGTAAGGATGATAGAGGAGCAAGCCGGTTTGTTGGTCAACCAATCAGTGTTTTTTTTAATTATGAAAAAATAGGAATTTGGCAGTTGGATGAACTTGAAGAGGCAAAGAAATACAAACAAGAACCGGGACAAATAAAAATCAGGGATGTGGATGAAGATGGAAAGATTACTGATAACGATAAGGTTATAATTGGTCAGAAGGAGCCGAAAGTGATCGCTTCTATTCAAAATAGCTTGGTTTATAAAGATTGGGATTTTTCATTTAATTTGGTTGGGCAGTTTGGACATATTATTGAAGCAGGTAATTATATAGCTGAATGGAATGCGGATAAGATGATTATCAATAATGTTGATTGGTGGACCCCATTGAATCCGACCAATGAATGGCCTCGTGTACAAACAGCTCAGTCGCAAGATTATACTTCTACTTTATCTAAGTTTAAAGGTGATTTTATTAAATTACAAGACATATCTATAGGGTATAACTTTAAACATCTGTTAGCTCCAGTTTGTAAGGTAGAGAAACTTCGTTTGTATGTTCAAGCCCGAAATTTGTTCTATTTATATCGAGCATGTCCGGGAGATATTAATCCGGAACAGCCGAATTCGGTTTATACGTTACCAACGTCTTTGGTTGTGGGTCTTAATTTCGCATTTTAATAACATTAATATGATTGTCATTATGAAAAAGAAATATATAATCTTATCAGCTTTATCTATGTTCTCGCTATTCTCTTGTCAAGATTTTTTGCAAGAAGAGTCTAAGTCGCAAATGACGCTTGATTATTATTATACAGATAAAGGACTAAATGAAGGAGTCGCAGCTGTATATAGTTCTTGTCGAGAGATGTTTAGAGGTGATATGTTTGAAATTAATTATTTTTCAGATCTGTCGGAAGTTGCAGCTTCCCAGAATAACTCTTATGATCATGTAGGAAAGGTTTCTGCTGGTTTTCTAAATAACTTGTTCTGTAATATGCATCAAGGGATTATGATAGCCAATCGTATGGAAAGGATAATTGGTGATAATCCGGAGACTCGAACTAAAGAAATTTATTTGGCAGAGTTAAGGGGGCTTAGAGCTATGTTTTACCAAATTCAAGCTGAATTATGGGGAAAATATGGTCATTATCAAGAAACTGTTTATGATCAATTTGAAGAAAGTATGCTTTATCTCAATCAAAAGCCACTCTCTTTTTATTATGAACAGATTTTGAAAGATATTGACTATGCAATAGAAAAACTTCCTACACAGTCTGAGATAAAAGAGTTTGGACGTCTTTCTCAAGGTGCAGCAAAGGCACTGAAAGCGCGTTTCTTGTTAGCAATTGCGGGGTATTCAAATCCAGAATATGCGGGGCAGGAGGAGCATAATATGTGTACTCAGTTAGGATTTGCATCTGAAAATGATTTGTATACTCAAGTTCGTGCTTTAGCAAGAAGTGTTATTAATGACTATAGTTATGCGTTGCTCCCATCTTATGGAGATAATTTCGATGAAAGTAAACAGATTAATAAAGAGGTGATTTGGTCAGTACAGTGGACGACTGATAAAACGTTTAACACGGATGAAGCCGGATATCACAGATTTGGGATTGGCCGTACGTGCGAAACGTTAGATTTGAAAGAAAAATCAACTAACAATTTTACTGCGACAATGCGTTCTTTAGCCGTAACTCGTTTAGATGAATCGGGGTCGAAGTTTACGTTTTCGATGCCTTGCCATTCGATGTATTACGGGAGAGAGTATCGGCATATTATGCCTTCGTTTGCGTGGATTAATATGTTTGACAATAAAGATAAGCGTAAGGCGGAAACTTTTGAAACGCTCTATTTGCGAATAGATGATGATAAAGCAGCACCTTCGGATATGACTGACACAGTCGCATATATGCCATTTCGGGCAATTACGTTGGAAGAAGATGAGTGGCATCGTAAATGGGTTGAGTCGGGTGATCCTCATGCTTATTATTTAGATGGGATGAATGAAGTGTATGATATGGATGATCCCAACGATACCCGACATTACGGTGGGCCATTGTTGCACCGGTCTCGTTATTATTCTCTTAAAAAATTCTATGACCGGTCAAGGACTGAGAAAGGTAAACAAGATGAAGGAACGGCTAATGGAACGGTTATTCGATTGGCAGAGATGTTTTTGATTGATGCTGAATGTGCTTTTCGTCTGAAAGAAGGTGAGCAAGTTGTTTATAATGCTTTGAAACCTCTTTGGGAAAGGGCGTTTGACAATCTTGAAGATGCAAATGTTTATAAGCCGAAAAATGGAATGGATATCCATTTTATTGTAGACGAGTATAGCCGTGAATTGGGAATGGAGTTTAATACATTCTTTATATTGAAGAGAACACGTACATTATTGGAACGTATCGGTCGGTTGCCTATTAGTAAAGAGGAGGAAAATAGTGGTATTTTGCGGTATGCCGATTATGTCAAAGAATATGGGGAGTATTTGTACATTAAACCTTTCCCAGAGTCTCAAGCGACTCGGTTTAAGGTGATGTCTCGTGAATTACTTCCTCCGGGATATGATTATGGAAGTTTGTTTTAAAGGAGCCAAAGATGAAAAATGTGTGTATAAAAATTCAATTGATTTTATTCTCGTTTTTTATTCTTTTGATGGGATGTTCTTTGAGTAAGCCTCAACCGGATATTTTGATTCAAGAAAACAAGCAGGAAAAAAAGATTGATGTGGTGGTAGATGGGAATTTGTTTACTTCTTACCGGTATTCAACTGATTTTGAAAAGCCATTTCTATTTCCTATTTATTCGCCTAATGGATCTGTTGTGACAAGAGGATATCCGCTTGAACCTCGTAAAGGAGAGAGAGTGGATCATCCTCATCATACAGGACTATGGTTTAACCATGGGAATGTGAATGGGCTTGACTTTTGGAATAACTCTTCAGCAATTAAAGATAAGGAAAAATATGGACATATTGTTGTGACTAAAATTTTGGATGTGAAAGATGGCAAAAGTGGTTTGATTAAAGTCCTTTCTGAGTGGAGGGATGAACAGGAAAATGTGTTGCTGGAAGAGACTACTGAGTATATTATTCATGCAACTGATGATAGTCGTACGATTGATCATATATCTACATTGAAAGCAATTCAAAATGTGACTTTTACAGATAATAAAGAGGGCATGATTGCTATTCGGGTAGATCGTTCTTTTGAAGAGCCGGCAGAGGGAAGCATGATTTTTACAGATGAACATGGTAATCCGACAGAGGTCAAGACACAGGCGGACAATACCGGAGTGAATGGTGTTTATTACAGTAGTAATGGTTTTACCGGTGGAAAAGTATGGTCTACATGTAACGATTGGGTTCTGTTGACTGGTGAAAAAGATGGATCAATCATTACATTTGGTTTTTTTGATCACCCGGATAATGTTGGATATCCTTTTCATTCGCATGCTCGTGGGTATGGATTATTTGCTTGTAACAATTTGGGATCTTATTCTTATAATAAGCAAGATGATGAAATTGTTCATCATTTGATAAAGGGAGAAACATTGGTGTTGAAACATCGTTTTTACATTGAAGCGGGAAAGGATAAGATTTCGAAAGAACAGGCTGATGCTATAGGAGTTGATTTTTCTAAATCATATTAATGAGGAATTGAGATTGATTGTTTTTTTTAGAGAAAAGAAATGATGTCGATATTTTGTTATGAATATTTGAATTTTAAGAGTTTGGGACTGCTCCTGTTATTGTTTTTGGGGATTCCTTTTTGTCCATATTCTGCATATAGTCAAGAGACAAGGAGTGAATCTTGGCAACTACAAGGTGGAATAGGAGTTTGTTCATCCGTAGAAAAATCCGAATTGCTACTTGAAGCAAAAAGTGCTTTTTTGGAAGTTAATATCCAAAGTTTTTTTAATCCAAAAGAAAGTGATGCTGAATTTGCCTCTAAGTTGGAACGGGTCAGAAAATCTTCATTACCAGTTTATGCCGGAAATTGTTTCTTTCCGGGAAAAATGAAATTGGTAGGTGATCATATTGATATTTCAGCAGTATTGTCTTATGCCGAGATTGCAATGAAGCGTGCTCAAATGACTGGAACGAAAATATTTGTTTTGGGAAGTGGAGGAGCTCGAAATATCCCGGAGGGTTTTGATCGTAATAAAGCGTGTAAACAATTTATTAGGCTTTGTAAGCGAATTGCTGGAATAGGAGAAAAATATGGTGTTGTAGTCGTTTTGGAACCGCTGAGAAAGGAAGAAACGAATTTTGTAAATACCATAGCAGAAGGGATGAAAATTGTCAAGGCAGTCAATCATCCTAACTTTAAAATTTTAGCTGATTTTTATCATATGGCCTGTGAAAAAGAAAGTCCAGAAGTGATTATTGATGCTGCTGCTGAGTTATGTCATTGCCATATAACTGAAGTGGAGTCTCGGTCGGCACCGGGTATAAGAGGTGATGATTTTACTCCTTATTTTAGGGCATTAAAACAGATTGGTTATGAAGGTGCAATAGCATTGGAATGTAACTGGAAAGACTTTGATAAGGAGGTTAAGTGTGGAATAGCGGAAGCCGGTAGGCAAGTTGCTTCTATTCCTGATTTTTGATTAACTTTTAAATTGTGAAGACATGAAAACAAGTTCAAGAAGAGATTTTTTTAAAAAAGCGACGTTAGGTGTAGTTACTGCAACAGTTATGCCAGCAGTAGTTGAGGCTGAAGTGATTTCTGCTCCTGAAATATTGTCAGAGTCTGTTAAGGGGGCAAACGATCGTATTCGTATTGCTGTACTTGGCGTTAATGGACGAGGACAAACTCATGTTGACGAGATCATGAAGATATCCAAGGAGTATAATGTGGAATTGGCTGCTTTATGTGATCCAGATATGGATATTTTGCAAAAGAGGACGGAAAAGGTTAAAAGCAAATATGGAAAAAATATCCGTATAGAACAGGATTTTCGGAAAATTTATGATGATAAGGAAATTGACGCAGTAGCTTTGGCTACGCCTAATCATTGGCATGCACTTCAAACGATTTGGGCTTGCCAGGCTGGAAAAGATGTATATGTGGAGAAGCCTGCTACACATAATATTTATGAAGGTCGGAAAATGATTGAAGCAGCCTATAAATATAATCGGATTGTGCAACATGGAGTTCAATTAAGAAGTTCGGTGGCAATTCGAGAAGCTATAGAACATTTGAAAAATGGATTGATTGGCCGTGTCTATATGTCTCGTGGATTGGTTTATCGATGGAGGCCGAACATAGGAAATAAGGGTATTTCTCAAAAACCGACAGGATTGGATTATGACCTTTGGTGTGGCCCGGCTCCAATGGTCCCATTTACTAAAAATTTGGTCCACTATAATTGGCATTGGCATTGGAACTATGGAAATGGGGATGTCGGGAACCAGGGAATTCATCAGACTGATTTATGTATGTGGGGGTTAGGAGTCGATTATTTACCTGAAAGAATAACATCTATGGGAGGTAAGTTCTTATGGGATGATTGCAAGGAAGTGCCAGAAATACAAACATCGATCTATCACTATCCAAAAGAAAAGAAAATCATTCAGTTTGAAGTGCGTAATTGGTGTACAAATCTGGAAGATGGAGCAGGTGTGGGCAATATATTTTATGGTGATAAAGGATATATGGTTATCAAAGGATACGATACATATGAAACATATTTAGGAGAAAAACGGGAAAAAGGTCCCAGCCGTTCTGAAGGTGGAGAATTGACTCGGCATTTTCAGAATTGGGTAGATGCAATGAGGGCACGTGATATGAGCATCCAAAATGGTCCAGTTCAAACAGGGCATTTGTCTTCAGCTTTGGCTCATTTAGGTAATATCTCATTCCGTTTGGGTAAACAATTGCAGTTTGATCCTGTTGCAGAACGATTTATCGGTGATGGTGAAAATGAAGCAAATGCAATGTTGAGTAGAGACTATAGAGCTCCTTATGTGCTTCCAGAAATTGTATAATTTGTTTTGGGTATGAATTATTTATGTTAATTATGTAATAAATTGAAGTTATGATAAAGAATCAGATGTCACGACGGAACTTTTTGGCAACGACAGGAGCTATAGCGGGAACAGCGTTATTTAATCCGTTATCAGATATGAAAGTTGCTGCAATGGAAACAAGAACCCAGATTGGGAAAAAACTGCGTGTTGCTCTTGTTGGAACGGGAAGCCGAGGAACCTCTATGTGGGGGCGAGATATTCAAAAAAACTATTCTGACTATCTTGAATTTGTTGGGCTTTGTGATAAAAACGAGGGGCGTGTAGAAACGGGCAAGCGTATCATTGGTGCTTCTTGCCCTACTTATACCGATTTCGAAAAAATGATGAGGGATACAAAACCAGATGTTTTGATTGTCACGACAATGGATAGCACTCATCATGAGTTCATCATTCGGGGTATGGAAATGGGAGCTGATATTATAACAGAGAAACCGATGACAACGGATGAAAAGAAAATACAAATGATATTGGATGCTGAAAAGCGAACTGGCAAAACATGCCGAGTTACTTTCAACTATCGTTATTCTCCGCATCGGGCGAAAATATGGGAATTACTTCGTGCAGGTGAAATAGGAAAAATTACTTCCGTTGATTTTCATTGGTATTTGGATACTTCTCATGGAGCTGATTATTTCCGTCGGTGGCATCGTTTGGTGGAATGTAGTGGATCGTTATGGGTACATAAGGCCAGCCATCATTTTGACTTGTTGAATTGGTGGATTGATAGTGATCCGGAAAGCGTGTACGCTCTTGGTTCTTTGGATCATTATGGGAAAAATGAAGAAATGAGGGCTGAAAATTGCCGTACATGTCCTTATACCGAGAAATGTAAATTTTATTATGACATAACTCGTAATAAGAATTATATGGACTTGTATGTGGCAAATGAGGAATATGATGGCTACTTGCGTGATGGATGTGTGTTTAAGAATGATGTCAATATCTTTGATAAAATGGCGGCCACGATCAAATATAAGAATGGTGTACAAGTTGCATATTCTTTGACTACTTATTCTCCTTATGAGGGCTATAGGATAGCGTTTAACGGAACTAAGGGACGATTGGATGCTTGGATACAAGAATCTCGACGAACGTCGGATGCTAACTATGACGAAATCGTCTTGTTTAGAAATTTCAATAAGCGCGAGTATATTCAAATTCCTTTTGGAAATTCAGGGCATGGAGGCGGAGATGCTTTATTGAAAGATCAGATTTTTTTGCCTAATGTAGCCGACCCATTCCAACAATGCGCTAATGTGCGTGATGGGGCGTTAGCTTGTTTGGTCGGAATTGCTGCTCGTAATAGTATCGCAACGAATCAACCGGTTAGAATCGCGGATCTGACATCAATTGTACCGATGGAAAAGAAGCAATACAAAAGAATTCTTTGACAGGAAAGCAATTAGAGCTTATATAAATTCAACTTTCTGAATTTGCTTACTAAGGAGTTGGCTTTTAGTCAGCTCCTTATTTTGTAGATATATCATTTGATGAACTTGTGATTATTACTTTTTTTTGCTGTGAAAGAATTTAAATTGAAGATATTATTTATAAAATGGTTTAAAATAGTAGGATGTATTGTTTTTGGGGGTGAAATAAATCCTATTTTTGACAAGATAAATCTTATATGTAAACAATAATTTAATACTTATGGTAAACCGACGAGCTTTTATAAAAAGATGTTTTGCATTGTATGGTAGTTTGCTGTTGATGCCAGCTTGTAAAAAAGAGATGGGGAGGCAGCAATATCGTTGTTTTTCTATTGATGAAAGTGAATGTTTGGGAGCTATTTGTGAGCAGTTTATTCCAACTGATGAATATTTGGGGGCGAAAGAGGCAGGGGTTGTTAACTTTATAGATAAGCTACTCTATCAGCGCTTTCCAGAGTTGGAGCCGGATTATAAAAAAGGGATTCAAGCTTTGGAAAAATACAGTATGGATGTATTTCAAAAAACTTTTGCGAATTTATCTTGGGAACAGCAATATACCGTATTGCAACAGATGGAACGGAAAGAACTACCTGAAACCTATTGGGAAGAGATACCACAAAAAAAATTTTTTGATATGGTTTTGCGTAATACGATGCAAGGGTATTATGGTTCTCCTCGGCATGGGGGTAATAGAGATTATGTGAGTTTTCGTATGATGAGATTGGATTATCCATTATTAGTAGGGCAAAACAGATATGAGTAAAACGCAGAAAAGAGCTATTGTGATCGGCGCCGGTGCCGGTGGAGGTGTTGTTGCAAAGGAATTGGCCGTAAATGGTATACATGTGACTATTTTTGAACGGGGAGGTTGGCCTGTTTATGATGAACATATAAATGATGAATTGATTTCGCAGCGCGTTCAAGATTTAGGTTCGGCTTTTGGACCGGATTGGAAGAAAAATCCACGGGTTGTGATAGGCAATGATGGGAGAAAGAAGATCGTAACACCTCAGACTGGAGGATATAACCATGTGGCTGCCTGTGTTGGTTCGGGAACAGTCTCTTATGGTGCAATGGCTTGGCGTTTTATGCCGGAAGATTTTCGTATGAAATCTGAGTATGGAGAAGTTACTGGTTCGACTTTGACTGACTGGCCGATTACTTATGAAGAATTGGCTCCTTATTATAGTAAGGCGGAGCGTGAAGTTGGGGTATCAGGAGATATGTCGGATAATCCGTTTGCGCCGAATCGCTACGAACCTTATCCGATGCCAGCTTTTGAACAGAATAAGGATGGCAGGTTGATTGCGGAAACCTGTAAGCGGATGGGACTTCATCCATTTCCTATTCCTATGCTTCGTAACTCTGTTGCTTATAATGGGCGGGCTGCTTGTATCCGAAACAGGACTTGTTGCGGATATGCATGTCCGGTAGATGCCAAAAATGGAACTCATAATACAGTTATCCCGGTAGCGATGCAGACTGGAAATTGTGATGTGAAAACAAATTGTTTTGTTTTTAAAATACATACGGATGAAAAGCATCGTGCTGTGGCAGTTTCCTATTTTGATGAAAATAATAAAGAATGCCGGATGGAAGCGGATATAATTGTTGTTGCGGCTTCGGCAACCGAAACAGCACGACTTTTGCTTAATTCCAAATCGAACCGGTTCCCAAACGGGATCGGAAATGATAATGATTGGGTGGGGCGTAACTTGCAAGGACATGCCTACTGTGGAGCGAAAGGATTGTTTGATTATGACGTTCTTGATTTAAAAGGGCCAGGGGCTACGGTGGCTATTATGGATTATAATCATCATAATGAAGGTATTGTCGGAGGTGGTCTTCTGTGTAATGAATTTTATCAGATGCCTTATGCTTTTTCGGGAGACAGGCCTTCCGGATATCCTCGTTGGGGCTTGGAACATAAGAAGTATCAGCGGGAAAATTATTATAGGGTTGCCCGTATGCATGGGCCAATTCAAGAAATTCCGAATTTTGATATGCGTGTAACGGTTGATGATACGGTGAAAGACTTTTGGGGGATTCCTGTGGTTGCCATATCCGGGGCACGTCATCCGATCGATCAGAAGCATGTAGAGTTTCTTTCTGCCAAGGCGGAGGAGATATTGAAGGAAGCAGGGGCGAAGTTGGTTTGGAAACAAGGGAGTGGACATGGGCAGACCGGTGGACAGCATCAGGCAGGTACTTGCCGTATGGGGAATGATCCGGCCACTTCTGTAGTTGATAAATATTGCAGGGTTCATGATCTGGATAATTTGTATATAGCGGATGGTAGCGTGCTGGTGAATAACGGAGGCTTTAATCCGGTGCTGACCATTATGGCATTAGCGTTTCGGACAGGTGAACATATAGTTAAACAATGGACGGAAGGAGGTCAAGCATGAAAACACGTTATTGGATAGGGCTGGTTGTGGCAGGAGGAATTATAGCGGGGCTTGCCGGTTATAAAGTGTATGTTTCTTTGGATCCGGATCTGACTTGTGCTCAGTGTCATGAAGTGACGTACGCTTGTCAGTTATGGAAAAGTTCCGCTCATTCGGATGTCCGTTGTGTGGACTGTCATGGAACGGCTTTGAGTGGCGGCATAAAAGGGCTTGCAGAAAAGACGGGTATGATATATAGTCATTTTACTAAAAAACAGACGAATGAAGATGTCAGTCTGAATGAAGAGCAGGTGTTGGCTGTTGCTGACCGTTGTGCTGTTTGTCATCAGGCAGAACAGGCTGCTTGGGAATCAGGGGCACATTCGACTACCTATAAGGATATTTTTATGGATGTCGAGCATAACCGGATGGAGAAGCCTTACTGGGATTGCTTTCGTTGTCATGGTATGCATTATGACGGGACGATTCATGATTTGATGTCCTTGGAAGGAAAGGCTGAAGATTGGCATTTGAAAAATGCTTCGCAGGCAGATCGTCCGGCTATGACTTGTCTGGCTTGCCATCAGGTACATGCCGAACAACCTCAGAATAAACCATATGTCGCAAAGAATGAGAAAGAGCGTGCTGTCTCTTTGACAGATACGAGGTCTCCTGCTACTGCTTTGTATATGCGTTCGGAAAAACGGCATTTGCCATCTGATAAATTATATCGGACTACGATGTTCGATAAAGACTCTGTCGTGAAAGTTTCGGATGATCCGAATGCGTGGCTCTGTATGCAATGCCATGCTCCAAATAATCGCCGTGAAGTCGGTTCCGAAGACGATAAGACGCCGACCGGACTGTATGAAGGAATGAGTTGTCTGGATTGCCATAACCCTCATTCGAACCAGTTAAAGAACAATTATCGCAATGTCCATCAGAAAAAATGAAACCTTGATAAGTTCTAAATGCTTGTTATAAGCAGATATAGATTAAAAAGATAGGGATTTATTTGCAGAATAAAAAAAAGTCCCTACCTTTGCACCGCAAAAAATATTTAGTAATAACAATACAAAACAGCGTTTTATGAACAATTACGAAACCGTTTTCATTTTGACTCCCGTTTTGTCTGACGCTCAGATGAAGGAAGCGGTAGAAAAATTCACGAACATCCTGAAAGAACAGGGTGCTGAAATCGTGAACGAAGAAAATTGGGGTTTGCGCAAATTAGCTTATCCTATCGACAAAAAAACAACAGGCTTCTACCAGTTGGTTGAATTCAAAGCAAATCCGGAAACTATCGCTACACTGGAAGTTAACTTCCGTCGTGACGAACGTGTGATTCGCTTCCTGACTTTCCGCCAGGACAAATATGCAGCAGAATATGCAGCAAAGAGAAGAAGTTTGAAATCATCTAAAGAAACAGTAAAGGAGAATTAATCATGGCAGTAACTCAATCAGAAATCAGATATTTGACTCCGCCTTCAGTAGACGTTAAAAAGAAAAAATATTGCCGTTTCAAAAAGAACGGTATCAAGTATATCGATTACAAAGATCCTGAATTCTTGAAGAAATTCCTGAACGAACAGGGTAAGATTCTTCCGCGTCGTATCACTGGTACTTCTTTGAAATTCCAGCGTCGTATCGCTCAGGCTGTTAAAAGAGCTCGTCATTTGGCGTTGCTTCCTTACGTAACCGATTTAATGAAATAATAAAAAAGAGGAGACAGAATATGCAAGTTATTTTGAAAGAAGACGTAATCAACTTAGGTTACAAGGACGATATCGTAACAGTTAAAGACGGTTACGGACGTAACTTTCTAATCCCCACGGGTAAAGCAGTTATCGCATCTGAGTCTGCAAAGAAAGTATTAGCTGAAAACTTGAAGCAACGCGCTCATAAGTTGGCTAAGATCAAAGAAGATGCTCAGGCTTTGGCTGCTAAGTTGGAAGGCGTTGCCCTGACAATCGGTGCTAAGACAAGCTCAACAGGTACAATCTTCGGTTCTGTAACGAACATCCAGGTTGCTGATGCATTGGCAAAAGCCGGTTTCGAAGTAGATCGTAAGATTATCTATATCAAGGAATCTGTTAAGGAAGTCGGTAATTACAAAGCTATCTTGAAACTTCACAAAGAAGTATCGGTAGAAATTCCTTTTGAAGTAGTTTCTGAGTAATCCTACTGGATATATAAATAAAAAGGGCGATTCTTTGTGAATTGCCCTTTTTTTATTTTAGATCAGCCCAGTTTAACTCATCAAAAAACATTACATTTGTCCCGAATTTGCAAGAAATTTTTAAAGTGGCAAAAAGAACTTTTCTATATATCAATTTAGTAGTAGCCCTGTTTTTTGTTTTACCTGTGTTGCAGGCAAAAGAAAAGACGTTTACAGTGGTGATCGATGCCGGGCATGGGGGAAAAGACCCTGGTGCACGTGGTTCGTCCATCAATGAAAAGGCTATTAATCTGGCGGTAGCCCTCAAACTCGGTAGCCTGATATCAGAAAAGCACAATGATGTGAAAGTCATTTATACGCGCAAAACGGATGTCTTCATCGAATTGGATGAGCGGGCGAATATCGCCAACCGGAATAAGGCGGACTTGTTTATTTCCATTCATACAAATGCGGTGAAGAGGGGCAGTGCGGTATCGGGAACGGAAACTTATACATTAGGTCTGGCACGTACGGACGAGAATCTGGAAGTGGCCATGCGCGAAAACTCAGCGATCCTTTTGGAAGATAATTATCTGCAGAAGTATGAAGGTTTTGATCCGACTTCTTCCGAATCGTATATTATTTTCGAATTTATGCAGAATAAGCATATGGAACAGAGCATTAGCCTGGCTTCGGAGGTGCAGAAATGTTTTACTTCCGCCAAGCGTAATAACAGAGGAGTGCGACAGGCAGGCTTCCTTGTGTTGCGTAAGACGAGCATGCCGAGTATTCTTGTGGAATTAGGATATATTTCGAATCCGGCGGAAGAACGCTTCATGAAAACAAAGGAGGGGCAAAACAAGCTGGCAACTGCCATTTATAATGCTTTTACAAAATATAAGTGGGAATATGACCGCAAGCGCGGTGCGTTAGCAGGAAGTGCAAATGCTGCTCCTATATTGGAAGTTGAAGAGAATGTTGCAGATAATCAAACGATTCCCGCTCCTCCCGGAAGTGAAGAATATATTCGCCAAAAGAAGAATGTTGAGGGATCCAGCCAGAGCCGCGTCTCCAAGCAGGTAGCCTCCGCGAAGCAAGCGGGCCAGGTTAAAAAGGGGCAAACGATTTATAAAATACAAATACTTACCTCGGATAAAAAACTTTCTCCCGGTTCTAAATTGTTTAAAGGATATAAGAATGTCGATTGCTTTATTGAGAAAGGTATTTACAAGTATACATATGGCGAGACGACAAGTTTCGATACTATCCGCAAGTTGCGCCGGCAAGTTGCGAAAGATTTTAAAGATGCTTTTATAGTCGCCTTTAAGGATGGGAAGAAAGTGAAATATTGATAGTAACAGAATTTATATTATATACAGAGAAGAAATGAAAAATGTATTCACCAAAGAGGCAAAGATCGGACTTGTGTCTATAGTCAGTCTGGCATTGCTATATTTAGGAATTAATTACTTGAAAGGGATCAATCTGTTTAAACCGACAAACCATTATGTAGTGGCTTGTACGAATGTAAAGGGAGTGACGGTTTCGAGTCCTGTATTTGTAGAAGGCTTTAAAGTCGGTTTGGTGCGTGAGATTGTTTATGATTATGATGCCGTCGATAAGATTTCGATTGATATCAGCCTGGAAGACCATATGAAAATTAATAAAGGTAGCTATATTACGATCGTGAACAGTTTTCTTGGTGGCGGTGAATTGCATATTCATCTGAACAAGTATGTGGATGACTATCTGAAACCCGGTGCGGTAATCGAGGGGCGGATGGAATCGGACATGATGCAATCCGTACAGGAAAAGATTCTCCCGCAGGTGGAACTGCTTTTGCCGAAGATCGATTCGATTCTGGGTGGCTTGCAAACATTGGTAAATCATCCGGCATTGGCTCAGTCTTTGAATAATATAGAGACAACGACCAATAGCCTGGCTGTTTCTTCTCGTCAGCTCAATCAAATGCTGAGCAAGGATGTGCCGGGTATTATGAGCGATCTGAAGGTCATCACCGGAAACTTTGCCGATGTCAGCACAGATTTGAAGAAGCTGGATCTGGCAACGACCGTGAATGCGGTGAATGCAACGTTGGATAACGTGGAACAGATGACACGTAAGCTGAACTCTAAGGATAATAGTATGGGGCTTCTGTTGAATGACCGTGCTCTTTACGATAACCTGAACAGTACGGCAGACAATGCCTCCAAGCTTTTACTTGATTTGAGGCAGAACCCCAAAAGATATGTGCATTTTTCTGTATTTTAAGATAGCATAAGATTTGTTGTACAAACTGTTTATTTAGAATTATTCCAATTAAACGAAAAAATATAAAATACAGAAGCTTGACTTCTCTAAGGCCTTTAGATTGAGAAATATAACTGGATCAAAAGGTCTTTTTTGAAGTGGGTTGCCTGAGAAGGCAAGGGGCTAAAGAATGCTCTTAAACAAAGGTTTTCTGTGATTCTAATGTTTTAAAATGAAGATATTCAGATTGTTGGAATTAACTGCCTGACAATAAATAGGATATTGAACAATCAAAAGTTCCAAACAAAATGATACTTTTTTTTTCGGAATTAATTTCTAAACTTTGTAGTCGTAAAATAAAAATTGAAGTTGTAAGTAGAGTTGGGAGAGTAAAAAATC